>JAZNXF010000012.1:0-89884 GCA_045593745.1 Elusimicrobiaceae bacterium | reverse complement strand
CGTGGCGTTCCATAAATAAAGCACTACTATCGGGTGGTCATCCAAATCGGTTTCTTCTTGCGGCACGGCATAAATATACTTACTTTCGCCGCTTGCCGGAAGGGCATTCACAAACTGAATGAAATTTAACTGGTTAATGCGATTAGACAATGCCTGATCAGCACTAATACGGGCCGACATTTCGGTTTGCAAATCATTTCTTAAGAAATTATCAGTTGTCGTCCGCGCGGTCTGTTCTTCAGAAAGATTACTGTTTTGCTCAGACAGAAGCCCGGCAAGTGTCTGTACCTGTTGGCTAATTGCCACATCCGCATCAGAACGAAGATTTTGTTCCGTTTGAAGGGATTGCTCCAGGGAATGTTGCGTTTGGGCCACTTGCTGTAACACATTTTCTAAAGCAACGGTTTGATGTTGTTGCAGTTCAGTTAAAAACTGGTCCGCATCCGCCCCGGTGCGCCCAGACGAAGGGGCGTACTTAATGCTACGTTCTGCTTTTTCTGCCAGTTCCTGTACCTGCAAGGTTAATTTATCATACCCCCGTTCCAATTCCGCCGCATCCAGAACCCCTTGTTGGGTAAGATGTATTACCTGCGTAGGCGGCGTTACACGCAAAAGGGTAATACGCTGCCCCTCACTTAATGGCGGCATTTGACTAGACAGCGTAGGATAGGTAACTATTCCTTGCGTAAGGTCTACTTCATAACCAGTGGTTAGTTGGGTTTCCGTCCCTTCTTGAGATGTGATAAAAACCTGCAGGTGATCTTCCGATAAAAGAGGAAAATCCAACTCCCACGTACGGGTTTGCCCATCGGCTTGATAAATACGTTTACAGATTTGAGTGGATATAGTCATACATGTCTCCTTATTATTTAAATAAACTACCAATTGCCTCACCAAAAGACCCCCAGCGTGATTTTTTACTGGAAGCCCGGCGATAAAAAGTTAATGCTTCACGCAGTTTTTGCCATGCTGTTTTATAATTTCGTTCTTCCTGTGCGGCGGCCTGCTGCAATGTATTTTGGGCTTGTTTTTCTTGCTGTGTCTGCTGCAAACGGACCTGCATATTTTTCTCTGCTACCGTGGCCGATTGCCCGGTTAGCCCATGGGTAGCCCACTGGGCTTGTTGGGCGGCTAACTGCGCACGCGCATTTTCATACGCCTGACGGCTTTTCTCTGCAGCGGAGCGGAATAAATAAGCCGTATTTTGCTCATACTGATCACGTAATTTTTCTATGTCCTGTTCTGTTTTTTCAACAAGGGAGGCGTATTTTCTTTGCCGGGTACGGTTTTTACTATGGGCCGTTGCCCAGGAAGATGCTAGGTTTGTAGTAATTTGAATCATAAAAACTCCTGTTAATTTGAAAGGTTTGTAATAATTGCAAGTACAGTAAGCGGCAAGGGGTCTTGCTGCACGATATATATGCAAGATTCTTGCCGGTGAATATCCGCTAAAGTTACCTGGAAGGAACCGGTTTGTAATCCAATAGGGGTATTATACGCTTCATGGGTACGTTGGCACAATTGCGTAAGCATTTCTTCGTGTGTACCTATTTTTCCCCCCCGGCTGTTTAACAAACGTACCTGCACAGACACCAACCGCCTTTTTTGGCTACCAGTTTCCACCGGAACAGGGAGGGTAATTAGTTTAGAAACATACGTAAGCCCGGCCACTACTTCACGGGCAGATACCGGCAAGGTGATTGTTCCCTGTTGTACCAGTAATGAATGAAACACATTGCCGTCTGCCAGGGCAGAGATTCTTTGCCCTTCTAAATGCGCCAGGCCACCCACCTGCTGTTGGGGTTGAGAAAAATAAGACCATACGGCGCAATCCAAAAAACATCCGTTAGACAAACCGGCCTGTTCAGCACGCGGGCAAAAGCGTTCAATGAAATAGTTACTATTCCGCTCAACTACCCACCATATTTGGTCTTTACCTTCTTGCACAACACTACAAATACTACGTACAACCCCTTGTGTACTATGTTGTGCCCAGGCCAAAAGCCCCTGTTCCGGCATATAGGTAAGGGAACAAATAGTGCCATTTTCTAAAACACACCAAAGGGTAGAATCCGGTTCCTGCTGAAATGCCATTTCTACAATACGGTGCCCCTCAAATAAATGCTTGGCCTGCCAGGTCAAATCATCCCCCACATAAGATGCTTGGGAATAATCATAGTAAAAATCCCGCAAGACACTGCCCCTTGCCTGCACAAATAAAGCACGCCCTCCCACCATGACAGGCATTGTTTTATAGGCCCCGCGTTGGCTTTGTTGTTCCAGCTGGAGATTGGCTAGCGTAAACGGACCATTACAGGAAATAGTCCATTCGCTTTGTGTCGTAAATACAAGCAACCGGTTAGAAATCAGTACCGACTGGACCTCATTTAATTGCTTGCCTGCCAAGGAAATACTCAAGGCATCCGTATCCAACAGTACGTCTCTGGCATGGTTAAAGTCCGTAAAATTGCCTATTTTAGAAAACCACAGGGTTTGCGGCTCCGCCGAAGTTGCCGCTAACCCAAGCCGGTCCCGGTAAAAAAACACGCAAGACGGATACCCAGCGGCCGGACTAAAAGATCCTTGTGCCCATAAATGGGTCCACTCCTGCGAGGCGTAAGATTGCATACAAGATACAACCATCTGCGTAGCGGACACAAAAGAAATAGCCCGCACTATCCCTCGCTGGACAAAGCCATCCGCCGTAAGTTCATAAGTTGCTTGCCCGGTTATTTGCACGGAACGTACGCGCAACAGGTACATATTTTCCGCATCCTTTATGTGCCCGGTGAGGTAAATATTATCTTCCTGCTCGCCGCGGGTAAGCACTTTATGGGTTTTCCAGGTAATACCCAAATCACGCGAAATTTCCACCCATAATTGGCCAGTCCATGTACCGCCGGTACGTAAGGACCACCCTTCCCCGCAGGATATGGTCTGAGAGGTGCTTTCATACCCTAAACTGCCGCTTTGGTATTGGGCATCTACCGCATGCGTAAGCGCAAACAGTCCGCCCACATGAGAAGGAGTGAAACAGGAAAAATCACTTTCTAGCACATATTGCCCTGTTTGCACTTCCGTAGCAACACCTGCGTTTTCACCGCCGCTTAATGCTTGGGAAAATACGTCCATCGGGCTATCCAGAAAACCATGATGGTATTCAATGGAAAATACTTTGCCGTTCCAATCTCCCCCATTTTGCGCAGCGGACTGCACATAAATAATACTTCCCAAATTATAGGCAGTAAGCCCCTGGGAATTATAGGCCGCATTAAACGCCTGAACAATAGCCGGTATATCCAACCCAAAAGTTTCACCCGCGTAAAACTGGTTTCCGTCAAAATAGGCCCACACCATCCATTGGGAATAATTTACCGGCTCTATAGACAGCGTGGCCGCCACCCCCATACTTTGCAACACCTGCGTTTGCGGATACACACGCATACGGAGGGTCTCATCGGTATTTAAGGGCTGAAACGGCCCCCCTTTCAAAGCCACCTCCTCCCAGGTAAATACGCCGCGTTGCACCCGGCTTAACTTATACAACGGATAGTTTCTGTGCGCCACATACAGGGAAGATTGGTATTGGGCATATTGGAGCTGAAAAATATCTTCCCCGGCATATGGGGTTGAAATTTCGTAGATATTCTTTTCGCCATCCAAAACCGGGCCGCCCGCCGTGTGAAAACGCAAATACTGCTCCCCTACTTCTATGACATAGGATTCATCCGTTCCAATAGTAAACGCAATAAGCCGGCAGGGATTTTCGGCTGATTTGGCCTGTGCCATATATTGGGTACCCGGGCGGTTAGAAATACCTCCTTGCGGATGAATGAGCATATTGTGTGCAGTTTTTAGCCAGGTATGGTAAGCAGAAGCATCCGTGCGGGCTTGCAAAGAAGGGCTAATTTCCCCGCCTGTAAATGAAGATTGTAAATAATGCGATACCATATCAGCGCACCTCACTAAACGCATCGGTTGGGGAGGTTAACACATGCTGTTCTGCCATGTTGGTTTGGCGGGCCTGCTCTATGTATAGTTGATATTGCTGTTGCAAACGCGCCGCCAGCGCAACATCTCCTGTAAGGGCCAAGGCCGCATCGCTTGCTAATGCCAGTGCAAACGTTTTTGCAAAAGAAGCATCAAATTGGGTTTCATCTGTCACACGGCGTGTATAAGTAACCAATGCCTGCGCAACAGAAGTGACCAATACACGTTGGTGGTTGCGGGAATCATATTCTTCCGAAAACACCAACGGTAAGTAGGGACAATCCGGCGAAGAAATACGGCGAATAAAAAGGGCATCCGCCGGATATTTATATAGAAAACGCCCCATTTTTTCTGCCTCGGGAACTACGCGGATGAGAGGTTTTTCCACGGTGGCAAAGGCCCAATTATGGGTGCGTAACACTTCGTCACGTACCGGATTATAAAATAATTGTAACAATCTGGCACGTTCGTTATCTTGTTTTAAAGAGGAAATGGGAGATTGCCCCAAATAAGCAAGAGCCATATTACAAACAGATGTTGATGTGTACATTTTATCTCCATATTTTAAAAATGTTTATTTTTTATATGTTTTATAATTTTAAATATAGATATAATTTTAGATTATATTATTTAATAGATATTTTTATTTACATACAAAATTTTATTAAATTTCATTTTGTTTTAATAAAAAGCACATATTATTAAAAAAATAATTAAAATTTAAGTATTTTAATTTTTATATATATTTTTAAAATCCAAACAAAATACAACCCAAAAGAATATATCCGATGTTTTTTATCCAGTTATTTCCCCACTAGTAGCGCGCAAAATGGCTTAAAAACTATCATTTTATGCCATAAAATAGTTATTTTTTCACGCTTTTTTACAAATTGAGGGCTATTTTCGCTTGCAACCCATAAGGGGGTATCTAATACTCCACAATAGAAAACTGGCGGGGTGCCGCTAAACCATAAACAGCACCCCTGAGAGGTTATCTCATATCCGCTACATCCGCCACAAAACAGCTAATCGCTCCGGCCGTAACAGTACCCGTTACGGTATAATACATCCGCAAATAGCGTTTCATCCCTACCGGAATACCCAGCGCAAAGAGATTTTTTTCAGTATCTGCCAGCTGGCTACCGCTTACCGTGGCACTGGCCAGCGTAACAACGCCGGAGGAAAAGTCGGCCTTATCTGATGTTTGCAAGGCGCAAATTACCTGCGTAGCCCCCACAAATGCCGTATCGGCATGCGCAATTAACACCAAACGGCCAGGTACCGCATTTCCTGCCGAAGTCAGGTCTAACGTATTGGTACTAGCACCGGTAGCCCGCAGATTCTGGGCATCTGAAAACATGGTATTTTGATCTAATAGCATAAGTTCTCCTTAATTATGATCAGGGCGGGGCATTTTTCCCGCCCCTATAAGTTTAGGCGACTACGTTTTCGTCGTCGCGGATAGCATCACAAATATGCACCGGGATTTCATTAAACGTCATTAAAGGTCTAGACGTAATTTGGTCCGGCGTGTATTGAATGTTAGAGCGGTTGGTCGTGAGTTTACGCAAGGCGGCCTTCACCGTACGGTTCATATACCAAACCGGTTTACCCAAAGACAAACTTTGAATACGTTCTTCCAGGTCACACATGCTGTCAATAAGCGTAGAGGGAACATTGGTTACATCAATGTTGCAAATACGCCCCGCGTAACGCCAATCTTGCACGGCAAGACCTAGTTTCCACTCAAAATACTCTTTGTAGGCGGGGAACTCGTTACCGGCGGCATCCACATGGTTTACTAATCCATAGTCCACGCGTTGGATACCGGCTTTGGACCCCTTGGGGAAGAAGGTAAACACTTTATCGGTATCCCACACCACTAGGTAAATAGAGGAATTTTGCCCATGGGTGCTTCCCCCCGCATCAATGACGTTGCGGGAAGATTCCGCACCGGACAGTTCATTATACCGCGCAGCCAGCCCGGTAAACCGTTCCGGCGTAGTCCCTGCATTACCATAGATGAGGTTAGAGGCCATGGATGCCGACATACCCGCAATAATCGCGCGGGATTGGCCCGTACGCACAGCATCTACATGCCCGCCTTTTTCCGCCACTAATTTATCCACTACCGAATAGGCAGACAGCGTACCATAACTTTCCACCACTACTTTAGTAGTTGCTTTGGCAGGTTCAATACCCTGATAAGCACGGCGCCAGGTTCCTTCCGGGATACCGGTACGAACCGCATATTCATGCCCGGAATCCAACGAACTTTCCGTAACAAGCGCATCCCCAATCATATCATTGGACTGGCTGAGTACCTCTGCAATAGCCAATTCTTGGCCGGAGGGGTCAAATTGCTTGGCGTAATCCACCAAGTTATATTGTTTATCTGCAATAATTGCCATAGATTTTTCTCCTTAATTTTTTCCGTACAACGCCTGGGTGAAGGTTTTATCCGCTGAAGCATGCGTTGCTCCGCCGGGGGTCACATCTTCACTCATCCGTTTGCCAATTCCGGCGAAGGTACGGACTATCGCCGGGTGGTTTCCTAGCCCCGTTTCTTCTAACAGTTGCCGCAGTTCCGGGCCGCCAAATACGTCGGCGGCACGGACCGCGCGGGAAACTTCCTCTTGCCAGTTAGGCCCCCATTCTGCTTGCGTCTGGCTAGCCCATTGCTCAAGCGTACGTTGTTTTTCTTCGCGCTGGTGTTGGGCAAGTGTTTGCAGGCGGGTTTCTTCTAACGTGAGCCACTTTTGCAGAGAAGCGGCCGGCAGATTGGCTTCAGTAGCGGTTTGTTTGAACGCCGCCAACTGTTCTGCACCAAGTAAGGAATTTTCCGGCAGGGATACTGCGGCATACGGGTCTGCAGGTTCGGCCGGCTGTGTGCGGGCTACCGTAGTTTCTGTAGCCACGGCCGGTGCGTGTAAATCGGTTTCTGGGTTAGTCATGGTTATTCTCCTGGTTTAATTGTTGTTGGGCGGAAGTTACTTCCGCCACATATTCCCCGCGCATCTGTTGATAAGCACCGGGGTGTGCTTGTTCAATTTCATCAAGCAAAAATAGGCCAATACTGCGCTGTCCACAATGAAAGGAAGTGGAGGTACTGTCCCCCGGCACAAAACCATGTTGGCGGATTTGTGCGGCTTGCAAAATGCGCCATAAGACGCGGCGGCCTGCTGGGGTTTTTAGTACGGTTTGCATATCATAGGTAAAACGTTTTTTTAGTTTACTTGGGTTCATTGATTGTTCTCCTGGGGATAAAGCATCGCATCTACGCCTAAACTTTCCAATCCTTCCCGTAGTGCATGTGCGTAATCTAACTGACTGATAGAAGCCGGGTCACTTTGCGCAATACGTTCTGCCAGTTCAAGCCCCTGCAGTAACGGTTCCACCGCACTGGCACGCTGGGCCTGGGCGATCGTGGAAATATAGGTTACCTGCAACTCCAGGCCGTGCAAATATTCCGGAGCGGGCGGCAATATGCCTTGGCGTAGCAAAATAAAATAAGTACGCTCAATCAGCGGGTCTAACAGTTCCGTTTTTAACCGCTGAAACACAGGCCCCAACATAAGCATTTTTTCCTGGCGGCGTTCGGCTACTTCAGCCGCCGTGCGGGTAGGAGAATCCTGCGAAGACAACATTAAAAACACATCTGCAAAAAAGTGGGAACTAATGGTGTGGCGCACTTGCTCCATCGTATCATCTAACGAGGATAAATCTGCCTGTACCTGGTAGGCAGGTTTTACAGCGGCATCCGTTAAACTATTGCACCGCGTAATTCCCCCCGGAAGTAAATTCACTTCCCCTTGCACACTGGCAGACACCATGACGGGCGGGTTGGTGTTTTTGTCTAAGGCCACCAGTTTGGTTTTTTGCATTTTTTGAAGCATTTTTACGTCGCCCAACACTTTCCACCCCGGGCCGCGGCCGTAAATTTCCGAAGTATTTTTTGTTTCCCAACGGACTGCCACTACCGGAAATTCATGGTATCCCCCTTCCCGCAGTAAGGTTCCGTCTGTAAGCATATAGACCGATTTATAGGCAAAGTGCATATAATCTTCCCACTTACTGTCCGCTTGCGGATTAGGGAAAATAAGGTGTATTACCTGGTGCTGGGCAGATGCTTGCTGCCCCTCTAACTCCAAACGGATAGCCGGTGGCAAATTATCAATTCCAAAGAAAGAGGCCAATTGCCCTGCCGTCATGCTAAATTCCCGCCCAAAGGTATTCACGCGGCCTTTTTCGTCTATATCCAGCACATATTCCCCGGCGGTAAACGGACGGCAGAAAATACCCCCTTGCGGGTCTTCTTCTACCAAGAAAGCCGCTGTGCCAAATACGCTGACTTCTTCGTACACGCTTTGCAACACAGCGTACAAGTTACTTTTGGCCAAAGCGCGTTCTATACTTTTTTGAACCTCCAGTAGCCACGCCGACACACCGGGCAGTTGCTTTAAATACGCATGGCGCAAGGTAAGATGAAACCACCGGCGCGAGGGGCTGGTCAGTCCGCTCATCAGGCCAGCCCCTAATATACCCACTGCCAGAGAGGCGGAACTATCCAGCAGGGTTTTGTGGTCTATACGTTTGGCCGCATGCGGGGCCTGCACTTCAAACACCCCCCGCGTGGGTGCAATATAAGTGGATAATTCTTTCCAGGTATTCATCCACGCAGACCTTGTTTGTTTTAACGCTTGGTAGCGTTTTAAATAGTGTTCTGTTTTTTTCATAGATTTCCTTTTTTACACAACGTGCAAAATTTACTATCATATTCTCACGGAGGAGATATGACTGGTCTTGTTTTTATTTTGATATTTGTAGTATTACTGGCCGTGCCGGGGTTTTATATCATTACCCGCAAAGTGTTCCCTCAGGGGAGCAAAAAAAGCGCACGGTGGTTGTCTTACAGTTTGACAGCGTTGTTAGTGGCTATTTTAGCCATTACCTTATTTGCCAAATTATAAGATACTACATTCATTTTGTATCCTGCCGGTTATCCGGCGGGATTTTTTTGTTTTGGATGCCGCAAAAATGTGCTTTTGAAAGGTGGGTTGCGGCTTGTTTGATTGCCTTGTGTATTTAAGTTAGCAAATTTTGTTAGTTTTGTCAAGTTTTGTTTTGTACTTACGTTTTTTCCCAAATACCTATTAAAAGAAACAGAAATTATGTAGAATAAAAAGGTAATAAAAAATTTATTCTGTTTTGGGTTCCTGCGTTAGCAGGCAAGTTTTAGACAATTAAAACGAGTATCAGCCCCAAAACAGTCGTTAAGACAGAAAATACCGAAGGGTTGCTCCGGAGATATTTTCTGTTTAATGTTCCGTTTTGCGCGGAACTACGGCTGTTTGGCGTTTGGTTGCTGATACTCCCAGGCGACATTATAGCCGTTTTTATTGTCTATATCCCCAACAGAATGAAGGAGGAAATATGACAATAAATAGTACCCGGCGGGGTTTTACGCTTATAGAGTTGTTGGTAGTGGTGTTAATTATCGGTATCTTGGCGGCGGTGGCGTTACCACAGTATCAAAAGGCCGTATGGAAAGCACGGTTAACGGCTAGGCCCATGGCATTTATAAATAGTGTAGAAAAAGCAATGGTGCTAGATATCCTCGCTCAAGACACAGACAAATGGGCTTCAACAAACCCCACAGATAACCCCCTACCAAACCTTGTTCCCCATACATCATGCCGCATGTCAGAAGGCCAATTTCATTGTGACGATGATTATTTTCGTTATGTAGCTTGGGCCGTATCTGAAAATAATGAAATGTATTGGAAAGTGGCATTAGCAGAAGACCCGGTGGATACTTATTTTGAATGTGACATAATCAATGGACAACCCACATGTCACTGTCAATACGACGAGGAATATGCTCCTCATGGGCAATTAACGTGCGAGCTAATTAAGCAATTATTACCACGCAATTGGGACTGATATAAACACTTCACAAAAAATCCCCGCCCTTGCAAATGCTTGGGCGGGGATTTTTTACAACGGTACTAAATTATTTCTTTTTTGCTACTTTTTTAGCCGGTTTTTTGGCGGCAACTTTTTTTACCGCTTTTTTAGCAACTTTTTTTACAGCGGCTTTTTTTACGGCAACTTTCTTTACGGCTACTTTTTTAGCGCAGGCCTTTTTGGCACACGCTTTTTTAGCACATGCTTTTTTGGCTACTACTTTTTTTGCCGGTTTTTTTACGGCGGCTTTTTTCACTGCTACTTTTTTAGCAGCCGGTTTTTTGGCGGCTACTTTTTTCACGGTTTTTTTAACAGCCATTTTTAATCTCCTAAGACAATTAGTTTTAACCTCATAAAAATAATAGCACAAAAATTTTTAAAATGCAATACTTTTTACGTCTAAACTTATTTTTTTACAAAAAATCAAGTATATTTTTTTGTTTGTTTTATCAGTATTTTTTTGCATTTTTCAGACGGTAAAAATAATTTTTGTGTAATCATTTTTTAGGGTTGACAACATGCAATTATTTTTTATGAATTTTATTTTGAAAACGCGCGTAATAATAATTCTGCCGTTTTTACTTTTGAAATTTTGGCACGTTTTAAATGGGTATACGCTTCAAAAAGTTGCACAAATTTTTCTAATGATTTTTCATTTCCGCGTTTTAATTCTATTTCAATTTCTTTACTGGTAAGTTTTCTACCCGCTACCAAAATAGCAAAATTATCCAAAGCAATTTCCAATAATGCTCCTTGGTAACTGAGGTTAAAAACACTGCGTTTGTTGGAAATAACAAACTGCGGTACTAATTGGGTTACGTCTATTTTTTGCCAGCGGCCTTTCCTTGCCAACTCTTTTAATGCTTCGGCAAGCGTGGTTGTATGGACCAGCGGTAAGGTTTCCTCACGCCGTACGGCTTTGCCGTTAATAATTTCTGTACGTGTTTTAAAAGTGGCTTCCCAGTTTCCGCCGGTATTACGCACGCGCAAAGCAATTTTTTGGCTTGATAAATCACGCGAGATATGGTCCAAATATGTATCCTGAATGGGTAAAATGCGCGCGGAAATAGCCGGGTTTAAGACACGTAAGAAATGTGTTGCACGAACAAATGCTCCGCGCACATTGGCATCAAATTTACATTCTATTTCTAAATTCTTCATAACTCTAGTGTAGCAAAAAAGTATAATATTTTTTAGGAGATTTTATGAAGAAATTAAAACAACCCACTTCGTTAAATTGTTTTGCTTGCGGCAAGAAAAATCCGTTTGGCCTTAAGTTGGAATGGTTTAATGATTATGAAAACAAACAAGTTGAAACGCATTTTGAGTTAGATGATACCTATTGTTCCTATCCCGGAACAGTGCATGGTGGAATTATTGCTACGATTTTAGATGAAACATCCGGGCGGGCAATTTTACTAGATAATAATTTTGAGCGTTTAATGGTAACGCTAAAAATGGAAGTAGTATACAAACATAATACGCCTACCCACACCCCTTTGCGGGCCATTGGCCGCGTTCTACGAGACGGCGGTTCCCGCGCGCAAGTAGAAGGGGAAATCGTGCTGCCCGATGGCACAATAAGTGCAAAATGCACTAGCATATTATTTAAAATTCCAGACGAAGTAAAAGCCAAATGGGGACCGGAATCCGATGAATGGAAACGGACTACCCCCTCACAGCAAGACGTCAATGCGTGCGGTTGTTGTGCAGAAACTACTGACGAAAACGATCATGAACCCTCAAAATAAGGTTGTGTGTTTATTGTTTTTTTGTTATAATATACAGGTAGTTTGAATTTGAGATTTACGGATCGGTAGCTTAGTTGGTAGAGCGTCCGCCTTACACGCGGAAGGTCACAGGTTCAAGTCCTGTCCGGTCCAAATTTAGAAAGCTCCCGAAAGGGTGCTTTTAATTTGGGTGGAAAGCGCATAAACTGCTTTATGCGCGGCAGGATTTGAAAGGCGTAGCGATGTTTTTGTTTGAGCGCGAGCCGCACAGGCGTAGCGCGAAAGGCAAAAACCGCGAGCCCGGCCTGCAGGAAAACTCCGTCAGGAGTTTTACCGGAAGGCAAGTCCTGTCCGGTCCATTTTGATTTTCCCCTCCCTCAGGATGGGGATTTTTTTGTGTTTAATTATATCTTTTTACGACGAGGAAAGTTTTAACTTTCTATCCTTCACCGTCTTAGAGTGCTTTATCCCTTGCCAAAAATACGGATAATTCAGCCCCAGTTCTCTAACGGAAAAAATCGCAAGATCCACTTTTTTAAATTTACTTTTTATTTGCCAATACGCGGAAGGTCACAGGTTCAAGTCCTGCGCGGCATTAAACTGCTTTAATAGGTAATCTTAAAATAATCTAGCACTGCTTTCATCTGGTCTTGCGCGGACAAACAAGTATCAGTTAAGCGTTCGTGATTTTTCGGCCACTCATTAAGTCCTTTGTAATAGAACATCTTTATCTTGTCCGTAATGATAAATGGAACGATATTATTACGCAAACACTCCTTAAACAGTATCAGCCGCCCGATACGTCCGTTCCCGTCTTGAAATGGGTGAATGGTTCCAAACTGGTAATGGAAATCTAATAATTCCTCAAAGGTATGTTTGTTTTTGCGGTTGTACTTGGCTAGCAAGGTTTTCATTTTAGCCGCTACCTGTTCCGGACTGGCAGTGGCGTGTCCCCCCACCTCATTGGGTTTGCGCTTATAATCCCCCACCGCAAACCACGATTTACGGCTATCCGACGTTCCGTTTTTAAGCACACCGTGTAATTCTTTTAGAAAATGTTCACTGGGTTTATAGTTAGCATTCTCAATAATCATATCAATACATTTAAAATGGTTAGCGGTTTCTACAATATCATCCACCTTTACGGTATTATCTTCCACTCCAATCGTGTTTGTTTCAAAAATATAGCGGGTTTGGTCATGGGTAAGTTGGCTGCCTTCTATATGGTTGGAATTATAAGTAAGGTCAATTTGTATCTTATGGTAAATACCGCCATGTTGTTTGGAAGATTGCTCGGCTTTTAATATATTAAGTAAGGTATTAGCGTGCTTGCTTTGTTTGGGTTTACGCATAGGTTTAGAGGCATCTGACGGAATGTTCCATGTCTTGCCGGTTAAAAAAGCCCCCGCAATACGGCCATGCGCACAATAATTACGTACGCTCCGCTCCGAAATTTTCCACTTTTTAGCCGCTTGTACTGCCGAGATATATTCCATAACCCCCTCCTGTTACTACTAGTATAACTGATTATCGGCAATAAATCAAGTTATATTTTATAAATAAATAGTTATATTTTGCCGATAAAGGCAAAGAACGCATGGTTATACCGTCTAAGAAACAATGTATTATTCCTGTAGGAGGTCAGGGGTTCGAGTCCTTTCCGATATAATATATTTTTACTTTCGAACCTATGACATTTCTCCCCCATGCCATACTTCTTCTTGCTTCTCAAAATCTACTTGGCCTTCCGCAAGATTCATAAGCTCCCGCAACGTCAAATTATTCGGATTCTTGTATTCCAAGATATCCGCTACAATGCGCGGGGATAAATAGCATAAGTTAATATACCGCGAAATGGTACGCTTTGTCATGTGCATTTCTTTTTCTAATTCCCGGGTAATAATCCCTCGATCCATTCTCTTTTTAAGTTGCCACCCGCGTGCAAGGCCACGCACTAAACTTTCATTAAGTTGCCGTACAGTTAAAATATTGTGGGCACTCCCATTACGCAATTTTACCGATGAAACATTGGCTACCATAAATTTCCCGCGCACATATAAATTACCTTCCATCCGTTCTAGCGAAAGGGGTTTTCTCTCTAATTTCTCCGTTATTTTCGGGCAATTGATTAAATCGGCCTTTATTTGCCTCTCATCTAAAAGAATCGTCAAATAATGCGCGTTCCCTGCCGTCTGGCATGTTGCCTTAACAATCCAGGAACGCATTTGTTTATCCGTTATGCCGATTCTATCGGCCATGGGCTCTAATTCTTCCAAAGCAATCTACCGGAGCACATCAAGCACAAAATTATCCAATTGTGCCACTGGCAAGTAATGCCCGCCCACGCCATTGTAGTAATATAATAACTTCCACCTGTGGCTTTTGGAAGATGCGAACCTATATTTTTTCCCTTTATCGTCATACAACTTGCCCGCGCGTTCAGTATTCGCGTTTTGCTTCGTTTCTTCGCCGCAAGGGGTTACATTTTTTCCCTTACCTGCCGTATCTTTCGCATTTTTTGCCATAGTGCTTATAAGCCCCCGGCAAAGTCAATGGCAGCCGCCTCTACAGCCATGCCAGCGGAAGTAATAGCCGCTTCTTTTGCGCCGCGGAAGGTAGCATTTACCGGGGTGTTGTCTGTAGAAACAGAGGTAAATTTACCATTAGCATCTACATAAACTGCCGCCCCGGGTGCCGGTTCTGCCCCGCTAGCCAGTTGCACCAGTACTTCTAGCCCGGCGCGTACTACGCTTTGGTGCTTCATTTCTTTCATGCCAGCCACCCCCATAATTACGCCGGACCCCGCATAGGGTTTAATCGTGCCGTCACTGTGCAAAATAACAGCCAAGCCCTCAGCAACGGAGTTCCCACCGTTCGGGGCGAAGTTTTCAATCACATCGGACTTGCCGCGCATATACGGCGTGCCTAATCTTCTGCTCATTTCTTTTCTCCTTCGCCTAGGTATTGGCTTTTGCGGGCAAATACTTTGGCGTTATAGTTTTTAATTAAATCATTGCTTTCTTCATAACCACCTTGGCGGGCGCGTTTAGCGGCCTCTACCTGGGCGGTTAATTTTTTACGGTCTACCGTCAGTTGGAGTAAATCCCAATAGGTAGCGGCCTGTTTTTCTTTGTCATCTTCCGCCAGGGCCTTAAAGGCCATAATACGCCCTTTGAGTTCTTCCGGGGCGGCATCTATATTGGCTTGCTGGCTAAAAAAATCCTCCAGCAAATTTTTGCGCATATTGAGGGATTTTTTCTCCTCATCGGTAAATTGCTTTTCATTTACCTTGTCCACAATCCCGGCGGCAATAGGGGTTAAATAATCCTTATTATCCGCTACATACTGGGCAATGGCTAAATTAAACTTAATGGCTTCTTGCATGCGCTCGCGCTCTTCTTGCCGCTGTTTTTGGGCGGCGGCTTGTGCCAAAACGTCAGCGCGCGGGTCATCTTTGGGGGCGGGCTTTGGGTCCTCTTTGCCCTTTTTTAATGCGGCAATTTCGGCCTGCAAAGCGGCCACTTGGGCGGCTAGGTCGTTATCTTGGCCGCCGCCGTCAGCCCCCGGCGCATCTTTTTGGGCGCGTAAAGGCGTTAAAAACATAACGTGTACTAATTTTTTCATATCGTTTTTCCTCTTTTCTATTGACAAATTGCCAAAAATCACTTATACTATCAGTAACGAAGCGGAGCTATAGCTAATGCATTAGTCTATAGCGACACGCGGAAAGCCAAAGAGCTGAATCTTCCGCCTGCTTCGTATATTTGAACTAACCGACAGCATAAAATCCTGGCTCGAATGCAACGGAATTTCTTCCGTAATGGTGGAGACATGCAGGTTCCCCTCGGTTAGTTCTTTTTTAGTATCTTTCGTAATAATCTCCTTAACGAATTTGCTTCCATTCTATGGACGTGAACAATTTCAAACGCATTTTTTGTTTCTTCCACATCTAACAGCACAACTGGTGCGCTAGTTCTACCCGTTTCGGGTGTTCCAATAAAGTGCCAATAGTTCTTATTTTTACGGTCCCTAAAAACTGGATATATGTGCTTGTACAGAGAATTTCCTACTAAGTAATTGTATTCTTTAACTGTTATATCCTTATGCTTTGCGGCACTGCGAGTACTAGAATATTTTGTCCATATCACAGGTTTACTTTCTTTTACCCCCATGCGCTCTAAATCCGCCTTATTCAAGGGTGGCAACCGTGTTTCTTTCCCTAGTTTCACATCCACGGCCTTCATCTTTTCTTCAGCCGTCATTTCGGCTTCTTCCAGCCACTCAATGCCGCACCTACATCCATACCGTTCCCCGGGCATATTACCGTCTTTGTCGCCGGTACCTACCCGAAAAACTTTACCGTATAGCAGTTGATGTTCCGGATCTGGGTTTTGCGCGTCAGAGGGTAGCCACCGGTAGAACTGCCCTTCATGGGCTTGTTTTTGTGTCTGCACGCCATCATAAATAACTGCGTTTATAATACGCTGTTTTAACAGTGCGCCGCCGTTTACCGCCTGCACCTGTTCCCATAATTCACAAGAAATGATCGGCTTATGTACACCGTTATAGATTTTGTTTTGGGAATAATGCGTGATTTTGCAAAGATAAATGGGGTTTGTTAACATGCGTTGCACCGTATTCTTCTTAAACGGTTCGCCGCCCCGCTCACGCTGGCTGGGTTTGGTAACCCACTTCTTAGTATGTATCCCCTGCTTATTTAGCCACTCGGCCACCCCAAGCATATTTTGTATTTCAAGATATTTTTGGAATACCTGCCGAACGATTTCTGCTTCCGGCTCATTTACCACAAGGTGCCTATCATTGACGTCATAGCCCAAGGGCAAATTACCCCCACCCACAGCCCCTTGGCCTTGCTGGCAGCGATTTTATCGCGTACACGCTCGGCTGATACCTCGCGCTCAAATTGCGCAAAAGATAAGAGCATATTGAGTGTCAGTTTGCCCATAGAATTGCTCGTATCGAACGACTGGGTAATAGACACAAAGTTACACTCGTACTTGGCAAACTCCTGCATCATTTTATGGAAATCAAATATAGAACGCGACAGACGGTCTACTTTATAGACGACGACCACCTGCACATTACGCTCGCGGATTTCTTCCAAAAGTGCTTGTAAGCCGGGGCGCTCCATCGTGCCACCGCTAATCCCGCCGTCTTCAAATGTTTTATAATACTCCCAGCCGTTAAACGCCTGTGATAAAATATAGGCCTTGCACGCTTCTTCCTGGTTTTGGAACGAATTAAACTCATTTCCAAGCCGTGTTCCGTTGATTTCCTTGTATAGATGGCGCAGTTAATTTTGGGCATATTTTTTACCTGTCAATCCGAAAAATTTGGGCCCGCTGACGTGGGCTCGTACGATTTTCTCGGCTAATGTTGTTAAATTGGAATATATTTTTCCTTCCCACTCGTAGGCATTTTTCCCTTTTACGGTCACTTGATACATCCGACCTTTATAGGTTTTAGTCAGTATCGTTCCGGCGGCGAGTGCGTAACGCTTTTTATGTGCGTGCTCAATATACTTATCCGGATTGCCCGCATAACGGTCAAGCCGCGTGATATATTTTTCTTGTAATTTACAACGCCCTAGCTCGCATTGGATGGCATACCATAGCGGGCGTAATTTGGCCTTAACACCTTTTACGGGATAGGTATAGAAAGCGTTCCAATAAAACCGCAGTTCTTTGGGAGATAGTCCTTTTAATTCTTCATAACTTTTAGGCAAATAGCACTTTCTTTTCATGATAAGATGTCCTTAATTTGACGGATTTTTTCCACCGAACGGCTTTGATTACAGTATGCCTTGGCTAAAGTTTCAAAGAATTTAGCGACTAACAAGACAATATCTCTTTCACGAAAATTTCGGGGAGGCCGCCCCAGGGGATTGCCCGAGCGGCCTTTTACAAATCGCCCTGAAGTGGGTGGTAAATGGCGCGGCGTCATTTGGTAAGTCCAAAGAATACATAGCCGCTGAGTTGGCGTTTAACGATCGTCATCGCCACGCGTGAGATGCTTTTGAATACTTTCCCTTCGTATTCAAAGCCGTTTCCCAGGACTTTTACTTCTATGGTTTTGCCACGATAAGTTTTTGTGATGATGCTCCCTGGCACGGGCAAGCGGTTATCGCGCGGCCGGACAGGTAAGTTTTCAAGCATAGTTTTTTAGGAAACGATAGGACTTACCACGCGAAGAATAGCGGGCTTTGCAGATGTAGTTTTTGGTGCTGATTTTTTAGTGTTTTTCTTCATAATTTATCTCCTTAAGTAAGCGATTTTTACTTCGTACTACATTCACGCTTAGTATCGGGAGATAAGTCAAGTAGAATCTAGGGTGAAGATTTTAGAATTTGAATATTACCTCTTAAACTGCTTAAAATAACTAAAGTCGTTATTTAGTTGTACTGCTGTGTGTGGAATTAGCAAATACTCCCATGTTTTTTCGCCTTCTTCTCGAGCGTATTGATTTACACGCCTAATCCAAAGTAGGGCTGCCTTGGCTTTTTCTTCTACGTCTCTAGTATCAATATCTTTTGTACTCTTAATTTCTACTAGAAATATTTTATCAGCCGTTTCCACTACAAAATCAGGTTCGTACTTCCCATTACTCCAATAAATATTAAATTGTTTAATATGAGGACGAAGCCATTTTTGCACTTCGGAGCATTGTTCTAGTACCTGGGCAAAGTCTTTTTCTGCTTTTGAATCAAACTTATACAAGTTATGACATGCCTTTTTGAATCCAGAGAACACTTTGCTTGGTATGTCGCTAGTGGGTTCTATTGTATCGGTGTAATGTCTAATCTTATCAGAAGAGATTTTTTCGTAATTATGCGGATAGATCTTCTCAAATGGACGGACTTTGGAGGCCATTAAATCAGCAGGCACATATTCAGCATGCTGTTTCATTTGAGCAAAGATAAAGTCCGCCAACTGACGTCTATAGGTAATAACTACATTTTTAACCCCTTTATCATCTAAATAGGTCTTTAATTTAGCAATTACAGCTTGCGCTAACGAATGTAACAAATCCGCATAATCATCATAAGGAATTTCCGGTACATCAAACAAAGCCCCTAATAGGATATTTTCAGGGGTTTCCTGATTAATATCCCCCGATACTTGCCCTTGTAAGAAAGAATACCCACCATCCGTAAGTGATTTTAAGAAAATTTCTTCGGAGGCAGGTTGATAGGTAATGTTGGTTGTATCCAAGTCAAAAGGTTTAAAGTTCAAGTGTCCGTCTTTACCGGGTTGAATGGTTACACGCGGGATAGCAATTGTTGCAGTTATAAATTCTTGTACAAGTTGCGGAGCATGCTGTTTAATTTCTTCGGCATGTTGAGCAGCAAACAAGTCCCCTTTTTGGGCTAAATGCTCTTCTAAACGTTTAAAAGCCACTTCTTGTACTTGCGTATTAGACAAATCGCCA
Source organism: Elusimicrobiaceae bacterium (assembly GCA_045593745.1). Lineage (GTDB taxonomy): Bacteria > Elusimicrobiota > Elusimicrobia > Elusimicrobiales > Elusimicrobiaceae > Avelusimicrobium. The sequence continues at coordinate 70,748 of JAZNXF010000012.1, read as the reverse complement.
ATCTTTTTAACTTCTCGTCCCATTTCCGGTAATACGGTATCTTGGAAAATGGCTACTGCTTCTTTTACCTCAGGGGTGGGTGGAAGCCATTGCTGAGCGGTTTGTGTTTGCGTATTTTCTTCCCGTTTAGTTGCCAACATAGTGTTAGAAACAATCACTTCTTTACGTGGAGCACGATCAAAATCATCATCTAGTTCAATAATATTTTCCTTGCGGATAATACTACCCTCTTTGTTGGCCTCGTCAATAATAGTTTGGAATTTGTCGTGGGCCACAATAGTCAGGCGGTCCACCGCTTCCTCATGCATAATTTTGCCATAAGGCAAACGTAAACCGCGCCCGATGGTCTGTTCTGTAAGTGTATCGGAAGCCGAAGCGCGAAGCGGCACAATCGTATACAAATTGGTGACGTCCCACCCTTCCTTGAGCATATTCACGTGGATTACAATTTCGATTTTGTTATGTGGGTCTTCCAAAGACAATAGCTGCCCAATATTTTCCTCCTTTTCACTTCCTTTTTGGGCCGAGTGGACCTCAATTACCTTATCTTTGTAATAACCGTTATAAAAATTATCAGCTTGGATCATCTGTTTAATCTGCTCGGCATGGTCCGTATCTTTGGTAACAATCAAAACAAACGGTTTGATAATCGTTAAATCATTATTGCGGGCAAATTTTTCCAGTTCCACACGCGTATTTTGATGTAGCCGGATTCCGTCTAACACTTTAATGCGGTCGATTTCTTCGGGCGTATAGTTACCGGGTTGCCAATTTTTACGCGTTGCCACATAGGGCTTTTTAACAAACCCGTCTTTTATGGCTTTGGCTAAAGAGTATTCATACACCACGTTTTTGAAAGGAACTGCTTTACTACCCTTTTGTACTTGCGGGGTAGCCGTCACTTCAATGCCAAGTACCGGGTTTAGCTCGTTAATTACCTGCATGGCACGTTCGGCACGATAGTGATGACTTTCATCCATTAAAAGCACTAAACGCTCCCGATTGGCCAAATAATCAAAGTAACTTTGCCCTAGGTATTCAGACAAACGCTTGATAAGGGGCAGTTCTCCCTTACGTTCCCCTGTGTTGATTTTAGAAATGTTAAAGACGTTAATGCGGATGCTTTCTTGGTATAACTGATTTTCGCTCATTTCTCGGTAGTTATCCCCGGTAATGACAAGAGGTGGATTGGTTACAAAGTCAGCAATCCCCTTAAATACGTATTTAGGGCTGGTGGGTTTGGAAAAGTCCTCAATGAGTTTGTTGTAAATGGTCAAATTGGGCGCAAGAATAAAAAAATCGGTAATATGGTATACTTTGTACAAATAGGTCACAAAAGCCCCCATAAGGCGCGTTTTACCCACGCCAGTAGCCAATGCAAAGCAGATATTGGGGAAATTTCGCTCAAATTCCTTAAAAATAGGGTATTTCTCACGGATAGCGGCAATTTCTTTCTCCAAATCGTTTTGTTTGGTAAGCGGCAATAAAGCAGTTATGTCTGCTAAGATGGTTAATGCTTCTTCTTGCGGTTTACGCAGAGAAAGCCGTTGTTTAATGTACAAAGTGTTTTGGTTCATAGGTTATTTTCCTTTCATTGCCAACCGCAGTAAATTAATAAGCTCTTCTATGGTCTCGTCATTCACTTTAGACATAGGAGCAGTAATATTGTATCCAAAAATAACTTTTGCTAATTCCAAACGGACATTATCTTTCTCTGACAAATGTTGCGCAGGCATATTGGGAATATCTTTTAAGTAATTAGGGATAGTTCGTATTTTTAAAGACAAATCTGTTAATTTAAAATAGTGCTCTTCCCGTTTGGCGGATTCTTTTAACATATAAATAGCCGGTATTAAGAACATAATAAAAATACTTGCTTTAAATAAAAAATGTTCCCAAGATAAAGAGCGGGTCAATTCTCTAAAGCAATCTGCAAATAATAATGAAACAGCTAATATACCAACAAAAATGGTACTAATTCCCCACCAAAAAAGATATTTTGCACGTTGTTTTTCTTCGCGGGCAGTTTCTTCATAATTTTGAATTAAAATATCCGCACTTTTGGTTGCTAGTAAATTTTGAGTTTCTTGAAGTTGTTGTTTGGCACTTTCAAATTGGACATTATAGGTCCGATGGGTTTTTTTACGTTCTTCAATTTCCTTAGCTAGTGCGCTTCTCATATCATCTATTCTTCTTTCACTAGTGTTCAGCAAAAATACAGAGAAATGCTTTAGTTCCAACATCAATCTATCAATTGTTTCTTGTTCGCGAGCAGGAAACAAACTATATACTAAAGTTAATACTTGTGAAAAAGGTTGAATTAAAATAAAAATTTCAGCCGTAGATTCCAAAGAATTGTATTCTTTTACCTGCTCACTGATTTGTTGCAAAAGTAACTTTACTTGCCCAAGCAATGGCTCCCTATTCCGAGCATTTAAACTTCTCACTAAAAACATTTGTTGTTCTTTTAGGAACTTAATTATGTCAGAAAAAATATTCCGTTTTAAAAAAACTTTCTTAAATTGAATATTTTGTTCAATTTCCTGAATTAAGATAACAATTTCATCCATATTTCAACTCCTTATTCTTCTTCATCTATGACAGGTGGGTTGATGATGTTTAGGTTGTAGTTGGCTTTGTCAAATTCACAACTGCCTAAAATAGCACCCGGAATCTTTTTAACTGTAATGTTGCTGTACCCATTGGCTACCCCCGCATCAAAACTTTTGCAGCAGATGAGCAAACTTTCGTCATCTTTCATTTCTCCGGCAATAGCGGCTAATACATCCGCTCCCACGTGATTGGTGGTAGTGTAGATATAATCATTTTCACTGCTTTTGCCTTGTTTCCAAAATTGGTCTTGGTCCGGGGCGTATAAAAACCCTTCGTGCTTGGCCATAGCAGCAGCTAACATATCGGCATTGTATTCTTTGGAAATTACATATTGGCCGTATTTGTCTTTGTTGAGTAAGCTAGGGGCTAAATAGTAGTATTTGAAACCTCCGCCGCCTTTCCAGCCAACAGTTTTGGATATACCACCTTGGTCTGTGCCGTCAATTACTTGTTGTAAACGCGGAATACAATGGGTATGGCAATGCTCCCCCAGTTCAATGCCAATGTATTTACGCCCCATTTTATGCGCCACAGCCGCTGTTGTACCCGAGCCGAGGAAGGAGTCCAATATAAGCTCCCCCGGTTGTGTAGCCATAGAGACAATTCTACTAATTAACGCTTCCGCTTTTTTACCATTTGGGAATTCAACATCTCCTTCCTTTGTTAAATTTTTAGTTTCTCCTACGAAATCCCAGTATGTACCTTGCAGATTACGTTTATATATTTTTCCATCTATTTCTTCTGAAACATCTTTTAACCAAGCAAATAATCTGAATGATTCTCCTTTGTAGAATTGTTCATAATGTTGTCCTTTATTTCTACCAGTTTTGGGAACGTAATCTACAGAATACAAATCACTTTCAATCCCTATCTCTTGAACCTTTGCCATTATTCTGGGTCTAATGGAGCTCTGTGGCATAGCAGTCTGAAAACAATATTTCGCAAATTGTGCATAGACTTGCTCTTCAGATAAATTGTGCTCACGCATAAGAGCACTAATCGGCTTAATAATATAATTTATTCGTTTATATATTTTAATTTCATTTCCATCCCCATCTAATGTAGAGCCCACATATATCTTTTCACCGGGATCCAATAATGCTGTAGTATATTTCCAACTTTTTCCTTCCAACCTATAGTCTTCTACCATCTTAATAATGGGGGTATATGAATATGCGGGTACAAATGGGCGGATCTGATTATAATCTTTAGCATATATTAGAATATACTCCACATTTTTTTTAATCCTTTTATCTTCGCCCCCGCCAGAAGCCCCCGCAATATTCTTCATATTAACGGAAATCATATTTATGAAATTCCCTCTTCCGAATATTTCATCGCATAATACTTTTAAGTATGCTTGCTCCTCGTCATCAATTTGTATCCATATTGAGCCCGTATCTGCCAGCAAATTCCTTAAGATAACAATTCTTTCTTTCATCAGCGAAAGCCAAATAGAATGTTCCAAATTGTCATCATAATGTTCAAAAGCGGAACCGGTGTTATAGGGTGGATCAATGTAGATGCATTTTACTTTGCCGGCATATTCTTGCTCTAATGCTTTAAGGGCCAATAAGTTATCCCCAAAAATAAGCATATTATCGGTGTTTTTATCCCCATAATCCTTAGACGGATCATGTATTAAAATCCGCGGCTCCACTTTAATAGTTTTATCTTTCCCAATCCACGTGAGTTCCAACTTTTGTTTACTTGTCATCGCCTTTTTCCTTTATAGCTTCTTTAAAATTGTAATGAGGAAATAATTCATCTTCCCCAGCCACAAAAGTGTCTTCTTTTGGCAAATATTGCTTCAAGTTTTCAGGTATATCTTTGATTTTATGATCCTGATACTGAAAAACATCAATCACACTTTTCTTCGTTATTTTTATTTTACCATCTTTATTTTGCTTCCTTTTAAATTCAAATAAACCAATTAACAAATCGTCCTTTTTGCTAGTTTTTACAGGATAGAATCCAGCCAAAAATTGACTTCTGAAATTATGGTCTTTGAGATAAAAATTAAGATTTTCATCTGTTTCCCAATCGCTAGCTCGCCAAATTTTGTCATCATTTACAATCACAGGAGCTTCTACCCTAACTTTACGTATTTCATGGATGGGGAGAATATTTGTATCCTTCAAATCTTCTATATAATTTACAAAATCTTTTCGTTCTACAGAATACAGTAACGGTTTCCCTTGCTTTTTGACTTCAATTTCATGCTTTTGAATGTTCGGATCCGTCATAAGCCCTTTATAAAACTTGTTTTTGCGTTTTTTTATGATATCTCCGCATGCTTTTTGTAGTTGCCCGTCGTCTACTATTATTGGATCTTCAGGATTATCAGTATTGTGTTCTTGAATTTGTTTTTGCGTGCCTGTGTAAATATCAATGCAGGTGGCGATTCTATCTGCCTTTGTTGCTTTTCTAGCATCGGCGTAGCTCATTTGCATAAATAGTGCTGCAACGGTGGTAATTGTAGTAATTACAGAACTCGTTACTACAATAGGCGATTTTTTAAATTCTTTTGGTGCATTTCTAAAGACGATCCTATCCAAAAAACTTCCTTTTTGCGAGGGAAGATATTCAATTGCAAATTCCAAATCGGGGTATAAGGCCGTAGCAATATCCGATAAAAGTTGAGCGTAGCTACTTGAGCATTCATCGCGTGTAACAGCTAGTATCGAGGATCCTTGTCCATAGTAATGTAAATCAGTTTCAATTTCCATATATATTCTCCTTACACCACTTTCCACCCAATAGTGAAAAGTTCGGTTTCTTCTACGTTGTTGTGTAAGCGTTGTTGCAGTTCATCTAAAATTTGGTCTTTTTTATTGGAAATTTCGTCTTGTTCGTCAAACAAGCGGGCCCGTTTCTTTTTACGCAAGTCCTCTTTTTCTTTTTGTTGACGGCCCAGTTCCAGTTTCTTTTCAAGTATCATTGCTTCGCGGGCTTCTCTTCTAAGGGCTCTTATTTCCCGTTCCAAAAACTCAAGCTCTCTCATTAAATCATTTTTGAGGTCATCTGCCCATTGGTCTAATTTCTCCATCTCTTTGTCGTAATAATCGTTATTTTCTTTGGACAGAGTGTCTAAAATCTGTTTTTTGCGGCCTTCCGCGCTATTTTTTAGCGTATGATGGGTTTTATCACTAATTTGTATCGGTTCGGCATCTGTGGCCGGAATTTGAAGCAGTTTTTCAGCATATTCTTCGCTTAGTGGCTTTCCATCATCTGTACATATGGAATAAATCAAATACTCGGTAGTGTCTAGTGCTGTAACAGACATCTTGCTAACCCGTATATACCCACTTTTGCCCAATAAACTCTTTACCATAGCCACATTTTTACCGCTATGGGTATAGTCAAAGGTTAGTTGTTCTTCCGTGGAAGGGCGTTGTTTAACATAGGTTAGTAAGGACTGCATAGCCGGCAAGTTAAGGTGCAGAGGACGAGTGCTAACTAAAGAGCCCTTTAAACTGTAAATACCATTCCATTCTTTATCCCAAAACGATGCTGTAGAAGACAAACGTACTGTTTGGGTAGATTTATCGTAAGAAAATCCTTTTCCAAGAGCAGAACGCAAGAAGGATAACAAATAACCATCGTACTCTGTAAGCGTATCCATGGAGATACCTTTGATACGCTTTTGCACATCCTCGTCAAAGTTATCAAATAATTTGATTTGGGCTTGGTTAGTGGCTTTTGAAATAGTATCGCTTAGTTGAGTTTGCAATTCATCAAATGCTTTTTCAATTTCATCTTTGGAACGGCATTTTTGGAAAATAGTACCAATGGATTTTTCTATATCTACACCGGATTCTAATGCCCCTAACACCGGGTCCGAAGAGCCAAAAACGCCGTCAAAAAGATTTAATTTATCACGTAAAAGTTCTAATACGCGCCGATCGGCGGCATTGACGGTATTTAAGAAATTGATTACCACCACATCATATTTTTGCCCGTAACGATGGCAACGCCCAATACGCTGTTCCACCCGTTGGGGGTTCCATGGCAAATCATAATTGATTACTACGTTGCAAAATTGCATATTGAGACCTTCTGCGCCAGACTCTGTAGCCAATAAGATCTCTGCCCGTTCCTGAAATTCTTCAATAATAGCGGCACGTGTATCAGCTGATATAATGCCTGTTACTTTTCCATCCGTTTTATGGGCTTCTCGCCATTTTTTTAGAACGGCTTTGCTAGCAGGGTCTGTATTGGTACCATTGAGCGTAAGCGTTTTGTCTCCCAGACCATTTTTATTGAGTAATTCCTTTAGATATTGCTGCGTACGTTTGCTTTCCGTAAATACCAAAACTTTGCGGGGACTACCTAAACGTTTGGCTTTCTGAAAAGCAAATTCAATCCCTTGCAGTAAAGCATTTCCTTTGGCGTTTTCCGTAATACTTTGAGCCAATTTGCGGTAATCTTCTAACATTTTGATTTCTGCGGTTAATTTTTGGTGAAAATCATTCCGTTCTCGTAAGGTCCATTCTTTAGGTTTAAAAGTAGGATATCCAAATCCCGCCTGTGGATCACCAGATTCAGCCCAATCATCTTCCATGTCATCATAATCTTCATAATCGGAAGTTATATCTATATCGGGTTCCGGATACTCGGTTTCTTGTATTTTTTTCAGACGCTCAATTAATTTGCCAAGCGTGTCGGAAATAGCAAAAGATGAAGATGCTAAAATCTTACGAATTACTAATACCAAAAGTTGGTTATTGCGACTAGAAACCCCGATGGAAGAATCTGAACGTAAATACTCCGATACTTTTTCATATAAATCCATTTCTTGCTTGGATGGAGTAAAATCAAAAGTGCGTGATTCTCGGTTGGTATATTTAACATATTGCTGTACTTGGCGACGTAATGTACGATGAGCTACAGGTGCAATACGTTTTTTGATTTCCTTAAATAAACGATCGGCACGACATTCGGCCTCAGTATTCCCTGCAAAATTTGCTAAAGAAATATCTTGGTCAAAAGCATCTGATCGTTGAATAAATTGTGATTTGAAAGATTCTAAGTTGCCAAAAATACGGTCATCCACAAAACTAACAAGCCCATAAAGTTCCAGTAATGAGTTCTGCAAAGGGGTAGCCGTAAGAAGGAGTTTCTTTTTTGCTAATCCCGTAGATTCCTGGATGGAACGAGCAATTTTATTATCCGAACGATATACATTGCGCAAACGGTGCGCTTCATCAATAACCACAAGGGCCCATGAAATGTATTCCAACTCTCGCTCCATGCGACGTGCGTATTGGTAAGAACAAATCACTACTTTGTCTTTTTGTTCAAAAGGGAATTCCTGTCCTTCTTTTTGAAGTTGCTTGTAGGTTTTGGTATCTAAAATAACAGAATCAATAAAAAATTTGTCTTTCAACTCACTTTGCCATTGTTTACGAATAGACGCAGGAGTAATGCAAAGAATTTTTCGTTTATTCTCGGCCCATAGTTGACTAATAACAAGCCCCGCCTCAATTGTTTTACCGAGGCCTACTTCATCAGCTAAAATTGCACCTTTGGAAAGTGGGTTTTGGAATGCAAATAAAGCCGCGTCTATTTGGTGTGGAGTCAAATCAATGGTGGAATTGAGTACAGACCGACCGAGTTTGCTTACTGAATTTGCTGGGTTTTGCAATGTAAGCAAGTGAGCTAAATAGCGTGCTTGGGTAAATGATCGCAATTTTATAATCCTTAGTAACTACCTTTTCGTCAATAACTTCGTCCTAGAACTACTATACTAAATAGATTTCTATAAATGCAAATCACGTCGATGGTTTTGAAATACAATTTCCCTTATATTTCACTTGACTTCTCTCCCTATAAGAAGCGTGAATGTGTATACGGCAGAAGCCACAAAACACTTCTTACAGGAGAGAGAAAGTATGAGTACAAGATGCCAAATCAAAATAACTTACCTTCGTCAGGAGATTTTACTGTACCACCGTTACGACGGTTACCCAAAAGGAGTGGGTCGCGATTTAATAAAGCGCCGCAACCAACTCAACACTTGGGACGAGAATATCCTCATCAATAATCTTGTAAAAGATATAAATGATAAGTATGAAATCGCCTACCAAGTCCACACGGACATTGACTATTGGTACGAGATTGACTGTAACCGCAAAACCATACGATGTTGGAAAGTTGAGGAATACAATCTATCGGACCACGCGGAAGTAATCAAAGGCGAAGAATTTATCCTTCACGCTGATTAGATAGCAATGGCAATAATAGTTCCTTGATTGTGTGCATGGCTTCATCTTCGCTAATGCCTAGATCATCAATGTACTTCTCACATTGTTTGGCGTCGGGCAACATCTGAGCGGTTTCGTATGCATTCTTAAAATGCTCAAAACTCTCATTTAAACTTTCTATTTCGCTTGGGAAATGCGTCTTTTTTAACGCTTGGGTCAACATGTCACCGCGCTTAAATTCCCATTCCACGGTGGCATACTCGCTTTTCTCTGCCATTAGGTACATATACTCCTTAAATTGCCGCATAAACCCAATACGCACTAACTCTATTACTTTTTGGATTTGTTCGTACTCTTCGTCCGTAATTCGCATCATAGAGCGGTTTGCGGCTAATGTTTGATAGAGCGTTGCCTTTTGTTCTTCGGCAAGGTTAGCGGTAGCGTCATCTACCCCTTGCCAATAGGCATACTCTTGGGATATTTCTTCCCAAAGGTTTTCCAAAATGGCAAGGCACGCATACGTGCATAATAAGTCCGACAGAATAAGTGCGCCGCCAAATGCTTTCCGGCCACCTATCTGCTTAAACATAGCATTCAAGTTCAAATCGCACTTCATCGGGTCGCACGGTTTGGCAGAGGATATAATCTTATTATGATAGAGGAAATTATCTATCATTTCTTCCGTCACATACCCCTCTTTAATCAGGCGGCCCATAAACAGTTCGGCCTTATCCTTGCGCTGGCCTTTTTGGTGGATGTTAAATAGCAACTTTTGGCTTTGGATATCGCCGCGCAGGGCTTTGTTGGTTAACTGCCTTGCAAAACCCTGTTCCTTGGTAATTTTAGAGCCGTCCGTAAGCGTGATGGACGAGTTTAATTCGCGCTGGATATAGGTGTAGATACCGTTTTTACTGCCCTTGGTGCGGCCTTTGGGGTTACCGCTTTGGCCGGGTTTGAATTGGGTTTTCTTGGGTGGCTTACCGTACCCTACTTCGTATTGTTTGGGTGCGGTGGACTCCGCTTGCGCGGTTACTTCTTTTACTTCACTTTCGTTCATATACTGCTCCTTATGTTATGTTTTATTTGTTTCCATAGTTATCCCTCTAGAGTTAGTTTATTTTTTGCCAGTAACTGCAAAACCCACGCTACATTAAAACATATTTTCTATTTTATGTCAACTTTTTCTATTTTTAATAGAAATTGACTCTTTTTGTAAAAAGAGTTATACTGTTTGTATTGGAGAACACTATGCTTTCGGCAAAACAAAAACAAATTTTAGAACTCGTCCAACAAAACCCGCAAATCACTTTGGCAGAACTGGCTAAAGCGGTTGGCTTGAAATCGGTCAGCACCGTGCACGTGCATATCCGCAAGCTGATTAAAGAGAACTTTTTAGAGCGAAAAGGGCATGCGCTGATTGCCACGCATAGGCCCGTGGATGAGTTTACCCCCATCCCCTTTTACGGATTTGCGCAATGCGGGGATACGGACATTTTTGCCGAGGAAAACATTGTGGACTATGTGAATATGCCCACTAAGTTTTTGCCGACTCCTACGCAGGATTTATTTTTTATTAAGGCCAAGGGCGATTCTATGGAGCCGACTATTAGTGATGGGGATATGCTGATGTTCCGTAAAACGAGCGAGTTACCCGCTGTGGGTAGTGTGGTATTGTGTCGCCGCGAGGATGGGCTTAAAATTAAGCGCCTTGGACAATATAACACCGAAAACGGTCCCGACTACCGCTTGGTATCGGATAATAAGGCCAAGTATGAACCGTTCCCGGCCGACGATTCCGTCCAAATTTTAGCCAAACTTGTCAGAATGAATTAAGGAGACGATATGACTAAATCAGCACTTGCTATTTTTGAAGATTTTAAAATCCGCCGCCACTATGACGAAAAGACCGAAACGTGGTATTTTTCCATTGTGGATGTGATTTATGCGCTGACCGAAAGCAAAAGCCCTCTGGCCTATTGGCGCAAATTAAAACAACGTCTAAAAACCGAAGGGAACCAAACCGTGACAAATTGTCACGCTTTGAAAATGATGGCCGCAGATGGCAAAATGCGCCTAACGGACGTAGCCACCCCGGAACAACTTTTACGTCTTATACAGTCCATCCCCAGTCCCAAAGCCGAGCCGTTTAAACTGTGGCTAGCCAAAGTGGGTTATGAACGCATCCAAGAGACCGCAGATCCTTCCAAAGCATTAGACCGCGCGCGTTCCCATTGGAAAGCCCAAGGACGCAGCCAAAAATGGATACAACAGCGTATGATGGGGCAGGAAACCCGCAATAAGCTGACCGACTACTGGCAAGCGCATGGGGTAACTAAATCGGACGATTTTGCCATGCTTACAAACGTCATCCATCAAGAATGGAGCGATTTATCGGTTGCACAGCACAAAAAGTTAAAAGGGTTAGAGCATGAAAACTTGCGTGAACACATGAGCGAGGCGGAATTACTTTTTACGGCGTTGGCAGAGTTATCCACTCGTCAAATTGCGGAAAAGGACAAGACCGAAGGCGTGCAAGAGAATAAAGTAGCCGGGCGCAAAGGTGGCAAGCTCGCCAAACAAGCGCGCTTACAATTTGAAGAGGCCACCGGAACTAAGGTGGTTACTTCCAAAAGTTCCTTGCCGGACTTTACACCCAAGAAACAGATTAAAAAGAAGTAAAGATTTGTCCCTTTACAGCAACTACCGAGATTTTCTCGGTAGTTCAATTTACGTAGTACAAATAAGGCCACGAGATTTCGAAAACGCCCTGTTTTAAGACACTATTCCAGTAAAAGTTCTTGCTTACTTAAATACGCTCGAATACATTCAATTAATTTATTTCTATCTTCAACTATCTCCATCGATACGCCCCAAACCTTGTCATTCTCTTTATCTAAATGTCCATAGTTATTTTGTTCTATCCGGAAATTCTGAAAACTAATAATTTGCCCTCGACACTTATTTCTTAATTCCAGAATTGCATTATAGATTTTCTTATCAATAAACGGTGCGTTTTTAAATATAACTTCCGATGTAACATTAAACTGCTCTGTAGCCTTCTCATAACGAGACTTCCAAATTTTTATTTCCGCATCTTTATCTGCAGGCAACATATCCATACGAGGAAATAATAAATATGACGATTCTGTCATCTCAATTACCCCTCCCATTAAATCTTTGTAAATTGATAATTCCAAATCAAAATGTTTCTGATTAACATACAATTTCCTATTTAAAATAGTTTTATATTTCTCTAATTCTTCAGAAAGTTGATGAGAGTATTTTTGTGATAATTTATCCGCAATAACATTACCATACCATTTGGTAATAGCATAAAGTATACCACTAGCACTTCCTATACTAAAAAGAACCCCTCCGGCAATTTTAAATATTTGTTCCATAATATTTCTCCTTATTTCGCAACAACCATTTTAATATAATTATATTGTAAGAAATTTAAGACTCATATATGCCAAACGCAAAGTATAAATTTATTTATTTAGATCAAAATATATACGGTTTTCTGTCCTCTCTTAATACTCCGAAAAAAAGAGAGTATTTCTCTAAAATTGTCACCTTCGCTAACATGATACATGCCGGAAACAAAATAAAATTCGTATATAATTTAACAACCATTCTAGAAACTTCTCAAATTAAAGGAAAGTATCGAGATATATTTGTGAAACAACATTTGAACTGTATTAAAAGTATAACACAAGGGAATTATTTAATTAGAACAGATAAAAACTATACACTATTTAAAGGACGCAATCCTTTTATTCTCATGAACAGATGGGAACAACAAAAACAAGAACTTGTAAAATATGCACAAGCATTGCTAAATAACAATCTTCCCAAGGAAGAAACCTTGTTTTTCAAAGAATTGATTAAGCAACAGGGGGACTATACGAAAGCTATCGTAACTGCTCTACAACAAAATACAAATTTTTTAACAAAACAAACCCGACTATATGCAAAGCAGTTAAATAATTTAACAACTAAAGGAGCGTTACAGCTTTTAGAAAAAGAAATTAAAAAAAGCACTCAATTTTCGTCATTCGATGAATTTCTAAAAGCTTATGGCGCAAAGGATGTTAATAGTCAAAATATGGCAAAAAATCTTATACTTGAATATGCCGGCTACCAGGCATTACCCCTGTCAAAATTATTAGATAAGCTATCTTCTCCATTGAACGATAGTTCTATATTTTCCTACGTAACAGATGTGATTGATATTTTTGTATCTGATGACAAAAGATTAGTCAAGAAACTGCGTGATTTTTGCGGTCAAAATTATCTCCTTTTGAATTTAGACGAATTTATTTCTTATATTGAACAAATAAACATTAAAATTGGCGAAGCAAACACTTTAAAATACATTGATCTTTATAATCAATATATTAAACCAACTATTCCCTTATAATATTTCCAAAATTCCCTAGATCTTCCCTGTTACTCTGCGTAGGGAATTGGGAGTGTTTTTGGCGGATATTTCTCTCAATAGGGCGGAAATTTAACAAGTCCTCAAAATCCAAAGGATAAACTTTTCAAATGCCTGTTTTTTGCCTGTTAAACAGCGAATTGCACGTCACCACTCGGCGTTCTAAGAACCGGCGACCCATCAAAATTTTCTGCCCCAAATTAAGAGCACCCATTAGGGGTGCTCTTAATTTGCGTAACGCCTCCTGCTAGTAAACTGAACCCAGAAAGTTAGGCAAAAAGTCCAAATGGAAGGGGGTAGTTCTGGGAGGCGTCACACACCCAAGTAGCCGCGGGTTGTACCACGCGCGCTTGCTTGCGGCAGTTCTAGGGCCATATAGGCCCCATTTTGCCGGGGAATGTTTATTTTAACCAGCATGCTCCCCCGGTATAATAAGCTGGGTCAGGAAGGGATCCTGTCTGTCTTTCTGGGTGATATACCAATGGGGTGGCCTCACAATTAAAATAATCAGAGCAGGAGTTTCGCTGAAAAAAGCGAACACCGCCTGGACTCGAAGGCGTACAATATATAGAATTTAATTTGCCTTGTTTCCAGGAACCAATCACCCAAATATTTTCTGGTGATAGCAAATATACATAACTATCCGATGCTGACGCATCCACATAAGGTTGGGAAAAACCTTGTTCATACCTACTGCCGGTTCCTACTAAATACTTAAAATGATGTATATCCGGAATAGTGATATCCAATGAAGCCGGAGTAACACCTATATAAGAACCATTTTCCAAGTAGTAATCGGTAAGCCCTTTGTCCAAGGCATCTAAGGACACTAACACCTCAATCCCCCTGGATTTTTTTACTACTTTCGTATATTGGGGCAGTGCTACCGCCGCCAAAACCCCCAAGATAAGTACAACAACAAGCAGTTCAATGAGGGTAAAACCGCTTGCAGGTTTGATTGCCAGTTTCTTCATGATTGTCTCCTTTGTTTTGGCCTGATAAAAACGGCTCCTTATGACAGGCAGGCAATCACACCCCGACATAAACAGCCGTAACCCGCCGCAAGCGGCAAGCATTCAGCATACAATCAAGGGTTCTAGAGGTCCTTAACTGTATGCTTTAATGGGCTGTTTTGGTTGATTGCCTGTATTGTAGCCAATACGTCCGGTTTTATACAGTGCCAAAAACAGATTAAGTTGTCGTAAGTATTATACTTACACTGTAATTATAACAAATTTAGTATATTTTTCCAGAGATAAACTACATGTTGGGACTAATATTTAAAATTGTTGGTAATACTGTCTGAAAGATGGGCTGCTTCCCATTGGTATTGTTTTCTTCCCCCCTTGCGGGGGAAGTACGGCGCAACCGGGTATAAATAGGTTTTCATCGTCCCCCCTTTTTTTGTCGTTTACGCGACATTTTCCCCATAAAGGGGACAAAAAAACCAACCTAACATATCAACTTTTTGGGCAATTAGGTCCAATAAGGGGTTTCTCAAGCAAGATCCTGGGGTTTATAATAAATAATGCTAAAACCGCCATAACAGGGCCTATCGGCCTGATTCTGTTTCCGTTCGTCATACCTAGATTCCTTCCAAATATGCAATCCTCGGCCCAGTTTTATTTTCCAACCGGTATCTGCTATGATTTCGCGGTCATGCAATTCTATTTTCTCTTTATGCGTAACTAAAAAGTTAATTTTTGGGCTATAACATTTTTCAATCTTGTTTAATTTGCTCATGCATTCTTGCGGACTTAAACGGTTTTGTTGTTCCTCTCTATTCCATCTTACACGAAGCGTTACCAATTCCAAACTCGGTGTAGTAGCCGGGTTTTTAATTTTAACTAACAAGTCCAGAAATTCTTGCAAATTTTCAAATTGATAATCATGCTCCAGATACGGTTCTTTGAGAGTGATTGTTGTAAATCCCTGAAGATATGGTGCAAACAGTTTTTCATAGGTAAAGCCGTATTCTTCGGCATGCGCAAATATCTGCTCATGCGCCCACGGAACCTCTTGCTGGGCAATTACTGTACGATGATCGACTGGAAGTAATTCGTTTGATTTTCCCGACACCTCAAACTGACAAAGATTGCCTATTCTGTGCAACATGTTATCGCAAGATTCCTTGGTTGCCTCTACATCTTTTAGTATCTCTTGATGGAGTTGTCTGAGAAAATTAATATCTGTGCAAAAAGGTTCAATTTGGTATAAAATACGGTCCAACTCAGACATTGCAAACCGATATTGGCTAATTACATAAGAATTATTATAATACTGCACCAGAGCGCAAACATCCTCTTTGACGCTTTGCGGCAACTTACTACTACAAACTATATCTTTAAATTTTTTGCACGATTCATCCAACGCGCGCTCAAGCAACATTTCAGCCGGAATAACCGGTAATTCGCTTTTCTTGCGCATTTGATTTAGAAAACCAATTAATTGCGGATCTACCCTGCAATCACTCACCGTAAGAGGTTTGGTAAGGTATAACCCATCTAATCTTTTAGCCCTACTCAAAGCCACATAGGTCTGTCCAGAAGCGAACATAGCCCCATTATCCAAATCTAATACAACTTTATCATACGACTGGCCTTGTGATTTATGCACAGTGAACGCATAACCTGATTTAAGCGGATATTGCATCGTTTCTTGAATGGTTCTTCCCACCTTTAATTTTTTAGTTTTTTCGTCGTATTTTATTTCTTTACGTGTGACTGTTTCCTTTTTGATTTCTATGCTGTCAATTGCCCCATCTTTTTTAGTCGGCTTTACCTTGATGCAGTTATCCGGGATTTCTTGGATTATGCCAAAATCTCCATTATATACTCCCTGCTTCTTATAATGATTTGTGGTAAACATTACTTTAGAACCGATTTTATATTTTAGCACCGGGGTAAATTTAGAAGGGATATCCAAGGGATAATAAACCTGTGGATTATATTGGGTAGGATCTGGTTTTCCATCAAATAGGTATGGATTGGGCATTTTCTCAAATTCAGGAAGTTCTTGCGAGTGATCTTTCTTGTAAATTGCAAAGTGGGCTAATGCAGTTTTTTCTTCCCCCGCAAGAGCACTTAATTGTTCCGCGTTGATTCTGTCAACCTCATGATTGGTGGTAACAATCCTCGTAACTTCGTTGGGGGCTGGAATATCCGTCGCAGGACATACCCGTTTATTAATTTTTTCAAGCGCATCCCGCAAAGCGTTTTCATTCCCTTGGGGTTCCCGCAGTATATCTAATAATTTTTCGTAAGCGGCATCCTCTTTTTGTCTTTGGGACTGTTTTAGTTCATAAAACTCTATTTTGTCTAAATTTTCTTGTATTACTTTACTATTGAAAAAGTAAATACCGCCATACGTATCCAACAAATACTTCTTGACCGCGTTTTCTTCCCCTTCCGGTGGTTCCTGCACTACCGGCGGCAGTTGCAGCATATCCCCCACAATGATAATTTGTATGCCGCCAAAGGGGGCATTGTTTCTTTTGTCCACCTGGCAGATTTTATTCATCATTTCAAACAAATCCGCCCGCACCATAGAAATTTCATCCAAAATTAAACGTCCCACATGTTGAAGGTTTACCCGGCCCTTTTTGATGCCGTTGTAATTAAACGGATTTTGATATTCATTCTCAATCTCATCCAGTTCTCCAGAAAAAAAGGAATGTATGGTACTGACATCATGAGAATAAACGGATTTTGCCATATTGGTGGGAACCAAAATATGGCAATGAAAATGTTGCTGGATTTTTTTCACCAAAAAGGATTTACCAGTACCGGCCTTTCCGTGAATAAAAATAAAAGGGCTCTGGCTGTTAATAACCGCATCAAAAACCTTTTGTTGTTCTTCGGTTAATTCTTTAGACACCATAAATTTAAATTCTTATAGACATGTTGGGTTGGGCAGTCCGTCTTTTAGAAACCTTCACAATATTTTATAGGCATCCTCTTCTTAACAAGACAAGCAGTTCCCTAATCCCGAAATTCTCTAACAGCCAGAAAAAATTATTTCTTTGGCAAAACAGTTGCAATTTCCTGGCTCAGTTGCGCCAATAACTGGTTATATCCCTGTACCAAGTCATCATAGGTTTTGCCAATTTGAACCGTTGCTTCAAATTTTTGGCGGATTTGCACCTTGCCTGAAGCATCTTTCACCGTATACCAGGCAGAAAGGCCTGCTTGTTTTCCCAACACCGCACTCATGTTACTAATTTCCGCCATCACCGTCACATCAGCATCTTCCCCCCTAAAGCGGATTTCCTTCACTTGTGCGGTGGGCAACAAAAGGCCCAAATTTTCCGTTAACACACGGGTTGCCAACACGGCAGGGGATTCTGCCCAACGGTTAAATTCAGATATAGTTACCTGGTTAGAATCTTTCTGTTGCGTTACTATTTGCGGACGGTTGATATACTTGGGCAGTTGGATCCGTTCCACCCCCACCCAACCTGCATAACTAACCGAAACCGGTTGCGCCGCAGTAGCCGCCAACGTATAGAACTTTGCATTTCTGCTCGTTCCGAACATACACGCATTAAGTAACAAACAAGGGATAATGACTTTTAGCATCCGCATATTACTCTCCTTTCTTTCCCTTAATAATCGATTCGGGATGTTGCTCTAAATAATCCGTCAAATTCTGGGCAGATTTGGCTGCATCTGAAACATCACGCAAGGTTTCATTTAAATTAGAAAGGGTTTCCTCGCTGTTTTTGGCAATCCGGTCTAATGTTTGATCTAAATTTTTGGAACTGTTTGTTAAAGCGGGCAACAAGACAGGCAATTCATTTCCAAGCACTTCAGTAACGGTGTTAATTTTTTCAAGTGTTTCCTGAATGTTAATCTGGTTCAATCCCCGGTAGAGTTCTTCCATTTGGGATAAAATAGTCGGAATCTGCGCAAAGCGGTCATTTTCCGGATATTCAAATTTTGCTTCCGTTTGCGGCAACATCACCAGTTCAATCATCAGCTGCCCGGTCAATAAACTTTGCGGGGCTAACCGCGCACGCAAACCGTGCGCAACTAACCGCTCTAACACATTTTCCTTCTTCCAAAATTTTGTTAAACTGGCCCCTTCATTCATCATATCTAACTGTCTTTTAAGCCGTGCATAAACAGCCACATTAAATTTTAGATTATTTGTATCTGCCACCAGTAAAATACGTGTCACTTTTCCTACTTCCACCCCTTGAAATAATACCGGGGATCCTTCGGTCAACCCTTGCGTTGATTCATTAAAATACATAACAACCACATCTTTTCTGTCTGCATGTATTTTATGAAAAACGGTCTGTCCGATAATTCCTAAAAACAATGCAAAACCGATGACTAAAAAAAGTCCGATTGCTTTTTTATTTGGTTCCTTTTTCATGATTTTCTCCTCTTGTTAAAAACTCATACACTTGCCGGTTCGGCGGATTTTTTAAAAGTTCATTGGGGTTGCCTCTGGCAGAGATGGTACGGATGGTTTTATCCAAAAAAATACTGTTTTTACCAATGGCAAAAATGGACGGTAATTCATGCGTAACAACAATAATAGTAGTACCCAATGTTTTGTTAATTTGTAAGATTAAATCATCCAAGTTTTTGGAACTGATTGGGTCCAGCCCGGCAGAAGGTTCATCAAAGTAAACAATTTCAGGATCCAAAGCCAATGCCCGCGCCAACCCCGCACGTTTACGCATCCCGCCGCTAATTTCAGAAGGATAGTATTCTTCATAACCGGCCAACCCTACCAAGGCCAATTTAAATGCCACGATTTGGTTAATTTTATCTGGCGCATACGCAGTATATTGTTGCAAGGGCAATGCCACATTTTCAGCCAACGTCATGGAACTGAACAAGGCCCCTCCCTGATACAAAATACCGCTATGCTTTCTAATTTCTAGTTTTTCTTTGGGAGTTGCTTTGATAAAATCCGTGTTACCAATGACAATACGGCCTTCTAGAGCCGGGATAAGGCCGGTAAGGGTGCGTAAGAGCGTACTCTTACCGCAGCCGGATCCGCCCATAATAATAAAAATGTCCCCTTTAGGAATAGAAAAAGACAAATCCTGCATGATTACTTTATTTTCGTAACCAATGCTCAAATGGTCCGCCTGAATAATCGGTTCTTGTTTCATCATATTCCTAACCCTTGAAAGAGTACAGTCAGTAGGCCAGTCATTACAATCATCCATACAATGGCATACACCACCGCATGGGTAGTAGCCGCCCCTACGCTATCAGCGTTACGGCCGCAGTTCACCCCAAAATAACAACCGCATAAAGCAATAATATAGCCAAAGACAAGGCCGTGAAAAATACCCACCAAAAAATGTGTCAACTTAAACGTATTGATTGTATATTTAAGATATTCTCCTAATGGAATTTCCCAAAATAATACACACACAAAACACCCGCCTAATATTCCCATAAAATCAGCCAGTAAAACCAAAATAGGCATAGACAAAAGCAACGCATTGATACGCGGCAATACCAAAAAGTCCGTACCTGAAATCCCCATAGTTTGCAAAGCATCCAATTCTTCGTTCACCTGCATGGTTCCGATAGTGGCCGCGTAGGATGCCCCGGTTCGGCCAGCCATAATAATCCCCGTCATGACAGCCCCCATAATGCGCGTCATACCGATAGTAACCAAACTGGCAACATAAATTTGTGCGCCAAAAGTTTTAAGTTGTATGGCTCCCACAAAAGCCAAAATAAGCCCCACCATAAAACTGATGAGAGATACAATGAAAACAGATTTAGGCCCGCAATCTGCTAAAATCATCCAGAAATCTTTACTGCGGTAGACGGCTTTCCCGGTTAATTGCCTGCCCCAGGAAGCCAAGCATTGATGTACAAATAGGCCCCCTTTTTTTACGCAACGGCAGAAGGAAATGCCCCCCTCCCCCAAACGTTCCAAAAAAGGGATTTTTGGAGCAGCAACTTCTTGTTCTTTAAAAGGGGTTTGAAAAGCCAAACGTAAAAGCCGTTCCATCCCCTCCGGCAAGTGGGAATAGGTGATATTCTCTTTGGGCAAAAATTGTAACACGTTAAAAAGCGCAACTACAAAATCTGTATTCCATGCCTCTATATTCCGCCCTACTAATTGCACTTTTTTGTTTTGCAGGTCAGAGGCAGAAATCCGCAATGGAGTATTTCCATTCAAAACCCCTTCCAATACACAAACAATGCAATTACCTTTTGTTTGAATTTCAATCATATAATTATCATTTTTTAAAAATAAAAATCTCTTTTTATTTTAGCATTTATGGGCGGAAAATTGAAGAATTATATGACGAGTGCCCCTTTAACAACAACCACCGGCCGCTAGCGCATCTGATAAAAATCCCGCCCTCCAGCGCACTTGCACTGTGGCAGATAAAAACCTTCCAAGATGGGGAGAAAGTAACGTCCCCCCCTTGTAGAACTGGCCGCCCCGGTTAGTTACCTGCATACGGAAACGACGGCATGGGTAATTGCTTAAAACGGTTTTGGGCATGCAAACGGTCTATGCGTTCTTTGGCAATAAGGTCCTTGCATTTTCCCGTGCGGATATATTCATCTAGCACCGCATAAGTAAAGCCCAGTTTTTCTTCATCACTTTTACCGCTTAAACCGTCAGACGGAGTTTTATCAACAAGGTATAAGGGCAGGTCCAGTTCCCGCCCGATTTGTTTAAGTTCCGTAACCGTTAAATGCAGCAGCGGGGCAAAGTCCCCCGCGCCGTCCCCATACCGGGTAGAGTATCCCACCCACGCTTCCGAAAGATTAGAAGTATTCACCACACGCCCATTGACAGATTGCGCCACGGCATATAATGTAGCCATGCGCAGGCGGGGAGCCAAATTGATTTTGGTTTGCTCGGTAGCAGCGAGGTGCAAAGACACCTCATTCAGTATTCCCTGGTAAGCCGGTTGGATGTTAATTTCGTAAGAAGTAATGGCTAAATGCCGGGCTACGGCGCGCGCATCTTCAATATCCTGCTGCGTACCGTTCGGCATAAGCACCCCTACCACACGTTCTTTGCCCAGGGCTTGCACGCACAACGCCGCCACCAAGGTACTATCTTTGCCGCCGGAAAGACCGATTACTGCTTTACACTCATTTCCGTTTGCCGCAAAGGTATGTTGCAACCAACGAACTAACTCTTGCTTCACCTGCTTGGCGTTAAAAGGCATCTTGTCTAGGCCTCCTTGGAAGGGGATTTAAATTGCATGGCATACAAAGCAGCATAGGATCCTTTTTGTTTTAACAGTTCCTCGTGTGTGCCTTGTTCAGCAATACGGCCATCATTGATAACCACAATCTTATCAGCATTTTGCACGGTAGACAAGCGGTGGGCAATCACAATCACCGTACGGTTTTTCATCAAATTATCCAACGCTTCCTGCACCACTCGTTCCGATTTATTATCTAACGCACTGGTTGCTTCATCTAAAATCACCACCGGGGCATTTTTAACAAACGCGCGCGCAATAGCCAAGCGCTGTTTTTGCCCCCCGGAAAGCAAAATACCCCGCTCTCCGATTTCGGTATCTAACTGCTGCGCAAGGCCTTTTACAAAATCATCCAGGCAGGCATTTTTTAGCGCGGCCCAGATGGTCTGCTCACTGGCATTTTCATTGCCTAACAAAATATTTTCACGCACGGTGCCCGAGAACAAAAAATTATCCTGAAACACCATGGCAATCAGTTTACGTAAATCCTGTTGGCGGATGTCTTTAATATCACTACCGTCTAACTTAATAGCCCCTTTACACACGTCATACAAGCGCGGAATTAAGGCAGAAACGGTGGTTTTTCCCCCGCCGGAATTTCCTACCAGCGCAACGGTTGTGCCAACCGGGATTTCTAAATTGATATTGTGTAAAACTTCCCGCCCGGGCACATACTCAAAACACACATGATCAAATGTAAACCCTTTTTTAACAGACGTTACTGCTTTGGCAGTCGGTTTATCTACAATAGAGGGCTGTAAATCCAAAATTTCAAAAATACGGTCAATAGCCAAAAAAGAATTTTGAATAGCAATGTAATTATTCCCCACGGATTTTAAAGGCGTATACAACATCATAAGTGCAGCCACAAAGGCCACAAAGTTACCGCTGGAAATTTCGCCGCTGACAATCAAATGGCTGCCATACCAAATCACAAACGCCACCCCGACAGACATAATAATATGCATCAGCGGGGAGAGCCAGTTGGTATTTTTTACCATTTTCATAGCCAACCCAAAAGAAATATCCGTTACCTGGTGAAACCGGGTACGGAAAATATCCTCTAACGTAAACGAACGAATGGTTTTATTACCGGCAAACGTTTCATTGTACGCAGTGATTACGTCAGAAAAGTTGGTGACCATACGGCCTAAAATTTCTTTCATTTTCCGGCGTACCAAGGACATAGGATATACAAAAAAAGCCAATACCACTACCGCAATCAGTGCCAGTTTCCAAGAGTTATACAACATCACCCCCACTAGCGCAATAGAAGAAAATGTTTTGGACAAAAACTGCTTGGTATTATCAATAAGCCCGGTAGAAGCCGTTTCGGCATCTGTAGAATAGCGGAATAAAATAGTGCCGGAATTATTTTGATCAAAATAGGAAGTATCCATGGAAAGTAATTTGGCATACAAATTACGCTTCACCCCAATGGTAATTTTATTGGCTACCCAGGTATTTAAATAGTTAGATGCGTAAATTAAAATACCTTGCAAAATGGTAAACCCCACAATGAGAAACGGAATCATGTTAGAAAAATGGGTTTGCTTTTCTACCATGACTTTATCCATAAACGGTTTCAAAAACCAGGCCACCACCCCATCCAACGCCCCCACCGGAATGGTAAGAAGTACCCCAATCAATGCCCGCACCCAGTATGGTTTAATATAGGGCCACATGCGTTTAAAATTTTTAACTAATACATTTTCCCTGAGTAATTGTTTCATAAAAATTCCTCATTTAAAAGATATATAATAGTGTACCAAACCCCTCACCCCAGGTGCAAGAATGTCCCTAGGGCCCAGGGAAATTTAGGTCTTTTTTCCCTGGAAATTCATCTTTTTTTTCTTTATACTAATACTATGAAAAAACAAATACTGTTCTTACTTTGTTTCACGTTTTCCCTGCCGGTTACGGCCCAAAAAATGCCGGTGCGTTCCGTGCGCCAAGCCGTAGCGTCTCCCACACTTATCGGTATAGGGCAGGCGCAAAGCATGCACAGTAGCGGGTTGCACGCCCTGGCCGGTGCGCTGGAATTACAATATATGCAAGCCGCCGCCCAAAACAATGTTTCCGCCGTTAAGGCCGCCCAATCGTCTGGTACGGTACAACACAGATCTTGGCTAGAACAGCAACAACGCAATTTTCAAGCATGGAAACTAAAACGCCAACGCCGCATCCGGGACCGCAAGCACGCCCAACAGGAACAAACCCGCCAGTTACACCAAACGTTGCTGGCTTCCTTGCCGCAGGCCAACCCGGAACATGCCTTTGAGACCGGGGATCTGACCCCATTTCTTGCAGAAAATCTGCCAGCGGAAGAAATTCCTTTACTTCCGCAAGAAGGGGTATTGTTCCGCGGTATGGCATTAGATCCCGCCGGAACGTCACTGCATGCTATTTTAACCCACGGTATACGCTTGCAAGATTTAGGAAGCCATGCTTCCACCAAACTGCTTGCTATGTCGGGCGGTATGCGCGGCACCGTGTCTGCGGTTTCTTCACACCCGGCTATTAATTTAACTTCTTTTTTGCAAGATGCGCTCTACTGGGGCACCCAACGCATAGAACCCGGCAAGGAACTACTGGTCATTGTAAAAGTAGAGGGGATGGAACAGTCCGGCAAGGTAGTCCTTTATTCACAAGATATTCCCGCCTCTTACATTACCCAAGTAGTTGTCCCTTTATCCGTAAATGGTAAAGCCGCCTGGTGTGAAATCAAACAAACTGAAAATAATAAGTTTTTAGTAACACCGTATGATATTTTGCCTTACAAAGAAGGAGAAACAAACTAGACCTGTAAAAACTGAAAAGCACGCACTTTCCTTAAAAGTTACCCCTACCTGCGCGCGAATTGTTATAATATGGTATGTTTAGCCCATTACTGGAATTTGATAAACAACAAGCCATCAGCCAGGAAACTAATTTTTTAATTGGTATTGATGAAGCCGGGCGCGGTCCATTAGCAGGCCCCGTAGTAGCATGTGCGTGCTTTATTCCGCCTTCTATGGTGCAACATTTTGATGAAGTAAATGACAGTAAAAAACTAACTGAGGCCAAGCGGGAAAAATTATTCCATATTTTAACTACCCAAAGCGCAGTTATGTACGGCATCGGGTTTGCCACTGCCGCTGAAATAGACCAACTAAACATTTTACAAGCCACCTTTTTAGCCATGCGCCGTGCGGCCCAAAAATTTTTAAAAATGCCCGATTCCTGCGCTCTTATTGACGGCCCCTACGCCGTAGCGGGATTACCCCTCAAGCAAAAACCGATTATTGATGGGGATGCTAAATCACTAGCGATTGCATCTGCCAGTATTATTGCCAAAGTAACGCGGGATCACTATATGACCGTGCTGGATAAACTCTACCCTGGTTACGGCTTTGCCGGGCATAAGGGATACGGCACCGCCAAGCATTTACAGGCACTGCGGGAACTGGGCCCCTGCCCGCAACACCGCCGGACCTTTGGCCCGGTACGCAAATTACTGCCCGAAGGAGGGCTTTTGCCATGAACACCACGGTTAAGGGCGCGCAGGCCGAACAACAGGCCGCTGATTTTTTAGCCCGCAAGGGATACCGGGTTTTAGCGCGGAACTTCCGTGCATGCGGCGGAGAAATTGACTTGGTGGCCCAATGTAAAAAAGACCTTGTGTTTGTAGAAGTAAAACAACGCGCGTACCAGGCGTTTGGCGGCCCATTAGCCGCAGTTACAAAAGCCAAACAGCAACGCATTGCCCGCGCCGCCGTACAATTTATAAAAATGCACCCGCAAGTGCCATTTGCAAACATCCGCTTTGACGTAATTTGTATGTTACCCGGAGAAATAACGCATTTGGAAAATGCCTTTTCTCCGGCCCGGACTACTTTATAATGGAGAGTAAACATGACACAACTTACCGTCGTAAAAAAAGCCGCAGCATTTTTAAATAAAAAAACAAAAAATTTCCAGCCGGAAATTGCTTTAATTACCGGTTCGGGTTTGGCAGGTTCTGTTCCGCCGCTTACCCATAAAATAACAGTTCCGTATGCCGATATTCCGGGTTTTTTAAAAAGTACCGTTCCCGGCCATACCGGCAATTTGATTTTTGGCGAATATAAAGGACGCAAGATTGTAGTCATGCAAGGGCGGTTTCATTTCTATGAAGGCAACCCTATGCCTTCTTTGGCTATTTCTATCCGCACGCTCAAACTGCTAGGGGTACAAAAACTGTTAGTTTCCGGAGCGGTGGGGTCTATGAATTTGAAATTAAAACCCGGCTCCTTGTGTATTCTCAAAGACCATATTAACTTTATGTGCAATAACCCCTTAATCGGTAACCACGACCCGGCCTTTGGCCCAATGTTTTTTGATTTAACCGAAGCGTATGACAA
Organism: Elusimicrobiaceae bacterium; assembly: GCA_045593745.1. GTDB lineage: Bacteria > Elusimicrobiota > Elusimicrobia > Elusimicrobiales > Elusimicrobiaceae > Avelusimicrobium. Next base: position 44,894 of record JAZNXF010000012.1, on the reverse strand, counting down.
AACCATGCGCAAGACCGCCCTGTCGGCGGCTAAAAAAGTAAAAATAAACGCAGGCGAAGGGGTATATTTAGCCGTTACCGGCCCGAATTTTGAAACCCCCAGTGAAATTCAACTCTTTAAAAAATTTGGCGCAGATGTAGTGGGGATGTCCGTCGTGCCGGAAGTGTTAGTGGCCCGGCAGTGCGGCATTTTGGTATTGGGCCTTGCATGGGTAACCAACTTGGGGTGCGGCATTTCAAAAACACCCTTATCACATGAAGAAACCATCCGCGAAACTAAAAAAATTGAAGGGAAATTTAAAGAGTTGTTAGAGATTTTATTTGTGAAATTATAGTGCAGGGCATTGCCCGCGCCCCCATATTGCCCTGCCTCCTCTATACACCTTGTACGTATGGTACAAGAGAGGGGCTGGTTCCTCGTAAATCATGGGCAAAGGGGGCACAGGCACGGTGCAAGTTGTCCAAAGGTGAAAACCGCTAGTGCGTATCAATAAAGTGCGTATCAATAAGTAGAACAAAACTATGTCAGCAAGTATTAAACGTTTAGGCAAAGAAACCCTTATCTACGGCACTTCTACCGTGCTAGCACGGTTACTGAACTTTTGTTTAGTTCCGTTCTACACGTATTATTTACTGCCGGGGGATTATGGCGTAATAGCTACCACATTTGCCGTAATTGCACTGTTAAACGTCCTTTTTCTGTTTGGAATGGACCAAAGTTACTTGCGTTTTGCCAGCGAACACGCCCAAAAAACAGACGTCTTTCAGCATTGTTTTTACGCTGTATTAGTAAATGGAGTTATTTTATCCGCCCTGTTGTGGCTACTAGCAAAACCGTTTGCGGCACTAATTGGCATTGGGGCACAACATGCGTATTTAGTACATCTGGCGGTATGGATACTGCTATTAGACGTTCTGAACATGATTCCCTTTACCAAACTGCGTCTGGAGCGGCGGCCTTGGTATTTTGCGGGTGTGCGCACGGCATCTATCGTCGTAAACGTACTGGGAAACATCTTTTTTATTGCGGTACTTCATAAAGGGATTGCCTCTATATTATGGGCAAACATTTTTGCCTCGCTCACCTCATTAGTGTTACTTTCCCCCGTGGTATGCAAAGAACTGCGTGCCAAAAGGCCGCAGTTTCAAAAAGAGTTGGCACGCGGCATGTTAAAATTCGCTTGGCCGTTTGTACCGTCTGGCCTGGCCAGTTTACTCATTAGCGTAATTGACAAACCCATTCTTGTGCATTTGGTGGGTTTAGACCAGGTGGGCATTTATCAGGCAAACTTTAAAATTGGTGTGTTTATGATGCTCTTGGTATCTATGTTTGACCAGGCGTGGCGGCCCTTCTTTTTGGCGCACGCTAAAGAGCCGGATGCCAAACAAACCTTTGCGCGCGTACTTACCTGTTTTACCGCATTCGCAACGTGGTTTTTGCTGGGGCTGTCTTTCCTCATGCCGTCCATTATCCAAAGTAATTTGTTTGGAGATTTCCACTTAATTAGCCCCAATTATTGGAGCGGCCTGCACATCATCCCCCTGGTACTTACCGGATATTTTTTCTATGGGCTTTACGTCAATTTTATGGTGGGGCCGGTGATGACCAAAAAAACGCGCGTTTTGTTATGGATTACGCTACTGGGGGCCGCTGTAAGTATTACCACAAACCTAACCCTGGTTCCGCGCCTGGGCATTTTGGGTGCGGGCTGGGCGGTGGCGTTAAGTTATGGGGCGATGGCGTTGGCCCTTTTCCGCTTTACGCAAAAAAATTATACGCTGCCGTATGAATACAAAAAATTATCGTTGATTGCGTTAACCTGCGTACTCAGTGGGCTGGCCGTGTATGTATGCCGCGGGCAACAAGCAGGAGTGTTATTAACCATCAAAATAGGTTTGCTAACCTTGTATCCGTTGTGGCAATGGTTAATCATCCAAAAAGCATAGAAAAGGCCAGGGTTTTCCTGGCCTTTTGATAACGTTAGTTTAGAAGTAGCAACGCCTGTACATACTGTTCCATGTACAGGGGCCAAAATAGGCAGCACATTCTTTGGAAATATCTTTCCCATTGTCCGAACACCAACGCTGAGGCCGTGAACCTTTGTCCCACTCGGCCCATACTCCTAACGTAGTACCTTTTTCTACCAACAATATCTGTGTAGATGTTCCGGTTCCTACCTGGAGAAAATTGCTACCTACTTGAAAGTCCGGCGTTCTGTCTCCGCCTACAGACGCATATAAAAAATGCTTCAAAATTGGCATCTGAACATCTAATGTATCGGCTCTGGCCCCGCCATAAAAACCATGGGTCAAATAATAGGATGATATGGCTTTATCATACGCATCTAGAGCCGTTAATACTTCTGTGCCCCGTGCCTTTTTGACAGCTTTTTGGTATTGCGGCAACGCTACCACCGCCAAAATGCCGATAATAAGCACAACAACCAAAAGTTCAATAAGCGTAAACCCGGAGCGTGCATTTTCTCTCCCTTGAGGGAGCGGATGCCCGGTAGGGCAGGTGAGGGGGATCCTTAGTTGACCAATGGCTAAAACTTTTGTATTACTTTCCCCCTCATCCGGCCTTTGGCCACCTTCCCCCTCTAGGGGGAAGCGGTAACATCCCATATTTTTTTCTGTATTGAAATGAAGCGTTTTTCCCCGCCGGGTGTTTTTGTAGTTCATAAGTTTACTCTCCTTATTTTTACGTTGGGTTTTCACCCAACCTATATGTTCAATTCTTCTGCTTATGAAACCAACAAAAACGGCCTATACAGCACAGGTCTTGTCTAGAGTCCCAGCCATAACAGCCGTAGTTTTCCATATCTGCCTGGCAGATACGGAAAACATTCGGCACAGCCAAATCTATAGTTTTCAGCTGTACCTAAGTCGGCTATTTTTGGACTAGACAAGAACTTTTTCAAGCACTCCGTTTCTTAAACGGTTCCAAAAACAGAACAAATTGTACCTATAGTATAATAAAAAATTATCTAATTAACAAGAAAAAAAAGCCCGCCATAAATAGTCAGAAAAAATGGGGATAATTTAATTTTACATGGGGCCAGGCGTACAAACGCGCAGTGTACTGGCGGCACGCGCGCAGAAAGGGAGTGCGGCTCGCACCGCGGAGGGATTCGAGCAAGTAAGCGTGAACCGAAGTGCCAAAGGCACGGAGCCCCGCAAAGCTTGTATGCGGGGAACGAAATACGCCAAATTACGAAAAAAAGAGAGTATTCTTACATCTCAAATGGCTGGGGGTTTTTCAAAGAAATTTGGCGTAGTTCTAGGCGCGAACTTGCGAAGTATACTGGCGGCACGCGCGCGTTAGCGCGGAGGTATTCGAGCAAGTGAGCAACAACGAAATACGCCAAATTACGAAGAAAAAGAAGAAAATGTGGTAGCCGGTACCCCGGATTCTGTCGTGGATAACCATTACTCTAAGCGGCCTACTTGGTCACGAAGGCGGGCACCTGTGGACCGGCTTGGCCTTGCTCCGTATGGGGTTTACCCTGCCACGCTTGTTACCTTGCGCGCGGTGCGCTCTTACCGCACCTTTTCACCCTTACCCTTGCGGGCGGTTTATTTTCTGCGGCACTTTCCGTCTGGCGAAAAAAAGAAAAAACGCCAGCCCACCCTTTCAGGTGGCATACTGCCCTGTGGAGTCCGGAAGTTCCTCCCCCTGCGCTGAAGTTAGCCGGGAGCGGTTATCTGGCTACCATTTTTATTATACTAAAAATCAAACAAACTGTTCTGAACAGGTTTTGGCTTGCGGGTTATTTTGTTCTTGCGCACCACCGGGGTCACTTCCACCCCATTGACACGGTTGTCTGCCGCGGCAGTACCCAAAATTTCACTATCTTGCGGTAAATATGTAATGGGGTTAAAACCTATGGTTTGTTTTAAATCCATGGCTTTATTGGCAAGCGCATCGGGGGCTTTGTTAAACTCCCGCAGGACGTGTTTGATGTGAATGGTAAACCCTTGTGCCAGTTGGCGGATAACCTGCATGCGGGCTTGCAAATCCGGGTTTTTAATTTTGTACTGTCCGGTAAATTGTTTCACCAGTAACAAAGAGTCCCCCTCAATAAATAGTTCCGTGGCCCCCAGTTCTTTGCATTTAATAAGGGCCAGTTTCAGGGCTGTGTATTCGGCCTGGTTATTGGTACAATGCGGCATAAAATACCCCTCCTGGCTCAGAATACTCCCTTTCAAATCATAAATTACATAAGCAGATGCACCTGGCCCGGGGTTACCGCGCGAGCCGCCATCTATATTTATCTTTACTTGCATAGCAATATTATACTAAATCTTACGGAGCAAAACGGCCCCTACAAGGCAGGGCAAACACATGATCACCTACTGCGTTTTAAACCACTCCACAAACAGTTCAATTTATTTATTTGATAGCCCCCGGGTGTTTGGCCGGGGGCTACAACGAGGTGTTTGTTAAAAATACAAGTCGCGCTGGCCGTTTTTGATTTTTGCCAAATTTTCATCAATCATTTTTTTGATGGGTGTCCCTTCGGCAAATGCTTCCTTGGCTGTGCTTTCTATGAGGGCGTACCCTTTTTGCTTGAGCGCAAGCGGGGCAAAATCCTCCAAATATTCGGCAAACGTAAACATAGCATTGGGCAGGCAGTGGGTTTTAATAAGGCCGGGTTTGGCCATATCCATAAAATCCTTCCCCACGCGCCCCAGGCGGTAACACCCGGTGCAGAAAGACGGCATGTGCTTGGCATCTACCACCGCTTCAATCACCTGCGCTAACGTGCGGTCATCGGTAAGGGTAAACTGGCTGCCGTTTTGTTTGTCATAAGAATATCCCCCCGGATTTACACGGGAGGCGGCCGAAATTTGCGACACGCCTAACTCTAAACAGGCGTTACGCATTTCCGGGCGTTCGCGCGTGCTTAAAATAATACCTGTGTACGGCACCGCCAAACGCAGTACCGCTACGCATTGTTTAAATTCATCATCCGTGAGTTCTTCGTTGGGGTGCTTGCTAAAGTCGCTCCCTTCCGCCGGTTCAATGCGCGGAATGGAAATTGTATGCGGCCCCACGCCGTAGGTTTTATCCAAATACCAGGAGTGTTGTAACGTAGCCAAAATTTCAAACTTGTGGTCATATAAGCCCAAAAGCGGCCCAATGCCTACGTCATTCATCCCGGCTTGTAAGGCGCGGTCCATTACGTCTAAACGGAACTGATAGTCCTTTTTGGCCCCGGCCAGGTGGAGTTTTTCGTAGGTTTCTTTGTGGTACGTTTCTTGAAATACCTGAAACGTACCAATGCCGCATTTTTTAAGTTCGGCAAATTCGTCTAGCGTAAGCGGCGCAATATTGACGTTTACCCGGCGGATATTTTGGCCGTTCCAGGTAGTTTGATAAATGGCTTTGATACTGTCATACACATATTGTAATGTGCCGCCGGGGTACGCTTCGCCCGCTACCATTAAAATGCGTTTATGGCCTTGCTGTAGCAAGGCGGTTACTTCTTGGTGGATTTCATCACGTGTGCTGGCATGGCGTTTAAGCGTGGTGTTTGATTTACGAAACGCACAATAAATACATTCATTGGTGCAAATGTTAGAAATATACAGCGGGGCAAACAGTACAATGCGGTTGCCGTAAATTTGCTCCTTAATATATTTGGCCGTTTCAAATAATTGGTCTAATAGGCGGCGGTCCGTCAGGTTTAGCAGCACGGCGGCATCTTCCAGCGAAATACCTTTTAATTCGCGCGCTTTGGTTAAAATGCGGGTAACATCCCCATCCGTATAAGAACGCCCTTCTTCCAGGGCCTTATAAATTTGTTCATCATGAATTATCATATACTTATATATTACTACTTTTGGAGCGCACCAGTGTCTTTTTGTATAATATAAATATGCCGAAACAAGAATCCGTTTTAGTGGTCTGCACCAACCGTAAAGCATACCATGATTATTTTATTGAAGATACCTACCAGGCCGGATTGGAACTGCTGGGGGCAGAAGTAAAATCCCTGCGCCAGAAGGAACTTTCGTTAGAAGGCAGTTTTGTGCGCGTGGAAAACGGACAAGCAAGTGTATACCAAATGCACGTAAAACCTTACAAATTTAACTCTATGGTGGAAATGGACCCCACCCGCCCGCGGCGTTTACTGCTTACCAAAAAAGAGTTACGCAAATTACAATCCAAAGCCGAAATAAAAGGGTACGCATTGGTTCCGTTAGAAGTATATTTTAAAAATGGGTGGGCTAAACTAAAACTAGCCCTGGCCAAAGGTAAACACACCTACGATAAACGCGAAAGTTTGAAGAAAAAGGACTTAAACCGCGATATGGAAAAGCAATTTAAAAACGGTCTCAAATTTTAACCGCTGCAGAAAAAACCATGACCCCATTTCACACTTTTTTACGCACGCACCGCCCCATCTGTGTGGGGTACGAACTAGCCCGTTGGTGCAAACACAAATTATTGGGCTGGGCTGAACCCGCCACCCCCCTATGGTACGGCTTTGATAAACGCCCGGAAAACAACGCTGCACAAAATGCCGAAATTACCCCTGCATGGTACCATATCCGCCGGCCGCTTTATTTGCACGAACATGTGTATTATAATTTAGATAATGCCCTGGCAACAAAGCAAGTAAAGGGATTTGCCTTTGTATTTTTTATGGGTATTGGGGATTACTTGTACACCACGCCGGTGATTGAAGCACTTAAGCACAAATACCCGGACTTGCCTTTTTACGGATATGTAGGGGCGCAATTTGACCGTAATAACTCCCCCCTTGTAGGCAACCTGCTGGAAGAAAACCCGCACTTTGAAAAAGTGTTTTATTTTCAGGGAATGCGCCACCCGCTTATTTGGGAAAATTACGATTATTCCGCCGCCCTAAAAGACGTGCCGGATGATTTTTTGGTGATTCCGGTTTACTACCAGTACGGCACGCACATCCGCCACCGGGTTGCTAGTTTGTTTGATACGTTTGGTTTGCCGGTACCGGCGGAAATTCCCGCACCTAAAATGTACTTTGCTAAAGAAATGGCACAACAAGTGGGTACATACTTGACCGCCGTACGCCAACAGATGACTGGTAAAAAGGGCATTGTATTTTTACAGTTGGATTCCCGCGGCTCTAATTATGTGTACCCGCACATGCAGGAATTGGCCAAAGGGCTTATAGAAAAAGGATACGGGGTACTCAGCGTAACCAAAGGCGGCCCGCTGGATAACCCGAATTATATAGAACTAGACATCAAGAAATTATCCATTAACCAAACTTGGCAACTCTTGGCCACATTAAAGCAAGAATTTCCTCTTTATGTTATTGCCGTCAACAGCGTATTTTGGGCGGCCTCGGCCGGGCTTAACTTACCTAACCTGGGGTTACAACATTGGATTGATAAAAAAGTACATAACCTCTGGTATCCTAATATAGAAGTTGTGACGGATTACCTTTACCCGCTTTTACCGCGTGACAAACAAATTTTAGCCCCGGCCGCCAGTTACACGCCGCATAACAACAAAATTATTGACTATAAGCCGGGCTGGGTCATCCGTTGGTTTTTAGAAAAATTTAATAACTAGGAGGAAGTATGCCTTCTCACACAGGTACTTATATTTATGATAAAAAATTAGGGAAAATGGTCAAAGTTTCTGACAAAATTCCTTCCTGCAAAAAAGGGCACACGCACACGTGTTGCGGAGAATGTTGTTGTGGCCATACACACTAACATGCCCCGCATCCCGGTTAGAAGAGCCCCCCTTACCGGGCCGGTAGTTACCGCTTTTGAGGTATCCTTTGCAAATTTGCTTATTTCCCTGCGGAAATATATTCTGCCGCATTTTGCCGCCGCAATAGGCGTTTTTATGCTGTCGGCGTATGTTACGTCATTTACTTTATTTTTCGGATGGCATTCTGCTTGGAAATGGGCCGCTATAGTATTGTTAGTGCTGTTCTATGCCCTATGTGCGCTAGGGTATTCTTTAGTTACTACTGCCATACTGGCGGTACGCATAGCATGTGTGTATTGGGGTGAATTTATTGAAGAAGTGCTAGACCGGGTGCAATCCTACGCGGCAGAAAAGGCCGCACAACTGCCTGCCGGGTTATCCAGGCAACAGGCAAAAACAGTTTTACGAGCCAGTATCCACGAAACCATTGCCGGTTTCCGTCCCTCTCAAACAGGCCTGGCAAGGGCCGTTTTTTTACTAATTGCCGGGGCAACTGCTATTGCGGTAAGGGCCGTTTTATTTTCTAAAATCAGTAAATGGTCCGGCCGGACCGTTCAACTGGGCAAACTGTTTGCCGGCAAAGCCACCTTGGCAGGAGCCGTATTTTTAAATTTACGGTTTTTTAGTACGCTGTGTTTGATCGTATGTTATATAATAGGGGGATTGGTTCTGGTACTAAATATTTATTTTGTAATTTTACTTAAATATATAGTTTAATAAAGATATGCGGGTTCTTATATTTTTAATTTGTATGGGTTTTGCATTATCTGCCGGAGCGCAAACGACGGCAGAACTATTCACGCGTGCCAAAAAAGAAACGGACCCTGCCAAACAAATAAAATTACTTACCCAACTAATTACTAAATCCCCCCGCCATGTAGGGGCTTACCACCGCCGGGGGGATGCCTATATGGCGTTGCAAAAATATCCCCAGGCCATTAAGGATTATAATAAAGTGGTCTCCCTGCGCCCGACGGATGCCTTCCGCTATTTTGCGCGGGGCCTTGCTTATACCCGCATGAACCAACCCGCCCTGGCCCTGGCGGATTTTTCAAAAGCCATTTCTTTAAAGCCGGACTATATGGATTTTTATCTAGAACGCGCCCGGGTAGGCAATGCCACCGGGAAATTTGTTCCGGCGTTGGAAGATTACAAAACATATACAAACCACTGGCAAAAGGCAGACCTTGCCCTGTTGCAGGAAATAGTGCCGGTTGCCCTGCGTGCCTACCGTTTTGAAGATGTCCGCACGCTGTTAGCATCTTTGCAAAAGAAAGGGGATGACTCGGCCCCATTTTACGCCTGGCAAGGGCGGCTCTTGCAACAAGAAGGCAAACAGGATGAAGCCATTTCCGCTTACAGCAAAGCGGTTAACCGCGCCCCTGACGATGCACAATACTACCGCATGCGCGGGGATGCCTATAAAGAAATGGATGATTTACCATCTGCCTTGGAGGATTTCACCTACAGTTTAGTATTGGAACCGGAAGCATACTGGTACAACCGCCGGGGAAAGGTGTATGAAGAAATGAACCAACTTGAACTTGCACTGGCAGATTATAACCAAGCCCTTTCCCTGGACCCCGCCTGGGCAGAGGCCTATAATGACCGCGGATATGTAAAGGCCTTGCTGAAAGATTTTTCCGCCGCCAAGCAGGATTTTGAAAAATCTATTGAATTGGACCCTTCCGTCCCCGCCCCGTATATTCATCTAGCCGGTATTTATTGGACCACCAAAAAAGACCGCAAAAACATGTATGCTACACTACGTAAGGCATTAGCCCATCATTTTAAAAATACCGAAGCCCTATATGACGAAAACCAAAAAGGGTGGCTGTTTAAAGGGATTAACAAAACCGCTGAATTTAGGTCTTTGTTTTACAAATAATAACTTCAAGTTACATTAAAACCCTCGGCTTACACCGAGGGATTTTTACGCCCTATAATACAAGGTAAACTACCACGGGCTTGCGCCCTGGGCTTTTTTGTTGTGCAACAAAAACCCCCCGCCTCATAGGCGGGGGGCGTATTCATTTCTAATTGAATTAGAATTTAATTAACATACCGACTTGGCCTTTGACGTTGTCAGCACGTTCCATAGCCGCTTTGGTAAAACTAGAAATGTTGTTTCCATTGTTGGATTCAGTTCCATACTTGGCATAGCCGATACCGGCAAACAGTTCCACATATTGATTGTGGGCGTATTTGGTGGTTAAATCGGCCTCCCAGGTGGCACTGTGGTGGCCACGGCTGCCTTGGAAGGCAAAGCCGTCCAAAGATACAGTCCATTTTTCAGTCGGTTTTACGTCAAAACCGAGGTTGAACATGCGCACACCGTCATCACTGTAGTTCCAAATGTTGCCGCCCAACATATGCCCAACGAGCAAACTGGGAGTATAGTTACCAAATGCATCAAACCCTTCATTGGCATACAAGAAGGTACCGCGGGCAGTTACGGCTTTAATGTCAGCAGCGATATCCGCTTTTAACATGTGCCCGGTCGGGTTATGCTCTTTAATCAAGCGATGTCCGCCGTAGTTGCGGGCATATTCGGCACTGGCGCGAAATGCTTCCGGCGCAAAGGACACTTTTGCACCGTAGAAACCAATATTGGTGTTGTCATCATCCGGCAGGATTTCTGTTCCATTAACAACAGCGCGTTGATTGTTCACATTGTACCCATACACTTGAGCCATTAAAGCATCCGTGAAATGATATCTAAAGTCAGCCCCCATCAGCACGGCTTTTTCATCAATTTCAAAGAGGGCATTTTTTTCGCCAAAAGCCATTTTACCGGCAATCATCGTGAAGGATTTCACATCATCAGCATAGGTAAGTTTGGCCGCATCCAACGCTCTGGCATACATACCCGTTTCGGCGTTGTAGTGGTTCGGCCCTATATACATTACTGCGCTATCTTCATCGCCATAAAATTGGCGGCCGACGGTTAAATCAAATGCGCAGAACAGGTTATGTAAAGCGACATTGGCGTTTACAAGCCGTACGCTGGATCCAGAAAAACCGTACCCTTCATCGTTTTTGGTTCCCCAGTCATAACCGTATTGGAACAGTAAATTGACGGTTACATCTTCCACCAAATCAGCAGACAACCCCGCCATAGCACGTGTCCAGGCACCAGAATTGTATTGGGGGTTTCCCAGATTGTCATCAATTTGGTGTCTCACGTCAGACGCAATCGTTTGGATTTCGCCGACTACTTCCACATTCTTTAGAACAGTTGCGCTGGTAGGCCAAGACATCACGGCTACTAGCAACACGCCTAATAATTTCTTCATGAATACTCCTCCTGTTTAGTTTTATACTCCCTACCATTTCATTAAAACTAATTTGCACGCCCCCCCGCAAGCACTTTTTAAAATCACCCTTGACACACAACTTTTTAAGTGCTATTCTATTACTTTTTTAAAGTTACCCCATACAGTGATTGACGGTAAAAAAGCACCCTGCTAGTTCTCAAACAGCAGGGTGCACAGCCAAATCCGCTAACCGGTATTATTTCTTTTTGGTTTTATGCACCCGTTTCGCGGCCAGTTCGGTGCGTTCTACTGCTTTTTCTTCTGCCGCTTGCCGGGCCTTATCGGCTTGCTGGGCGGCCTTTGCGGCCTTGCGGGCCGCTTTTTCAGCCCGGGCTTTGGCAGCGCGCGCTAAACAGGCCTGTTTGCCGACCAGGGCACGTAAGTCCCGCCGGGTCGTTTTGCGGATTATCTTGCGGAAGCACCACAATGCCCATATATTGGGAACTGTCATCATGGTCATAGTACAAATGACCAAGGCCCACATAAACCGCGTAGACATATTGGCCTGGGCAGTACGCAGGGCCGATTCCCCCACCGTCAAATCCGTAGAGAAACTGGTTCCAATAATCCCCCCCGCAAACACGAGTAAAATAAACAACACGCGTGAAGGTTTGATAAGGGCATTAGACCCTTTGCATAAAAACTGAAGGGATTTTTCTGTATAATACCCCCAGCCGATAATCGTGGTAAATGAGAACACCACCAGGGAAAACACCAAAACAGGCGTACCTATATATGGCACAGTTTTAAACGCACTGTTACACAAATTAGCGGCGTAGACGTTGGGGTTGGTATAATCCCCGGCTAGCACAATCACCATACCGGTTAAACTGCAAATAAAAATAGCCCAAAACACGGATGTAGCCGATACAATAGCCATCTGCGTAGCACTGCGTGTACGCGCCGCCGCAGCCGCCATAGACGCACTGCCAAGGCCGGCTTCCGTAGCCAGTACCGCGCGCGTTACCCCGGCGGTAACACCCGGAATCATGGCTTGCACAATTCCCATAATTCCAATACCCACAGCCCCGCCAGCGGCGGCTTTACCCGTAAACGCGCCTTTTAGCACGGTAAGCAAGGCATGCGGGATGTGAGTAACATTCATAATCAGCACAATTAACGCAATAAGCAGGTATAACCCGCCCATAATCGGCACGAGCCATTCCGAATAAGAAGCAATACGTTTCACCCCGCCAATGACCACCACCGCCGTAGCCACTGCTACCACCAACGCTACATACCAAGGGTTTAAATTATATCCTTCGCGCAACGCATCTGCAATAGAGTTGGTCTGTAAGGCACTTCCGGCCGTTAAACCCATCAGCAGCGTACCTACGGCGAAAATAATCCCTAACCATTTATTTTTTAAAATGTTGGACAGGTAATACATCGGCCCGCCCACATATTCGCCGTCCGGCAGGCGCACCCGGTATTTAAAGGCCACCATACACTCACTATATTTAATAGCAAAGTTAAAAAACCCGGCTACCACCATCCAAAATAAAGCCCCGGGGCCGCCCTCGGCTACAGCGGTAGTTACGCCAATAATACTGCCCGTTCCCACCGTGGCCCCAATCATCACCGCCAGCGAACCAAAACTGCTTACCATGCCTTCACTTTCGGCCTTGGCAACGGAAAGTTTCATAGCCGGCCAAGTATATTTTTGGATAAAACGAAGTTTGACCGTAAAATAAATTCCCAAAAACAATAGGAGAAAAATCATCGGCGGCCCCCAAACAAGGGCGTTAAACTGATTCATTACGTCATACAAACTTTCTAATGATGGGTTTGTAAAAAAAGTGCTAACAGCACCGGCAAGTTGTTGGACTGTGTCCATGTTTAATTAGGTTTCCTCCCAAACGGTGTACAGTTTATTGTACTATATTATGAGACACAAAAAAGCCCCTACATGCAGGGGCTTTCTATTTTTTGTTACCTATTAAAATGTAATACCTACACGCACCCCATATTCCTGCGTTGTGTTAAACGGCTCCTGGTAATACCCATAATTTTCAATAATTTGTTCTTCCCCTTCATCATCTATGTAGTGAAGATCATAATATTGTTTTTCTGAATTTTGAATATGCCAATACCGCCAGAATGGTTCTACAAATAAACCGATTTTCCCCATATCCATAGTTGCTTTTGCACTCACACGAAGGCCATACCCTTGCCCCTGGCGAAAAGAGACAGAATCACGATTATATGCCTGATACCCCCCGACAAGGCCGGAGTTATTATTTCCATGCACCATCCAGTCAAACTGGCCGTTAAACGCCAAAGATACACGTTCGGACATTTTCCAATTCAGGTGCGTTCCCAAGGGAATATACACATAAGTTTGTGTCCGCTTATACCCCCCTTCTTCTTCCGGCCCTAAGTCATTTCGCAGTTCTCTCCAGCCCACCCCTAAATAAGGATCTACAGACCATAAGGAAGACAACCTATACCGCTTTCCCAGTTTAATATCCGCCTCTAAATAGTAGTCAGACAATCCCCCCGAGGAATCTGGTTCTACACTTCCGTCATTGTAAACCAGCCAACCAGTATACTTTACATTTCCCGTCATACACCGAAACCCAATAGAAGCAAAACTGGAATCATTTTCATCGTAATTCTCCGACAGGATACTGCGCATGGTATAAACCGCACTGACCCCATGTTTTCGTCCGGATAGTTTCATCCGATATTGCATATGCGGTTCCCGGTATACATAATGGGATGTTTCATACGCAACCTCAAAGGAATGTTTTTTTTCGTGGGCCGCCACAGGTATACCAATAAACAACACCAACACTCCACACATTATTTTCTTTACCATTTTTTTGTAATTCATATTCATCTCCCACAATAATATTCCTTCCAAGAAACGCTCCAAAATCGTTTATATGGCGATTTTTTCACAAAGGGTTCTTCAATCCCTCCCAATCATTACAAGGCACAGTGTATCAAAAAAAAAAAACACGTCAAGCGTTTTTAAAACACTCTCCCAAAATAAAGTGATTTTTTTGATAAAATATTGATATGACTTTAAAAACAATTTTCTTTGGTACGCCGCAACTTGCTGTACCTTACTTGGAAGTAGTACACCGTTTGACCGATTTGCAACTAACCGTTACCCAGGCCGATAAGCCGCGCGGACGCGGAATGGAAGTTTCCCCTTGCCCGGTAAAACAGCGCGCGTTGGAACTGGGTGTACCTGTTTTATCCCCCGAAAAACTAAAAGACGATTTTGACAAAATTGCCGCTACCCCCTTTGACTTGGGCATTGCGGTGGCGTATGGGAAAATTTTCCGCCCGGATTTTTTGGCTCTGCCCAAACTGGGCATTTTGAACGTACACTTTTCACTACTTCCCAAACTACGCGGTGCGGCCCCTGTGCAACAGGCGTTAATGCAAGGGTACACTAAAACCGGGATTTCTGTATTTTGGATTCGCCCGGGGATGGATGACGGCCCGCTATTCTTGCAAAAAGAACTGGATATTTTGCCGGAAGATAACGCACAAACCTTATTTGAAAAACTTATTCCCCTTGGTCTGGAAGGTTTACAAGAAGCACTCACCCGCATTCAACATGGGGAACAGGTACAAACCCCACAAGTGGGCGAACCCACCGCCGCGCCTATGTTACAAAAAGAGGACGCGCTCTTGCGGCCGGCTGATTTAACAGCATACCAATTGCACAACCGCGTGCGCGGCCTTGCCTGCGGGCCTAAACCCAAAGTTCCTTTTATCCATAAAGGAAAGGCAGAATGGGTGCAAGTAGTGAGTGCCCTTCCAACCCAAACGGATGACAAAGCAACGCCCGGAACAATCCTAGCTATTGAACGGAAAAATGGAATTTTAGTAAAATGTAAAGAAGGAGCGTTGTGGCTTACGCAGTTACAACCCGCCGGGAAAAAAATGATGTCCGCGTATGATTTTGCCAACGGCCGCGGGATAAAACTACAGGAAACGGTGTTTATAGACAATGCCAACTAACGAAGAAAATTTTGACGAATTTTTGAAAACATCAAAAAAACCACGCCGGATGAAGTGGCTTATTATCGGTATGATTTTTTTATTTTTTGCTGGCCTGATTATTGTGTCGGCCGACTGGGTGTTGGGTGCGCTTATTCATACCCGCAAAGAAGTAACCGTGCCGGATTTAACTAAAAAATCGGTTTCCCAGGCCCTTGATTTATTAGCCAAACAAAATTTAGCCGCCAAACAGGCCGGGGTGGAATTTGCCCAAGACGTTGCCCCCGGTTCCGTGTTGCGCCAAATTCCCTCTGCCGGTTCCACCGTGCGGGAAGGGCGCGTCATTCGGTTATGGATTAGCCAAGGGGATGAAATGGTATTTGTCCCCAACACGGTAGGCACTACCCTGCGGGAAGCACAACTGGCTATCCGCAAGGCAGGCCTTAATGTAACGAAAGTGGAAAATGCCTACTCGCTTACCTACGCCAAGGGCCAAATTATTTCCCAAACCCCGCAAGCGGACAGCATGGTACAAAAAGGAACGGCTGTCATGTTGGTTTCTTCAAACGGCATGCCGCCAGCCAGTGTTATTTTAGTACCTAATTTTAAAGGTAAAAAACTGGCACAGGCCACCTTATGGGGCAGTACGCAAGACGTCAATTTAATTATTAAAGAAGACCCGGAATCTGCCTTCCCCAACGGAATTATTGCAGAACAATATCCGCAGGCAGACAGCCAAATTCCGCCCGGTTCCAACGTACAAGTAACCGTCAGCCGCCGCGCTACGGCAGATGATGAAAAAACCTACCACTTACATTATGAATTACCGCAAGGAAAGAAAGACAGTTTGGTGCGTGTAAACGTGGTAGACATGACCGGGGAGACAGATTTAATGAACCAGATGCACCAGCCCGGCTCCAAAATTGATGTAGAAATTCCCTATACCGGGGCCGCCACGATACGCGTGTTTGTGGACGGAATTTTGGTACGGGAACGTGAAGTAAAATGAAAAACACTTCCAAAATGCCCCTTATAAATGGTAAAATAGCAGTAGCACCTTCTATTTTGTCTGCGGATTTATGTGCGCTTGGGCAAGCCGTCCAAATGGTGCAGAACGCCGGGGCAGATTGGTTGCATGTGGATATTATGGATGGGCATTTTGTGCCGAATTTAAGTTTCGGCCCTGCGCTCGTACGTTCTTTGAATAAATTTACTGATTTACCGTTAGACGTGCATTTAATGGTGGAGTATCCGGCCCGGTTTATTGAGGCCTTTGCCAACGCCGGGGCGGACTTATTAACCATCCATGTAGAATCTAAGGATGACACCCGCCAGACGTTGCGTGCCATTAAAGCACTGGGTGTAAAAACAGGGGTTTCTATTAAACCCGATACGGACCCTGCTATTTTACAACCGCTAACGGATGAGTTGGATTTGGTTTTAGTGATGAGCGTATACCCGGGTTTTGGCGGGCAGGCATTTTTAGAAAGTGCCCCGCAACAAATCCGCCAAGTACGCCAACTCATTAACGCTTCCGGCAAAAATATTTGGTTGGAAGTAGACGGCGGTATTAACGCGCAAACCGCCCCCATAGCCGTACAGGCAGGGGCTAATGCGTTAGTAGCCGGTAATGCAATTTTTTCGTCCGCGGATCCTGAATTGGCCCTCAAGCAAATTAGACAGGCCCCGGCAATTTAAACCGCTTTTACTGAGTAAAAGCAAATATAAGGAGACATACATGGCAGTAGTAATTAGATTACAACGGGTTGGCAAAAAAGCCCAGCCGCAGTACAGAGTAGTGGCGATTGAAAAAAAATCCGCCGTGGGCAGTGAAGCCAAAGAAGTGCTCGGCCAATACCATCCTTGCAACCCCAACGCCGCTGAACAAGTAAAATTGGACATGCCGCGCGTGGAATACTGGATGAAAGTAGGCGCCAAGCCCTCGCTAACAGTAGCCAACTTAATTAAAAAAGCCAGCGCAAAATAACCCGGGGGCCGCATGAAAGATTTAGCCACCCTGCTCTTAAAATCGCTCTCCGGCACGCCGGATAAGGTGGTAGTCAATGAGACGATTGAGGAGAATAACCGGGTTTTTCTGTCCACCAAGGTGGACACAGCAGATAAAGGACGCATCATTGGAAAAGACGGTTGCATTATTAAAGCAGTACGCACAGTGCTTACTGCCGCCGCTGTTAACCAAGACAAAAAAGTTACTTTAAAGCTGGAAGATGAATGAAAATTGACGTTATCACTGCCTTTGGCGATTTAGTAGACAATACGCTTTCACAAAGCATTGTGGGGCGTGCGCGAAAAGCAGGGATAATAAAACTGGGCACCTTAAGTCCGCGGGAGTTTACCACGGACAAGCACAAAACGATTGACGACCGCCCCTACGGCGGCGGGCCCGGGATGTTAATGATGGCAGAACCGCTCTACCAAGCCATTAACAAACTGCGCAAAAAGTCGTCGCACGTGGTGTTAACCAGTCCGCGCGGGCAGGTATTTAGCCAGGAAATGGCCAAACGCTTTGCCAAAAAACGCCACCTCATTATTGTGTGCGGACACTATGAAGGAATTGACGCCCGGATTTATCCGGAGGTGGATGAAGAAGTTTCTTTAGGGGACTATATTTTAACCGGCGGGGAACTTGCCGCGTGCGTAATGATTGATGCTATTACGCGTCTTCAAAAGGGAACTTTTAAGAAGGAAGACGTAACGTCTTCTGAGTCGTTTGAGGGCAGTTTGTTGGAAGCCCCGCAATACACCCGCCCGGAAGTTTGGCGCGGTAAGCGCGTTCCGCAAGTGCTTTTAAACGGAAACCATAAAGAGATTGCCGCATGGAAACATGCACAATCACTAGAAATTACAAAACAGTTTCGGCCTGATTTGCTTGAAAACGCCTCTCAACCAAAGAAAACAGTCCGAACGAAGAAAAATATTCGGAGGAAGTAAAATTTATGAACATTAGTGATATTAAACATAACTTAAAAACCAACATCCCGGTTTTTAAAGCGGGCGATACAGTCCGCGTGAAAGTAAAAGTAGTAGAAGGTGACAACGAACGCTTACAAACCTTTGACGGTGTAGTCATTGCGCGCAAAGGGTCCGGCATTGGGGAAACCTTTACCGTACGCAAAGTATCCTTTGGCGTGGGCGTGGAACGCATTTTTCCGATTCACTCCCCCCGCGTGGACAGCATTGAAGTGCTTAAAGTTGGTAAAGTACGCCGCGCAAAACTGAACTACTTAACCAAACTCTCCGGCAAAGCCGCGCGCTTGCAAGAACTTAAAAAACCGACCGCCACAACCGAAGAAAATACTGAAGTAGCGGCCACCGAGGCGAAATAATTACTTGTAACGAGTAATTTGGAAACTCCGAATTAGTTAGTAACCCCCTGTCCAGCTGGCAGGGGGTATTTGTTTTAAGAGCTAATAGGCCAAATTTAGGGTATTTTACACAACCGCCCTGTTGCGGTGGCGTTGTTCCCATCGCCCTTGAGGAACAGTGCGCCCCTTATGGGCGGATAAGGGAGTATTTAAATAAAGGATCATCCCCGAAGGACTCTATCGGGGATTTCCTACTTGCTTAAATTATTTGACTGACTTACCATTCTACATAAGAAGGGCAATCTATACATTCTCTAACCCATTGATTCGTATCTGCGCTTTTTGTTGACCTCAAACGATATCGGTCGTAATCACTACGCAAATACTCTTCAGCATTCTTTACATCAATATCCCCCGCACCCACAATACACCCCCAAGGTTCGCAGTAAGCATCATAAGAAAAGTGATCTGTTACACAAAAAGGATCTTCTGGAGCATAACAAACCATACTTTTGGTAATATCCAAATCCAACGAGACATTTGTAGCATCTTCTGCAGAGGATTCTCCTACAAAATAGACAATACCCGATGAAGGATAACCATTTTCAAGCAAATAAAGATCTACTGCTTTTTGCAAAGTATCTAATGCTATTTTTACCTCCGCAATCCTACTTTTTTCCACGGCCTTTTGGTACTGCGGCAGGGCCACCGCCGCCAAAATACCAATAATTAACACTACTACCAGTAATTCAATAAGCGTAAAACCCCAGGACATCTCCCGCCCTTGTGGAGGGAGTACCGCCGTTAGGCGGGGTAGGAGGGGCCATAAGGATTTTTCCTTATTTTGCCCCTCTTTTGTCGCTTGCGCGACACTTTCCCCACAAGGGGAACAGATAACGGCCTCTTTTTCTTGTTGCGTAAAACCCCGCCGGGTATTTCTATGTTGCATACATTACTCCTTTACCGTTAAATTCAATTTATCTGTCAAAACCCCATAAAAAACGGCTGTCAGGTGCAAGTGCTCTAGCCAGAACCTAACAACCAACAGCCGTAATTTATCATTTGTTCAAAAGCAAAACGATAAACATTCGACACAAAGCAAAAGGGTTCGAAGTCCTTTCGCTTTGTGTCTATACTGGTTGTCTTTGGCGGCTAGAGCGTTTTTCGGTTTAACCCGAAACCCTCTCCTATTCTTCATAGGATTCCAAAAACAGAATAAATTTTTTTGCTACTTTTTTATTTTACATAATTTCTTCCTACTTTGTACTAAAACTTTTGCGCAATCCTGCACATTTTTGCCCAATTTGGAGGGTAAGTTGTTGTTTATTTATTCGTTGATAAAATGCTAAAATTTAGCCAAGGGGGACTTATAATGAAAAAAATTTTATTACTTGCCTTATTTGCAGGTTGTTTTGGTGTTGCACATGCCGCACCGCTTAAAGTATTATCCGCTACGCCTAAGGGGCAGACGGATAACCTGGGCCGTCAGGCCGTAGAGGTTCATTTTAACCAGCCGGTGGTGGCTCTGGGGGAAGATACCCAGTTTGACGGAGCAGATTGCCCATTTACCATTACGCCCCATGTTGCCGGTTCCTGCCGTTACAGCGGCACGCAAACGGCCCAGTTTGAACCGGCGGAAAATTGGCCTGCCGCCACACGCTTTACGGTGCGCGTACCCAAAGGTTTTACCTCGCAGGTATCCGGCAAAAAGATGTTGCAACCGTATTCCTTTTCGTTTACTACCCAAGTACCGCAGGTGTTATCTGTTCTTCCTTATAAAGACGAGCACTGGATTGGTTTAACCCCTACCCTATTTATACAAACTTCCCTGCCGTTGGATCTTTCACGTGCAGGTGAATTTGTGGCACTTACTTATCCGCGTGGCAAGCGCAAAGGGTTAGTACCCACCTTGTTACGCACCCCGACCCCCGAAGAACTCAAAAAATATTTTGATTATTTATCTGCTCAAGAACAAGCGCGCATCGTGGCTATCCAACCCACCGATCCCCTCTTACCCGGTCTTGCCTACACACTTACGTTGCGTGCCGGTCTTCCGGCCCAAATGGGTAATGCGGGTATGGCGCAGGATTATACGTCTACCTTTTACACATACCCGGCGTTAGACGTGTATAACGTCGTTTCTTCCGGGTGCTTGCCGTTTACGCCGCAAGTGCAGTTGTCCACCCCTGTGCGCAAACGTGAATTGTGGAACCATGTGGTTACTGTACCGGCAGAGGCCAAACGTGCCCTTACGGATCAGGAAAAAGAATCCGTCGGTTCCGAATATACCAACCCCAAAACCGGGGAAGCATATTTTACGCAGTATTTGTCTTTTATTAACGTAGAGCCGCAAAAGCCGGTCCAAGTGACCCTTACCAAAGGGATGAAAGATATTTTTGGAAACGTGTCTGATACGGAAGTGTCGTTTACCATTTCCACTTCCGGCTATTGCCCGGCGGTAGATTTTTCCTCGGACGGTTTTGGCGTGCTGGAAAGTTACTTACCGGCACGGTTGCCGATTTCGCTTATGAACATCCCGGCTATTGCCCTGGAGACGGCCCGGTTTAACAAAGATAATTTTATTCCGTTTGACAGACAGGAAACTTCCTACTGTGCCAAAAAGCCGCTAACGCAAACGGCTTTTGCGGGGGATTATAAATTTAAGGATGTTAAAGATAAAACGGATAAAACTTTTATTGATTTATCCCGCTTTCACCCCACCGCTACGGACAGTATTATTTTTAGCCAATTAAAACTTCCGCGGGAGGACAAAGATTGCTGGGTTTCTTCTACGGATAATATTACGGATGTGGGCGTAAGTTTTAAAACGTCCGGCGAAAATATTTTAGTATGGGCCACTTCTTTAAAAACAGCCGAACCGCTTGCCGGTCTTGCTGTGCAACTGCGTAACAAAGACAACCAGATTGTCTGGCAAGGTACTACAGACCAAAACGGCCTGGCCCTGGCCCCGGGTTGGAACAAACTAAATGTTCCCGCCGCCCAATGGGGGCAACCGATGCTGTATGCGTTTGTCAGCAGTGAAGGAGGAGATGCCGTTGTCAGTAATTTATGGAATAACGGTACGGAACCCTGGCGATTTAATATCAGTTATGCCTATGACCCATCGCAAGAAAACCCAAACACATTCTTGTTTACCGAACGCGGCATTTACCGCCCGGGAGAAACGGTGTATGTAAAGGGCATAATGCGCCTTGCACAAGAGGGCAATTTAACGGTTCCTACAGGGGCCAAAGGAACCCTGGTATTGCACGACGCACGCGGGGAAGAACTTTGGAAAAAGAATATTTCACTTTCCAGCCAATGGGGGTCGTTTAGTACGTCTTTTACCTTGCCGGAAGATGCCCCCTCCGGGTATTGGGATTTATCGTTTGAGCCGCAAGTAAAAGGCAAAACCCTGCAGGCCTCGTATGCTTCTTTCCAGGTAGATCCTGTAAAACCTGCCGATTTTAACATCACCTTGCAACCGGATTCTTCCGAATATGTAGGCGGGCAGGAAGCCACCTTCTCCGCGGCGGCGCAATATTATTTTGGCTCTGCTCTATCCGGGGCCAAAGCCCAATGGACCTTGCGGCGGGAGAACACTTGGTTTACCCCCAAAGGATATGAAAAATATACGTTTACCCCCTACTTCTTGCAACGCAATTTTGCGCAAGAAAACGGCAAACTTCTTTTAAATGCGTCTGGGAAATTAGATTCACGCGGCGGCCTGTTATTTGCCGCCAAAATGCCTACAACAGAAATGCCGGTGCGCGTGTATGGGGAAATTGAAATAGAGTCCCCGGCCCGCCAGCATTTATTTAAACGCACCTCCGTGTTAGTCCACCCGGCGGATATCTACATTGGGGCTAAAACCGTTAAGGAAACGAACCAGGCCGGCACCCCGGTAGAACTGGACGTAGTAGCCGTTACCCCGCAAGGGGCCGCCACGGAGACCACCGTAACGGCAGAAATCTACAAAGAAGAATATTTTAGCGTACGCAAAGTAGGCCTGGCCGGGCGGTTGGAATGGGTCAGTGAGCGCAAAGTTACGCCGCTTCCTTCCCAAACGTTTACCGTCGGTAAAAAAGGGACGGTGATGTCCTTTATGCCGCAAGACGGCGGGGCGTATTATGTCAAGTTTACAGCCAAAGATTTGTTTGGCCGCACCGTTCAAGGCGGCATTGATGTGTATGTATATGGCGAGTCAAATGCCTATGCCAAACAACGCGAAGATGACATCTTGCCGTTAACTGCCAACAAACAGGAGTATAAAGTAGGGCAGAAAGCGCGCATCCGGGTCCAGTCCCCATTTGCCACAACGCGTGCGTTGGTCAGCGTAGAGCGCGAAGGTATTTTAGATGCCTGGACCGTTACGCTAAAAGGCGGGGAAGGTTATGTAGAAGTACCCATAAAAGAAAATTATTTACCCAATGTATATGTCAGCGTACTTGCCATAGAAGGCCGCACCGATAAGCCCGCCACGCACGAAGCGGACTTGGGGAAGCCGCAAGGCAAAATCGGGTATGTGAATTTAAATGTCATTGCGGATAAAAAACGCCTTACCACCACTCTCAAAACCGACGGCAAAATCTATCGCCCGGGTCAACGCGCCATTGTCAATTTAACGACGAAGGCAAACGGCAAACCGGTAGCGGCAGAAGTGGCTGTAATGGTGGTAGATGAGGGAGTGCTGGCCCTTACTAACTACAAAACGCCGGATCCGTTTGATTTCTTCTACGGTTCTAAACCGCTTTCTGTATTTACCGTAGATAACCGCGCGTATGTCATTGGCCAGCGCAGTTTTGGCGAAAAAGGTGAAAACCGCGGCGGTGGCGGAGCGGCTAACAGCAAATTAGCCGGAACAGATATGCGCTCGCGCTTTGAATTTACGCCTTATTTTCAGGCCGCTGTACAGACCGACCAAAAGGGCCGCGGCACCGTATCATTTGAACTGCCCGACAACCTGACAACTTTCCGAGTCATGGCTGTTGCACTGACAGAGAACCAGTTTGGCCAAGGGCAAACGTCTTTAACAGTTTCTAAACCGGTAATGATTACCCCCAACCTACCGCGTTTTGCGCGGGAAAATGATGCCTTTGCCTGCCGCGCCATTGTGTACAATTATGAAGATAAAAAAGGGCAGTTCACCGTTACGGCCAGTGCCATGGGGAGCATTTCACTAACCGGAGAAACGGAACAAACCCTGCAAATTCCGCTGGGCGAAAGCCGCGAAGTTACCTGGCCTTGCCGCGCTACCAAAGAAGGGGAAGGGGTGGTGTCCTTTGCGGCTAAAGGCCGCTACAGTGATGGGGTAGAAAACCGCATTGAGGTTTCTATGCCGGAAAAAGAACAAACCCTTGCTACCGTCGGTTCTACGGTTTACACACAAACCGAAAGTGTTACCCGTCCGCAAGTATTGTCTATGGAAGGCAACCGCGTTACGCTGTCACTAGCGTCTACCGCACTCTTGCAATTTAAAGGGGCCATTTCGTACTTATTGGAATACCCATATAATTGTTTAGAACAGCAACTCTCTAAAATTACCCCGGTAGTAATGTCTGCCCAAATTATCCGTGACTTTAAACTGGCAGATTTAACCGCGGCGCGCAAACAGGCGCAAGAGGTACTTAACCGCTTACCACAATACCAAAACGAAGCCGGGGGCTTTGCGTACTGGCCGGGTGCGTTGCCGGATGCTTACCTAACGGCATACGCATTAGACGTAGCGCACCAAGCCAAAGCCCAAGGGTTCACCGTAAACCAAACCGCTTTGGATAAAGCCGCCAACTGGTTGGAAAGTGCCTTTAATAAAGACACCTTGCGTGCATATGCTTATTCTTCCGCCGAAACGGAAATTACGCGTGCCTACAGTGCGTATGTGTTAGCGCGCTACGGTAAAAACACCGACAGTATTTTTAATACGCTTTTTGCCAACCGGGCAACCTTACCGCAAACAGCCATTGCCTACTTACTGTTAGAAGCCCAAGAAACCGGGCGGGAAGAATCCGTTAAACAGTTGCTTACCAACCGCTTACGCAACACTCTGGTCACCACCCCCGCCACGGCATACATTGAAGAAAAACTATCTTCTCCTTGGGTACATAGTAACAGTATTTCTGCCACGGCTTACACGTTAGCGGCCTTTGTGGCTGATAGCCAGCAAACCGGCAATGAAGCAAAAATGGTTACCTGGTTACTTAAGCAGTTAAATGCCAAAGGATACTGGCAGGATACACACACCAGTGCCGCGGTATTGCGTGCGTTACAGGTTTATTACAGTGTGCGTGAACAAGCCGTACCGGATTTTAATGCCGCTGTTACCCAAAACTACCAAACCCGCTTAAATAGTTCATTCCGCGGACGAAGTATGAAGGAAGAAAAAGCCGAACTTCCCTTTAGCCAGGTGTATGCGGATGGCCCGCGCACCCAGTTTACGTTTGCTAAACAAGGTACAGGAACCCTGTATTATACGTTGGGGCAAGTATATCACCCGGGAGTGTACGAAATACCGGCTAATGCGGGCTTTCATGTGGTACGCCGGATTACTGCATTAGACGGTTCACCGGTATCCGCATTCCAAGCCGGTTCGCGCTATAAGGTTACGTTACATATTCAAACCGCCGCTGCACGCAGTTTTGTGGTAGCGGAAGATTATATCCCGGCCGGGTTTGAAATTGTAAGTAACAACTTATCTACCGAGTCCGTCCTGCAAGCGGAGCAACTGGCCCAAGAAAACGGCCCCTTTACCCGCACTGAACCGTACACAGACCATATTTACGCGTTTGCAGATGAACTGCCCGCCGGGCAACATACGTTTAGTTACCTGGTAACGGCTACGTCGGCAGGTTCGTTTATTTACCCGGCGGCTTGGGTCAGCCAAATGTATGATTCTGCCGTCTTTGGCCGCACGGCTACGTCGTTACTTGTTATTGATTAATGACACGCTGTAAGTGGGTACTGTTGTGTTTATTTCTTCCCTGCCTGTGTGGCGGGGAAGAAATATTTTTAACCCCATCCGTGCAAGTGTATGACCGGGCCGGTGCTCCGGTGCGGGGGTTGTTGTCCCAACAGCAAACTTATTACGAACCGGTTACGTTGGATGAAATTTCCCCCTTTTTAATCAGTGCGACTATCGCGGCAGAAGACAAACGTTTCTACACGCATCCTGGAGTTGATGTAGCCGCCATTATGCGGGCCCTATGGCAAAATTCCTCCGGGCAGGAAGTGGTCTCCGGGGCTTCTACCATTACCCAGCAATTAGCGCGCAACATTACTCCGCGCCCTAAAAATTTGTGGGGTAAAACACAAGAGGCCGCGCAGGCCGCCCGGTTAGAGCAAACCTACACGAAGGAAGAAATTTTAGAGCAGTATTTTAACCGTTTGGAATTTGGTAATTTAACACAAGGCGTTCAGGCCGCTAGCAAATTCTATTTTGCGGTGGATGCCAACCAGTTGTCTCTTTCCCAGGCAGCGTTTTTGGCAGGTCTTATTAAATCCCCCACCTATTATAACCCCCTCGCCCATATGAACCGTGCTTTAAAACGGCGCGATTATGTACTTACGCAAATGTATGAAAACAGTTTTATTGACCGGGAAATGTACCTCCGCGCCAAACAGGAAACAATTACCCTGCATGCCCATAAACGGCCGTTTTACGCGGCTCACTTTACACAATGGTTAGCAACGCTACTTCCTGCGCACACAGCAACGGCCTATACTCCCTTAGACCGCGGGTTACAGCAAGAGGTAGAGCAAATTATTAAAAATAACTTGGCCCGCCTCACAGATAGCCACGTTACCAATGCGGCCGTCATCGTGTTAGAAAACGATACAGGAGGCATTTTAGCGTATGCAGGTTCGGCGGATTTTAAAGATAAAGCCCATAGCGGAGAGGTAGATGGCGTGCGTGCGCTCCGGCAGCCGGGTTCGGCCTTAAAACCGTTTGTGTACTTCCTTGCTATAGCACGCCAAAAGATCTATCCTTCCGCGTTGCTAGACGATACGGACACGTTTTTTGAGGGCGGTTTCCGCCCGCGCAATTATGATGAAAATTTTCATGGGGCAGTAGCCGTGCGTACGGCCCTGGCTTGTTCATATAATATCCCGGCGGTAAAAGTGGCCGAACAGGTTGGGGCAGAAGAACTATTGCAGTTTTTGCACCAACTGGGGTTTAAATCTTTGCGTAAAAACGCGGACTTTTACGGCCTGGGGCTTGCTTTAGGTAATGGAGAGGTCATGTTACTAGAACTTACCAACGCATACGCCACGTTAGCGCGCGGGGGAATTTTTAAACCGGTGCAACTTTCCCTGGTTCCTGATGTAAAATTGCCCGGTGCGATCACCCATGTGTTGGATGAAAAAACTGCGTACATCATTACAGATATACTCAAGGACAACCAAGCCCGCGCCCCGGCGTTTGGTATCAATTCACCTTTGCATGTTCCGTTTGAAATGGCCGCCAAAACCGGCACTTCCAAAGATTATAAAGATAACTTAGCCCTGGGCTATACCCCGCGCTGGACCATAGGCGTATGGGTGGGTAATTTTGATTCGTCGTCTATGCAAAAGGTCTCCGGCATTACCGGGGCTGGCCCTATCCTGCATGATGTAGCCCTGGCTGTGCAAGCCAAATACCCTTCAGCAGGTTTTACCATGCCAAGCGGTATGCGCCGTGCCGTGGTATGCAACCAGACCGGTCTGTTGGCAAGCCCCGCTTGCACACACACGCATGAAGAAGTGTTTGACAATGCGTTTATGCCGCGCATGTGTAACGGCAAACATGTTTCCGCGGTTGCTACGCGGATTGTCTCTCCCAAACCCGGGGATAAATTTGTCATTGACCCATCTTTTCCGCGGGCTTCCCAGCAACTTCAACTGTCGGCAGAGTGCGCCCAACCCATATGTCACTGGGAGGTAGATGCCAAACCCTTGCCGGAAACTTCCTGCCAAACTTGGTGGCCGCTTGCAAAAGGCAAACATACCGTTTCGGTGCAGTGTTCGGCTCACACAGCACATACCTCGTTTGAAGTGTTGGAGTAATTCTTCCGTATTATAGGCCGGGGGACATGTGTTGGTTCCTTCTTTGCGCAAGGAGGCAATATAGCATATAGTAACAGGGGCCGCCAAACGAATGGGGATTTTTGTATGTAATTACTCTTTGCTGAAAACAATAGTTAATCACATGCCTTTACAGCTGTTCCATAATAACTTCTTAGCATATTGCATATAAATAATTTTTCTTTATCGTCGTTTGCAAGCACTTCAAAATATTTCTTTCCATTTGAATAGATTTTGGCTTCTATATCTAGTTCCGGGGAACGATAGGTATCCACATATACACAGTAACTATTAGGTTCTTGCTGACAATCCCCATCCGAATCATCTCCACAAGCATCCAACACATACCTAAAGTTAGGTGTATAATATACATCTCCCTCCCAATTTCCCCCTTGAAAAGAACTGAAACTTTTACATACGCTCAGATTGTTTGGCGGAATTTTTCCCTCCAAAAAAGCCAACTGGAATTCTTTTTCTATTCCATGCATCATATGAATCCATTCCACCCACTTTGCTTTTTCCACCGCTTTTTGATACTGTGGCAGTGCTACCGCCGCTAATATGCCGATAATCAGTACAACAACCAAAAGTTCAATAAGCGTAAAACCGGAGTGTAGCGGAGCCCTGAAAGTGTTTTTGTTCAGGGCCTCATCCTTAAAATTAGTTGTCATCCCCAAAGGCCGTAATTGGGGATCTTCCACGCATTTGTTGTTATTAAATAGGTTTTTCTCTTTATTTTTACAACGGCAAGCGTGGAAGATTTCCGATAAAAACTTTCGGGAATGACACTTATTTTGATTTACTGCATTTACAACTTCTTGCGTAAAACCCCGCCGGGTGTTTGTTTTGTTCATGGTATTTTCTCCTATAATATCTGTTTGCAAACCCATAAAAAACGGCAACTGTATATACAGGATAGTGACATACCATATATACAACTGCCGTAGCTTACCGACAAAACGATAAACATTCAGCATAAGAAATTGGGGTTATAAGGCCCAGTTCCCTATGCTTATATACAGTTGCTTTTGGCGTCACTATCCCCCTTGCGGGGTATGCGTTTCTTAAACGCTTCCAAAAACAGATAAATTGTATGTATAGTGTAATAAAAAAAGGGCCAATTTGCAACTGGCCGTATCAAATTTGCTATACTGTTAAAAACCCAGTAAGGAGATTTTTATGACGCACACACGCACTGACATTATGATTAAATCTGCCAATCCCAAAAAACGCGTTTTGTTAAAACTATCCGGCGAGGCCCTAAGCACGGAAGGACACCGCGGCATTCACCCGCAATCCTTAAAAGAAATTGCCGTGGAAATTGCCGAAGCATACAAAAAAGCCGATTGTGAATTAACCATTGTGATTGGCGGGGGCAACATTTGGCGCGGTCTGCGTGACGGCGGCGGTGTAATTGACCGCGTAAACTCCGACAATATGGGCATGTTGGCTACGGTAATTAACGCCATTGCGTTGCAATCTGCCATAGAAGATGCCGGCGTGCCGACCCGTGTGTTAACCTCTATTAACATTTATCAATTAGCCGAACCCTTTGTGCGCCGCAAGGCCATCCGCCACTTACAAAAAGGGCGCATTGTGATTTTTGCAGGCGGCACCGGGAACCCCTATTTTACCACCGACAGTGCCGCCGCGTTGCGCGCCAGTGAAATGAATGCAGACGTACTCTTAAAAGCCACGCAGGTGGACGGCGTGTATGACTGTGACCCGCGCAAAAACCCCAACGCCAAACTGATTTCCAAAATTACCTATGCTGACGCGATTGCTAAACGCTTGCAATTTATGGACACAGCCGCCCTGGCCCTGTGTATGGAAAAGCAACTACCTATCCAAGTATTTAACCTGCACCAAAAAGGCAATATAGAAAAGGCCTTGTGCGGCGAAGAAATCGGCACCGTGATTTATTAAACACCTCTTACTACTAAATAACCCCCGGTAAAACCGGGGGTATTCTTATATCATCTCCCTTGCGCTTGTACACGGCAAAGAATGCCTTAATATGTTGTTGGGTTAGCCAACCTATAACTACTTAAAGAGACCAATATTGGGTATATTGACCAATTTTATTACGAAATCCTAATTTGGAACACATATTTGCCACGCCGGAAGAACTTGAAGAAATTTCACAGTAAAAGCCATTAATCACTTTCAGTGTTGCTACGACCCTACCTTGGCTTGGGTCAAAATTAGCATTTGCGACGATCTCTGTGGGTTCATAGTAATACGATAACCGAACAAACGGTTGTACAGAAACATAAATAGAATTGTTATTTACTTGATATTCGCACGTATTTTCTGAAGATATACCCGGTATAGGATTACATATTGGCGGTTCTACATCAAATTCTTCTATATCACATGATTCTCCTCTATTTAATTTACATACTCTTGCAACTTCTCCCAAAGCTTTGAGATTGATTTCATATTCTGTAATCCGACTTTTTATTACGGCTTTTTGGTATTGCGGCAGGGCTACGGCCGCCAAAATGCCAATGATAAGCACTACTACCAACAACTCAATGAGCGTAAAACCCCGCCGGGTGTTTTCTTTTGTCATACTTTTTCCTCTTTACTATTTAATTCAATTCTTCTGCCCGGAAAACGCATGCAAAAACGGCTGGTATTTGCAAGGATTTTCTACCCTACTTACACATAACAGCCGTGGCCTTCTATACATGTGTATAGAAAACACTAAGCACAAAACAACCGGGTAATTATTCCGCTTATTTTGCACCTAAACGACTGCTTTTGGAGTAGAAAATCCCTCTTAGTAACCTAAGAATCGCCGTATTCTACATACGGTTCCAAAAACAGATAAAATTGTATTTATAGTATAATAAAAAAACCCCTATTTAGCAATCCATTTTATATGCGTATCCACCGCCCGAAATATGCTACAATAAAGTATGTCTGCTACTCGTTTTCAAAAAACACCTTTTCATTATATTCAATACCTCGCGCTTAAGGCGTTTTGTGTGTTATTTGCGCTACTACCCTATCATTTTTCCATCGGGTTAAGTAAAACGCTCACGAGCTGGACACGTATGTTTCTGCCCAAGCGTTTTAAACGCATGGAGTACGATATTTCCCGCGCATTCCCGGATAAATCCGCCCAAGAAGTTCACCAAATTGCCGTAGAATCCTGGCGGAATATGGGGGCCATTTTGGCTGAATTTATCCAACTGACCCACATGAGCCGTGAAAAATTTAAAACGCACTGCCGCATTATTGATGCTGAAAAAATGCTTAACGCACAAGGCAACACCGGCGGGATTATCCACATTGGGCATTTCACCAACTGGGAGGCCTTCGGCCTGGCGGGCGCGATTTACGGCGTAGATAAAGCCGTGCTGGCCCAGCGCGTAGATAACCCCTATATTGATAAGGAAGTAAACCGTCTGCGTAACATTTTTACCGGGCGCACGTTTTACAGCAACCACGAAGATAAGCCGTTTTTTTCCTGTATGCGTTGGCTGAAAAAGAAAAAAATGCTGGGCATTTTAATTGACCAAAATGCCGGGTCCAGTGAAGTTTGGATTCCCTTTATGGGGCGCACGGCGGCGTTTTCCCCCATTACGGCCTTACTGGCTATCAAAATGCAAGTGCCGGTATTCCCGGTCAAAGTATGGCGGGAGCGTGACGGAGTGATTGTATCGCAAGTAATGGATGCGCTCATCCCCCCCACCGAATATACGCAAGAAAATATCCGCCAGTTTACCAAACAATTAGCCGGATTTTACGAACAATGTTTGCGGGAGAATCCGTCCTCTTGGTTGTGGGCACACAACCGCTGGAAACGCGAAGCCGAAGGAGATGCCTATTTGGCCGCCCACCCCGAGGAACGTGTATGATAAAAGCCGTTTTTTTAGACCGCGACGGAACCCTTATCTACGAAAAACCGGGGGTTTACCTGTCCGACCCAAAGCAAGTTGTTTTGTATAAAAGCACCAAACCCGCGTTGGAGTTACTGTCTAAAAGCGGGTTTCACTTGTTTATTGTGTCTAACCAATCCGGCATTGGGCGGGGATATTTTACTGAAAAAGAAGTAAATGCTGTACACGCGCATTTAACAAAATTGTTGCGCCCGGCCCGCATAGAAGATATTGTATTTTGCCCGCACGCGCCGGACGAGCACTGCGCTTGCCGCAAACCACAACCTAAACTAGGGCTGGATTTAATTAAAAAATACCATATTGACCCGGCCCAATCTTACATGATTGGCGACAAAAAGGCCGACGTGGAATTTGGCAATGCAATCGGTTGCAAAACGGTGCTTGTTACCACCGCCAACGGACACCGCCACCTCAAAAAATATCCGGATTTACACCCCGACAAAGTAGCCACCAACTTACTAAACGCGGCTAAATTTATTGTAAGAGATTCCCTATGCAAAAACTAATTTTAACCGTTGCGGTTTCTACCCTTTTGTGCGCCTGTACCTGCAAATGCACCCCGAAAACGGAAAATACAAATACGTTGGCTACCTTAACCGCCACACAAGATGAACCACAAAGTTCTCCTGAAACGCTTACCAAGCAAGAAGAACAAAACCGCCCAGCGAACTTGCAAAATGCCCCTGCGGTTAGCCCATTATCCCCGGCAAATACGGCCGTTGTGACTGCGCCTTCGGCATTCCCCGCTGGTACACCCGCCGCCCCCGCACAGGACAGCACTTCCCCCGCTTTTGGGCCGCAACAGGCCGCCGCACTGATTGCCCAACAACGCGCCGCACAGACATTATCCGCCCCCCCGGCTGATTCACCCGCGTTTAAAAAAGAAGAAATTTTACCGACTGACGGGCGGTTATTAAGCCCGCTGGCCTATGAGCCCATTTCCCCCGATACCACCCATGCGCCCTGGAGTAACGAAAGTTTAAAATACGGCCTTTATTATTCGTTTATTAAAGCCGGAACTGCGTACATTAAAACGCGCGGAATTACCAATTACAATGGCAAGCAGGCCTACCTCATCCAAACCACGGCATTTTCTGCCAGTGCGATTGACAGCGTATTTAAAGTGCGTGATGTTAATTATTCCTGGTTAGACGTAAACACGTTGCATTCATTGGGATATTCCCAAAGTGTGCGTGAAGGCAATTATAAGCGCGACGAATGGGTAACCTTTGACCACGAAAACGGCCGGTTTTACGGAGAAATCCAAAAGAAAAAAGAACCGCGTGTGATTGCCGGAGAACTGGACCAGCAAGTATTAGACATGCTTACTTCCTTATACTATGTGCGCTCCCAACCATTGGAAGTAGGCAAAGACGTAACTTTTGATATTATCAACCGCGAAGAACGCTACCCGCTAGTAGTAAAAGTATTAGGCAAAGAAACAGTAAAAACCAAAGCCGGTAAATTTAACTGCTGGCTGGTGGAACCCCAATTTAGAGGGGAAGGAATTTTTGTAGCCAAAGGGAAAAGTTTAAAAGTTTGGCTGACAGATGATAAGTACCGCATGCCGGTAAAAATGTCGGTAGAAGTATTTATTGGCAGTGTGTATGCGGAATTGTTGGATTACCAACGTAATTAAGATATAATAAAATGTACGTTTTATAGGAGAATTATGACGATTACCAAACAACGCTTAAAAAGCATTTTACACCAATTTAAAGGGCAGGAAATTATTGTGGTGGGCGATATTATGCTGGACCACTTTATTAAGGGGAGTGTGTCGCGCATATCGCCGGAAGCACCGGTTCCGGTAGTAGCGGTAAATAATGAATTTTTTGTAGCCGGGGGTGCCGGGAACGTGGCCGTAAACCTGGCTGCATTAGGGGCTAAGCCGGTGATGATTTCCGTCGTAGGGCAAGACCTGGGCGGGGAAATGCTCAAAGGATTTTTGCAAGATAAAGGCATTGCCACCTATGGTATTTGCGAAGATACCGACCGCCCGACTACGCAAAAAATCCGCGTGATGGCCGAGCAACAGCAAATCGTCCGCTACGACCGGGAAAGCAAAAAGATTATTTCCCCCAAAATTGCTGCCCTGTGTATGAAACATTTTGATTTGGCTATTAAAACAGCCAAAGGGGTGATTTTGTCCGACTACGGCAAGGGCATGTTAAGCGACCACAATATCCAAACCATTATTGAAAAATGCCGCAAGAAAAAAATCCCGGTCTGCGTAGACCCCAAAATTGATAATTTCCGCAAATACAAAAACATTACCTGCATGACCCCCAACACCAAAGAAGCGTGGGAAGGCGTGGGCGAATCCCCCAAGCCCGGCGAAGAAGCCATTGAAAAATTGGGAAATAAAATTTTAAAAATGCTTAATGCCCAATCTATTTTAATTACCCGCAGTGCTGACGGTATGAGTTTATTTGAAAAAGGCAAGAAAAAGCCCACTACCGTGCCTACCGCCGCGCGCGAAGTGTACGACGTAACCGGGGCAGGGGATACGGTAATTTCCGTTTTAACCTTAGGGTTAGCGGCCGGGGCCACGTTGCAAGAAGCGGCTATTTTATCTAACTACGCGGCCGGCATTGTGGTGGGCAAATCCGGCACGGCTACGGCCAGCCCGGCTGAAATTGAACAGGTGCTGGCATGAGTAATACCATTATTGCTATCCCGGCGCGGTTTGGCTCGTCGCGTTTCCCGGGTAAAGTAATCACCCGCCTGGCCGGAAA
Source organism: Elusimicrobiaceae bacterium (assembly GCA_045593745.1). Lineage (GTDB taxonomy): Bacteria > Elusimicrobiota > Elusimicrobia > Elusimicrobiales > Elusimicrobiaceae > Avelusimicrobium. The sequence goes on along the minus strand of JAZNXF010000012.1, from coordinate 10,869 downwards.
ACCTGTTATCCAACACGTTTACGAGGCCTGCGTGCGCGCCAATTTGGGGCGCATTGTAATTGCCACCGAAAGCACGCAAGTAGTTTCTACTTGCATGCAATTTGGCGGCAACGTAGTATTGACCAGTGACCAATGCCAAAGCGGCACCGACCGCATTTACGAGGCCACCCAATACGGCGATGAAAACTTCATCATTAACGTACAAGGCGATGAGCCGTTTATTCACCCGGACACGATTGTAAAAATTGCCGAACTGTTGCAAAACGATACATCCTGCGATATTGCCACCGCGGTAATGGCCACCACTGACCAAAGCAAAATTGATAACCCCAACTGCGTAAAAGCCGTACTGGATGCCAACATGCGCGCGCTTTATTTTTCGCGCTCGCGCGTGCCGTTTATGCGGGAAGCGACTGAGGAAAACAAAAATTTTGTGTATTGGCACCATTGTGGTATTTACGGCTACCGCCGGGATGCTTTAAAACGGTTTGTATCCCTGCCGCAAGGCATATTAGAAAAAATGGAAAAATTAGAGCAACTGCGCGCACTGGAAAATGGGATGACCATTAAGTGCGTGCAAATAGACCCCGCCGGCCCGGCCATTGATACGCCGGAAGATTTGCAACGTGCCGAACGGTATTGGCAGGAAATACACGGATAAACGATTTTAAGGAGAGAAATTATGTCTAAATTTATTATTATTACCGGCGGGGTGGTTAGTTCGCTGGGGAAAGGAATTTCCGGGGCCAGTATCGGCAAACTGTTGCAACTCAACGGCCTCAAAGTCAATATGATTAAGTGTGACCCCTATATTAACGTGGACCCGGGCACGATGTCCCCCTATCAACACGGCGAAGTGTTTGTGACAACGGACGGAGCCGAGGCCGACCTGGACTTGGGCCATTATGAACGCTTTTTAGACATCACCATGACCCGCGCCAACACCAACACCGCCGGCAGTATCTATCAAACCGTCATTGATAAAGAACGCCGCGGCGAATATTTAGGGGCCACGGTGCAAGTCATTCCCCACATCACTAACGAAATTAAAAAACGCTTTACCGCCTTTGAAAATGAAGTAGACATATCTATTATTGAAATTGGCGGAACCGTGGGGGATATTGAATCCTTACCGTTTTTGGAAGCGGCACGCCAGTTGTGTTTGGAAAAAGGACCGGAAAATGTAATTTCCGTACATGTGACCTTAGTGCCGTATATTGCAGTAGCGCAGGAACTAAAAACGAAACCCACCCAGCACTCCGTTAATAAACTGCGTGAAGTAGGCATTGCGCCCAGCATGCTTATCTGCCGCACGGAAAAACCGCTGTCTGAAAGTTTAAAGAAAAAAATCTCGCTGTTTTGCAGTGTACCTGCGCAAAACGTGATTGAATGTGCAGATGCAAAATCCATTTACCACGTGCCGGAAATGTTCTACAAACAAAACGTGGATAAAGAAATTATGCACCTCTTGGGCTTAAAACCCACGCAGGAAGTAAACCCGGCCTGGTTTGAATTTTTTGACAAGGCCATGACGCCCAGCAAATCGGTACGGATTGCCGTTGCCGGGAAGTATTCCGAATTGCAAGACGCCTACAAATCCATTAACGAGGCCCTGCGCCATGCGGGCATGAACAATGATGCCAAAGTGGAAATTGTTTACGTTAATACCGAAAAAGACAACGTGGAAGAAAAACTAAAAACAGTAGACGGAATTTTAATCCCGGGCGGGTTTGGTACGCGCGGCATTGAAGGAAAAATTACCACCATTAAATACGCGCGCGAACATAAAAAACCGTTTTTGGGGATTTGCGTAGGCATGCAGTGTGCGGTTATTGAAGCGGCGCGCAATTTGTGCGGTTTGCATGATGCCAACTCTACCGAATTTGACCCCACCACCAAAGACCCGGTGGTGGACTTAACCCCCCAGCAAAAAAATGTGGTCTACAAAGGCGGCACTATGCGTTTGGGGAACTATACGGCGGACTTAAAAGAAGGTTCCCTGGCGCGCCGTTTATACGGCAAAGACCAAATTGTGGAACGCCACCGCCACCGCTACGAATTTAACCCGGCTTACGTAAAACAGTTGGCTGATGCGGGATTAAAGGTATCCGGTTGGCACGAAGGAGTTTTACCCGAAATTGTGGAGCGCGAGGATCACCCCTATTTTATTGCGGGGCAGTTCCACCCGGAATTTGGGTCTAGGCCTATGCGCCCGCACCCGCTGTTTGACGGCTTAATTAAAGCCAGTTTAAAACAAAAAGAAGGAAAATAAATTTACTCCCCGCCGCCCGGCGGGGAGTTTGTTACCATTCGTCATCCATCATTTTCCACCCTTGAGGTTCCAGGGTTTGGCACACGGCTTTACCAATAGCGGTGTTGTTGGTCCAGCACCCCTGGTACCAGCGGCCTTTTCTTGTGTACCCATTAATGATACAATTTGCCACTTCGTCCTCTACATAACCACAGGTATCTAGCACATACAACAAATTGCCGGAGGCATCTTTCCCGGCAAATATAACGAAACAGTGATCTGGAGTGCATCTTACTTCTCCCCCTTCCGGCATAACAATATCACTAACGGTACTAAGATTAACGCCATTTTCCGGCAAACTGTTGGACAGCATATACAGATCAATTTGTTTCCTGCCGGCATCTATGGCAACTAACCCTTCTATGGCGCGGGCTTTGGCAACTGCTTTTTGGTATTGCGGCAGGGCCACCGCCGCCAAAATACCGATAATTAGCACTACTACCAACAGTTCAATTAGCGTAAACGCTTTTACATTATGTGTCATGTTACGTCTCCTTATGTTTTGATTTTAATTTACCTGCAGGAAACGTAATAAAAACGGCTGGCATACTGAGCCAAGAGTAGTAACCCAATAATAACAGCCGTAATCCCCCGCATAAAGCAGGAAACGTTCGGTACAACACAAAGGGCTTGCAATTCCCTTTATGTTGTACCTAAATCGGCTGATTTTGGACTACTCTTGTGCCGGGGTGTTTTACCACAGCGCACCGTCTCTAAAACGGTTCCAAAAACAGAATAAATTGTACCTATAGTATAATAAAAAAAATAGCCCCCGGCAAGGGGCTATCCGTTAGAAACCAGGACACTTATCGTAAACTGATTAGTTGTAATTCCAAGGTAATTTTACCGTCTTTATATTCTAACTCGTGCGGGATAAGAGTATCCCCATCGGCTGAAATAGGCATATAATCCCGGTAGGAAAGTTCGGCAGTATTTAACGTAGTTACTGTGCGGGCCACATGGGGATAGCGGGCCTCTTTTTCATACACAAAAATTTCTTTGGCACGCGGCCCTTTATAGCGCACCTGGACTTGGCCTTTTTTTGTGTTACTTCCCAAATAACGCACCGGCGGGATAAACAGCAAATCCAACAGTTGCGTAATGCGCGCACGCACAAGGGTATTATCCACTTCTTTAAATAAGTAATAATAGGTTACTGCGTCCGGGCTTATCTGCACATCTAGTACACGGTAAAGCCCCCCCATCAGCAGCACGGCAGAATACGCATCCTTATCCAACTGCTTCACAGTAAGTACCCCGTCAGTTACCATGTCATCCATTTTCCCGGTAATTTTAAAACCTGCTTGGGTTTTACCTGCTGTAAAAAAATCCACCGGTTTAACTAAATCTTCCGGCACGGAGGCCGTTTGGCGGGGTGTGGTAGCACAAGCACACAGCAAGAGTACGCCAGAAAATGTTAAAATTTGTTTAAGCATAAATTTCTCCTGAAAGTATATTATACCGTTTTATGATAAACTTGTATGCAGTAACCTTGTGTCTCAGCGCCGCTTTTACTGCCGCCAGTATACCGTTATTTAAACACTGGCTGGCAAGTGTATTGGCCGATTACCCCGGCGGGCTAAAAAAACATACCCATCCGGTACCTATGGTGGGCGGTTGTGCTATTTTTCTAGGTACAACAGTTACCCTGGTTATATTACGTTTTATCACGAATTTTCCGACAGGTACGCTACACAGTTTACGCGGTATTTTAGGGGCAGGGACCCTTATTTTCGCGCTAGGGCTTATAGATGATTTACGCAAACCCAAGGGGTTGCCGGTATGGGTGCGCCTGCTTGTTCAGGCCGTTGCGGCGGTATTGCTGGTTTACGAGGGGGTTTGTGTACAGGTTTTTGCAGTTCCGTTTATCAATTATACACTCACCTTTTTGTGGGTAGCAGGCCTTACCAATGCGTTTAACCTGTTGGATATTGCAGACGGTCTTTGTACTAGCCAGGCCCTTCTTTGTACGGCAGGGCTGTTTGTCATTGCCTTGCCGGGGGAATTGTGGTACGTGAATTTGGCCGCAGTAACCCTGTTAGGGGCGAGTATAGCATTTCTGCCGTTTAACTTTGCAAAACGCAAGGTTTTTTTAGGTGATAGCGGAAGCACCTTTTTGGGCTTTATGATTGCGGCACTGTCCATGGGAACGCAATACTCCAACACCAACCCATACGGCTATGCGGCCCCCCTGTTTATAACTGCTGTTCCCTTGTTAGATACGGCCTTTGTCTCGTTAGCACGCGTATTGCAAGGCAAAAACCCTTTAAAAGGAAGTGAGGACCACTTAGCACTCTGTTTAAAAAGGAAATGGAACTTATCTAACCGCACGGTACTGGGCATATTTATGCTTGCGGCTGTGTTATGTAATTTACTAGCATATAGCATCACCCAAACCCATGCGGGCCATACAACGGCTGTTTGTATCCTCTTCGGGTTAATGGCAGGAATGTGTTTATTATGGTTGATACAAAAACTTTACATGTACGAACGCTAATTATCGGGGGCGGGATCTCCGGCCTGGCAACTGCCTGGGCCCTGGAAAAAAAGGGTGACACGGACTACCTGGTACTGGAAAAATCTGCCCATCCGGGAGGCCTTTGTGCCACCACCTTTACACAGGGCTATTATTTTGATTACAGCGGACACTTTCTGCACCTGCACACCCAGTTAGGAAAAACAATCATTAAAGAATTAGTAGGCACTAACCTAAAAAAACATACCCGCCGGGCATTTATTTACACAAACGGCATGCATGTACCGTATCCGTTTCAGCAAAATTTATGGGCCTTTCACCCGCAACTGCGCAAACTGGTTACTTGGGAACTAACCACCACTGCCTCCTTGCCGCAAACGCCCCAAAACTTTGAGCAGTGGTGTATACAGTCGTTTGGATATACCCTCTATGAGGCCTTTTTCCGGCCTTATAATGAAAAACTCTGGGGGCGGCCGCTGCATGAACTTACCTGTGAGTGGTGCGGCCCTTTTGTACCGTTGCCTAACCGTAAAGAAATTTTACAAAGCACTAGCCAGCCCCCCCATGCACCGGCCGGTTATAATTCCCATTTTTTCTACCCAAAAACAGGGGGATGCGGTGCATTGGTCAACGCCCTGGCGGCCCGCGTACAACATATCCAGTTAAATACCCCGCTTACCCGGCTGGATTTAGCCCATAAAACGGCATGGGCAGGCACACAAAAAATCACCTTTAACCGCCTGGTAAACACCATGGCACTGCCTGATTTTGTCAATTTGTTAACCGGCCAAACACATTTAAAACAGTGGGCGGCCCAACTGCAATCCCAGGCAGTTACCGTGTATCACCTGGCTATTGCGCGCAAGTTAAAACCCTTTAGCTGGATCTATTTTCCGGACCCTGTCCAACCCTTCTACCGGATCGGACTAGAAAGTCACTTTTCCCCGGATAGCGTGCCAGACAAACATACCTCTTTGCTCTATATTGAGTTGCCAGGGCTTGCCCCCACTTCCCGGCAAACTGAAAAAGCCATTTGGGAAGGCCTTTATCAAAAAGGAATTGTGGACCGGGATGATATACCCCTATTTTCCTATTTTCAGCAAATTCCGCATGCGTATGTTGTTTTCAACAAGCAACGCGCGCACGTACTTCCCGCCTTGCTAAGTACCCTGGAACAACAACACTGTTATTGTATTGGCAGATACGCCAGATGGGAATACAGTTTTATGGAAAGTTCCCTATTACAGGCAACTGCACTCGCCCAAAAATTGGTATAATAGGCATGTATGAAGGTACTCGTTTTTGGGGGCAGTTTTGACCCCGTTCACAAAGGCCATGTAGCCCTGTTCCGCCGCGCTATGAAGGTAGTAGCCCCGGATGTGGCCCACATTGTTGCGGCATACCACTCCCCGTTTAAGGCAAAATCACCTACCCCCTTCCGTTTACGGATGGCTATGCTCAAGCAGGCCTTTAAAGGGGCAGGCAAAAATATTATTTTTGACGATTATGAACTCAAACAAGGCGGCAAAACCTATACGTACCAACTGGTCCAATACTTAAAAAAACGTTACAAAGACCCGGAAATTTACTTACTGGTCGGTACGGATTGTTTAAACGATTTACATAACTGGAAAAACCCCTCCTATATTTTTGAAAATGCTGTAGTCGTGGCCGGGAAACGCAAAGGATATGATGAAAACCCCGCCACGTTCCCGCATATTTTTTTACCAGGGTTTTTCCCTAAATTATCTTCCAGCCGCGTGCGCGCGCATATTTTGGCGTGCGGGGATATTCCCGATACGGTTCCTGCTTCTATTGCCCCCACTATCCGCAAAAATAAATTATATGGGCTAGATGTACACGATTGGCTAAAAACCCATTTAAAACCTAAACGCTATTTGCATTCTAAAAATGTGGCTGAAATGGCCGCCGCCTTTAGTGATATTTATGCTATTAACGTAGAATCTGCCGTTAAAGCCGGTATTTTGCATGATGCAGCAAAAGGAATGGAGGCAGATGAACTAATTGCCTTTTGCCAAGAGCACCACATTAAAGTACCGTTTTTTGAGGATATTTGCCGCATGGAACCGCAGTTACTGCACAGTTATGCCTCCCGCTGGCTTGCTAAAAACCAATTTGGTATTCACGATAAAGACATTTTAGATGCCATCGCAGAACACACCCTGGGCAGTTTGACGATGAGTACGCTTTCTAAAATGCTTTTTGTAGCGGATATTTCCTCTAAAGACCGCAAGTATAAAGACGCATTTGTCATCCGCACCCTGGCGTTGCAGGATTTAGACAAAGCCCTTCGCTATGCCGCTAACCGCAAACTGCTTTTTACGATTGATTCGCAAAAATGGCTCTGCCCGCTTGGCATTGACTTATGGAACCATCTTATCAAACAAGAAAAATAATGGGCCGTGTGCTTGCCCTATGTTGCGGTGCGTTGCTTTTAGTTGCTTTTTGGGCGCAGTATTCTTCCCCCATTTTACAGGCACTTGCGGCCCGCACGGCAAACGCCCCTATGCGGGTGATTTTTTTCACCCGGCCGGCGTTGCGTTTGTCCTATGGGGTTACTAATCGTAAAGCAGTTCTAAAAAAAGCCGCTACTGCGTGTACCGCAGAACATAAAGAACGTTGTTTTAACGGCGAGTTTGATTATTATTATATTCCTAAAGATACCGATCCCCATTCTTTTTGGCAACAATTTAAAGAAACTCTCTCTACGTGGAGATACAACCCCTTTTTGCTGTTTAAGGTTCTGTATGCTTACACAAATGCACTTGTGCAACACCGCACCAACATCATGCCCGGGCAGGCAATCCTTTTTTCACTGGAACTGGTTGAATTAAGCGCGGCCGATTTTGTAATTGAGCAACCTATCCCTGCCAAAAAGAAACAGGGCAAACAACTGCCGGTTCCCCAACCGTCCGTTAAACAAACACCGCCCCCCGCAAAAGCCGCTACAACACCGCTTAAAGTAGTTATTTTAAACGCTTCCGGCAAAAAAGGACAAGCCGAATCTTTAAAGCAATATTTACGCGCCCAACATGCCAAAGGACTTTTGCAAGTAGACGTATACGATACCGGCAATTACCCTTCCCGGCAAGACATTTCCTTTATTGAGGATTACAGCGGCCAACTGGTGCAGGTAACACAACTGAGCCATGCCATAGGCATACACAGTGAAATCCGCTCTTTGCCCCCCTCCGGCGAAATATATTATGACGTCCGCGTCGTACTGGGGACAGATTTTAAAATGCCCCTTTAGTTGTGTCTGCTAAAATGTTAGAATAACAGAAAGAGGGATTTTATGAATACAAAAGAATTGGTTTGCCTAGCGGCGAATTTGGCAGATGAAAAAAAAGCCGAAAATATTAAACTTATTGACCTGGGCGGGTTGTCGTCTTTGTGTGATTATGTGCTGATTATGACCGCCCTGTCCAAACCGCATTTAGAAGCCGTAGAAGAAGAAATCAGCAAAAAATTAAAAGAAATCGGCATCTACAAAACCAACCGGGATGGGGCCGACAGTTTACAATGGCGTGTGAGCGACTACGGTTCTTTTTTGGTGCATATCATGACACAAGAAGCGCGTGATTTTTATGCGCTGGATAAAATTTTTAGTTTTGGCAGTGAGGTGGACTTTAAAAAACCTGTAAAAAAGGTTGCCAAAAAGATACCGGCTAAAAAACCGGCGGTAAAAAAAGCAACTGCCACCAAAACGGCTACCCACAAAACTGTTTCCCCAAAAAACACAGTTAAAAAAACAGCCAAACCCGCTACCAAAAAGGTTACTGCAAAAACGGTAACTAAAAAAGCAACTGCCAAAAAATCTACCAAAACCACAAAGAAGAAATAACCATGCTAGAAAAATTAAAAAACGATATTACCCTTAAATTAAACAGTGCCGAATATTTTAAAGGACAGCAACTCCCGGCAGTGGAATTTTCCCCTGCACCGGCCCATACCGGGGCGGATATTTCGCTTGTGTGGGCTATGGCCGCCGCCAAAAAGTTACACAAAAATCCCTTAGAAATTGCAGAAAAGGCCTGCCAGGTAATTAGCGAAGTAACCGGCGTGGCTACCGCGCAAGCATTAAAACCCGGGTTTATTAACATTACACTGGATGATAAATTTATTATTAACACCGCGGCGGACCGCCGCTTAAAAGAGCGCGCCAACGAACAAAACAACCAAAAAATCCTCATTGAATTTGTCTCCGCCAACCCGACCGGGCCTTTACATGTGGCCAGCGGGCGCGGGGCCAGTTTGGGTGATAGTTTAGTAAAAATTCACCGTGCCCTGGGTTATCAATGTGACAGTGAATATTATGTCAATGACGCCGGCAACCAGGCCGAGTTACTCGCCATTAGTTTAAAAGCCCGTAAAGAAGGCAAGGAACCGCCGGAAAACGGCTACCACGGCTCTTATTTGGTGGACCTGGCCAAACGCATCCCGGCTGATTTGCCCGAAGAAAACTACGGCCGTTGGGCGATGGAAGAACTTTTAAAAACCCAGCAACAGGACATGAAGGACTTTCATGTGGACTTTACGCGTTGGTTCCGCGAGTCCGATCTGCATAAAGAAAATGCCCCCCAAAAAGCCGTTGCCTTTTTAACCGAAAAAGGGTACACCTACGAGAAAGAAGGGGCCGTATGGTTCGGCTCTACGCAAGACGAAGAAGCGCAAGACGATAAAGACCGCGTGCTCGTGCGTAAAGACGGCCGCCCGACGTATTTTATGGCCGATATTGCCTACCATAAAAGTAAATATGACCGCGGATATACTACGCTAATTGATATTTTAGGGGCGGACCACCACGGCTATGTGCCGCGCATGAAAGCCGCCGTACATGCCCTGGGCCATGATGAAAAAACCTTTGTACCGATTATCCACCAATTAGTACACCTGACCGAACACGGCGAACAGGTGAAAATGTCCAAACGTGCCGGGCACTTTATTACCTTGCGGGAACTAATGGACGATGTAGGCACAGACGTATGCCGTTTCTTCTTTGCCAGCCGCACGCCCAACGCACACATGCTGTTTGATATGGATTTAGCCAAAAAGAAAACCAACGAAAACCCGGTTTTTTATGTGCAATATGTGCATGCGCGTATTTGCTCTATTTTTGAGGCCGCCAAAGCCAAAGGCCTTACGGAAGCCCAAACCGCCAAGTATCCGCTTACTCCGCAGGAACGCGCACTGTTATTAAAACTGATTTGGTTTAAACCGGTGCTTAATAATTGTATTGCGGATTTAAGCCCCCACCATTTAACGACGTATTTAGTGGAACTGGCGGGCTTATTCCACGCGTTTTATGATAACTGCCGCGTGATTGATGAGCAAAACCCGGACCTGACCGCCAGCCGCCTGTTTATTTGCCAACGGGTAGCGGAGCGGATTAAAAAAGGGTTAGAGTTTATTGGCGTAAGTGCCCCGGAAAAAATGTAATGCCAAAAAAGCATTTTGTAACACCTTCCTTGCGAACATAAGGAAGGTGTTATTTTTTAGGAAATTCTTTAATTATCTGATTTTACACTCATACTCCGGGTCTCCTGAAGATGCCTGTGGGGAAACATACGGACAATCAAAATATTGTGCACACCCTCTATCAACAACAACTCCATTTAATAATTTCCCACCAGCCCATAGTAACTTCACACGACATCCGCTCTTATCAGTAATCTCCACCCAATATGTACCGAGCAGGATACTTCCAACCTGAAACTGATGTGAAGGTTCAAAGCGCGAAAACCCAAGGGCATTATTAAACCAAAAATGTGTAAGGTTTGGTATTTGTACAGAGAGTGTATCTGCTCTTGCGTTATCATAGTTACCATATTCCAAATAATAATCGGACAGGGATTTATCCAATGCATCAATGACTGCATATACTTCCCGTCCTTGTGCTTTTTTGACGGCCCTGTTATACTGCGGCAACGCCACCGCCGCCAGAATACCAATAATCAGCACTACTACTAACAACTCTATAAGCGTGAAACCATGGTTTCGCTTCCCCCTAGAGGGGGAAGATGCCCATAGGGCAGATGAGGGGGTATCAATGAGGGTATCC
>JAZNXF010000011.1:0-11046 GCA_045593745.1 Elusimicrobiaceae bacterium | reverse complement strand
GCGACCCCCGGATTAAAACCTTCCGGGGCTAACGACTGTTCCCCACAAGGGGGACAGATGACTACCTTGTATTTGCTTGATTTCATCAGTTTTATCTCCTTATTTTTTGTCAGGTTTGCACCTGACCTATAGATTCAATTTCCCCCGCTTTGGAAAAACGCATGCAAAAACGGCCGTCGGATTGCAGTAATTAGAATGTACAAACCAAACAGCCGTAATCTGCCACTTTAAAAAGGGCAAACATTCGGTACACACAGGTGGCCGCCAATGTGTACCTCGTATCGGCTATTTTTGGATTCTAATTACCTCTTAACTTACAAGAGCATCCGCAAAATACGGTTCCAAAAACAGAACAAATTGTACCTATAGTATAATAAAAATTATTCTAAAAATCCACACACCAGTGATGTAAAATCACAACTGGGCAACCAGTACCCCCAACGTAAGTTTGCTATAATATATTTATGGCAGATACGCAAAGTGTAATTAGTGATGTAAAACTCTTTTTAGAACGCTTAAAAAAAGATCTACCCGAAGTATTTGGTAAACAGGCACCCCAAGAAACCAAAGAAGGGGAACCGCCCGCACAGATACCACATGATAACAAGGTGCTTTATAAGGGGGATTTGTTCCCTGTAAAAATGTATCTCACACCGGACCAGGAACCCGGGGTGGCTTTTGATGGTAAAGTTTTTCATATCTATTTACAAACCGAGCAAGACAATCCTTCCGCCCTAGTAACCGATTGGCTGCGCGCTAAAGCCAAAGAAACGCTTACTGCCAAAACGGCCGAGTGGGCGCAAAAAATGGGCGTGGAGTTTAACCAAATTTTTATTAAAGACCAACGCACCTTGTGGGCCAGTTGTTCGGGTAAGAAAAACCTGAATTTTTCCTACCGCATTGTAAAAATGCCGTTAGCCGTGCAGGATTATTTAATGGTACACGAACTGTGCCATTTAACTTATATGAATCATGGGGAGCAATACTGGCAGTTGGTGGCCCAGTTTGCGCCGGACTACAAACTGCACCGCCGTTGGCTAAATGACAATAAAGATGCTATTTTTGCAGATGTGGAACTAATGTATCATCCCTCCGCACCCACCGAAGAAACCCCGGCGGATCCACCCCCGGCCCCATAACCGAATTTTTGTGTTAAAACCCTCTTTAAAACTCCGTCTTACGGCGGAGTTTTGCTTTTTAGCACGTTATTTGCTATAATAAATATGCGGGGTAGAGAAGCCCGGTATCTCGCAAGGCCCATAACCTTGAGATCGTTGGTTCAAATCCAACCCCCGCAATTTTTTATGTTATCCATTTAGGCCGCCTGAAAGGGCGGTTGTTTTTATGTGGCCCCTATATTATGTACAATAATACAAAGGGGGATTTATGAAAACATTTATCGTGATCGGTTCACACAACACTTTTTCAGGTTTGCGCCTGGGGGCAGCATTGGGAACATTTTTAACAATGCGCGGGGAAGAAGTTTTACTAGCCGGAGTTAAAAAAGAGTTGCCCGCATATATAGAATTGCCCACCTTGCCCTTACCTGTTACGGCAACTGCGAAAACGTTGGCCGCTACGCTTAAAAAAATCGGCGCACAACGCGTGATTTCTCTGGCGCACTTGCCCGCATGTGAAGCCGCCGTTTCTTTAAAAATTCCCTTTGTCTATATTGAACCGGAAAATTTAAAAGAGGACAAACCTGTTAAAAACAAAAAAGCCCTTTTAGCCAAGGCGACACATGTGTGGGTAATCGGCAATAGCAGTAAACCCTTGAACAAAAAAACGTATGGAGCCAATGCCCTGCGCGTGATTAACCCGGCTATTTGGGTGGAGCATTACAACTACAATAAGCCCGCTTGTTTTAAAAAAGAAAATAACATTGTAGCCGCCGGCAATTTAACCAAAAACGGTGGGTTTGATGTGCTTTTAAAAACCTGGGCGCGCCTGGCTCCGGCCCATACTACCTGGCATTTAACTATTGTGGGCGACGGCACGCAAAAAGCAACCCTTAAAAAGTTTATTACTAAAAACCACCTAGAACCGAGTACCGAAATCGTTTCTGCAGATACCGATTTATACAGTTTACTGCGTAACGCAGATATTTTTGCTTTCCCCGCCCGCACAGCGCAAGGGCTAAATGAACTATTAGATGCTATGGCCAGTAAACTGCCGGTAGTGGCTACCGATGTGCCCGGTGTAACCGAACTGGTGGACAACGGCATTAACGGCCTACTTGTTAACCCCGGGGAAGAAGAACCCTTTACGATCGCGCTAGATGAACTAATGGTTCACTGGGGCAAGCGCGTGGGCATGGCGTTAGAAGCCAGCAAACACAAAGAACGCTTTTCTTTTGAGGCATTTGCTGAACTCGTCACAAAATGATTGATTGGAAAAATCCCCAAACCTTACTTGCATTTGAAGAAATCCGTTCCTATTGTGAAATGTATGGGCGCGGAAGTCGTATCGTGCGTATGGCTTACGCCTACCGCCGTTTGCGCAACCGCGTATATTATGGGCTGCAACAGCAACTTTCCGGCCTATTTGCCCGCCGCCGATTAGACAAAAATAACCTGCATATTTTGCTACACTTACGTGGCGGACTGGGGGATTGTGCCGCCCTGTGGGTTTGCGTGCGGGCCTTACGCAAGCAGTTACCTAACGCGGTCTTTCATTATTTTACGGACTCCCCCCATGCGGCTCAATTATTGGTTGTACCGGACGAAAAAAATATCATTTTGCCGCCGGGGTGCGTGCCTTACCGCCGCGCGTATGATATGGCGTGCGAGTTGTGCATTTCTTTTAAAACCGTATATGTAAACCGCACGCGCATACAACAACTAGCACCGGATTTTATCCCAACACTAAAAACTTCACTTACCCGGCAACGTGAACTTTCCTTCTTTTTAAATGACAACTATTTACTGGATGATGCGTTGGGGCGGTTTTTGTATCACCAACAAGCAAGCCGGTTGGAAGGGGTGCGCTATTTAAGCGGGTTAGATTTTAACGTGCATGAAACAGGAACCTTACCAGACGTGATTTTAAAAAAAGACGTCACGAAATATGGGTTAAAAACACCTTATGTTACCGTGCATAGCGGAATTAACGCCTCGTTTCATATCGGTATGCAAACACCCTTAAAATGTTGGCCTACGGAAAACTGGGAGCATTTTTTAAAATTATTCAAACAAAAATTCCCGCATATCCAATTGGTACAACTGGGCGGGAAGAACAGTCCCCGCTTTGCTAACGCAGACGTATGTTTGTTAGGGCAAACCACTGTAGAAGAACTACCCGCTATTTTAAATGGCGCACGTTTGCATATAGACGCAGAAAGCGGCCTGGTGCAACTCACGCGCTGGCTACAAACAAAGGCGGTTGTACTCTTTGGGCCGACCGCGCCGGAATTATTCGCACTTTCCAAAAATGTAAACCTGGTAAATCAATTCTGTGGGCATTGTCTGTGGCTACATGGGGCCAGTTGGCATACCTGTTGCGCGTTGGGATTTGCGGCGTGCAAACACATGACCGCACATACCCCGCAAGAAGTTTTAACCGCGGCGGAAAAGGAACTGGCGTAACTGCTTTCCGTCAGAGCTGACACTTACAATCCCTACATATACGCTTATAAATACCGTACCGCAAACACCTAGTTGCACCCAATTGATAGAAGGCACATAAGGCCGTAACAACAAACAGGGCAATAAAGAAAGCCCGGCATATGCGCTTATACGCGCCATACACGCCAGATGCTTTCCATAGGAAATAAACGGCAGTTCTTGATGAAATAAAAATGCATTTAAAGCAAAACCCACCATAAGCCCAATAACCAAAAGGTATGGGTAACTAAACGCTCCTTTGGAAGGGATTACAATCCACAATAAGAGAATTACCGCAAGGGCTGACAAAAGCGCGTAGGGGAAACTTTCTTTAATTTTCCGGCATGCAGCAAGGGCACTATTTTGCAAATATCCGGCAGCTGACAAAAGCATCACAAAAAGCATAGGACGCAAAAATAAAACCGTTTGATGTGTATCTTGCGCCGTAAACTGCCCGCGCTGAAAAAATAAAGAAACGATTTGGGGGGCAAAATAGCAGGAAAATACAGCAAGCGGGGCTAAAATCACGGCAAGCAACCAGGTTGCCTGCAAAAAGGACTTGTTTAGAACGGCTTTTTGTTGGCGGGCGGCATGCTCCGTAAAAGCAATTTTGGCTATATTAGACATGCGGGCCGTAAAAACTTCTGTGGCGGAATCGGTAAATTGGCGGCAATAGTTTAGTGCGGTAATGGCCCCAGTACCCAATCCGCTTATTAAATATACGGGCAGTAAACTGGTTATCACGTCCACAAGGGCTAAACTTTGCCCGGCTAACATATTCCGGCGCATGCGCACCGCTACCGGATGATACGCGGGCACGATAGAAATACCTAACGTACGGCAGTATAAGATGAGCAATACGGCGATTTGTACCAGATTTGCCGCCACAAACCCATAAAGAATACTGGCCGGCCCAACCTGTTTACCGAATAAAAGCAAACACAACAGCGGGAAAAACGCATTTAAAATTCCTAGTAGTGCGCTGGAAAAATACTTATACATTTCCGCAATTGCCTGCAAATAAGAACTGACAAGTTGCAGCCCAAACCACCAGGCCCCTAATACCAACACCGGGCGTTGTACCGCCAATTCTTCGCTTCCAAAGCGGGAAAAATGCGCCCACCCAGGTACTGCCAAAACAGTTCCCATTATCCCCACCGCTAATGCCCCTATGAGGTATATATAGAGCCACATCGTTATAAATTTAGCAGCGTGGCGGGGTTGTTCTTCCTGCAAAAACATGGCTTCGGGAATGAGTACGGTTTGGTTTAAGCGTTGCACAAACGAGATACAAAATCCCCACACCATAATGACATAAAAATAAATATCTGTTTGGAAGGTGGCCCCAAAATATGCTGCTAGTAGTAGCGCATTTATAAAAGAAAGAAACTTCCACACAAGTGTGGAACCTACGGCGAGTACGGTGCCTTGGTGGTATGAGGTGGGCTTAAAAAGAAACTTCATATTTGGTATTATAGTATTTTAGGAGAATTTTTATATGACTGAATTTGAACCTGTTATCGGCCTGGAAATCCATGTACAACTTGCCAGCAAAACCAAGCTTTTTTGTGCCTGCCCCAATGGTGTAAGTGAAGATACAAAACCAAACACCGCTGTCTGCCCAGTGTGTTTAGGACATCCCGGCGTAATGCCGGTACTTACTGAAGGGGCCCTGGAACTGGCCGTGCGGGCTGGTTTGGCCATGCATTGCAAAACCAATGCGTATTCTTCTTTTTCACGCAAGCATTATTTCTACCCGGATTTACCCAAAGGATACCAAATTACCCAATACGACGAACCCATTAACGGCGCAGGGTATATTGAAATTACCTATGGGCCCAAAGACAATTTACAAAAGAAAAAAATCGGTATTCACCATGCCCATTTAGAAGAAGATGCGGCCAAGTCCTCACACGAGGCGCAATATTCACTCGTGGACTACAACCGCGCCGGGGACCCCTTGCTAGAAATTGTTTCCCTGCCGGATATGCGTAGCCCGGACGAAGCGTATGCGTATTTAACAGAAATTAAACGCCTGATGCGTTGGGTAGGAGCATCCAATTGTGATATGGAAAAAGGAGAACTGCGCGTAGATGTGAACATTTCCCTGCGTCCCAAAGGGCAGGAACAATTCGGTACGCGTGCGGAAATTAAAAATTTAAACTCCTTTAAAGGCGTACGCGAAGCACTTATTTACGAAATCAACCGCCAGACGGAAATTTTAAACAACGGCGGAAAAGTAAAACAGGAAACCCGCCAATGGGATAAAGTGGAACTGGTCACAAAACCCATGCGTTCTAAAGAAGATGCACTGGATTACCGCTACTTCCCGGAACCGGATTTACCGCCTGTTATATTACAGGCAGATTGGCTGAAAAAAGTGCAAGAAAGCATGCCCGAACTTCCCGCCAGCAAAGAAGCGCGTTTTATGGCGGCAGGGTTATCGGCCTATGATGCGGGCGTGCTGACTTCTTCGCGGGAAATTTCCAACTATTTTGAAGAAGTAACCAAAAGCGGCAAAGTATCGTTAAAAACTGCTTCCAACTGGATTCAGACCGATCTTTTGGGGCTCCTGCATGCTGATAACAAAGAAATTGAAGATTCCCCTATTCCGGCCGCTAAACTAGCCGAACTGTTGGAAATGACAGAATCGGGTAAAATCAACCGCAAACAAGCGCGTGAAGTGTTTGAAGAGATTTATAAAAACGGCGGGAACCCGGCCGAAATTGTAGAAAAACGCGGCATGGTACAAGTAAGTGACGAAAGTCAACTGGAAGAATGGGCTAAAGCCGCTATTGCCGCCAACCCCAAAGCGGTGGCCGATTATCAAAAAGGCAACAAAGCCGCTATTGGTGCCTTGGTAGGCGGGGTCATGAAATTAAGTAAAGGCAAGGCCAACCCAAGAGTTATTAGCCAGTTGCTTGCGAAGTTGTTGGGATAAAAATTTTCCTGATGATATTTTGAAATTATCCCAGATTACTTCATGTGTACTTGCTTAACGTCAACTGCTATGTTCATTTCATGTAAACGGACACAAACAAAAAAGTTTGTGTCCATACCTATTTGGGGTATTATTACAAAGGGCAGAAGGAGGACCAGTCCTTACAACCAAGTTGTAAATTTTTAGTAGCGGCTGCACACTGTGGAAAAAAATCCGCACATTGTGGGTGTTCTGTTGCAAGGGTAGAAGAACACGCTTTACGGCGCTGTTTCCCATCTTCCCAACTTGCAGAAATCCATAGGCCACCCGTTCCGATATTTTGGACATAGGTCAGGTCAACATTATAAAAATTCTGATATTGCGGAGTTGAACCACTGGAACCGAATTGAAATTCACCACTTCCATCATTATAGTGAAAATATTTTAGTGCGGGAACTTTGATAGGTAATTCATCTGCCGTAACAGGTCCATTGGCCTCGCTATTTCCGTAACTGCCATGTTCCAGGTAATAGGCGGTTAATGATTTATCCAAAGCATCAATAGCATTTAATGCTTCGGTTGCTTTTGCTTTATTCACCGCTTTATTATATTGCGGCATAGCAATAGCGGCTAAAATGCCAATAATTAACACTACTACTAACAGTTCAATCAGGGTAAAACCTATACGCCCGCTATACCCCGCATACCGACCCTGCGGGGTGAGGGTAAAACCTTTTATGCCGTCATGCTGAACTTGTTTCAGCATCTTGTTGTTATAACGACTAGACCCTGAAATAAATTCAGGATGACAACTTTGTGTAAAGCCGTGGAACATCTCCCTCTCTTGTGGAGGGAGTACCGCAACGCGGGGTAGGAGGGACCATAAGGCATTCTTCCTATTTTGCCCCTCTTTTGCCGCTTGCGCGACCCCCGGATTAAAACCTTCCGGGGCTAACGACTGTTCCCCACAAGGGGGACAGATGACTCCATTTTGCGTAAAACCCCGCCGGGTGTTTCTTTTTGTCATACATTTTCTCCACATGTTAAATTCAATTCTATCTGTTTAAAAAACATATAAAAAAACGGCTCTTTGCCTTGAGTGCATGACAAGAACCCAATACAAACAGCCGTGGCTTACCGTTTACACGATAAACGCTCGGCACAAAGCAAACGGATTGCAATTCCGTTTACTTTGCGCCTTCAAACGACTGATTTTGGCTTGTCATGCGTTTTTAGTTTGCTAAAAACTCTGCGTTTCTTAAACGCTTCCAAAAGCAGATAAAATTGTACTTACAGTATAGCATATAATCGCTTTGCCGTCATGCCATTTCCGCGCACATTTTGCTTGCTAAAGTATAAATTTTGCTACAATATAACTATGAATTTTTCCCGCTCTGTCGCCACGCGTTATTTAACCCGCCGCCAAGGGTTGTTTGCCTTTATTACCACACTGATTGGGGTGGCCGGGGTGTCGGTAGGAGTAGCCGCCCTTATTACCACGCTTTCGGTGATGAACGGCTTTCAAACGGATATTAAAGACAAGGTAATCGGGGCCCAAAGCCACATTCTGGTTTTTGGCCACATGAGCCCGGAAGTATACCAAAAAAACATTTCACTTATTGAACAAATCCCGCAAGTGGCTGCCGCCGCCCCGCATATTTATGGGCAGGGCATTATTACCCACGCCGGGCAAAGTTTAGGGCTTATTGTGCGCGGGTTGGATCCGGCCCAAGAACAAAAAATAAACCATTTGGCAGATTCCTTGGTAGAAGGATCGTTTGAACCCATCGGTTGGACACCGGCGGATCCGCCGCCCTTGGTGCTAGGCACAGAACTGGCCGCCACGTTGGGGGCGGATATAGGCGATGACGTCGTGCTTATTTCCCCGCAATCCATTTCTACATCAGCGGGCATGTTCCCCAAGATGAAAAAGTTCCGCATTAGCGGCCTTTTAAAAACCGGATATTATGAATTTGATAATACGATTGCCTATACACTTTTGCCGCACGCCAGTGATTTTTTAGGCCTTAAACAAGGCACTACGGGGGTAGCGGTAAAACTGCATAATATAAATGATGCTGAAAAAGTGGCTCCGCTTATTTCTCAAAAGATTGGCCATGGGTACTCGGTGCGTACCTTTGCCCAACTAAATAGCACCCTTTACGCCGCGTTAAAGTTAGAAAAAACCATGATGTTTATCATTTTGTTTTTAATTATTGGGGTGGCTTCACTGAATATTGCCAGCAATTTAATTTTACTGGGGACTGAAAAACTGCGCGATATTGGCATTATGCGTGCCATTGGGGCCAGCCCGCAGATGATCCGCAACATTTTTATGTGGGAGGCACTGGTAATTGCCACCTTGGGCATTGTGCTGGGTATTTTGCTGGCATGCCTGTTGTGTTGGGTGATTGCCACATTTAACATTGTGGAACTTCCCGGCGATATTTACTATTTAACCAAGGTGCCTGTGCGTATGCAACTGGGAGACATGTTGGCTGTAGTAGGGGGAAGTTATTTAATTTGTTTAGTAGCCGGGTTATACCCGGCGTTAAAGGCCTCACGCGTGCATCCTACAGATGCCATACGGTACGGATAATATGATAGAACTTAAACACGTTACCAAAATATATGGGCAAGGGCAGGAAAACCTCTGTGTATTAGAGGATGTTTCGTTGCATATTGCACGCGGTAAATTTACGGTACTGTTAGGGCCTAGCGGCTCGGGTAAAAGTACGCTACTTAACCTGATTGCCATGTTGGATATTCCTACCTCCGGCCAAATTTTCGTAGACCATAAAGAAATTACCAAACTAAAAAATGAATCAGCCCGCGCTAAACTGCGCCTGACTAAAATGGGGTTTGTCTTTCAGTTTGACGGCTTATTGCCGGAATTTTCTCTACTGGAAAATGTAGAACTTCCCGCGCGGATGTTAGGCAAATCTAATCCGCATAAATCCCAAAAACTGTTGGAGCGGTTCGGGCTGGGAAGTATGGTTCACAAATTACCGGCAGATTTATCCGGGGGGGAAAAGCAACGCGCCAGTATTGCCCGCGCCTTACGCAATAACCCGCAACTGCTACTGGCCGACGAACCCACCGGTAATTTAGATGCCCAACGCAAGGTACAGGTATTTGAGGATTTTGCCCGCATGAGTAGCGAAGAGCACATCAGTATTTTAATGGTTACGCACGACGTGCACGCCGCCAATTACGCGGATGAAGTTTATACACTTGAGCAGAAGAAACTTATTAGAACCAACTAGGGGACACCATGGAACCAATCATTGAAACTAAAATGGCATTTACGTTTATTTTTTTACTGGCTGTTGCGTGGTTTTTCTTGCGTAAATATACCGAAAAACCATTTGATAAATTGTTAAAGCAGGCCGCCGCCGGCGATGCACAAGCCCAGTATGATATAGGGTATCTGTATTATCAAGGCAAGCAAATAAAGCAGAATTTTGCCCAGGCCTTTAACTGGTTTGACACCTCCGCCCGCCAAGGGCATACCCGCGCCATGGTGGCATTAGCCGGGTTGTATAACGAGGGAAAAGGGTGCGAAAAAGACCCTACCAAGGCATTTTATTGTTATCAGCAAGCCGCCCAAACCGGGGATTTTGAAGCCCGCATCAATCTGGCCGTATGTTATTTGCAAGGAACAGGTACGAATAAAGATGAGCAAAAGGGTGCCGAATTATTAAAATCCGCCGCAGAGGATAAAAGCCCATTAGCCCAAACGTTACTGGGGGATTTGTATGAACGCGGGGTAGGCGTAGAACAAAATGATAAAGAGGCCATGCGCTACTATGTGATGGCCGCCAAACAAGGCGAACCGCTTGCCAAGCAAAAGTTAGAATCCCGCAAGAAATAACGTTTAAAATGTGAAGGGCCGTAACCTATCAGACCCATTAAGGGCTATCCTAGGGGGGCCGTAGAGCGTTTTTGTTGTTCCAGTCGTATAGAATACTTATGCTATTTAGCGAAACATGTGGCGCAGGGATTGGTATATTTGCGCACCTATTTACGGTTATTATGTTTTAACCTTCCTTACCGCTTGGTGAACCTAAACAAAGGGCTGGATAATCCGGCCTTTTTTTATTATACTATAGGTACAATTTGTTCTGTTTTTGGAACTGTATGCAGAATACAGTGAGCGTGGGGTTTCCCTCGCACAAATCTCGTCCAAAAACAGCCGATGAAGGCATTGTTCAAAAGGACTAATTACCCTCTTGCGCAATGTCCAGTGTTTATCGTTATAACTGATAAGCCGCGGCTGTTGTTGTTGGGTTACGAGATTTGGCTCAAGCATAATGGCCGTTTTTGCATACATCCTTCCGGGACAGGTGAAACAAATTAAACAGGAGAATGTATGAAAAAACGTCAAAAACGGGCATTTACGCTGACCGAACTGCTGGTAACGGTTGTTATTATCGGCGTATTGGCGGCTGTGGTATTGCCTAAGTTCAACAAAGTCATGGAAGGAATGAAAACCGGGGAAGCCGAACGCATGCTAACTGCGGT
>JAZNXF010000010.1:0-3290 GCA_045593745.1 Elusimicrobiaceae bacterium | reverse complement strand
ATACTTGATATGGGATCTTCCACGCAGGTTGTTTATTAATGGCAACGACAACGGCAAGCGTTGAAGATCCTGAATCACGTTCAGGATGACTTTATTTTTAGCGACTCTTCCTTTTTGCGTTTCGCCTACATATTGCGTATTTCCCTGCCGGGTGTGTTGGTTATTCATAAGTTTACTCTCCTTATTTTTACGTCAGGTTGCACCTGAGCTATATGTTCAATTATCTGCTTATGAAACCAACAAAAACGGCTACTTTCCCTGAAGAGCATTCACCTTCCCCAATGAAAACAGCCGTGGCCTACCGCAAAGCGATAAACACTCGGCACACAAAACCGGGGTTCGAAGCCGGCTCCGTGCGCCTGTTTATGGCTGTTTTTGGCGTGAATGCTATCCTTATTACCTAAAGAAAGCCGTATGCTGTATACGGTTCCAAAAACAGATTAAATTGTACGTGTATTATAACAAAAAAAAAGTTTTACGAGCAATGTATTTTATGCTATAATCTCTATAGGTGAAATGAGCAGCAGAACGCAACAGGTTCGTAAATTCAAGTTCATGCTGACGCACCAACGGCAAGTGCTACCCGGGGTATCCTCTACCCTAATTTAGGCACAAGCCACAGGAGATAAAACAATGAGTAATGTATCTATGAAATCCATGCTGGAAGCCGGTGTGCATTTTGGGCACCAAACCTCCCGCTGGAACCCCAAAATGGGCCGCTTTATCTTTGGAGAAAGAAACGGCGTGCACATTCTTGACTTACAAAAAACCGCCAAAGAGCTCAAAAAGGCCTGCGCTTTTGTAAAAGAAGAAAGCAAAAAAGGTGCCAAATTTTTGTTCGTCGGTACTAAAAAACAAGCCCAAGAAGCCATCAAGGCCGAGGCCGAACGCTGCGGTGCTTTTTGCATCAGCGAAAAATGGCTCGGCGGAACGCTGACCAACTTCCAAACCGTCAAAAAATCCATTGAACGGATGAACGAACTAGAGAAATGGGAAACTTCCGGCGTGTTTAAAGCCATTTCCAAAAAAGAAGCCAGCCGCTTAACCAAAGAACTGGCCCGCTTGCAAAAATTACTGGGCGGCATCCGCGATATGAAGGTATTGCCGGATGTGGTCTTTGTAATTGACCCGGTGGACACCATGGGTGCAGTGCGCGAATCCCACGTGCTCGGCATCCCGGTAGTGGCTGTTTGTGACACCAATGCCGACCCGGACCTTATTTCTCTGCCTATCCCCGGTAACGACGATGCCGCCCGCTCTATTAAACTGTTCTGCGGGGCAATTGCGGATTCTATTTTAGAAGGTAAATCCGAAGCACAAGCCGTACAAACGGCTCAAGAAAACCCGGCTGCCGAAAACCCGGTAATGGTTCAAGCGTTTGAAGACGCCATGTTAGCCGCCGAAAAAGCCGAAGAATTGGCTGAAAAAGTAGCCGAAGAAGTTCCGGCCGCTGAAGTAGTAGCCGAAGTGAAAATAGAAGAACCTGCCACGGAGGCAGCTCAAGAAACCAAAGAAGAGAAACCGGCTAAAAAAACCACTGCCAAAAAAACGGCTGCAAAAAAAACAACAGTAAAAAAAGCCGCGGCTGATAAAGAAGAAAAACCGGCCAAAAAAACCGCTGTCAAAAAAACTGCCGCTAAAACCAAAAAAGCGGAAGTAAAAGAAGAAAAGGCCGAAGAAGCCAAATAACATCTGACGGAAGCTCCCTGCCACGCGCGGGGACTTCCCACATATTAAACTAAGGAGATTTGACATGTCTTTAATGGACGATATTAAAACCTTGCGCGACAAAACCGGCGCGGGAATGATGGACTGTAAAAAAGCCCTTTTGGAATGCAAAAACGATATGGAGCAAGCCATTGTCTATTTGCGTAAAAAAGGGTTAGCCGCTATGGCTAAACGCGCTGACCGCGAAACCAAAGAAGGCAGAGTAGCCGTAAAGACCGACGGTAAAAACTTTGCCATGGTGTATTTAGGGTGCGAAACGGACTTTGTAGCCAAGACCGACGGTTTTATTAACCTGGCCAACCAATTGGCGGACTATGTCCTCGCCCACCCCGGCGTGAATTACGATGCCGACGAAACAATCAAAGCCAAAATTGCCGAAGAAGCCCCCAAATTTGGGGAAAACACCACCTTCAAAGGGGCGTACAACTGGACCCCGGCCCAAGGGGCGGTGATGGCTTATTATGTGCATAGCGACAACAAAAAGGCCTCTTTATTAGAGTTAGCCGTTGCCGGCAATGTAGATAAAGCCAAAGCCACCGAAATTGCCCGCGGCCTTGCCATGCACACCGTAGGGATGCAAACCGGGTGGATTAAAGCAGAAGATATCCCGCAAGAAGTCATTGACAAAGAATTGGATATCTACAAAACCCAGGCCTTAAATGAAGGCAAATCCGAAATGGCTATTGAAAAAATGTTGCCCGGCAAAGTGAAAAAGTTTGCCAAAGAAAATTGCCTGTTAGAACAAGGAACGATTAAAGACAACAAAAAAACCGTAGCCGATTACTTAAAAGAAGAATCCAAGGCGTTGGGCGGCGAATTAACCGTTACGCGCTTTGTACGGTTTTAAGTAGAACGTGCCGGGAAATACCCGGGAAAACCATTATTAATTCCTCTTGCGTGTGTACTGCGCAAGAGGTTTTTATTATTTCAAAGAAATTCCCATTATTAGAAATATGTGCCAGAAAGTACCATCACCCGGCCGGATGTTCCTCCCTGCCGTAAAGGTGGAAAAAATAAACCTGGCACATCAACAGGACACAAACGTATCGTCCGGGCCGCGGCCTATCCCTGAACCCTAAACTGTATATGCTCCCCTGTCCCTTTTTCTGAACCTTAACAAATATCTTGTATATGACTGCTGTTTTTTGTTATACTGTGGATACAATTTAATCTGTTTTTGGAACCGTTTAAGAAACGGGCCTCTTTTGGAAGACCGAAAGATTCATACCACTCCAAAAATAGCCGGTAACAGGTGCAACGAGACCGTACATCTTGTTGCGCCGAGTGTTTCCCATTTCTGCTTATGCGGAAGTGGGATGCTACGGCTATCAGTCCTGGGGCAGTGGTATGAACTAGGGCGCAATAGCCGTTTTTGCATGCGCTCATAAACAGGGAAATTGTGAAAATAGTGATAAGGAGATGTTTATGAACGTACAAAATACCCGGCGGGGACAAACGCAAACAACTGATTACCTCTCCCTTGAGGGAGAGGGTGGCACGAAGTGCCGGGTGAGGGGGAAAGATAATAAGGATACCCTCATTGATACCCCCTCATCTGCCCT
>JAZNXF010000009.1:0-5458 GCA_045593745.1 Elusimicrobiaceae bacterium | reverse complement strand
ATACTTGATATGGGATCTTCCACGCAGGTTGTTTATTAATGGCAACGACAACGGCAAGCGTTGAAGATCCTGAATCACGTTCAGGATGACTTTATTTTTAGCGACTCTTCCTTTTTGCGTTTCGCCTACATATTGCGTATTCCCCCGCCGGGTGTGTTGGTTTTTCATAAGTTTTCACCTCGTTATTTATATTCAACTTTTCTGCTTATGAAACCAACAAAAACGGCTCTTACCGTTAATTCTACTCAAGGTATTAACAGCAACAGCCGCGGCCTGCCGCCAAAGGCGGCAAACACTAAGTACAGTATTCCCAGGGGATCAGCCCGGAAATGCTGTACCTTTCATCGGCTGTTTTTGGACTTGAGTAGAACTTTATTTAAGTACCCCGTTTCTTAAACGGTTCCAAAAACAGATAAAATTGTATTCATATTGTAGCACATATTTTGCATAAAAAGATATAATAGGGTATCTTAATGAGGAGAAATTATGAAAGACGTTACACCTAATAAAGTTAGTATGGCTGTTGTGTTTGTGCCTGTGCTCCTGCTTGTGTTACTGGTAGCGGCATTTAGTTCTTACTTCACTGTTTCTGCTGGGACTGTGGCCGTAAAACTGCGTTTTGGTAAACTAGTGGGCGCGTATGGGGAAGGAATCCACTTTAAAATGCCGTTTATTGATAGTGTTGAAAAATTTTCCGTGCGTATTAAAAAAGATTCCTTTGATACAGAAGCATTTTCTAAGGACTTACAGACCGTGGGCCTGACATTAGCCGTCAACCACCGTATTTTGCCCAATACGGTAGAATCTATTTACCGCAACTTAGGGCCGGAATATACTTCTACCATTTTAAAACCCATGGTGGAAGAGTGGACCAAAGCCGTTATTGCCAAATATTCTGCCGATAGTTTAATTGCTAACCGCGTGGAAGTGGCCAAAGAACTGAACCAAATTCTCAAGGAAAAAATGGCAGAAAAAGAAGTTATTGTGTCTGATATTGCCATCACAAACTTTGAATTTTCAAAGCAGTTTTTAAAAGCAGTAGAAGAAAAACAAATTGCCGAACAAGAAGCCAAACGCGCTACCAACTTGGTAGAAAAAGTGAAAAAGGAAGCCGAACAGAAAATTCTGCAGGCCGAAGCGGAAGCCAAATCGTTGCGTTTACAGCGTGAAGTGGTCTCAGACAACTTAATTAAATTGCGCCAGGTGGAAGCGCAATTAAAAGCCATTGACAAATGGGATGGCCGCATGCCCACGTATATGGCGGGCGATCAAATGCCTTTTGTAATGACCCGGTAATATTGCCGGCAGCAAAATTATTTGCGTGAGTAGGGCTTCAACGGTTGTTGAAGCCCTACGTACGTTCTATGCAAAAGCCCTACTGCCAGGTAGGTCTTTAGGCCCTCGTATTTCACTTTTAAAAGCATTACAATATACACATGAGGAAAATGTGTTTTGTGTGTTGTTTATGCTATGTATGGACGGCCTCCCCTGCGCACGCGCAGTGGTATCGGCACATGGCATCGGCTTTGCATTCATGGAAACCTACTGCATTTTCATCATCCATTCATACTACCGCCGCACAATCATTAGAACAGCAAGTCAGCCGGCAAATACACCAACAACAGATGTCCCAAATGCAAAAATCGGTTGTGCGGCTAGTTGCTAATAACCACCCGCTACATGGCTCATTAGACAGCGAGTTGCATTCAGCTTTTATTATAGAGGAAAATTACAAAGGGAAAAAATTTCTGTGGGGAGTAACCGCAGCCCACTACTTGCTTACCCGCCCTGCTATTGAAGTTCAGGGCATGAAACACCCCCTGCCTATTTCTATGGCGGCGGCAGGGGCTCCGCGTTACACCGATATCGCCCTGTTTTTATTACCTGATGAAGCAGCCCCTTATGTAACCCCCTTGCAGTTGGCTTCTGATGACCTGCAACCCGGGGAATTACTAACTTCGTATGGGTATTATGGGAAAGGGTTTCACCAATTAGAGCATCGTCAGGTGCAACAAATTTCACCCTCCCGCATAACTACTTCGTATGAATTTGGCAATGACGAGCGCAATGGGGCTTGCGGCGGGCCAGTGCTAAACCGATACCAAGAAGTTGTGGGCGTGCATTGTGGCAGTGACCCTTTTAAAAAGAAGAGTTTTGTAATTCCCGTGCAACATATTCGCGATTTATGGACTGCCTATCATCACCGGTTTGACGGACGCCCGCTACTGTTAAACGGCAAGGAAATTTACCGTATGGCCGCGAACGAAGCCGTCCTGTCTGTGCTTGTTTTCCGTTCAGAAAAAAGAATCTTTTCAGTTTCACTGCGTTCTACAGATGCGGATATTGATTTGGAACATTTAGAAACTATTCCCAAATTGGCACAAGGGGATACGTTAATTTTATTATTTGAGCGTGTTCCGTTTCAGCGGGACAAAAATTCTTTCCATACGTTGCACTTCCAACTTAAATATAACTTGCAAAACGGCGAAGTTACTTTTTCAACTGTTCAATAAACCATGCTGTTCTTTGTGTTTTTTATCAAGCAGATGATTTTTCACGTTCCCTTAATAAAAAGATATAATAAACTATCTGGGAATTCGTATGAAAACATTTTTTGCTTTTATTGTCGGGGTTGTGTTAGCCGGGGGGCTGTGTTATCTTGCGTTCTATAAAACACCGCAGGAACGGGCTTTTGTAAACGCATTAAAACAGGCCAAAGCCGGGCACGAAGAAGCCATGCTTGCGGTGGCACAAGATTATATCCATGGCACAGGAACTCCTGCCAATATAGAGCAGGCCTTGTCGTGGTATCAGAAGGCCGCCGCACGCGGTAATAGCCAAGCAGCATTTGAATTAGCGCGCTTATATAGTGAGGGGAAATGGGTGCCGGCTGAGCCGGAAACCGCCCTGGCCTATTTGCAATCCGCCGCACAAGCCAATTACGCAACGGCCCAATACCAACTGGGCCAATGGTATGAGCAAGGCAACCACGTTCCCCGGCATGAAGGGCAAGCGTTATTCTGGTATTTGCAGGCCTTCCAAAACGGTTCTTCTGCGGCTCAAACCGCCCTGGCTCCATTTAGCCAAACGCCTCTTTATGAAGAAGTGGCCCGCTTTTATGACACGTTGCAAAAGGCATCTCAAACTAATTCCCAAGCCCAATTAGAGGTAGCCCAAGCATACCGCTACGGTAATCCTATTTTGCAGGATAATGAAGCAGCATTTAAATGGTTTAAAAAAGCATGGGAATCTTCACAAGAAACCTTGTCCCAAGCGGCCTATGAACTTTCCCTGCAATATGCGCAAGGGATTGGGGTGGATAAAGATGAAGCACAAGCAACAGAATTTCTTGCCCGCGCAGCAGAATTACAAAATCCGGCGGCCCAATACCAACTGGGCAGCATGTCGTATAGTGAAGAACCTCCCCGGTTGGAAGATGCTTTTGCCTGGTTTTCTAATGCGGCAACACAAGGCCACGCACAGGCCCAATATATGACGGGGTTTATGCTTTTGCAAGGGCAAGGAACGCAAAAATCCGTTCCGCTGGCCCTTCGCTTTTTTGAACAGGCCGCCCAGCAAAATGATGCTTCTGCCCAGTATGTGCTAGGGCAAATTTACCTCAAAGGGCTGGGTGTGCGTAAAGACGAGAAAACAGGCCGCAACTGGCTGGAACGTGCGGCTGAAAATGGAAATACTTCCGCCCAAACCTTATTAGGAAAATAATGTTTTCCCAGGGTTATTATTGTGTGGGAAGGGTAGTGAAGGTATGTTCCCCTGTGAGTTTGTCATAAATTAGCACACGGTACGTGGGCTTATCGTACAAGTTGGCCCCTAATACAAATTTTAAGTAACGTACCTCCGGGTCTTCGTACAACGTTATTATAAGCGATTGCGGCAAGACCCCATAAATTACTTCTTCGTTTAATATTTTTCCATATTCATCGGTGGTTTGAAGATACACAATCCGTTCATTTAAATGGATAGATCCAAATACAATGTTTTTAGCAACCAGTGGAATATCCGCCGTTCCCTCATAATAGGCCTGCAACAAATAGGGAATAATGTTTATGTTAGCCGCGTATGATTTGTCTTCAGGGGAACTTCCACAATGAATTCCTACCACTTCGCCTTGCGGGTTTACAAGCGGTCCGCCACACAACCCGGCGCGTTTGGTTTGTTCGGGTGGAAAATCTGTACGAATAAAACGCGTGTTGTCTTTTTCAAAGGTCAAATCTTCAATATGGTACAACTTATTGGAAGCATATCCCCACGTAGTAAGCGGTTGCGCAGGGTCAATCTGGCTGGCAAGAGCCATAGGTTGTAATCCGTCAGGCAGTGCAGCAGGCAATTTTAGCAAAGAGGCGTCTGATAGTAATGCCGGTCCCACTTGCGCTACAGTAGCAAGTACCGGAATTGCTTTTTTCCCATTGTAAAAAGTTAAAAGGAGTTTTTCCCCCGGCATGGCAACATGTCCGGCAGTAGCCGCCCATATTTCCTGACGGCCCTTATAAGTAGTATGAAACAAAAACGCCGAAGAATGCGGACGTTTATTCATCGGATAGTCCAATAGTACAGCATGGTCTAACCGCGCTACAGAAAGGCGGATATCCGCTCGTTTGGTGGCGGCCGCTACCGTTCTTTCTACAGAAGAAGATAACACATTAGAAATACTCCGCGCAGTTTTAAACCGTTGGGGGCGTGCCTGTCCGGCAAACAGACAAACCATGCTGCAACTGATACATAGATATTTTGCCCAAGTATTCATGTTTATACTGTACAATTTTAAGGATATAAAAGATAGGGAAGAAAGACCTACTTACCCAGGGCGCGAAAGACCTAATTATTACAGAGAAAACACACTGTACGCCTGAAATTATGTAGAATAAAATAGAAGTACAACAATTTATGCTGTTTTTGGAACCGTATGCAGAATGCGGAGACGTTGAAAAACGTTTAGGATAGTCCGAAAATGGCCGTTTAGGCAGAAGATATAGAAGGGTAGCTCCCGGAATGTCTTCTGTCCAATGTTCTGTACGTAAGTACAGGGCTACGGCTGTGACAACTAAGGCACTATCCTAAACTTGGTAAGTTTCAGCCGTTTTTGTTTGCGTTTTCATAAGCGGGATAAATTGAATCTATAGGTCAGGTGCAAACCTGACAAAAAATAAGGAGAGTAAACTTATGAATAACCAACAATCCCGGCGGGGAGAAACGCAAGCAGTTGCACATAAAACCAAAAATAATACTTATAGGTTGGGCGTTAGCCCAACAGGAGTTGCAAGTGAGAATGAAAACGTACAGCGCAATGCTAGGAAATTGTCGGGTTCGCACCCGACCTATAAAGGGTACTCCGCCCGCTCTTATAGGTTGGGCGTTAGCCCAACAGGAGTTGCAAGTAAGAATGAAAACGTACAGCGCAATGCTAGGAAATTGTCGGGTTCGCACCCGACCTATAAAG
>JAZNXF010000008.1:0-30149 GCA_045593745.1 Elusimicrobiaceae bacterium | reverse complement strand
AAAATAAAGTCATCCTGAACGTGATTGAGGATCTTCAACGCTTGTTGTTGCGGTTGGTGGTGCCACTGATAAACAACCTGCGTGGAAGATCCCATATCAAGTATGGGATGACCCCTTTGTTTGATAACGGCAAGTGCGTGGCAGATGCTGAGCAAAGACCTCTCAGCATACGTCTATGTAACAAAAAAGCATTTACGCTCATTGAACTATTAGTAGTTGTGTTAATTATTGGCCTTTTGGCGGCCGTGGCTCTGCCGCAATACCAAAAGGCCGTTAGAAAGGCCAAAAGAACAGAATTGCTCATGGCCGTGGATACTTATGACAAGGCATTAAGTATCTATTATTCAGAGCATGGGCGTTATAATGGGATAACACAGGATACGCTACCTGTGCAAATGCCTACTTTAACACATTTTAAATATCATATAGGGTCATCATATACCGCCGATTTTCAGGTAGGCAGTGGAGGTCCTGGAACCGCTCATTTAGGTTTGTCGGAAGATACCACTCCGGTTCTGTGGGGAGTGTGGGAAAATGGAAAACTAACGCGCGTGGAGGTGCATGACGGAGGAAGGAAATATTTTGATCCCAACGAGTACGAGTCGGTTCAGGTTGGGACGGGTAGGAGGGATTCTTTGCTGCGTATATAAGGTATGGATAAAACTCCCCAGCCCTGGGGAGTTTTACACTTCCTTTTGAATGAGCCACAAACTAATAAAAATTAAAACCATACCCATTAGTTCGGATAGGTGCGGTGTGCGCCCACGGAATAAAATATCCGTCCCCATGGCAATAATGGGGGAAAAATACGTAACAGATGCCATACGCGTGGCTCCCCAGCGTTTCATTAAAGCAATCATGAGTAAAAATGCCACCGCCGAGGAAAATACCCCCGCACTTAAAATAGAAAGTACGAGTTTGGTATTAAATACTCCCACGGTGGGTATGGGTTCTGTTAAAAAAGAAACTACTCCCAACACTACTGCGGCAAACGCATACTGGTGCAAGGTATTGGCTTGCCACGGAAGGGACGTATTATCTACCATAATTTTTTTAGTAATTACGTTGCCTACCCCATAACACAAGGCCATAAAGAGTAAAGCCAAATACCCCCACAGAGCCATTTTCCCGGCAGGAGCCGTAAAAGCGGTTTGCCATTGCGGGCGCATAATCACCAGTAACCCGGCCAGGCCAATTACCACCCCGGCGGCACGCCGCCAAGTAAAGCGGTCCACCCCTTTTAGCAAAATAGCCCCGGCGATAAAACTCCATATCGGCACCGTACCGTTAAAAATGCCAGCAATCGTGGGAGCCGTGTGCTGAATTCCCCACGATAACGCCGCAAAAGGCAGTAAAATAAGCATCAAACTAATGGTCCACGGTCGCCATAACTGGCGCACAGGACACCTGACATTGGCGCGTTGCGCGCCAAATAATACCACAAAAAACACAAATCCCGCTAGCACGCGGAAAAACGCTCCCCAATAGGGCGGAAGAACATCTACAATGTTTTTAGATGCTAAAAACGCCGTACCCCAGCACAGGGCCAAACAAAATGCTAACAAATAATTCATATAATTATTTTAGCAATTTTGAAAAGGGGACGTTAGTAAGTAGTTCCGTTGATACAACGCTGCATTCCTAGCGGTTGGCAAACAGGATTAAGAAGACGTATCAGCGGTATCATAACCCTTTTTTTACCATTTCCGGTTTTCCTGTTTTGTAAGAGCCGCTGAAAATCCCCTCAGGCGCATTTGGCATGTTATACATGTAGTCCGGGGTATGCTGCAAAATAGCCATAAAAAAGCCCCCTAGCAAAGTTGACTTATCCTTTCTGGGTTAGTTGGGCAATCTGTTGGGCGAAATGCGCTAAATGTTCACGGATTTGCGGTTGTTTTTCTTCCAATAGAGGCAGTAGTGTATGGCGTACCCAGTTGCGGCGGTATGCATCATCAAAATTAGTTTGGTCTGTTACATAAGAAAGTTTGTTTTGTTTGATGTAGCGTTCTACGTCTGCGCGGGTAATACAGAGAAGCGGACGCACGATCTCCACTCCTGCGCAAAGCGGCCTGCACAGCGGAATGCCGGCTAATCCTTTTACATTTGTACCACGCAGTAAATTAAGCAAAATTGTTTCGGCCTGGTCATCTAAATGATGGCCCAAGGCCAATTTGGTAGCCCCCCATTTTTTGGCTATCGTTTGGTAAGCACGGTATCGGGCTTTGCGGGCACCATGTTCAGGGCTTAAGGCATAGCGTTGGGCTGTTTTGAATGCATCTACTTGCCGGATGTAAAGGTCAATGCCCAGTTGTTGGCACAAGCGTTGGCAAAATTGCTCGTCCTTATCGGCCTCTGGGCCGCGCAACCCATGGTTGACATGTACAGCCGCCAGGGCAAAATGCTTTTCTTTAGACAAATACTGCAAAAAATGTAATAAACATACTGAATCTGCCCCGCCGGATAGCCCCACCAGCACGCTGTCTTTATGAGATATAAACCGGCTGGCAAAAGCACGCATAAGCGGAAGAACAGAGGCATTGAAATTCTTTTTTTGTGGCGGAAACAACATATAAAAAGTATAATAAATTTAAAGGGGTTTTGATATGAAGAAAAGAATTTTAATTGTAGAAGACGAGACCAGTATCGTGGAACTATTGCTGCTTATTTTAGCCCGCGAAGGATATGAACTGGATACCTGCCAAACCGGCCGGGATGCAATTAGCAAAATTAAGGAATTTCACCCGCATTTAATTTTATTAGATGTCATGCTTCCGGGGTTAGACGGTGCCAGTATTGTTAAAATTATGTCCGAGGATGAAACACTGGTAAATATTCCGGTCATTATCACTTCTGCGTTAGTGGAATCCCAACGGATGTTTCAAATGTACCCGCAAGTGAAGGGGTTCTGCTCCAAACCCTTTGTGCTTACAGAACTTATTAGCAAAGTAAAAAAAGCCCTGGGTGACGAGTTCTAATCCCCGCTTCCCTTTAGATGTTAGCCCGCATTTCGTAGCGGGCTATTTTTATGGAAAGGGCCTAGAAAAAATAGGTCTTTTGGTCCCTAATTTCTAGGTCTTATGCTCCTCGTTTTTTTGATATAAAAATTAGATACTTGGTGGTAAGAGGTACTATATGAAGTATGTTTTACGCGGTTTAATGGGGATTTTTTTGGGGGCTATGAGCGCTATGGCCTGGGCGGAGCCGTTTTTGGATGCGCGCGTGCAAGAGGCCCTGCTAAAACGTGCCGGGGAAGAATATTTAACCGTACCGGATAAATATGGTACTCCGCTTTTATTGCAATTGGCCCGCCGGGGGGAAACACAAGCCATTATACAGGCCGCGCGGCACGCTAAAACAGGGGCTTTTTTGCAAGTACAGGATCCATACGGCAACCATATATTTCATGTGGCCAAAGATGCACGTACCGTTCAAGTATTAGCGGCCCTTATTCGCCAGTATGAGGGAGCCAAAGCCCCCCATGTCTTGCGCCTGTTAGCAGATGCGCGCAACCAATTGGGGGAAAGTGCTTTACATGCCCAACTCAACGCAGGGCATGCCGATACCTTTTGGCCTATTTATGCCCAAACGTCCCTCAAAGAAAAAAATGACCGTGTGAAAAACCAACTGGTGCGCTTACATGGCATGGATGAGCGCATTGTAGCCCAGCAAAAACAAATTTACTGTCAGGATATTCAAACCAGTAGCAAAGCAAATGGGCAAACCTTATTGCAAACAGCCCAAATCCAAGCGCAGAAATACCCTGCATTACGACGTGTAGTACAGGAAATTCAAAAGGAACTTCCCTGCCTTGTCCAATCGTTTAATTAGCAGACATAGCCGTTTTGACCTGTACTCCCATAGGGGCGGGAATTCCGTTTTTGTCCACGCACACAAGCGTCGTTTTCCCTTTGGTGCATAAACGGCCCGTTTGATTGGTGATGGTATTTTCAAATACTATTTTAATATCGGAAATTTCGGCTACTTTGGTATCTACGGTAATTGTATCTGCATAGCGTACAGGATATTTATATTCTACTTCTTGCCGTGCTACTACAAAAAATTTCCCTTCCTGCATCAGGGCCGGAACCGAAAACCCTTTTTGGGCCATATACAAGGTACGGGCTTCTTCAAAATATTTTAAGTAATTGGCGTAATATACCACGTTTCCGCAATCGGTGTCGTGGTAAAAAATAGTTTTTTGCATACAAATTCCCCCAGATTTCATATAATAAATTATACTTGTTTTGGATATGAAAACAGAAGAAATTATTGACCGTTTGCGTAATCCGCAAAAATACCGTACGAAACCTGCTGTGGTTGTCCCCAGTCAGGCAGCAGAAACGCACCCCGCCGTTACTAATAAAAAAGCCAACGCTGGGAACCTGTTGGCTTTTGGGGTCGTGATGGGGGTACTGGGACTAGCAGGGGCTATTTTGTTAATTACCTTGCATACCAAAAAACAAGCCGAGAATTTATCCGCCTCATTAGACCAAGCGCAAGTACAGGGGTTGTCTTCCCAAGACACAGAATTTGATCCGCGCAAAATTGTTACTTATGTAAATATCAACGAACTGGGGGAAGGGGGGGACCGTGTGCCTACTGTAGATGAATTAGGGTCCACCATTCCCATTATTAGCCGATATAATTACCAGGCCATTACGGCTGATAATTACGGTATAATTGGGGCAGCCCCATGGGCCTTATCTTCTAACGTGGAAGCCAATTTGCAAGATGTGGATTTACTACGTTATCTGCTTAACCGCCCAGAGGTAGCTGCTGCGTTTTCTGCCCGGCCGGATGTGGTCCCTTTGCTGTCTGACCCGCAACTCTTAAGTGCTTTTGTGCAAGACAAAAATGCTATGCAGTCCTTTTTGTCCAGTCCTCTTATGCAACAAATTTTAGCGCGTGAAGATTTGGTGACGGCTTTTAGTAAAAGCCGGCTGATGAGTACGCTATTAACCAGTAAATCTGTTAAATACTACCGGGATCATCCGCAGGAGGCCGCACAAATTATCCGCAATAGCCCCCTATTAAGTGATCTTACCCAAAATCCGCATATCCGCAAAGCAGTAGAAGAAAATTATTACTTAAAACCCATTGCGTCCCAGTTATTAGGAAAAAAGAAAAGGGTTGCTCGCCCTCAAAACGCAAAAATGACGGCGAAGAAAAACAAATAATAAGTATTTTGCTTGTACTTCCTAAAAAAATATGGTATACTAATTAGGTAGTTAAGCGTTTTTTGCGGGCGTGGTTCAATGGTAGAACGCGACCTTGCCAAGGTTGAGACGAGAGTTCGATTCTCTTCGCCCGCTCCATTTAAAAGCCCCTCTTGCGAGGGGCTTTTGCTATTTGTGCAACTTTGCGGCAGTTTACAGGTTAATATACTTCACTGATCCAACCTTGTGTTTGGAAACTGTCACAGAGTTTTTTACTTTGCGGGTAATTGTCTTCAAGGTAATAACATCTCTTCATCCACCCATCTTGATCTTTGATAAGATTGAACTCGTATTTGTAATTTGCTGGAGTATTCTCGTATCCGGATAGGATGCGGTCGGCAGTGATGTAGCAATTTCTGAAGGAATCACACAGTGCTTGATAAAGAAAGTCACGGCTCGCGCAGTTCGTCCCATGATTTACGGTGCAATCCAGTGAGCCGGCAATATCTATAGTTAATTTCCCATTGTCATCTGTCTGGTTTCCCAAGAAGTATATGGTACCTTCTTCAGGAAAACCGTTTTCCAGGACATATAGGTCTACGGCTTTTTGCAGCGCGTTTAACTGCGTTATGGCCTCGGCCGCCCGGGATTTCTCCACCGCCAGTTGGTATTGTGGCAAGGCCACGGCGGCTAAAATACCGATAATTAAAACCACTACCAACAGTTCAATGAGCGTAAAGCCGTGGACCACACGCTTCGTCACCCCGCAGGCCTGTAATGCGGGGTATAGCGTGTGGGCTGCCCCTATATTCCGCATAGAAACACTGCAAGATGACGAGCGGGCGGAGTACCCTTTATAGGTCGGGTGCGAACCCGACAATTTCCTAGCATTGCGCTGTACGTTTTCATTCTTACTTGCAACTCCTGTTGGGCTAACGCCCAACCTATAAGAGCGGGCGGAGTTCCCTTTATAGGTCGGGTGCGAACCCGACTGTGGAAGGACGGAGCGAATCCCCCTCATCCGGCCTTCAGCCACCTTCCCCCTCATGGGGAAGGGTTCCTCTCCAGTGGGGGAGAGGAGGGGCGTAGCCCAGGTGAGGGGGTATATAAAAGTGTTCTTCTTGTGTTTCTCATTAAATAGGCGTATGCTGAGGGGTTGTTGCTGTGCATCTTCCCCGCAACCGTTGTTATCAAATAAGGGGGTCATCCCATACTTGATATGGGATCTTCCACGCAGGTTGTTTATTAATGGCAACGACAACGGCAAGCGTTGAAGATCCTGAATTAAATTCAGGATGACTTTATTTTTAGCGACTCTTCCTTCTTGCGTTTGTCCCCGCCGGGATTGTTGGTTACTCATACATTTTCTCCGTATGTTTTAATTTTCAATTCCTCTGCCTTGGAAAACGCAAACAAAAACGGCTACTTTGTTTGAGCTAACACGAGTAATCCCAACGCAAAACAGCCGTGGTTTACCGTCAAAGACGATAAACACTCGGCACAAGACCCCGGTTTTCGACGCCGTTATCTTGTGCCTGAAACAGCCGTTTTTGGACTCGTGTTATGCCTTAGTTCTATAAGGCGTATTGTGCCCTCTCGGCACAATTCCAAAAACAGATAAAATTGTACTTATAGTATAATAAAAAAGCGTGGGTTTGTCTATGAACATAACCCACAGGATAGTTATCCAAGAAAGTGTTTCGGTTACTGGGGAAATACTATTTTAAAACGAAGGGACTTATCGTTATAAAACCCCAGTTTTTTTTCCAACGCGGTAAGTTGGGTAATAGTAGCCGCATGCTGCTTGCGTACTTGAGGTGTGTAGCGGTGGATGATAGACGGTGTACTTTGCTGTTGGATAAATGCTTTCTTGTAATTTTCTCCAACAAGTTGTGTGTTATTACTGCGGTTTTTAACAGTGGTTTGCATTTCTTGACGTTCTTTATCAGAAGGTATTTTGCTTAGGGCTATAAACGCATAGTCCGTAAGCCCCAGTTGTTGGGAAATGGAAGGCACTCCTTCCAAGGTATCAAAATGCCCGCTGCCGCCGTATACTACAATAACGTCATAACCCGTTTGCATGGCTTTTATATAAGAAGTCCATTGAATATTACGTTGGGCTACCCCCCACCAAGATGTTCCGAAAAAATCATGCAGCGCATAAATGACTGCCACCGGATTAGCCGAAATATCATGCCCATAGCGGGAGTTGGCTATTTGAAGTGCTTCCTGGTAAGAAGAATCTACGTCAATGACAAAATTTCCAAGTTTGATTGGGTATACCAAGCCGCCTTGTGCATTGTGTTTTTGCTCTAGCCAGCGGTCATCTAATGCCAACACATCCATATTCAGTTCCTGGGTAAGCGGTAAAATCCAGTTCATAGAACCACTTTGCGGACGAATGTCTGGGTTTGTGGCGCGTGCTTTTTGGAATGGAAGCCCATCCGTGGGAGCATATGTTACCAACATTTCTGTAGCCAGTAAGATGCGTTTGTCCGGGTTTTGCCGGCGGATAGTTTGTAACAGGCGCGCTATATGGGGGCGGATTCCATCCATGTGGGTTTCCCCAATAAAGATAAAACGGTAATTTTTTAATTTTTCCAGGGCCTTTTTTTCATTTTCAGCCGTGTAAGGGGTAGCGTGGCGGGTATCTGCGGGCAATTTGTTGAGTAATTGTTTGTATTGTTTAATAAGCCCTTGCCGTTCTTTAACGGAAGAGATGGCCTGGCTGTGGTAACGCGCCGCAGCGGGCCAATCTAGTACCGTACAGTCCTTGATATCGCGCAAACAACGCGATGCTTGCGCTAAACCGGTTAGAGATGCTTGTTGTTGGGCTTTGGCGGTGGCACGTTGCAGCGGGGCATCCAGTTCCGCCGCAACGGTATTCATAGACAGTAAGCAAATCGTTAGTATTCCCCATTTCTTTTTCATACTAATAGTATGGCACAATATCCTTTATAAAACAAGGGCATTAAGACCTAGGGAAAAATAGGTCCTTAGCCCTTTCTTTTCACACCAAAAAAAGGTATCCTTTATATATATTCTCTACTGTGGAGGACCTATGCCGGAACAACCCATTTTAGAACGCATTTTATTTTCGCAAGAACAACTGGCCGCGCGCGTAGCCGAACTGGGCCGCCAAATTTCTGCCGATTACCGCGGTAAAACCCCTTTATTTGTGGGGATTTTGCGCGGGTGTATTTTGTTCTATTCTGATTTGATGAAAAATATCAGCGTAGATTGTAATATGGATTTTATGTGTTTGTCCTCTTACTCCGGGACCTCAAGCACCGGGCAAGTGCGTACCATGCTGGATTTGCGCGAAAGCATCAAAGGCCGCCATGTGGTAGTGGTAGAGGATATTGTGGATACCGGCCTTACGTTGGATTATTTAATGGCCAACCTGCGCTCCCGCGGGGCAGAAAGTATTGAAATTTGCTGTTTATTGGATAAGCCCTGCAACCGCAAAGCAGACATTCATCCCAAATATGTGGGTTTTACCGTAGAAAATGAATTTGTCATCGGGTATGGGTTGGATTATAATGAACTGTACCGTAATTTACCTTACATAGGGGTTTTTAAAAAATAATGAAAAATAACAAACGTTCCAACAACCGTAAAATAATTTCTATTAGCCAGATTGCCGGTTGGCTGGCTGTATTTGCAATTGCTATCTTGCTTTTTAACCGCCCGGGTACCAAACAAAGTATGTTGGATTATTCGGACTTTAAACAAAAAGTATCCGCCGGGGAAGTAGCTGATTTAACAGTCGCTGCGGAAATTATTTCGGGTCTATATAAGAATGAAAAAGGGGAATTTGTTCCTTTTAAAACAGTGCGCATGGCAGATCAGGACCTGGTGAAGGAACTTTCTGCTGCCCATATTAAGTATAAAGCTCAAAAAGATAACAGTTGGATTGGCAGCATTTTTGCTAACGTATTGTGGATTGTTCTTCTAATTGGTTTGTGGTGGTTTGTATTTTTGCGTCCGCAACGCGGGGATGGAAAAAGCGCGCTTAATTTTGCGCGCAGTAAAGCCAAAATGCAGGATCCTACCCAACAAACGGTTACTTTTAAAGATGTAGCCGGATGCGAGGAAGCCAAAGAGGAACTTCAGGATATTATCAAATTTTTAAAAAACCCCAAAAAATTCCAAAAATTAGGAGGTAAACTGCCAAAGGGTGTATTGCTATATGGCGCGCCCGGTACCGGCAAAACCCTGTTAGCCAAGGCCGTAGCCGGGGAAGCGGGGGTGGCATTCTTTTCTGCCTCTGCCAGTGAATTTGTAGAAATGTTTGTAGGCGTAGGGGCAGCGCGTGTGCGGGATTTATTTGACCAAGCCAAAAAGAATTCTCCTGCCATTATTTTTATTGACGAGTTAGATGCTGTCGGCCGCCGCCGTTTTGCCGGTATTGGGGGGGGACATGATGAACGCGAACAAACCCTAAACCAACTGCTCATTGAATTAGACGGTTTTGAAAGCAAACAAGGTATTATTTTAATGGCATCTACCAACCGCCCGGACGTGTTGGATCCGGCACTTATCCGCCCCGGCCGTTTTGACCGTCATATTTCAGTACCCGCGCCGGATTTGAAAGGCCGTGAAGAGATTTTAAAAGTACATGCTAAAAAAGTGAAATTAAGTGACACGGTGGATTTAAAAACTGTTGCCAAGGGAACCCCCGGGTTTGTAGGAGCGGACTTGGCAAATGTGGTGAATGAGGCCGCTATTTTGGCCGCGCGTGCGGATAAAGAGGCCGTAGAAAATAGTGATATGGACGAAGCCATTGAACGCGTAATTGCCGGCCCGCAGAAAAGGAGCCGTATTATTTCCAAAAAGGAACTACAAATTATTGCCGCGCATGAAGTGGGCCATACCATCGTAGCCCGCCTAACGGACCATTCCGACCCGGTACACAAAGTGTCTATTATTCCGCGGGGCCAGGCCTTGGGGTACACGTTGCAGTTGCCGGTGGAAGATAAATTTTTAGTCAGCAAATCAGAATTTAAAGACCGCTTGTGCATTTTG
Organism: Elusimicrobiaceae bacterium; assembly: GCA_045593745.1. GTDB lineage: Bacteria > Elusimicrobiota > Elusimicrobia > Elusimicrobiales > Elusimicrobiaceae > Avelusimicrobium. The sequence goes on along the minus strand of JAZNXF010000008.1, from coordinate 19,965 downwards.
CTAGCCGGGCGGGGTGCTGAGGAAATTGTATTTGGGGAAATTACCTCCGGGGCCAGTGATGATTTAAACAAGGCCATGGCGTATGCTCGTAAAATGGTGATGGAACTTGGGATGAGTGACAAACTCGGCCCGATTGCCTTGCCTAGCGGGGAAGAAAGTGAAGTGTTTTTGGGGCGTGATATTTCCCGCCATACTACCTATTCGCCGGAACTTGCTAAAGTAATTGACGAAGAAATTATGTCTCTTATCAAAACATCTTATGCGCGTGCAAAAGAAATTATTTCTTCCCACCGCGCTGCGTTTGATAAACTGGTTGCTGTACTTTTAGAAAAAGAAGTGGTAGAGGCCAAGGAAATTGACGAAATTTTAGGGCTTAAACCTACTGCTGCTCCTGCGGAAGAAACAGCCCAACAAGCGGCTGATGCTCTTGCACAAGCGCAGGTTTCTTCCCGGTCCGACAAACAAACAGACAGGCAAGATACTCCGCTGCAGCAAGAGTCCCTGTTTGATATGGACACGGAGCAAAAATAATGGGAAATCCCCCGAGGATAATTTATGGGAAAATATTTTGGAACGGACGGAATTCGCGCAGTGGCTGGGCAATTCCCGCTCGTAGATGATTTTATAACTAAACTGGGATATGCCGCATTAGACGAATTAAAAAAATACGCGGCGCAGGAAGGGCTAAAACCGCAAGTAATTATTGCGCAGGATTCCCGCCAAAGCGGGCCTTCTATTTTAGCGGCGTTGCAAAAAGGCATCCGCGCCAGTGGGACGGATGTCATCAGCATTGGCATTTCGCCTACTCCTTCTGTAGCGTATTTGGTGAAACAAACACGCAGTTTGTGCGGCATTGTAATTTCTGCCAGCCATAATCCGGCGGAATTTAACGGCATTAAATTTTTTACCTATCATGGTACAAAACTGCCGGAAGCATTGGAGCAGACCATTGAAAAGCGTATTGAAACCTTAACGTCTGTCCCTGCTCCTGCGGCTACATTTATTGAAGATACTTCTTTGGTAAAAAAATATGAAGAATTTTTAATATCCACCGCAGATGCCAATTTATTAAAAGGCACTAAAGTGGTGCTAGATTGTGCCAATGGGGCCAGTTACAAAGTGGCCGCTAACGTATTTGCCGGGCTGGGCATGCAAGTAACCGTCACCGGGGCTAAACCGGATGGAACCAACATCAACAAAGACATTGGGGCCTTACACACCGGGTTTATGCAACGCCTTACCGTGCGCGAACATGCCTTTATGGGGTTTAGTTTTGATGGGGATGCCGACCGTGTTATTGCCTCAGATGAACAAGGCCGCCAGTTAGATGGGGATAATATTATTGCGGCTTCTGCCCTATGTATGAAGCAAAATAATGCTTTAAATCACAATAAAGCCGTTCTTACAGTCATGGCTAATTTAGGGTGCATCAATTATTTGAAAGAAAAAGGCATTGATGTAGAACTTACTTCCGTTGGGGATAAATATGTTTCCCAAGCGTTGGAAAAAGAAGATCTTTCTATCGGGGGGGAAACTTCCGGCCACATTATTTTTAGAAAGTTTTCTAACACGGGGGACGGTATTTTATCTGCGTTGCAATTTTTGCAATTTGTAAAAAAATCCGGCAAAAAAGCCAGTTGGTTTTTAGACCAGTGGAAAAAATACCCCAGCAAATTAAAAGCCGTAGCGGTTACTTCTAAACCCCCGCTGGAAAGTTTGGATGGGTTTTTGCCCGGTGTGGCGCAACTTGAAAAAAGCATGCAAGGCAAAGGCCGCATTGTGGTGCGCTACAGCGGTACAGAACCTAAACTGCGTATTTTGGTGGAAGGGCAGGAAGAAGAAATGGTCAACCGTGTGTTGGCAGAGGTTGAAAAACTGTATCAACAAAAAACGGAGAGCGTAAAATGAAAATAAAATTAGGAGTCAATATAGACCATGTGGCCACTTTGCGTCAGGCGCGTCGTGCTACGGTGCCCAGCCCTTTGGATGCGGCTGCGGTGGCGTTGTCTGCCGGGGCTGATTATATTGTGGTGCACTTGCGTAAAGACCAACGGCATATTTGTTTGCAAGATATTGCAGAATTGTGCAAGTTATTTCCTAAACACATGCATGTGGAATGCGCTGCCACCCAGTTTGCCGAACAGGCCGTTTTAAAATATAAACCGTACTCCGTGTGTATTGTGCCGGAGGTTCCCGGTGAAGTAACCACCACCGGCGGGCTGAAATTTACGCCGGCCATTCAAAAACGTGTGGCTGAATTTATCAAAAAATTACATAAAAAACATATTTTAGTAAGTTTATTTGTAGATCCTGTTCCTGCCGATTTGCGCATAGCAGCACGGTTAGGCGCAGATATTGTGGAACTGTGTACGCGGGCATATAGTGAAGCCAAAACGCATGCGGCCAGCCAAAAACATTTGCAAGAATTGGCCCTTTCCGCGTTGCTTGCCCAGGAATTAGGATTAGAAGTACATACCGGGCATGGGCTTAATTATCACAATGTGCTGGCAGTGGCTGACATTGTGGGAATACGTTGCATGAATATTGGTTTTTCCATCATTGCTCGTTCTTTATTTACCGGGCTTCCGTGCGCAGTGGAAGATATGAAAAATTTACTTTAGGAGTCAGTTATGTGTGGCATCATAGGATATGTAGGCAAAAATAACAGTGCCCCTTATATTATAGATGGACTCAAAAAATTAGAGTACCGGGGGTATGATTCTGCTGGTATTTCCATTTTGCAGGATGAAAAAATTGTCACGGTGCGTGCGGTGGGAAAGGTAGCGGAACTGGAAAAAGCCACCTTAGTGGTAAATCCGCAAGGAACAACGGGTTTAGGACATACACGGTGGGCTACCCATGGGAAACCCAGTGAAGAAAACTCCCACCCGCACCGGGATTGCACCGGTGAATTGGTAGTGGTACATAATGGTATTATTGAAAACTATTTAACCTTACGCGAAAAATTACAGAAACTGGGCCACACCTTTCAAAGTGAAACCGATACAGAAGTGATTGCCCACCTAATTGAAGAAAATCTAATTCATACCCGTGCTTCTTCTAACGAAGAACAACTTATTAAGGCAGTTCAAAAAACAAATTCCCAAATTGCCGGTGCTTTCGCTATCGGGGTGATGTGGGCACATACACCGGGGATGCTGGTGGGGGTTAAAAACCAAAGCCCCTTGGTAGTTGGTCTAGGGAAAGAAGAAAATTTCCTGGCTTCGGATGTGCCTGCGTTTTTGCAACACACAAACAAGGCCTTATTTTTAGAAGACGGAGAAATGGTTATCTTGCATGCTGGCGGGGTAACCGTTTTAGACGTACAAGGACAGGAAAAAAAGGCCAAACCAACCAAAATTTCCTGGGATCAAAAAACGGCCGAAAAAGGCGGCTATGCCCACTTTATGATTAAGGAAATTTACGACCAACCCCAGGCCTTGGAAGACACCTTGCGTACAGCGCAAACAGATTTTGCCAAGTTGTTAGGGGTGGATTCGGCCTCCTTGCGTCAATTACGTAACATTCATATTATTGCATGCGGTACGGCGTATCATGCCGGGTTAGTAGGGAAATATTACCTGGAACAACTGGCAGGTATTCCAACCAGTGTGGACCTTGCCAGCGAATATAAATACCGCACCATTCCTTCTTTTGAGCATACGTTAGCGATTGCCATCAGCCAATCCGGCGAGACGGCAGATACCATTGGGGCTATTAAAAAAGCCAAGAAATTGGGCTTTGAAACCTTGTGTATTTGTAACGTATTGGGTTCCACGTTAACGCGGATTTGTGACGGTACATTTTTTACGCATTGCGGGCCGGAAATTAGCGTGGCTTCCACCAAAGCGTTTACCAGCCAGATTACAGCCCTGTTTGCTTTGGCCCTGTATTTGGGCAAAGAAAACGGACATGTTAGCGAAACGGATTTTAATAAATACGCTAAGCAACTGGTTAAACTGCCTAAAGACATGGCACAAGCGGTTAAAATGGAATATGACGTGCGCCACTTCACGCGTAAAATTTTCAAAAAAGACCGCTTTATCTTTTTAGGCCGTCATGTGCATTTTCCCATTGCATTAGAGGGGGCTCTTAAATTAAAGGAAGTATCTTACCGTAGCGCAGAAGGATTTGCCGCCGGTGAAATTAAACATGGGCCGATTTCTATTATTGATAAAGAAACGCCTGTTTTTGTACTCATGCCGGCAGATGGTTTGTTTGAAAAAATGCTTTCCGCCTGCCAGGAATGCCGGGCCCGCGGTGCTTATGTAGTGGCCATTACCACCGAAGATGGTGTGGCGCAAGCAACAAACGTGGCCGACCAAGTATTCACCGTTCCTCAAACAGGGGAACTCTTACAACCTGTTCTGCAAGTAGTACCGCTTCAGTTTTTGGCATATTGGATTGCCAAGCGTTTGGGGTGTGATATTGACCAACCGCGCAATTTGGCTAAAAGTGTGACCGTGGAATAAACGGGAGGGCATCATGCCATTGCATGAAGAAAGCATAGTTGCTCATTATTTGCCTAAACGGCCGTCAAATGCCCACAAAGGAACCTTTGGCCGCGTACTGGTGGTGGCCGGTTCCCGCAGCATGTGCGGGGCGGGGTTTTTATGTGCCAAAAGTGCTTTAATGGCGGGGGCAGGGTTAGTATATTGGGCTTTACCACAAAGCATGCAACCCGCCTTTGCGGCGGCACTGCCGGAAGTCATCACACTGCCATTACCACAAACCGATACCGGAGAAATTGCCCAAAGTGCCTGGGAGTTCTTTCCTGAAATTTGCGCCCAATACAGGCCCTCATTAGTGGTAGTAGGGCCGGGCATGGGGTTAAGCCCATTACTTCCTACTTTACTTCAAAATATAGCATTACCCATATTGGTAGATGCTGACGGTTTAAATGCTTTATCAAACCAGCCCGGGTGGGTAAGCGCGTGGCCCAAAGAAAGGCCTTCCATTTTTACGCCGCATGCGGTGGAAATGGCGCGCCTGTTAAAAGAAAAACCAGTTACGGATTTAGTTGCCCGCAAAGCCCAGGCCTCTCTACTGGCCCAATGCACCGGGGGAGTAGCCCTGCTCAAAGGGCCGTGTACATGGGTAGTTGCCCAAGAAGGGGAAACGATTCATGCGTATCAAAATGCTACCGGAGGCCCGGCATTAGCCAAGGGCGGTTCCGGGGATGTGTTATCCGGCCTAATTGCCGGGTTATGGGCGCAACTGGGCAGTGAAGAAGGTTTTTCAGTGCATACGGCATATAAGGCCGCCGTATGCGGGGCGTTTTTGCATGGGCGCGCGGGGGATTTGGCTGCCCAAGAAAAAGGCCCCTATAGCGTGCTTGCTACGGACCTGTTAGCCCATATTCCCCGCGCATTTGTATCGGTGGGAAAATAAGTATGTCTGCGGTTATTTACATTGTATTCGGGATTATTTTAGGCGTTTTATTATTAGTGTGTTTAGTTTGGTTTGGCAGTAAACGCGCCGCCAAAGGGATGCTTTACCCGCGCAATAAACGCAAAGTCAATTACACCTGGCCCAGTGACTATAAATTACCTTATTGCAAAGTGACATTTAAAACGCTGGATGGTATCTCTCTGCAAGGATGGTGGGTCCCGGCGGAACCTGCCAGTGCTAAAACCATTATTTTAATGCATGGATGGGGCATGAACCGCGCAGACATTTTAATGCACACTTGTTTTTTGCGGGATCTGGGGTACAACTTATTTTATTTTGATTTCCGTGCCATGGGGGAAAGCGGCGGGGTCGTTAACTCCATTGGCTATTTAGAACTGCGTGATATCCGTGCGGCTATTCGTTTTTTAAAACAAACCTATCCAACCCAATGTAGCAAAATTGGTTTGTATGGTTTATCTATGGGAGGAATGGTGGCGTTAACGGAAACTTCCCGCAACCCGGAAATTGCCTGTGTAGTGGCCGAGGCCGCCTATTATTCCTACCGCCGGGTAGTGAGCCGGTGGGCGTGGGTGCATTTCCGTATTCCGTATTTCCCGCTGATTCCGTTAATGCTTCATCATGTGCGCCGAATGTTGGGGGCCAATCCGGAGCGTTACAGCCCCAAATACACTATTTCCAAAATTTCACCGCGTCCGGTGCTTTTGATTCATGGGCGGTTAGATAATTTAGTGCCAGCGGCCCAGGCGCGGCGTTTATACCGCTTGGCCGGGGAACCCAAACAACTTTGGCTAGTTCCCGGTGCCAAACACAATAAATGCGGGGAAGTGGGCGGTTTTGAGTATAAGCAACGCTTGGCAGATTTCTTCCGTACCTACTTATAATATGCTCTTGATTTTTGATTTAGACGGTACTTTATTAAATACCATAGACGATCTGGCCGCCGCGGCAAACCATGCGTTGGTGGCCTGTGGGTTTTCCCCGCGCAGTACAGAGGAATGTTGCCAATTTGTCGGCAGTGGTGTTACTAAATTATTGGAACGGTCCTTGCCGGATGGGGCCAAAACGCCGGAAAATATTGCGCGTATGCGTACGGAATTTTTAGCATATTATGACCAGCACTTATGGGAGGCCACGCACCCGTATCCCGGTATTACGGATGCGCTACAAACGTTACAAGCGCGCGGGATAAAACTAGCGGTGGCATCTAACAAATACCAACGCGCTACTGAAAAGTTAATCACGCATTTTTTCCCGCAAATTGCGTTCTCATCCGTCTATGGACAACGTGAGGGCGTACCTGTTAAACCGCACCCGCAAATTGTGCAAGATTGTTTGTCTTGCGCGCAAGAATCCGCCGAGCATTGTTTATTTATTGGGGATAGTGATGTAGACATGCAAACGGCGCAAAATGCCGCTGTGCGTGCTTGCGGAGTGACGTGGGGATTTCGTTCACGCGAGGTACTGGCAGCATATCACCCGGCGTATTTAATAGACATTCCGCACGAATTAGTAAATTGTGTGTGTTAAAAAGTGATTTTTCAATCAGCGTGCAACATAAAGCAGTTTATGTTGCTTTCCTACAAAAATCAACCCCGCTTGTGGCGGGGTAAATTTTTGGTAGGAATAGGATTCGCCTTCCGGTCATTTTGCTGACGGTTAAATCCCTAGCGGGATTAACCGGGCCTTCGGCAACTAATTGATACGCCCGCAAGGATTTGCGGGCTTTCTCCTGCAGGCCGGGCTCGCGGTTTTTGCCTTTCGTGCTACGCCTGTGCGGCTCGCACTCAAACAAAAACATCGCTGCGCCTTTCAAATCCTAACGCAACATAAAGCAGTTTATGTTGCTTTCCTACAAAAATCAACCCCGCTTGTAGCGGGGTAAATTTTTGGTAGGAATAGGATTCGAACCTATGTAGGGCGTAGCCCGACGGTTTTACAGACCGTTGCTTTTGACCGCTCAGCCATCCTACCGAACAATCTGTGCGCGTTTTACGCGCTTTACTTAAACAACTAGGCACATATATTATAACAAAAATTTCAATATCTGTCATTTTTCGTCAAAGTAATTTTAAAATGTTACAATAATACTATGTCAGCATCCAATTTGACTCCGTTAATGAAGCAGTATTATTCCATCCGGGACCAACACCCGGATATTATCCTTTTTTTCCGCCTGGGTGATTTTTACGAAATGTTTGACCAGCAAGCGCGTGAAGTAAGTGCGCTCTTGGGCCTTACTTTAACGGCCCGTAACGGTACACCTATGTGCGGAATCCCTTATCATGCGGCCAATACCTACATCACCCGTCTGTTGGCGGCAGGCAAAAAAATTGGCATTTGTGAACAAACCAGTGCCGTGATGGATAAAGACACTAAACTTTTTGAACGCAAAGTCATCCGCGTGATTACTCCCGGCACACTGGTGGAAGACAGTTTGTTGGAGGCCAACCAGGCCAATTATCTATTAGCGTTAGATATTACCCATACCGGGTGGGCGCTTGCCTGTGTGGAAGTGTCTACCGGAGAATTTTGGGTCAACCAAAACGATAAAGACCCGGCTTTTACTAATTTAGCCGCCGCCTTAGCCGCAGTGAACCCATCGGAAATTATCGGTACGCATCAAACCTTGGATATTCTCCGGCAGAAGGTGGTTATCCCGGCATCCCTTACCTTAACGCCGGTTGCACCGTTTGATGGGGAGTATCATTTGCCTGCTTCGTGGCCGTCGCTGGCCGCGTGGAGTGCGCACCGCCCGGCCTTGGCGTGTGCGTTGCAAATTATGAAGTATGTAAACGCTACCGAACCTAGCGTACAGGCCACCCTTATTCCGGTATATCGGGAACTTAAAGAATGTTTGCAAATTGATGAAAATGCCGTTGCCTCCTTAGAATTGGTCAAAGGGCAGGAAGGTGGCCGCAAGGGCAGTTTATGGCAATTATTAGATAAAACCAAAACCGCCATTGGCAGCCGCAAACTGAAAGAATGGATTTTGCACCCGCTTTTAGACGTGTCGGAAATTACCCAGCGGCAAAATTGCGTGGAAGCATTTATAAAAAATCAATCTGCGCTAGCTGATATTAGTGCACTACTGGAAAACATTTCCGATGTGGAGCGCATTATGACGCGCACCGCCGCCGGGACGGCTTCCCCGCGGGATTTGTCCGGCCTGCGCCGTTCTTTGTTAAATGTGGGGGCATTAGCGCAGTGGTTTAAAAATTATCCTTCCGTTGCTCCGCATTTAACTAGCCAATTTCAATCCATTTATCCCACGTTAGAGGAAATGTCCCGCCTGTTGTACGCGGCCATTAACGAAACACCGCCTTTACATATATCAGACGGTAATGTCATCCGTGCCGGGTATAACGCAGATTTAGATGAATTACGCTCCCTAAAAGAAAATTCTCACCAAACACTAGAAGAAATTTGCGCGCGCGAACGGGAAAAAACAGGCATTACTAATTTAAAAGTAGGGGTAAACTCCGTCTATGGGTATTATTTTGAAGTAACTAAATCCCAACTGGCTAAAGTACCTTATGCTTATGTGCGTAAGCAAACGCTTGTCAATGCGGAGCGGTTTATTACCGAAGAGCTCAAACAACTGGAAGACAAAATCACCCATGCCGAGCAAAAAATTTTGCGGTTAGAATCCCACTTGTTTACGGCTGTGCGTACGACCCTGGCCCAACATTTAACCCCATTTAAACAGTTTGCCCAACTGGTAGCAGAATTAGATGTGTATGAATCGTTGGCGTTGGTCGCGTTAAAAGAAAATTACACTAAACCGGTGGTGGATGACAGCCAAACCCTTTTTTATGAAAACGGCCGCCACCCCTTGGTGGAAAGCACCTTACCTGCCGGCAGTTTTGTTCCCAATGGCCTTACCCTGGGCACCCCCCAGCACCAAATTATGCTTATTACCGGGCCTAATATGGGCGGTAAAAGTGTCTATTTAAAACAAACCGCTATTATTGTAATTTTGGCACAACTGGGCAGTTTTGTGCCGGCGCAAAACGCGCACATTGGTTTAGTTGACCGGGTAATGACGCGCATTGGCGCGCATGATGCGCTTAGCCGTGGCAATTCCACCTTTATGGTAGAGATGAACGAAACCGCGCATATTTTAACTTCCATGACCCCGCGCAGTTTAATTTTGTTAGATGAAGTCGGCCGCGGGACGTCTACCTTTGACGGTATTTCAATTGCGTGGGCGATTGTGGAATATTTATATAAGCCCAAAGGCGGGGCCAAGGTTATTTTTGCCACGCACTATTTTGAACTGACGGACCTAGCCAATAAATACGAACGCGTGCAGAATTACCATGTAGAAGCGCAAGAATATAAAGATGCACAAGGAAACAGTAAACTAGCGTTTTTGTATCAAATTAAACCCGGCGCGGCAGACCGTTCCTATGGTATTCATGTAGCAGAACTTGCCGGCCTTCCGGCGGCTTGTACGCTGCGTGCTAAAAAAGTGCTCAAAGATTTAGAGGCCAAAAAAGCCACCAAAATTTCTGTTAAAGAACAAGATATGGTAAAAGATTTATTTTCTTCACCCATCGTAGAAGAAATTAAACTAGCCGACCCGGATAAACTAACACCGATGGCGGCCCTGCAACTAATTTGTGAATGGAAGAAACGCATCCATGAGTAACATTACTGTATTAGATGAGAAAACCGCCGGACAAATTGCCGCGGGGGAAGTAATAGAACGCCCGGCAGGCGTACTGAAGGAACTCCTGGAAAATGCCGTAGATGCCGGTGCTACTGCTATTCATATAGATATAGAGGGGGCCGGGCGCGGGCTCATTCGCGTCAATGATAACGGCCGCGGCATGGATGAGGAAGATTTAAAATTAAGTGTTCTGCGCCACGCTACCAGTAAAATAAAACAATTTGACGATTTAGCCCATTTAAATACGTTTGGCTTTCGCGGGGAGGCCTTGTATTCCGTGGCAGCCGTTTCTAAAATGACGCTTACCAGTTGCACTGAGGGGGGGAGCGGACACCGCCTGGAAGTCCATGGCGGAAAAGTAGTTTCGTTAAGCCCTGCTCCGGCTATTACAGGCACTACGGTGGAAATACGGGATTTATTTTACAATGTACCCGCGCGCCTCAAATTTTTAAAAAGTGATGCCTACGAACGCGCCTGCCTTTTAAAAGTGGTGGAAGAAAGTGCGCTTGCCAACTTGCAGGTAGGATACCATGTAACTGTAAACGGACGGGATGTGTATCACCTGCCGGCGCAACCGGCCGGTTTTGAGGAAGGGGTTTTAGCGCGCGCTAAAGAAATCCTCGGTACAGAAGTGGCAGAAAGTTTGGCATACCAACATTTTGAAGAACTGGGGTTACACCTCTTTATTACTCCGGCAGACAAATTGGTACGCGTGCGGGATATGCAATATATTTTTGTAAACCGCCGTCCGATTGATTCTAAGACCGTACAACAAGCCCTTTACAAAGCATATCAAAACGCACGCGGCACGAATTCCCACCCGGCTTTTTTGGTATATATGACATTGCCGCCGTCTGCGTTTGATGTCAACATTCATCCCCAAAAGCGTGATGTGCGCTTTGAAGACGAACACGCTGTTTTTCATACACTTATGAAGCGGGCGGGGGAAGTGATTTTTTCAAACGGCCGTCCGGTGGAAGTAACCGAACCGCAACGTGCGGATATTTCTCTGCCAACGGTAGCACAACCGGCCGCCAAACAACTATTTACTACACCGGTTGGCCTGTTTTCTGACACATTTGCGGCGCAACAATCCGTATCCGCGCCAGTGCCCCCGGTTGTATTTACTCCTTCCGAAACGACGGATTTTTCCACCCCCGCACACCAACTGCGTGACACAGAAGACCCGGCCGAATATATAGCCCGGACAGAACCTTCCTTGCCGGAAAATACCTCCAGTGTCCCTGCCGTGCAAGAGCAGTTACCTACGGAAAAATGCCCGCCGTGGTACCAGGGACCGTACCGCTATCTAGGCCAGTTACAGCGCAGTTATTTGCTGTTTGAAAACCCGCAAGGGTTGGTGCTGATTGACCAACACGCCGCGCAAGAGCGCGTACTTTTTGAACGGTATTTAGAGAATTTTGAAAAACAGCATGTGCCGGTGCAGAAATTACTGTTCCCAGTGCATGTGGATTTGCCCCCTTCTAACGTGGAAAGTTTACTTTCCTGGAAAGAATGGCTGTTAAAAGCCGGGTTTGAACTGGCGGAATTTTCTTCCCGCACGGTATTAGTTAAAACCATGCCCAGCGTGGTGCGCTTTAAAGAAGATGACATGAAAGCGTTTATTATTTCTTTGGCCGGGGTGGTAGGGGATCCTACCAAATCTACTGATACGCTCAAACGCAACATGATTGCTATGCTGGCTTGCAAGCGTGCCGTCAAAGCGCATGATGCTTTAACCGCGCAAGAGGCCGAGGGTTTGTTAGAAAATATGAAACACTGCAAGGACGGCATGCACTGCCCGCATGGCCGCCCGGTGCTTGCGCAGTTAAACATTGAGCAGATCGGGAAATTATTTGGAAGGTAACCCCCCATCTTAATTCTGAAAAATAGTACAGGAAAGCATCCTATTTCAAAACGTACACTCCGTAGAAGTTCCTACCTGCATAAAGTTGCAATGCACATAGTCCTCACATGGCGGGCACTTGCTCGTATCTGAACAGTAGGGGTAGGATCTACAGTATTTGAATGTCCTGTTTTCCGTAAACATCCACCAAAAGGAGGTAGACCCCACTTGAATCAAAGAATTCCAATGTTTGCCAGGTATACCGTCCGCACCGGGATTTTCTGGACGAATGATAGCAAACGTAGAAGAAGAGGAAGAGGAAGAGTATGAATCCGTGTATTTAGCATACTTTAATCGGGGCAAAGCAATATCCAGATCTTCTGAAGTAATTACGTTTAGAGGCCCCCCATTAGATAAATAGTAAGCGGTAAATCCTTTATCCAGAGCGTCCATAGTTACCATAATTTCCCTTCCTTGGGCTTTTTTGACTGCTTTTTGGTATTGCGGCAGTGCTACCGCGGCTAAGATGCCTATAATAAGGACCACTACTAACAGTTCTATAAGGGTGAATCCTATACGCCCGCTATACCCCGCATACTGACCCTGCGGGGTGACGGAGCGGGCGGAGTACCCTTTATAGGTCGGGTGCGAACCCGACATTACATAGGTTGTCATCCACAAAGGTTGTAATTGGGGATCTTCCACGTACCCATTTAATAAAGGATTTTCCTTATTGTTACAACAACAAGCGTTGAATATTCCCGATAAAGACATTCGGCAGTGACTCTTATTTTGATTTGCGGCATTTACTATTTCTTGCGTATTCCCCCGCCGGGTATTATGTTTGTTCATAAACCTCTCCTTGATTTAATTTCCAATTCTCTGCTTATGAAACCCAACAAAAACGGCCTTTTGCTCCGCGAATTATCACGCCCACGAAACAAACAGCCGTAGTTCTTGCCTGGGGCAAGAAACATTAAGCACTACACAAGCGGGTAATTAGTCCGCTTATGTAGTACCTAGACGGCTGTTTTTGGAGTGATAATTGTTGCTTGGCAACGGCGCCCAAAGCGGGCTTCCAAAAACAGAAAAAATTGTACTTATAGTATATTAAAAAAACTAAAAAATCACAAATAAAAACCGCTACAAAACAGGTAGCGGCCCAATAAGAGAATTGTAAACTAAAAACCTAACTTCTTCTGTCTAACATGTAAAAACTACCGTTTTCATGTTGCTTAGCCAAGCATTTTAGTTCACTGCCAATGTTACTGACCATGGCAAAAGAGGTAAGCGGTTTTTTTGTATTATGCACAATTCCAATGCCTATCGCCAAGAAGGGAAATTTTTCCGTTTCACCTTTGCGGTTGGTAGAAACCATATACCCCTGCGCCTGGTCTTTAGGCGAGTAAAATGTAGGGGCAAGGTGATCTATATTTACCGCAATTTCTTTGGCAATTTGCTCGGCCTTTTCAAACGCGCATACTACAATAAAATCATCCCCGCCAATGTGCCCCACAAAAGAGGCCGGATCCTGCCGGGCGGCGGATACGATAATATCTGCCGTGGTTTTTAGCACGCGGTCCCCCGCTTCAAAACCATATTTATCATTAAAGGACTTAAAATTATTTAAATCACAATACAATACCGCAAACGGTTTGCCGCTGGCAATATCGCGCTCTATTCGGGCTTGGATAGAGGGGTTTCCGGGTAAATGGGTAAGCGGATTGGAATCCATGCGTTGTTGGCTACGTTTAAGAAGCAGTTTGACACGGGCAACAATTTCATCTTCATCTGCGGGTTTGGTTAAATAGTCATCAATATCCAAACCCAGGCCTTCTAATTTAGTGGATTTATCGGTTACGGCTGTAAAAATAATAATGGGCGTATGCAAATAACCGGTATGGCTACGGACTTCTTTTACTACGTCAAACCCTGTTTTTTTAGGCATTTCATAGTCCAAAATAAGCAAATCCGGGTTTTCTTTATAGGTTTTATCAATGGCTTCTTGCCCATCTTCGGCTTGCACTACTGTAAACCCTGCATTGGTTAAAATTTCAGATACCAAAACGCGGATTGCGCGTGAGTCATCAGCCAGTAAAATTTTTGCACGGTGTTCCATACCCATATTATAGAGAAATCTGGCCCCCGGTGCAAGTGTTACGGATGATAAATAAATGAGAGTAATAAATTTTTTTGGTGATCGCGCCGCCACGAGAAAAAATTTTCCCGGTCCCCGCAGGTGCAGTAATAAGGTGCGTGGATATTTTCAAGTGCCACCCCGGCGCGTACCAGTTGGCGTTTAAGTTCTGTATTTAAATTGACAAACAAGCGGCCTTCTTTACCAATCACGCAATCCGGTGCAAATTGGGCGGCCACATCCTCTTGCACTTCAAAACAACACGCTTGTATATGCGGCCCGAACCACGCTTCTACAGTCGCGTTCGGATGGGCTTGTAACAACTTGCGGGCTGTTTTTTCGGCCAGTTTTTTTATCACCCCGCGCCATCCGCAATGCGCCAGTGCGGCGGATTTTCCGTCTGTGGTCCACAAAAAAACAGGAACACAATCGGCTGTTAAAATGGCAGCCCCCCACCCGGTTGGCATGGGGGAAAGCAACCAAGCATCCGCATCTATAAGTGGTCTATTAACAATTTGTTGGGCCCCATCAGCCGAAGAAACAGGAACTAGTGTATCCCCATGTACTTGGTGTAAATGCAACATACGCTCCGGCAAAATGCCCAGTTCCCGGTAAATGGAATGTTGGTTTACAAGTTCGCGCATGTTGCCACTATGGCGGGAAAGTGTCCCCCCCACCAGGCCTGCACGCAGCAAGCGTTTATCCGTGAAAATCTTCATAAGTTAATTTTTTAAGTATTGCATGCGGGGTTTTTCCCCCCAATAACTTCTGGGCAGAATGGGTGAATTTATCCGGTGCATCACTGACGTAAAGTTTCACGCTCCCTTTTCCGGTGAGTGCCGCCAATTTTTTTTCTTGTAAAAATTGATGTACTGCCCGCGCCAGGGTATCAGCCGAATCCACCAGTTGCACCTGCGGTCCCATAATCCGGGCAATTAACTTTTTTAAAATAGGGTAATGGGTACATCCTAAAATAACCGTATCTGCTTTACTTTGTATCACGGGGGATAAGTATTCCCGGGCAATTAGTTCGGCCGCGGGTTTGTCGGCAAAACCTTCTTCGGCCAAGGGCACAAATAAGGGACAGGCCTGCTGGAAAACCGTTGCCTCCGGCAAGCGTTTGTGGATTTCTTTTACATAGGCCTTGCTTTCTACCGTACCTTGTGTCCCTAATACCGCAATACGCTTGGAATGGGTGGCAGAAACTGCCCGCTCAGCCCCTGGCGCAATTACGCCCACCACCGGCACATGCAGGCGTTTGCGTAAGGTAGGCAAGGCCTGGGCGGAGGCCGTGTTGCACGCCACAACAACAAGTTTAACGCCGCTACTTTCTAAAAATTGGGCAACGGCTAAAGATAATCTTGTTACCGCACGTTTGGATTTTCCTCCATAAGGTACGTTAGCAGTATCACCAAAGTAAATTAAATGCTCGTGGGGAAGTTCGCGGTGCAAGGCCTTTAAAATAGTCAGGCCGCCCACCCCGGAATCAAACACGCCGATCGGTTGTTTCTTCATAACTATTATTATAGTAATTTGCAAAACAGCGAACAAACCTCTTTTTATGTGCTACAATAATACTATGAGAAAGTTTCTGTTAGTGTCTTTTTTAATGGGCGGATGTTGGGTTTGGTGTCAGGCGGCCGATTCCGGCACTTCGGTAGCGCAACCCTTGGTAATCGGCGGGAATTTTTCCACACAGACCAATGTACCTGCCCAAACGCGTGCGTTTGACAGTACAGCGCGGGATAGTGAAGTAGCCAATTTACAAGAGAAGTTACGCAAGAATCAGTATAATGATGTAATCCGCCGTATTAATACCTTAACGGCTAATGATTTTGTAGATGACCGTTTTTACTTGCTCCTGGCCATTGCTTTTGACGGTCTGAACCAATATGATGATGTTATTTACACTGCCGGCCAGGCCATTGCGGTTGCCCCGCAAGATGCACGTGCATACACGTTACGTGCCGGAGCATATCTGCACCATAAAAATTATGAAAGAGCCCGCATTGACGTGGATACGGCATTAAAATTAAATCCTTCTTCCCACTTGGCCCAACAAATTAAACGGGAGTTAGAGACCCAATTGGCTAAAGAAGAAGGCCGCCCCTCTGCAACGGCCCTTGCCAAAAAACAGGAGCTTCCTATTTGGTTAGTTGTGTATGTTGCCGTTATTGTGTTGGCTATTTTGCTGTTTGTGTATTTTAGGTATGAAGATTTACTGCGCCGGAAAAAACCTGCTTATACCCGCAAAGAAACCGAAATTAAAAACCAATATGACTTTATCCGCCAAATTGGGGAAGGCGGTATGGGCAAAGTGTATGAGGCGTATGACAAATCCTTAAAACGTAAAGTGGCTATTAAACGCGTGCGCCCGGAGTTGGTACGCAGTGACTATGTGCGCGAACAATTCTTGTCTGAAGCACGCATGGTGGCCTTGTTGCGCCATCCATACATTGTGGAAATTTACACAGTGATTGAGTCCGAAAGCGCGCTCTACCTCGTGTTTGAATATGTAGACGGACAAACGCTAGAAACCCGCTTGGATATTGATGGAAGGTTGCCGTTCTCGCAGGTAAAAGAAATTTTTAAATACATCTGTGACGGCCTGGCCTATGCCCATGCGCAGGATATTATCCATTGTGATTTAAAACCCGGTAACATTATGATTTTGGAAGATAACAAAGCCAAAGTCATGGATTTTGGAGTGGCTAAAAAGATAGACAACCAAACCGGGGCACGCACCGTAGCCGGTACGCCGGCCTATATGGCCCCCGAACAACAACGCGGCTTTATGCGCAAACAATCCGACGTTTATTCCCTGGCGTTATGCGTGTACGAGGCATTAGTGGGGCAAGTACCCTGGACAGTCAAAGGGTTTAATATTGCAAACAAACAAATTGTGCCTGCTTCCAAACTGGCCCCCAACGTGCCGCCGGAAGTGGACAGCGTACTTGCCGATGCTCTTAAGGAAGATCCCAAAGAACGTATCCAATCTGTTGCAGAATTTTGGAAACGTTTAGAAGTGATTGAACCCCTCCAAGAGGATTCCCCCGAAGAAACCCACTATTAAAAATCCCCGCAAAAGCGGGGATGGTTTTAGGCAGCAACTCTATTGCACTTTGCCTGCCGATTTCAACGTCTCACACAGAGCGATACCTTATAACAAACTATCCTTTCTAACTGCAAAAATACTACAATATAGTGTCCTTTTGGCTTTCAACCTGAAGTACATATTTTTACAAACCGAGGTTCTGATGGAAAAAGAGACCGTACTAGTCGGCCTGTCGGGCGGGGTGGATTCCGCCGCTACAGCCGTCATTTTAAAAGAGCAGGGCTACCGCGTAATCGGGGCTACCATGCTTATTTGGGATCCTTCCCTTCCGGTGCCGAAAGGGGGGCATCAAAAAAACGCCTGTCTCGCACCGGAAAAAGAAGACCTTTCGGAAATTCAATCCATTGTCAAAACATTGGGCATTGAATTTTTAACGGTAGATTGCCGCGAAGAATATAAACACACCGTGTTGGATAATTTCCGCCTGGAATATTCCTGCGGGCGTACCCCTAACCCCTGTGTATTGTGCAATAGTTTAATTAAGTTTGGCATTTTGCCTTCAGCGGCCGCCAAGCAAGGGGTGCAGTTTGATAAATTTGCCACCGGGCATTATGCCCGCGTAGAGCAAGACCCAATCACCGGCAAGTATTTACTTAAAAAAGCGGTAGATTTGTCGCGTGACCAAAGTTATTTTTTACACCGCTTAAAACAAGAGCAACTTTCCCATGTGTTATTTCCGCTAGGGACCAAAACCAAACCACAAATCCGCGAAAAAGCCCGCCAAGCCGGGCTAGTGGTGGCCGATAAAGAAGACAGTATGGATTTTTACTGTGGGGATTATAATGATTTGCTCAATTTCCCCAATAAACCGGGTGAACTGGTTTCTTTAGACGGAAAAGTGCTCGGTACGCACAACGGTATTTGGAACTACACCATTGGCAAACGCAAAGGGCTGGGTCTTTCCGGTTTTGATGAGCCCATGTATGTGGTGAAAATTGATGCGGAGAAAAACCAAGTAATTATCGGCCCCAAAAGTGCCCTGTACAGGGACACGTTGCAAGCAGATAACGTTTCTTGGGTATCCGGCCAACCGCCTGCTAGGGAGTTTGATTGTGATGTAAAAATCCGCAATTTGCACCACCCGGCCCGGGCGCATATTATCGTGCAAGCAAACGGCACATTTACGGCGAAGTTTGCCGAACCGCAACTCTCTATTACCGCAGGGCAAAGTGCGGTGCTATATGATGGGGATATTGTGCTCGGCGGGGGAATCATCCTGTCGTAAGCGCGCTGTGTAATTCTGTAAAAACCCCCGGCCTAATCCCGGGGGTTTTTGTGATTAGTTGCGTTTGTTTATGGGTTTTGCTTGCATGAGATTAATCAGGGCACTAAAATCTTTGCGGGTTTTGCGTGCCAGGTATGGAAACGCATCTTTCTGGTCCACCTGGCTAAAATCAGCCCCCATTACTTCACGCATAAACGACACTAAATTTTCATTAAAAACCGGGAACATAAACAAATCCTCGTGTTTGACTTTTTCTTTTCCGTGCCACAAATCTGCCCCCACCGATGCGGAAATAATGCCAATTAGTTCGCCGGTGTTTGTCATCACGCCTGAGCCGCTCATCCCTTGACGGATGCCAAAATTGGTGGTATAAGCATGGCCCAGTTTACTCACGTAATAGACCGGGTATTTATCCGGTTTTACACTGCGTACCCCATTAAAAATGGAGATTACGGAAATGTTCCGGTCCAGAATATAATTTCCCTGATCAAAAACAGCAATCGGCGGTAAGGAAGGGCTTAACGCATGGCGATAGGCACTTTTGGTGCGGCGGTTTTTGTCTAAATAATTTATAAATGCTTGTTCGGTAATTCCTACATGGGGTTGATTTACTTTAGCCGCGCGGCGGTAATAGGTTTTAGGTGCGCGGGTAACATCTAAGTGAATCAAAGCTAAATCGTAGGGAATTTTTATCGTAGCAGAGGAATTGTATTGCGGATGAACAAAAACGGCGGGTTTTTTAGAACTATGCTTGACTGTGGCTATAGCGGAGATAGGGCCTTCTAATAAATCCATCTGCAAGGTGCATGCGGTTTGGCAACTGGGTGACACACAGTGTGCCGCGGTTACAAACCAACGCTTCGCAATGCGTGTGGCCTGGCACTTACTGCCCATGCCGCTACCTTGAATAAAATACTCAAAGGTGTGAAAAAAATCTTCTTTTTGTGTGTGTTTGGTTTCGTCGGTAACGGAAATCACACTTACCTCAGCCATTGCAGGCAAAGCATACACACACAACAAGAGAAAACATAAAATCCGCATAATTTATTGTAACAAGAAAGGTGTTTCCCGGGCAATAGTTGACGACAAAACAGTTTTTTCCTATACTATACATACAATTTTATCTGTTTTTGGAAGCGTTTAAGAAACGCAGGGCCCAATGGGTCTTCACCACGCCAAAAATAGTCGTATTAGGTATGTAAGAGGTGCGCACCTCTTACATACCGAACGTTTACTACGCAAGTGGTAAATTACGGCTGTTGTGCTGTGCTTTGTGGTGAGGCCCGGTATTCCAGCCGTTTTTGCATGCGTTTTCCGGGCAGAAGAATTGAAATTATAGGTTGGGTGTCAACCCAACATTAAACAAAATGTCATTGCAAACTTGATTTGGAATCTCACCACTTTTAGAAATATAAGGTGAGATCCTGAATTAAATTCAGGATGACCTAATATAAAAGGAGACGTATGATGCAAAACAAAAATGTAGTTATAAACAAAAATTGTCATTCCCGAATGCTTTTATCGGGAATCTACAACGCTTGCTGTTGTAAAATTAAGG
>JAZNXF010000007.1:0-247412 GCA_045593745.1 Elusimicrobiaceae bacterium | reverse complement strand
AGCAGTGGCGTTAGCCGTAGAAATGAAACAAAACGGACACAACGGCCTTCCAGTGCCGGATTATGTGGATGAAAATGTGTCGGATAAAGTGGTTAAAATCATCCAAAGTTACACAGGTGTAGTCAACAAAATGGTTTGGCGCAAATGAAAATTATGCCAGCGTATATTTGCTTCAATACGTTTCATGCGTTAAACCGCCATGGGAAGGGAAGAATGGGTTAAGATAAGAAAAAATGTGTAGATTTTTGGCTATTTTATTCTGTTACTTGTTGCGCTTGCCTTATCCACATTTCCAAATTTAACAGATGCTCTAGTAGGTGAGGATTTATGTATTTATTACATAATATGGATTTTTTATTATTTTCTTAATATTGTGTATAATTGAAATTGAGGATTGCCACCAGCAAAAGATAATAAAAATTCAATTGAAAAAAGGAACTAATCTATGAAAAAACGGATGTCATTAATTTTAGGTATGGTTTTATGTGCTTGTATTTTGTGCGGCTGTACAAATTCACAGTTTATTATAGATAACAAGGTGAATCACTATGCTACGGTTCAAAAATATTCGGAAAGAGACCATTTTTTCTTCTGGGGAATGGGACGGAAACACGAGCATGATTTTTCTCAAATTTGCCCAAACGGAAAAATTGTTAAAATGACAACAAACAATGATTGGATTGATGAAACCCTGGTAGCATTAACCATGGGCGTTTATTATACGAGGACGTTCACCGTGTATTGTGCCGTTAATCCTGTTACCGGCTATACACCTCAACAATAACCCAAGAGAATATACTTTTATTTATGGTCAAAATCGCGCCGGGTGTATGCCCGGCGTGTTTCAGTATAAATGAGTATAAGTGACGAATATGTTTCGGCATTATCCACAGTAAAATACAGGGCTTCTGGTTTCCCGGGTATCACGCTAAAGATGTTTTGGCAAATAGGTAAAATTTTATTTTATTCGGCCTAATTGCCAAAGAAGTTGATATTTTAGGTTGGTTTTATTTGTCCCCCTTGCGGGGAAAACGTCGCGTAAGCGACAAAAAGGGAGTTTGTATGAAGAAAAACCTATTGATACCCGGCTACACCGTACTTTCCCAAAGAGATAAAAGGGCTTTAGAGTACCCCTTTACCTAGTTCCCGCATGACATGCTTGCGGGGCTGCGGCCTTTGGCCTGGCCTTTCTCCGCAAGGGGGACAGGCCAATAAGCATAACAGCGGTTTATGTACCGCAAGGGGGGGCAGAAAACAACACAAAAGGGGAGCAACTCATTTTTCAGACGGTATTAAGTATACTTTTTGACCATTAGACCAAAAACTAAAATACGGAGTGTGTAGTTTGGGGTAGCAAAATGCTGAATTTATGAATAACACTCTTCTACAGGGATGTTATGTTCTCGTAAAACTCTAAAAAGATATTCCCGATCCTCATTGGCTATAATTAGGGGAACTGTATGTAAGGGACCTTCGGCTGTTTCAAAAACTAATTGTTCCGTGGCGTTAGCTTTTTTCTGCCAATGAACAGCCGTTATTTGATTCCAAAATATCGTGGTATGTTTTTTCTTATGTAGTTCTATCCCTTGCGGAGTACAAACAAGTAGAGGCGGTAAAATAAATTTAATTATAACAAAAAATTCAGCAATCATCATAAGCAATAGGATAGACAGAACAATATAAAATACTTGTTTGTTCTGTCCAATTGTAAAATAGAGTACAGGAAGGGCCACGAACCAACCCATCGCGCCAGCTCCCAAAACTATCATGCGACCTAAACGGTAAAAAGCAATATTCCCATTCTTTAAAGTTTTCATAATATTTTTTCTCCGTAAAAGAACTAAAACAACATCTTCTGACCTATTCTAGCATAAAAGCAAAAGATTTGCCGCACTTCGCAAAATCCAGCCAAAAATCGCATGCTATCAGTGGTGCATAAAAAAATCCCCGTGAGGCGCGTGCCCTAACGGGGATTAATGCTAATAGAATTTATTGTTTCCCGCCAGAACTGGGTATATGAATTCTATCATCCTGTGCTATCAATGTATTACAGGCGTATGTTGCCCATTCTGTAGTTTTTCCGTTTCCATTTGCTATAAAACAGTCCGCCTCCCAAGAACCATTATTATAATTCCAAACCATTGCAAAGTCATCTAATGTAGACATTTTATTCGTAGGGTATATTGAAAAACTTCCAGAACCATTTAAGTAATAAGAAAAGTGTTCACTTGTGTAACCGCGGTTGTTTGAGAAGCTAGACATGGGCAAGTCAATATCCAATTGGTCTATCGTCGGGTTTTGAATGCCATTCAGAAGGGCTAATTCCAATGCGTTTTGTAACGTCTTCTGCGTTGTCATTACTTCCGTCAGGCGGCTTTTTAGTACGGCTTTTTGGTATTGCGGCAACGCAACCGCGGCTAAAATACCGATAATTAACACGACTACCAATAGTTCTATGAGCGTAAACCCTCGTTGGGTGCGTACTGCGTTTACTGCATTTTCTAATGTGTGATACATAATTACTCCATTTTCATTAGGTCGGTATGCCTGGGGCATACAAGCAGGAGTCCCACAAAAAAGACGACTGCTATTTGCGAGATTGGGATCACACAAACAACAGCCGCCTACCTATTATGATGAAAAATCAAACATAGGATTATCGCCAGTACCATTGGGTAATTAGTCCAATTTTACTAGCTATAGCGACTGTTTTCGGTTCCCAATCTCTTATGCTACTACATAAGTGATGTCTAAACTAATTTAGACAACCAAAAACAGTACCAATTCAAATTTTAATAAGCCGTTTTAGAGCTTAGGGGTTATACGTACCTCCTGCATGCAAAATCTGTACCCTTATGGTAGCATATTTGCCCCAAAATTAAAAACTTCGCGCTTACACGCAGGGTTTTTAAATTCATACGGAAGGGGAGGGATTCGAACCCTCGGTAGAGTTGCCCCTACATCAGTTTTCAAGACTGACGCCTTAAACCACTCGGCCACCCTTCCTTATTACTATTTTAGTATTTTTTAAGCACGCATGTGTTATTTTTTGTGTATTTAGATGTTTTTGCGAAACGTACGCAAAATAGTATAATTAGAGCAGGAGAATTTATGACTGCTACTAGCCCAAAAATTGTCTACCGTTTTGGTAGCAATGTTTATTTAAACATTACCAACCGTTGCCCTAACTTGTGCACATTTTGCATCAAAACCAAGTGGAAGATGGATTTTCACGGCAATAATTTAAACCTGGCCGGGCAGGAACCCTCGGCTCAAGAGGTGCTTGTAGTGTTGGAAGAAGAACTAAAAAAAGCCCCTTTTGAGGAAGTTGTTTTTTGCGGTTATGGTGAACCTACCATGCGGTTAGATGTACTGTTGTTTGTAGCCCAAACGCTGAAAGGGTGGCAGGCGCAGGCCAAGTTCCCGCCGTTTAAAATCCGCTTAAATACCAATGGATTGGGGGATAGGATTAACCATAAACCCATTGTGGCAGAATTGCGCCGTGTGATAGATGTTGTCAATGTGAGCGTGAATGCCGAAAATGAAACCAAATGGTTACAACTGGTCCGCCCGGAACAAGAATACCAAGATGCCTACGCGGATGTGCTGTCTTTTTTACAAGATTGCGTGCAAGCCGGGTTTGATAAAACTATTTTAAGTTGTGTGGAAAATACCGGGGCGGACACCCAAGCCCTGGCGGCCATGGCGCGTACCTATGGGGCAAAGTTGTATGTACGGAGTTTTTTAGAAGATGACACCCACTAAACGTAATAGCCCGCTGTTTGCCTTGTTGTTGGTGCTTTTTATGGGGGCATTGGTATGGTTCTTTTCACAGATGCAGCGTTGGTATCTGTTTTCCCAACAGGTGTTACTGCATGCCAGTCAAATAGCACCGCTTCAAAAACAAGATATGTTGCTAGCAACTACCCCTGTCCCGGTTCATGCTGATAGGGAGGTAAAGTACCGCACTTTTTTCCTTACAAGCCCAGGGGCAGAAAAAGTAGAATTGCAGGGGGACTTTAACCGGTGGGGAAAAGATCCTTTGGAACTTACCCCTTACAAAAAGGGATATTTTGAAACTTCTGTTGCGCTGGCTTCTGGGGAATACCAGTATGAATACGTGGTAGATGGGGTAGCCCAGCCGGATCCGGCAAACCAGGACCGCCGCATTTTGCCAGATGGACGCGAAGTATGTGTTCGCACCGTACGTTAAAATTATGAAAACAGCTCAACTGATTACTTCTTCCCGCGGGCAAACCCTGGCATTGGCTAGCAAGTTTGCAGGCCTATTAAAAGGGGGGGAAATCGTTTTTTTACGCGGCCCGATTGGGGCCGGCAAAACTGTTTTTGTGAAGGGGGTGGCACAAGCACTGGGGCTAAAAAGTTCACCCACCAGTGCCAGTTTTAGTTTGATGAAAAAATATCATAATAGAAACACCCGGTTATTTCATATTGATTTATTTCGTTTGGAAGAAGGAGAAGTTTTTAATTTGGGATTTGAAGAAATGCTGGAAGATGAACATGCTATCATTTTGGCTGAGTGGCCGGATCCGGTAAAGCGGTTTTTTCCGCAGGACCGATTGGAATTAAATTTTGTGTTACAAAGCGGGGATACGCGCACCATTGAGTTGGCTTCGTATGGGCGCGTGTCAGACGCGTTATTGGAGGGGTTATGCCGGGTTGCACGCTTGTAATGGATACATCATCTTCACCGTTGTTAGTGGCGTTGGAAAAAGATGGGAAAGTTTTTTCGGCCCGCCGGGCGGGTATTAAGCAGGAAAAACTCCTGTTTCCGCTATTACGTAAACTATTGGCAAATGCCCATGCCGCGTTGCCGGATATTTCCCGGGTGCTGATTATCCGCGGGCCGGGGCGTTTTACCGGGATTCGTATTGCACTGACGTTTGCCTCTATGATGCGGATGTTAAACCATACGCAGGTATTAGGTGTTACCCTTTTTGACGTGCTTGCTGCACAGGCACGTTGTACCCGGGCTTATCAAACTTGGAAAAGACAACATCCGCAAGGGGCCGTAGCGGTGGTGTTGCACGCTTTTCGTGAAGAATATTTTTTACAAATGATAGATGATACACACGCTGCCCCCCAATGGTTAAGCCGGGAAGAATTACTTAAGCAACTTGCTGCATACCCGCAAGAATTATTTGTGGTAGGCACGGATAAGAATTTTGAACCGCTGGATGCGTTATTAAATGGGGCATATGCGTTGGCTCCCTATCGGGCCTGTCGGGTGCAAGTGCGCATGTTATTACGTTTTACACAGAAAAATATCGGCGAAGAAAACGCGCTGGAGCCGCTTTACTTAAAGCCGGCCCGGTTTGAATTGGAGGGAGCCAAATGAATATCCGTTTAGCAGGGGCGGCTGAAGCCGCTATTTTAACTAGATTAGATCATGCTTGTATGTTTAGCGCGCATTGGAATGAAAAGCAATGGCAGGCGGAATTGGCCCAACCTGCTTGCCGGGTATGGTGCGCAGAAACGAACGGAAAAATGGTGGGTTTTCTTACACTACGCGGAGCGGCGGACCAGTATGAAATCACCAATTTGGCGGTAGAACCTGCCATGCGCCGCAGTGGTATTGGAACGCGCCTGCTTACACATGCGTTGGAAAAATTGCCGGGGGGGGATGTTACATTAGAAGTAAGTACTCAAAATACGGCGGCCATAGAACTGTATACAAGATGCGGGTTTGTCTGCCGGGCGGTGCGTAAGCAATTTTATAAAGACGGTTCTGATGCGTGGATTATGGGGAAACCGTTATGAGAAAAGGATGCCTGGGCCTTATTTTAGCGGGGGTTAGCACGTGGTGCATGGCCTTGCCCATTAGTCAACAGGCCCAACAAGAGGCATCTTTGTTTAACGAGTTTTTAACTGCGGCTTATGCCCAAAGGAAGGCCGACCCAAGCCGGTTTAGTAAATTGCGCCGTTGCTTGCAACACATGCCGGATTCTGCCTATTTAAAGCAACAACTGGTGGCGGAGGCCTTGGCGGTGGATGTGGTAGAACTGGCTGACTGGTATGTTGATTTTATAGAGGACCCCGCCGCCCAAAAAGACCCGGATGCGTGGGCCGTTTATGGGGCCTACCAATGGCGTAAGGGAGATTGGAAAAAAGCCGCTTCTGCCTATGAAAAAGCCCTGGAGTTAGACCCGGATGATGAACACATTTTATTCCAATATATGACGGTTCTGGCCACTGCCGACCCGGATAAGGCCGCTAGCACGTTAGACACCTTGGCCAACAACCGCCCGCTGTTTGCCGCCGATATTTATAGTGAAAAGGGCCGTATGTTTTTTTTCTACAAACGCTATCCGGAAGCGTTGGAAGCATTTAATAAAGCACTTGCCTTAGAACCGCAACATGTGGCGGCCCGCATGGGACGCGCGGATGTATATGAGAAAACCAGCCAATATTTTCTGATGCTCCATGAATTAGAAGAGTTGGACAAAATGGGCGTTTCTACCGCGCCAATGTTGGCCCGCATGGGGGCCGTATATGTACTAGTGCAGGATTTTACGCAGGCGGAAATCTATTTTACCCGCGCTAAAGAATTAGACAAAGGCAATATCCCGGCCAACAATTTTTTGGCCATTTTGGCTGAAAAACGCGGGGAATATGACAAAGCCATTACCTATTTGCAGGACACGGCAGATTATACCCAGGACCCGGCCAAGCAAGTGCAGGTTAGTTACTATCAGCGTAAATTAGGGCAAGAGGAGCAAAGTATAAAAACCATCCGCCGGGCACATGAATTATTTGCAGACAATGCGGAGGTAACTTATTTGTATGCGGTGGCTCTTAATGAACACCAAAATTACCGGGGGGCTGCCCAACTGTTAAAGCCCTTGGTAGAGAAATTTCCGCAAAGTGAAGATGCACGCCTGCAGTATGCGTTTGCCTTGGAAGGGGCAAAAAAATATCAGGCCATGGAAGAACAGATAAAAATGTTGCTGGAAAAAAATTCCAAAAATGCGGCGGCATTAAATCTGTTGGCATTTTCTTTGGCAGAACGCGGAGAGCGGTTGAATGAGGCCGCCGAATATGCCGCACGGGCCTTGGCTGTGTGGCCGGAAGATTTCTCATTGATAGATACGCAAGCGTGGATTTTTTATAAACAGGGTCAATTTTCTCAGGCATTAGATTTGGTGCGTGCTTTCCCTGCGCAGTATATTCAAGACAACCCTGAAATTGCCTACCATGCAGGGATGATTTATGCCGCTAACGGCCAAACGCAAGCGGCCCGTGCATACTTGCAACAGGCCGCTGACGGCGGTTGGAAACCTGCTAAAAAAGCCCTGAAGAAATGGAAATAGTTAGTTGCAACCTTGCAGGCCACTACTCCCAACAAATTGGCAGGTAATATGTGCTTGGTGATCTGTAATTAGGCGGCAAACAGATAAGGCAAGTGTATTATCGGCTACGCATTGGCCGGCCCAACCCGTGACGGTTTTTCGGAGTTCTATGTCTACAAGGCCACCCTTATTTCCGTTGGCTGTTAGATTTAAATCACAGTACTGAGAAATGCCATCACATACGGCAGTGGCCACATAACGTTCTTGCAGGTCAGCAGATACAGGAATACTTATATCTAAGTCCGAGGTGTTTGTTCCCATAAAGTCCGCATCTTGATAACCATGGGCTAATACATATAAGTCAATGGCTTTTTGACCGGTACTAATATAGTTAATTATTTCCGTGGCGCGTGCTTTGGCTACGGCCTTTTGGTATTGCGGTAACGCCACGGCGGCCAAAATACCAATGATGAGGATGACTACCAGTAATTCAATGAGCGTAAACGCCCGGTTGTTTTTTTGCATATTTCACTCCTTAATTAGTTTGGTTTGATTTGGCTGTTTAAGGGGAAATACATACGGCCGTACACCAAGTTTCGTTCAGGTAACTTAGCGGACAGCCGTGGCTTTCCGTCTGGGACGGAAAACACTCGGTACAACAGGATGTACGGTCCCGTTGTACCTAATACCGGCTGTTTTTGGCCTGAACGAAACTTTGGACTTCCAAAGTTACCCGTATTCTGCATACGGTTCCAAAAACAGTGTCAAATTTTTAACGACTATTCTATTCTAACATAATTTTCCCCTAATTTGACACATTTCGTTTCTTTGCATTACAACCTTGCGTGGCATATGTAGGGTTGTGCCTTTATTTTCAGGGGCGGGCTATCCCTTCCGGGGCCGTTTATGATACAATAAAGAAAACAACTATGCAACCGGAATTAACAACTGTTTCGTATTTTACGTGGATAGATTGGCTGGTGTTTGGGGCGGTGCTTGTAGCCACCGCGGCGGCGGCTGTTTATGGTTCGTGGCGGCTTAAAAAAAACCGCAATAATCCCTCCGCCTTAGATTATTTACTGATGGGGCGGCAGTTAACACTCCCCCTGTTTGTAGCCACTATGGTGGCCACGTGGTACGGTGGAATTTTTGCCGTTAACGAAATTACGTTTAATTACGGTATCTATAACTTTATTACACAAGGGGTGTTTTGGTATGCGGCGTATTTGGTGTTTGCGTTTTTTATTGCCAAGCGATTGGCCCGCTATTCTTCGTATACCCTGCCGGATTTAACTAGCCAAATGTTTGGCCCTAAATCTGCTAAAGTGTCTGCTGTACTAACTTTTTGTTATATTGCGCCTGTAGTGTACGTGCTTTCACTGGGGATGTTTTTGCACATGGTGTTTGGCATGAGTGTGCTAGCCGGGATGATTTGGGGTACGTTATTTGTGGGGGTATATAGTGCGTGGGGCGGTTTGCGCTCGGTCGTGTTTTCAGACATGGTTCAGTTTTTTGTGATGTGTAGCGCGGTAGGTTTGGTAGTTGTGTTTTCCGTGGCGGATTTTGGAGGTCTATCTTTTTTAAAAGCCAATTTGCCTTCTTCCCACTTTACGCTAACTGGGGGAGAAACGTGGCTTAATACGTTTATTTGGGGGTTTATTGCGTTTTCTACACTCATTGACCCCAGTTTTTACCAACGCTGTTTTGCGGCGCGGTCCCCTAAGATTGTTAAAAAGGGCATTTTAATTTCCACGGTCATTTGGTTTTTGTTTGATTTTTGTACGACCACCGGCTCTTTATACGCCCGGGCGATACTGCCACAGGCCGAGCCGGGCCAAGCGTATTTCTTCTATGCTATCCAGTTGCTCCCGGTAGGGTTACGCGGGTTTTTTGCTGCCGGAATTTTGTCTATTATTTTGTCTACGCTAAATTCATTTTTATTTATTGCCGCCAATACGCTTAGTTTTGATTTGTTGCGCTCCCGGTTTAAAAATGTGGTTCTTTCTAACCGGATTTCCATTTTTGTAGTGGGTGCATTTTCTATTTTTATGGCCCAGTTCTTTCACGGTAGTTTTAAAGAAATTTGGTTGGTGTTAGGGTCTTATTTCTCGGCGTGTTTACTGGTTCCTATTTTAATGGGATATGTCTCCCCGCACCGTATTTCGGACCGGTTGTTTGTCATTTCTGCCACGTTAAGTGCGGCTGCCATGACGGTATGGCATTTGCTTGCCGGGGTTTGGGTGCAAACGCTGGACCCATTTTATATAGGTATTGTGGTTAGTTTAATTGTACTTTTAATAGGAAGAAAACCCAAAAATGCAAACCTCACGCATATTACTGATTGGTAATGGGGAAGAAGTTTCCGCCAAACTTTTGCGGCAACTGGCTCGCGAACACGACGTGGTAATTGCCGCGGACGGCGGGGCTACCAAGGCATTGCGCGCCGGGGTGAAGCCGGACTATGTGGTGGGGGATTTGGACTCTATTTTTAAGCGGGACTTAAAAAAGTTGCAACCGCGGGTGGTGTATGTTTCTACCCAACAAAATACAGATTTGGAAAAAGCACTTTACTATGCCACGCATACCTTTGCCCCGCAAGCAATTACCCTGGTGGGGTTTGTGGGGGACCGGTGGGATTTTGCGCTGGGAAATATGTTGCATTTGGCGCGGTATGCGCGTAAATACCGTATTACCCTGGCGGGGAACAAATGGCGTATGTGTTTAATTACATGTGCCATGACGTTTCCGGCCAAGCTTAACAAGCGCGTAAGTTTAGTGCCGCTCACCCCTTGCAGTGGGGTGACGCTTACCGGGTTAAAATATCCTTTATCTAATGAAACACTGCCTGTCGGTACTACGCGTTCTTTAAGTAACGAAACGGCGGCCCGTACGTTTACTATCCAACTATCCCGCGGAGTTTTGCTTGTCTATTGGGAAGTGTAAAAATTTTTTTCGGGTATTTTGTACATCTTTTCTCTTTAATTTTTATACAATATATACTTGTTATTTATTTTTTTTTACAGGAGCGTAAAAACGTATGTCCCGCTTGTTAAGTAAAATTAAACTTAATACTTTTGCCATTATTTTGGGGATTATTGTTGGGGTAGCCGCTATGACGTGGATTGTGCCCAGCGGCAGTTACGACCGGGTGGAACAGGACGGGCGTTTAATGGTGGTAGCAGGCACTTATCACGCGGTAGAGCGCGCCCCGCAGGGAATTTTTGATGTGTTAAAAGCCCCGGTGGAAGGTTTTTCCAAAACGGCCGATGTAATTGTGTTTTTGCTAGTCATTGGCGGGGTGCTGTCTGTAGTAGAAAAAACCGGGGCCATTACAGCAGGTATCGGGGCCGCCAGCCAGTTTTTTAAGCGCAACCCCAAATTACGCTTTTTATTTATCCCGCTGGGAGTGATTACGTTTTCTTTGTGCGGGGCCACGTTTGGTATGTGCGAAGAAGCCCTCATCTTTATTCCTATCTTTATTCCATTAGCCCTTTCGTTAGGGTATGATTCCGCCTTAGGAACGGCTATTCCGTTTGTGGGGGCGGGGGTAGGGTTTGCGGCCGCCTTTACGAACCCATTTACCGTGGGGATTGCACAAGGAATTGCCCAGGTGCCGCTTTATTCCGGCTTAGGGTATCGCCTGATTATTTGGGCAGTTTGTACCGTAGTAGTGATTACGTGGATGGGGTTATATGCGCGAAAAATCCGCAAAAATCCGCAGGATAGTTTAACCTATGAATTTGACGAAGTAAAACGCAAAGAATTAAAACTTTCTAAAGAAGAACCCCACATTACCCGCCGCCAAAAATGGGTACTGTTGGCCTTTGGGCTAGGAATGATGGGGCTTGTGATGGGGGTTTTAAAACCACAAATTTGTGCGTTTGTCACTAATCACTGGGGCATTGATCTAATGGAAATGCTACACCTGGAAGCAAGCGGGTGGTATATTACGGAAATTGCCGCACTGTTTTTAGGCGTTGGGTTTGTATGCGGTATGTTGGGCAAGATGAAAATGCAACAGTTTAATGATGCTTTTTTTGACGGTGTGCGCGGCATGGCGGAAATTGCCATGCTACTCTGTTTTGCGCAAGCCATTGTGATTATTGCTAATAATGGGCATATTTTAGATACCATGTTGGAATGGATGAGCGGAGCCATTAAACATTTGCACCCGATTTGTGCTTCGTGGGCGGCTATGATGTTACAAACGGTGATTGACTTTTTTATTCCGTCGGGTTCCGGTAAGGCCGTTTTAACCATGCCGGTACTCGCTCCATTGGCGGACTTAATTGGTATTACCCGCCAAACGATGGTGTTGGCGTTTCAGTTGGGGGGAAGTTGGCTCAATATTTCCATGCCTACCGACCCGGTAACGATTGCCGCTATTGGCTTTGCGCGCATTAGTTTTGGGCGGTGGCTAAAATGGATTTTACCGCTACTTATTTTGATGTATGTGCTGAGTTTTGCGTTTCTCATCCCGCCGTATTTTATGGGTTGGTGAGGACAACGGATTTTCGGTGATGTTACGTTGGAAAATGGGAAACAATTTGACAAATTTGATTTATTTTTCGGTGACTTGTGCCTTACGTACTTGCCGCGCTGCGCGCGGTCCGGCAGACGTACGCTACGGCCCAACTTTTCCCCGAAAACTAAAAACAAATTTGCCAAATCATCCTACCGAGAGTTTTATTCGGTGATGAACCGCGCCGTCCCCAGGCATTGCCCGCGACGCGCGAGTAACCTGCCCATCCCATGTGTAGTACCCGCGAGGGGCACAGTTCTCTGTAGGGCCGGAATTGAGTTTTGCGTTCTTTCGCATTTATTTGTTTGAGCCGATAGAACGTGTTTATAAAAACAAAGCAGTACTAACAAAGAGGAAAACAAAAGGAAATGACAAAAGCCGTATCTCGTTCTTTTGCAAGAGCCAAAAGGATGTTATGCAACACTTATTTTTTGGTGTTTGCAATCATGGCCACCGTGGCCATGCTTACGTGGGTTCTGCCCACAGGTCAGTATGACCGTATAGAGGAAGCCGGGCGCACCATTGCCGTAGCCGGTTCCTTCCACCCGGTAGCCAAGGCCCCGCAAGGGCTGGGGGCTATCCTGGCCGCCCCGGTAAAGGGGTTTGAAAAATGCGCGGGTATTATTGCATTTATTTTGGTAGTGGGCGCGCTGTTTACGATTATAGAGCGTACCGGCGCGGTACATACCGTGATTAAAAAAATAAGTGCCTTCTTTTCTACCCACCCGCGCTGTACCAAACTGTTTATTCCCGTATGTATTTTTTTGTTCTCGTTATGCGGGGCTATGTTTGGTATGGAAGAAGAAACGCTCATCTTTATCCCTATTTTTATTCCGCTGGCCCTGTCTTTAGGGTATGATACGGTGGTGGGGATGAGTTTGCCGTTTATTGGGGCGTTTACCGGGTTTTCGTCGGCTTTTGTAAACCCATTTACGGTGGGGATTGCCCAAAGTATTGCTGAACTACCCATGTATTCCGGTTGGCAATACCGCCTGGTGGTATGGTTGGTATTTACCAGTGTGGTGGCGGGTTTTTTTAGTTGGTATGGGGAGCGCGTGCGCAAAAACCCGACCAAAAGTTTAACTTATAAAATAGACCTGGATAAACGCGCCGAACTAAACATTATTAACGACGTTATGCCGGAAAAATCTTATGAACTCACCCGCGCGCATAAACTGGTGATTTTATCGTTTGTGGTGGGGATGGGTGCGTTATTTTATGGGGTCATCCGCTACCAGTGGTATATGACGGAGATTGCCGCTGTGTTTATCGGTGTGTCTATTGCCAGTGCGTATTTTGGCGGCCTCACCGTTAATGAGGCCACAGATGCGTTTATTGATGGGGCCAAATCCATGGTAAGCGTCTGTATTTTAATGGCATTGGCGCGCTCTATCGTGGTGATTGCTACCGACGGCCACATTTTAGACACGTTTTTAAACGCCATGAGCCAGTTAGTGGGGCACTTACACCCGATTGTGGCCTCGTGGGCTATGTTTGGCACGCAGACGTTACTCAATTTCTTTGTGCCTTCCGGTTCCGGCCAGGCCGTACTTACCATGCCGGTGATGATTCCGCTGGGGGACCTGGTACACGTTTCTCGCCAGACGGTGATTTTGGCCTTTCAGTTTGGAGACGGCTGGGGCAACCCCATTTTGCCCACTGCGCCTGTTACCATGGGAGCATTGGCCTTAGCGGGGATTTCGTACCCGATGTGGCTCAAGTGGTTTATTAAGTTGGAAGTAATTTTAGTAGGATTATCGCTATTACTGCTGATACCCGCGTATTATTTGTGGTAGAGTAACAACGTGGCGCGAAGGTACGCTGGTGAAATCCAACAATTTGCCAAAATCTTTCCATTTTGTGCCGACTTTCACTTGCGTACTTGCCGCGCGTTGCGCGGTCCGGCAGACGTACGCGGCGTTCAACTTGCGGCACAAACTGGTTTGATTTTGACAAATCAGGGTACTAAAAGTAGTGTGCTACGCGGCGTATTATTTGTGGTAACTGTAATGCCGGGCTTTAATCGCCCGGCAAGTTTTACTAACAGGCAAAAGTGCCCTCCCCTCCTGTGCTATCGTAACACTCATAATCATACATTTTTAAGGATTTGCATACACTAAGCCATGTGCTATTAAATGCCATGCAAGTGCCTTGCCAACTACCCGTTGACTTCAGCTTTTCATAGACCAAGTCCGCCCCGTTTGTATAGCCGGAGATTGAATACCAACTGTCAGTTCCATCTCCTTCTGCCCCTGTACTAAAGTAAAAACCGGAGGTTGGGGAAGCCGGCAAATCCAGATTAAGCATTTTGTTGGCCGAAGTCCCTGTAAAAGTCCATATCTCGTTTGCGGGAGGCCAGCCGTTTTCCAGGATAAAGGCGTCTGCTCCCTTTTTAAAAGCATCAGTTAAAGCAAGCCATTGGGTAACACGTGCTTTTGCCACGGCCTTTTGATATTGCGGCAGAGCGACCGCCGACAAAATGCCGATAATCAAAACAACGACTAACAGCTCAATAAGGGTGAAACCCCCGTTATTTAATAAAGGTGTCATTGCAAACTTGATTTGGAATCTCACCTCTTTGAATATTTGAACAACGAGATCCTGAATCAAGTTCAGGATGACTTGATTTATTTGCGTAAAACCCCGCCGGGTATTTCTTTTGTACATGTTTTTCTCCTCTCTGTTCCCGGTGAAGTTACAAAAAACGGTTGTTATAACCGGTTCCTACCACGGTACCGAATATAACAACCGCGGTCCCCTGCCCCTGCGGGCAGGAAACACTCGGTACAACCAGGGCTATAGTCCCCGGTTGTACCTCAAACGGCTGTTTTTGGCGTGGTAGGAAACTTTTGTAAGTTCCCCGTATTCTTCATACGGTTCCAAAAACAGATATAATTGTTTTGTCCTTCACTGTTATTATAGCACAAAAAGCCCTGCGCGTGGGCAGGGTGTACAAAAATTGCGTGGAAATATAACTTATTTTTGGGAAATTTTATCCAAATATGCGCGCAACTTACTCAGGGTTTCTTTGCTAACGGTGTGTTCCATTTTGCAGGCATCTTCTTCGGCGGTTTTGGGGTTTACGCCTAACACTTGTTCTAAAAAGCGTTTGAAAATAGCATGGCGGTTTTTTACGTCTTGCGCGGCGCGTTTGCCTTTGGCTGTTAGCCGCACCGCACTGTAAGGGGCGCGCATGACGTACCCTTCTTCAGCCAGTATTTTCATAGCCCCGGTTACGCTGGGGGTTTTTACGCCCAGTAAATCCCGTATGTCACTCACGCGGGCGGCCCCTTCTTCGTTCGCGCAGAAGGAAACGGCCTCTAAATAATCTTCCATGTTAGACGTTAATTTCATGGGAACCCCTTGTGGGTAGTGTAACATATTTTTAAAAAACCCGCTTGAAATTCTTGCACAAGAAATGTTTAATAAACGTATGAACACACAAACCTATTTAACAAATTTTATGGAAGATTTCCGCCGCAAGAACGCGACGCAAAAAGTATTTATCCAGGCCGTGGAAGAAGTGGTGCGTACCCTGGCCCCGGTATTAGACAAAAAACCGCTTTATATCAAAGAGCGCATTTTAGAGCGTATGGTAGAGCCGGAGCGCATTATTGCATTCCGCGTGCCGTGGAAAGATGACAAAGGGGAAATTCACGTCAACCGCGGATTTCGTATTCAGTTTAATAGTGCCTTGGGGCCGTACAAGGGCGGGATCCGGTTTCATGAGTCAGTCACGGCGGACTCCCTTAAATTTTTGGCCTTTGAGCAAACCTTTAAAAATAGTTTAACTACCTTGCCGTTAGGCGGGGGAAAAGGCGGAAGTGATTTTGACACCCGCGGTAAAAGTGATGACGAAGTGATGCGGTTTTGCCACTCTTTTATTAACGAACTGTACCACCATATCGGCTATCATACGGATATCCCCGCCGGGGACTTGGGGTGCGGTGCGCGGGAAATTGGCTATATGTTCGGCCAATATAAAAAACTAACGAACGATTTTACCGGGGCCTTTACCGGCAAAAAACCCAATTGGGGCGGCAGTTTGCTCCGCCCGCAGGCAACGGGCTATGGGGTGGCGTATTTTGCGCAAAATATGTTGGCTACGCGCAAGGATGAATTAAAGGGAAAAACGTGTGTGATTTCCGGCGCGGGTAACGTGGGTATTTATACCATGGAAAAATTAACCGAACTGGGGGCCAAGGTGGTCGGTTTTATGGATTACGACGGCAGTATTTATGATAAAGAGGGCCTCAATGCGGAGAAATTATCTTTCTTAAAAGACCTGGTGTTTGTACGCCGCGGTAGTGTAAAAGAATACGCACAAACATATCCGCACGCCCAGTTCCGCCCGCATCAAAAAACGTGGGACATTCCCTGTGATTGTGCGTTCCCCACGGCGTGTGAAAATGAGTTAGACGGCGCAGATGCCAAAACGCTTTTACAAAATGGGTGCATGCTGGTGTGCGAGGGGGCCAATATGCCTTCTACGCCGCAAGCGGTGGAAGCATTTACCCGGAAAGGGATTTTGTATTCCCCCGGTAAGGCCTCTAACGCGGGCGGGGTGGCGGTATCCGGCCTGGAAATGACGCAAAACAGTATGCGTATTTACTGGACCCGCGAAGAAGTGGATGCGTATTTGCAACGTATTATGAAAAGTATCCACGAGGCCTGCTTAACCTACGCACAAGAATTTGCCCGGCCGGGCGATTATGTGGCGGGGGCCAATATTGCGGGCTTTTTAAAAGTGGCTGATGCCATGATAGACCAAGGGTTGGTGTAGAAATTAGTATATATCATCATGTAAAACGCCCCGGGGTTGTGTTCCAATCCCGGGGCGTTTTGACGTGGGGAAAAGTTAGCAAGCGGTAGGGGTACCGCCGGACATATCCCAACATTGAAAGTCATTGTTAAGCATTTTGCACATGGCAACACCGATAGTATCACTTCCTTCGCAATGTCCTTGCCAACCGGATGCATCTGTTTCATAATACAACATCTCAATATGTGGTATTAGGAAGTTTGCCTGAAGTGTAAATAGTTGCGGGTCACTTTCTGCACCCGCACTATAGGCAAAGTCCGTTTCCGGTAAATCTATGGGCAGTGTAATTTGTTTAGGAGCATCCCCACTGTAATTTTTGATAGCCCATACTTCTCCTTCAGGCGGAAAGC
This sequence comes from Elusimicrobiaceae bacterium, assembly GCA_045593745.1. GTDB lineage: Bacteria > Elusimicrobiota > Elusimicrobia > Elusimicrobiales > Elusimicrobiaceae > Avelusimicrobium. The sequence goes on along the minus strand of JAZNXF010000007.1, from coordinate 230,408 downwards.
CATTTTCCAAGATATAGGCCTCTACCCCTTTTTTAAACGCATCTGCCAAGGCAATCCATTGGGTCATGCGCGCTTTGGCTACGGCTTTTTGGTACTGCGGCAGGGCTACCGCCGCCAGAATACCAATGATGAGCACTACTACTAGTAGTTCAATAAGGGTGAAACCCCCGTTATTTAATAAAGGTGTCATTGCAAACTTGATTTGGAATCTCACCTCTTTGAATATTTGAACAACGAGATCCTGAATCAAGTTCAGGATGACGTGATTTATTTGCGTGAACCCCCGCCGGGTGTGTTTGTATGTCATTTGTTTGCTCCTTTTTACGTCAGGCTTACACCTGACCTATAGGTTTAATTTTCAACTTTTCTGCCACGGAGCCAACAAAAACGGCCGCTTGAAAAGAGCTATCACAAGTAACCCATACAAACAGCCGTAGCCCCCATTATGCAAGCACAATAGGAAACATTCGGCAGAGATGGGGCTGCAGACCCATCTCTACCTAGATACGACTATTTTTGGACTTGTGATATGCCTTTGTTTCTTCAAAAGCGCACCGTATTCTGCATACGGTTCCAAAAACAGATAAATTGTACGGTTATTATAGCATAAATACACCGGCCGTATGCATTTTGCTATACTATATATATGCTCTATATTGTGCCTACCCCGCTAGGAAATTTGCGCGATATTACCTTGCGCGCGCTTGACGTATTGCAAAGCGTAGATGCCGTGTTGTGTGAAGATACGCGCCGCACCCAGCAGTTACTCACCCATTTTCAAATTTCTAAACCGCTTTACCGCTATAACGAAAATGACGGCCGGTCCGTGGCGCGTTGTTTGGAAACGCTCAAAAGCGGTAAAAACTGCGCCCTAGTCAGTGATTGCGGTACGCCGTGTATTTCCGACCCGGGGTGGAAACTGGTCAAAGAGGCCGTGGAACATACTATCCCGGTTACGTCACTTCCGGGCCCCAGCGCGGTGGCGTGTGCGTTGGCGGGGGCCGGCCTGACCGGCGGGGCGTTTACATTTTTGGGTTTTTTGCCGCGCAAACCCGGTAAAGCCGCTAAATTATTGCGTGCGGCCGCCCGGTTGGCGCACCCGGTGGTGGTGTATGAATCCCCTTACCGTGTGGTTAAAATGCTGGAATTGATTGCCAAAACCTTGGGGGAACAAACCCCGGTAGTTGTGGCGCGCGAACTTTCCAAAGTATACGAAGAATATCTGCGCGGTACGGTGCGGGAAGTAACGGCGCAATTAGCAGGCCGCCCGAAAGTACAGGGGGAGTTTGTACTGATTATAGATTGTTTTGATTACGCCGCCCCGCAAGAAGAAAATGAAACAGACGAAGATTTATAAACTGGCCTCTCTGTCCGAGGACGAACTAACCGGTATCGCCCAACACCTTACCCAAGGCGCGCTAGCGGTACTGGCCACGGATACCGTCTACGGTTTAGGAACCGGGGCCTTTTGTGAAGAAACCATTGCACAAATTTGCGCGCTTAAAAACCGCCCGCTTTCGCAACCCATGCAACTATTGGTTTCTTCAGTAGAAGAGGCCGAAAAATTAGCCGTTTTAAATCCTCCTGCCCAGCAATTAGCCCGGGCGTATTGGCCCGGGGCCCTTACCCTTATTTTACCGCCCACAGAACAAGGAAAGAAATTGTTACGCGGGGCGCAAGGGCTCGGCTTGCGGGTGCCGGATTTTGACCCGCTTAACCGCCTGTTAGCCCGCATGCCTGTGCCGCTTGCCTGCACCAGTGCTAACTTGCACGGGCAACCCGTCATTACGGACGAAACTTGTTTAGAAAACCAATTTGGCGGGCAGGTGGATTATATTTTAACGGCGGGTACGTTAAGCCCGGTGGCCTCGTCGGTGGTAAATTTTATTTGCCATCCGCCGCGGTTGCTACGTGCCGGAAAAATTTCTAAAATAGAATTGTCCCGCACTAGCGGGGTACTTTTTCAGGAGTAATTATGACAACTTCCCAAATTTTCTTATCTTGTTCTTTGCTCGTTGTAGCCGTTGTGGTGTTGGTAACGTATTGGATAACGCGCAAAGTGGCCCTTAAAAAAATGAACCGCACCATTATGAAGGCCGAACATAACTACCAACAACAAATTGCTAATTTGCAGATGCAACTTTCCGGCAAAGTAAATATGTTAGAAAGTATGGTGGAAAAGTTGCGTTTGTCTAACCAAGAGTTAAACCGCTTAAACGAAATCCGCTCTAAATTTATGTCTATTGCCGCGCATGATTTACGCCAACCGCTCTCTGCCATTGCGGGGTTTACCTCTGTACTGATGATGGACCGAAACTCTACGGCGGGGGGAATGAATACAGATCAAATTGCTTTAAATAATATCTTAAAAGCCACAGATAATATGAATATGCTTATGGCGGACTTAATTGATATTTCCCGCATAGAGTCCGGCCAGTTTAAAATGGATTTGCAGACATTTAATTTTAATACGTTACTAAATGATGTGGTGGCACTTCAAAATGTCGGTGCGCAAAAGAAGGGCATTTTTTTGCAAAAATACGAATACCCTGAAGAAGTAACCCTGGTGGCGGACCGGTTCCGCATTTCTCAAGTAATTAACAACTTAATGGGCAACGCCATTAAATTTGCCCCGCAGGGCGGGCGTATTGAGGCGCGCTATTACTTGCAAAATGGGTTTCTTACGTTTAAACTAACCGATAACGGCCCGGGGGTACTTCATAGTGAAAAAGATAAAATTTTCCAAAAATTCCACCAATCAGACGTGGACCGCAACGCCAAAAAACAAGGGTGGGGGTTAGGCCTTTCTATTGCGCAAGAAATTATCCTGGCCCACGGCGGAGAAATTGGTGTGGAAAGTGCCGGCTTGGGCCAAGGGGCTACTTTCTGGTTTACCATTCCGCAGGAGCAAGTGACACCATCTCAACCGCAAGTGCCTGCATCTGCGCAACCAGTAGCCGCTCGTTAGCAGGCATGCTTACAAGACCGCCGATATTTACTATAATATAATTAACTAAATTTATAAAAATTTTTGAGGTTTTACTTATGGCAAAAAATAAATATTCCCATACCGTTTTGCTACCTAAGACGGATTTTCCCATGCGGGCAGGCCTGGCGCAAAAAGAACCCGGCATTTTGGAATTTTGGAAGTCCATTAACCTCTATGAAGCCATGCTCAAAAAAAATGAACAGGGCAAACACTATGTACTGCATGATGGGCCGCCTTATGCCAACGGTAAAATCCATATCGGGCATGCGCTAGATAAAACTATCAAAGATATTATTTTAAAATCCCGCGCTATGTCCGGCTATTACACGCCTTATGTGCCGGGGTGGGATTGCCATGGCCTTCCTATTGAAACCGCCCTTTTAAAGGAACTTAAACAAGAGAAAAAACATATTACCGATGTGCCTGCTTTCCGTACCAAGGCCCGCGCGTTTGCGGCTAAATTTATTGACTTGCAACGCCAAGGATTTAAACGCTTGGGTGTGCAGGCAGATTGGGAAAACCCTTATTTAACCATGGATAAACGCTATGAGGGTATTACCATTGGCATTTTCCTGGACTTAATTGAAAAAGGATATGTCTATAAAGGGCAAAAAACAATTACCTGGTGCCCGCATTGCGAGACCGCGTTGGCGGATGCCGAAACGGAATACGCAGATGTTTCTTCTGCCTCTATTTACCTGCGTTTTAAACTGGCTAACCCAACTAAAGAAATTTTTGGCGAGTTGGATTTTTCCCACCCGGTTCATTTAGCCGTATGGACCACTACGCCGTGGACAATCCCCGCCAACCGCGCCGCGGCGGTAAACAAAGAAGAAGATTATGCTATTTTGCAAGATAACCAAACCGCGGAGTATTACGTTGTAGCCGAAAAATTAGCACAAGAATTTCTTAAAAACACAGGCCGTTCTTGCCAGCAAGTAGGCAAAGTGGCGGGAGAAAAATTAGTGGGTTTAACTTATTACCACCCGCTGACCCACGTTGAAAACCCAGTGATTTGGACGGACTTTGTAACCATGGATGCCGGCGTGGGCGTTGTGCATATTGCTCCCGGTCATGGGGAGGAGGACTTCCAGGCCGGTAAACAGTGGAAGTTAGACGTGTTTTGCCCGGTAGATGAAAAAGGGTGTTATACGAAAGATGCCGGAGTTTTTGAAGGAATGCATGTGTTTAAGGCCAACCCGCTGATGGTGAAAAAATTAGATGAACTGGGGGCTTTAATTAAAGAGCAAGAAATTACGCACAGTTATCCGCATTGTTGGCGTTGCCATAATCCCATTATTTTCCGTGCAACGGAACAGTGGTTTATGTCCATTGATAAAAACGGCCTGCGCGAAAAACTGATGAAAAATTTAGACAATGTGCAATTTTATCCAGCCGCCGGAAAAGAACGCATGCGTTCTATGATTGGCTTGCGCCCGGATTGGTGTTTATCCCGCCAGCGTTTCTGGGGAAGCCCGGTAACGGTTGTATATTGTAAAAAATGCGGCAAGCCCCAAATTGACCACACCTTATTTGAAAACATCAAAGCACGTGCTATGCAGGAAGGGTCCGACTTTTGGTTTACCGAACCGGTAGAAAAGTTATTGCCTCAAGGATACCAATGTGAATGCGGCGGCAGCGAATTTAGAAAAGAAACCGATATTTTAGATGTATGGTTGGATTCGGGCGTTTCTTGGGCGGCCGTCTTGAAAGACCGCGGGCTCAACTTCCCGGCGGATGTCTATTCCGAAGGGTCCGACCAACACCGCGGCTGGTTTCAAAGTTCCTATATCCCATCTTACACGCTGGAAAATACCGCTCCGTTTAAAACGATTCTCACCCATGGTATGGTATTAGACGGTAAGGGTAAACCGATGCACAAGTCCGCCGGTAATGCCGTGGACCCGGAAGATGTGATTAGTAAATATGGGGCCGATATTTTACGCCTGTGGGTAGCGTTAAGCGACTATCAGGGCGACGTACGTATTTCGGATGAAATTTTGCAAGGGACGATTGATACCTACCGCAAAATTCGCAATACCGTGCGTTACGCGTTGGGTAATTTGTCGGACTATGACCCGGCCCTTCACCAGGTTCCTGCCAAGGAACTAGCCGAAATGGACAAATATATGTTGGGGCGGTTAGACGCGCTGATTCAAGAGGTTCATGCAGGGTATGAGGAATTTAATTTTCGCCGTTCGGTGCGTGCCCTGACGGACTTTTGCATTTTGGATTTATCTTCATTTATGTTGGATGCTTCCAAAGACCGTCTATATACGTTAGGGGTAAATGCGGCCGGGCGGCGCAGTGCGCAAACGGTACTGGCCGAAATTGTTACCGCCCTTTTGCAACTGATGGCACCGGTGCTTTCTTTTACCGCTGAAGAGGCCTGGCAAACATTACGTCAAACGGCGTTAGGCCGCACGTTGGCGCAAAGTATTTTCTTAAGCGATATGCCGCGCAATGCTTCGTATATTCCAGATATACGCCTGGAAAATAAATGGAATGAAATCCGCCGTATTCGTGAGGGAGTGCAGAAATTTTTGGAAGAAGCCCGCGCTAAAAAAATTATTGGTTCTTCGTTAGAAGCCAAAGTAATTTTTAGCACGTGTGATGCTTCTACCCGCGCATTTTTGGAAGAAACCAAAGACCTGTGGCCGGAGATTGCTATTGTATCCCAAGTGGAAATTAAAGAAGGGAAGGACCCTCTTTTTGTGGAAATCACCCATGCGGATGGGCATAAATGCGCCCGCTGTTGGCAGTGGAAAACAGAAGTAGGTACATTGACCCCGCATAAAGATATATGCCGCCGGTGTGCAGATGTTTTGACTGCCGAAAATATGACTGTAGAAGAGGGGGAGCATGTCCATGCCTAAATGGCCCCAAGTGCGGGCATGGATGTTTGCGCACAGAGCAGTATTGTGGGTTGCCCTGGCGTTGCTTGCGTTGGACCGGGCCAGTAAGGTGTGGGCTTTAACGGAGTTATCGGTGCAAGGGCCTGTTAAATTCGGTTCCTATTTTTGGCTTAATTATGTGGAAAATACCGGGGCGGCGTTTGGTATGTTTCAACATGCCAATGGGTTGTTACTATTCGTAATGCTCCTGGTGATTGGTTATATCCTATACAGTTGGAAAGAAATTACCCAATACGGACGAGGGGCTAGTTGGGGAGCCATACTTATTTTGGCGGGTGCTTTGGGAAACTTATATGACAGAATGACGTTAGGTTTTGTAGTGGATTTTTTAGATTTTCGGGTATGGCCCGTATTTAATGTGGCAGACAGTTGCATTACGGTAGGGGCTGTATGGGTGGGGATAGAGTTTTTAATTCACCGTCCTAAACAGGAGAAAAAATGAAAAAAATTATAAGTACGCTAACCTTAAGTATCTGTTTGGCTGCCTGCAGTTCTGATACGCGCATTTTTCAACAGGCCAAATTGGCGCAATCTAAAGGAAATTTGCCTAAAGCACTTTCTTTGTATAATCAACTCATCCGTAAAAATCCGCAACATGCTGCCGCGCTTGCCAACCGCGGTCTTGTGTGGGAGTTAATGCCTGTGAAAGATGCTGCTGAAAAAGAAAAGAATATAAAGTATGCAGAGCAAGATTATTTGCGTGCATTGTCTCTTAATCCACAACAGCCGGAACCGTATAATAATTTAGGGGCACTTTACATAGACAAGGGCCGTAATGGGGATGCTATTCAATACTTAAATGAGGCCCTTGTTCGCAATCCGGTGTATTTTCGCGCACTGCTTAACCGTGCCAATGCGTATACAAATTTGGGGGAATTTTCTAAAGCATGGGCAGATTTTGACCGGGCCGGTGCCTTAAAACCTAATGACCCGACCTTGCTATTAAACCGTGGGTTGGCATATATGTCCGACTATAAATACGAGGCCGCTGTAAATGATTTTTCGCACGCGATGGCTGTTGCTCCCCAAGAGGCACGTTTGTATTTAGAACGGGCGCGGGCTTTTATAAAGATGGGGTATGTGGCCGATGCGTATGAAGATTTAACCCAGGCGGTTACACTGGCCCCTGGTTATGCACTGGCATATTATTATTTAGCCGGTTTGTCTTTTCAAAATGGAGATAAAGACCAGGCCTTGGGCTTACTTGTACGTACCAAAGAATTAGCCCCCCAATATGTACCTGCCTATGATTTAATGGGGGATATGCTAGCCATGGAAGACCCGGTATCAGCCACGGCTAACTACATGGTAGCCCTTAAATTAGACCCGGCAAATGCCAAAAAATACCAATCTAAAATTAACCAAATGAAAACGGAAGAAGGCCGTTACCGTATCATGAGTGCGCGTTTTTTCCCGCAAGGGCGTGCTTACAATGCCCAAGGCCAACGGTATGTGCAGCGGCCGGTGTCTGCCACTCCTGCCGCTATGCGTAGAAGACAAGAGCGTCAATCCGTTCGGTAATTTTATGGCTTTCTTTTCTGCATTGTCTGTTCCTTTCACTCCTGCGGCACTGTCGGTGCCGTCTAAAGATTTTACTTACAGGTTCTTCTTGTCTGTAAGTTTTTTGTGTTTGGTGCTTTTTTCTCAGGCATTGCACCATTCCGCCATAGGCATTTTTATTTTAGCCGTAATGGATGTATTGTTTTGTGCAGATATTTTGCTGCGTTGTGCAATCAAGGATGTGTTTCATGGAAGGTGCAGTTTTTCAGCCCTGGTATCGGTAAGTGTGCTGTGCGGGGTTGTGTATTCTGCTATTAGCAGTTTTCATTTGCTCCAGTGGCGCGGGCCGGTAACGGATTTGTATGCGTATGTAATGCTGCTTATTACGCTTGCTTTATGGATTGAGAGGCGTTTATCCCAAGAAAAAGAAAAAACCCACATTTTTATTAAAAAGTTGGATGATTTTTTACCGAAAGCGGCGCGTTTGTGTGTAGGACGGGAATTTCGCAAGGTGTTTGCGCGCGAACTGCATAAAGGGGATTTAATTTTGGTAAAACCCGGGGAGCGACTGGCGGCGGACGGTATTATACGCAAGGGGAAAACTTCAGTAGACGAACAACTCATTACCGGTAATATGATGCCCACCGCCAAACGGTTAGATAACCGGGTATATGCGGGTACGCTTAATAAGTCCGATAATATTTATGTAGAAATTACGCAAACGCTGGAAAATTCGGCCTTAATGGGGATTATTAGTGCTATAAAAAATGGGGAGCGTAACCGTGCCGGCGCACGCAGTTTATTAGACGGATATGCCGCATGGATTTTACCATTTATGGGGGTTTGTGCGGTTTTACTGTATTGCGGCTTGTTAGTGCGCTATGGGTTTACCTGGTGGGCCACTTATTTAGGAGTATTTTTATTTGTGATGGCGTTATTTTGCCCGGCTGCTTTATCCTTTGCGGTGGTATTTCCGTCCTTCTTTGCACGGCGTGGGGCGGCGCGTCTTAAACTTAAAATTCAAAATTTGCACGCGCTAGATAAAATCCGTCATGCACATACTTTTTTCTTTGATAAAACAGGTACGCTTACCTATGGGGAATTGCGCGTATCGGGCGTGTACCCGGTGGCCGAAACAGCGCGTAATATGCTCACAGAGGCGGTTTGCACGGCTGAACAATTCGTGGATGGGCCCTTTGCAGATGCGGTGAATATCTATGCCAAAGAACATAAAATTAAACCTAAAAAAGTATTGGCCTTTGATGTATTACCCGGCTTAGGCGTGCAGGCCACCAGCCAAAAAAATCAAATTTTAGCAGGCAGTATTCCGTGGCTCGCAGAGCAGGGAATTGTTGTCAATCAACAAATTACACAACGCTGTGAAGCCGTCATTTGCGTAGCCGTAAATGGCACGTATTTGGGCTATTTGACCTTGGCTGATGAACTGCGGCCCGGGGCGGCGGATATGGTGCAGTTTTTAAAAGAGCAAGGAAAAGAAATTATTTTAGTGTCCGGGGATAATGAAAGTTCTGTTTCGGCGATAGCCAAAGAAGCCGGGATTGAAAAATATAATTTTTTTGTACTGCCCAAAACCAAAGCGGAAATAGTTTCTAACTTGCGCGGCCTGGGCCAACAGGTTGCTATGGTGGGGGACGGATTTAACGACATTATTGCACTACTACAGGCCGATGCCGGGATGGTGTTTTCTACCGGTAAAAATGTGTATAACAACTGGGTAGATATTATTACCAAACGGCGGGATTCAAAATCCGTCTATTATCTGTTTGCCATACATACTAAACTGCAGCGTGTTATTCGCCAAAATGTAATACTTTCCGTACTGCTTAGCGCGGTGTTAGCCGCCGTACTGGTATGGAAAAGCAGCCAGGCCCAGGCCAGCAGTTGGCAGTGGGCCATTATGGGGGCATTGGCGGCTGTAGTGATTGTGTGGTTAAATTCTACAAGGATGTTACGAATTAAATGACAAAAGATATTGATTTTGGGTATACTACTACCCATGCCCGCAAAAATGCGGATACCGTTTTACCGGCTATCCAATGCTGGGAAAACCAGTACAAGCGCGATTATACCGTGCGTATTGAACTGCCGGAATTTACCTCAGTATGTCCCAAAACCGGCTTGCCGGATTTTGGCACTATTGTGATTGAATATATTCCGGATGAATTATGTCTGGAGTTAAAATCTCTTAAATACTATTTGTTAGAATACCGCGATATGGGCATTTTTATGGAAAATATCGCTAACAAAATATTAGATGATGTGGTAAAGGCCTGCAAGCCCAAAAAAGCCACGGTAATGGGCAATTTTACCCCGCGCGGCGGGTTAAAATCCGTCATTGTAGCCACGTATGAAAAATAATATTTTACTGGTGCTTGTGTTTGTATCCGGGGCCGTATTCGGCGGGGCCCTTGCAGGTGCGTATGTAAAAAATCATGCACCCGCCCCGGTGTCTTGCGTTGCGCGGGATACGAATACGGACTTACTGCTTGCCCGGTTAGAAGAAGCCGCATTGCCTGCTGATGTGGTAGAAGCCAAACAAGAGCCGGAGAAATTACACCCGGCAGATGAAATTCCTTCCCAACTGGTCCGTACGGATTGGCCGGAGGATTTGGTGATGGAAAGTACCGCCCAAAAGGCCGCAGACGAAAATAAACCGGCAGGAATTGTACTAGATGATGCCCAGAATGCGGTGGTGTTGAATGCCCAACGTCTGCCCCACCGTGCCGCAGAGGGGACTAGCATTACTATGATAGAGGCCCCTGTGTCTGCCAAGCGGATTAGTTCTTTGGACCAGTACAAGGCCTTTAAGCGTGAGGCCCGCGGCAGTTATCCTACGGCGGATTTTGCCAAAGAAGAAGTGTTGGTGTTGGAATCCCAAAGCAACTTGCCCGATAAAGTATTTGAAATCGTGGAAATTATCCCTCAAAAAGACCAGGTAAAAGTGATGTACCGCGTAAATATGTTTGGGTTAGACAAAAAGACCAACACCCACAGTGCGCAAACCATGCCTAAAACTAAATTACCTGTTGTGTTAGAGCAAGTGTTGTAACATTTCCCTTATGAAAGACCTTGTTATTTGCGGACCGACGGCTAGCGGCAAAACGGACCTGGCCTTAGTCCTGGCCCGCCAAATGGGGGGGATGATTATTTCTGCTGATTCCCGCCAAGTGTATAAGCGGTTAACTGTGGGGACAGCCAAGCCGCAGGGAACCTATCAGAATGGGTTGTATACTGTGGATGGCGTGCCGTATTTATTAGTTGATTTTTTAGAACTTATCCACACGTTTAATGCCGGGGCCTTTTGCGCGCGCGTGCAAGCGTTGCGCCAAACTTATCCCAACACACCGTTTATTTTTGCCGGGGGAACCGGGCTTTACTTACAGGCCTATTTTGTGGGAATGGATAAACTGCCCGCCAGTACGCCGCAAACCCGCGCGCAACTGACCGCGCTTTTGTCCGCACACGGCAAAGAGGGGGTGCATGCCCGGTTGGCGGAAGTAGACCCGGTGTCTGCTGCCCAAATCCCGGCGGGCAATGTGCAACGCACCATGCGCGCGTTGGAACTGTATTTGCTAACAGGCAAACCCGCCAGCACGCTAAAAAGCGGGGATTTTTTTAAACTGCCGGCCCCGGATAAATCCCACTGGGTGTATTTGGATTGGGAGAAAGAACAGTTGCACCAACGTATTGCCCGGCGTACGGAACAAATTTTTGACGGTATGGCCGAAGAAGTGCGCCAACTCTTAGCCGAAGGGTGGCCGCCGGAAACACCGGCCTTAAAAACCTTGGGCTATCCGCAAGCGGTGGCGTATGTAAACGGAGTGCTTTCCCGCACGCAAGCCGTGGAAGATGTAGCCCTTAAAACCCGCCAATATGCTAAACGCCAACGCACCTGGTTTAACCGCTATACCCAAGCGCAACGCATTTCCTTAACTCATCCGCAGGATTTTGATGCACCGCAACTTGCGCTAAAAATTTTGCAAACGTTTCATTAACTTTTGGTTGTGCGGGGGAAAAACGGTCTGTTTATCCCTTGTTATTTAAACGCTTTTTTATTAGTTTTGTTCAATCGTGGGTACGACTTTGCGCAATTTTTTAGTTTGCACGCGGTCCCCAAAGCGCATCAGGGTTTGCTGGATAAATTTAAGCGTAGTTTTGGGGGCAAACCCCGTAAATAAAAAGAAGTCCTCGGCCTGCCCGAAGGTGGGAAAAGCACGGCGTACGTCTTTAGGTAAATTGTTGTTCATTTTGGCCGTGGCCACGCCGATTACGCCGCCGTCTGCCAGTACCACGGCCCCGCCGGAGTTGCCATGATCTACCCCAAACCCATCCGCCGCCCAGAGGGAGGCCCGCTCCCCAAAATATAACACCGTTTTGGGGTTGGAGAACATTTCCAACTCGCCCCAATTCCACCGCGGCACAAACAGGTTTTGTTTCAGTGTCATCAGTTCCGGCCCATTATACGTGTGCAACGCCGGAATTTTGGGTTTGACGGCTCCTTGCCATTGTGCGCGCAAGTTGCGGTCTTTTTGTTGGGCCTGTTCAAATTCGGCCTGCGTAGCAGAACCGCCCTCGGCATATTCATACAAAAAATCTTGAGGTTGGTAATGTAACAGCGCAATATCCCATGCTTTGTGCGTGGTGACGCGGCCTTGTTTGTCGGCCGTTTGGTATTCTTTGGGTATAAAAACTTCTCGCGCGGTTAGTTCGGCAGAGGCGTTAATGTCCCCTTGTGCCAGTAAAATTTTCACCCGGCAGGCACCGCTTAAACAACTTTCCACGCAGTGGGCCGACGTAACAAACCAATCCGCGTGAATCCGAAATGCTTGGCAAGTGTTTTTATTATCAATAAGCAGTTGCTTTTGAAAGACAAAATCATCCGCATATATGCCGCCCCACACCGGGGCCGCCAATACGAAGAATAAGAATAATAACGCTTTTTTCATACCTTAAGTATATATAAAAAATGTTTTAAAAACCAGGGGAAGATTTTGTTGAAAACTACTTTTAACTTGTTTTTTGTAGCAAAATTAGTATACTTCCAGTATCCAGTTTAAAAAGGAGAATATATGTATCATAAACTATTTTTACTGTTTTTACTGGTTGGGCTTTCTTTTGGTGAGGTAAGAGCATCATCTGCTACTACAACGCAAGCAATCGATGCGGCTGTAGAGCGGGCCGCTGTGCAAACTGCGCAACAACCTTCAGTGGTAGCCCAGGCCCAAAAATATTTAACGGCCTATTACGGCCGGCGGGACTTTTCGGCCCCGCAATGGGTACGGGTGAAAAATTTTCAAACGTGGCTAACACAAAACAAAACCCGCCTAGATTCGCAATTTAAGCAATCGCTGGGAGCCAAGTGGGATACGTTTCCAGCCGAAAAACAAGAAGCGGCCCTAGGGGCGTGGCTGGGCATGAAGTATGCGGTAGATAAAATTGGCAACGCGCCTGATAAGCAATTTCCTATCGTATTAGAAGAAAAAATTTGGGATACGGAATGTGGGGACCATTCTTATCGCCGTAACATTTATTGCAGTAAAGGGGACTTTGTATCTAAAGTAAACATATCCTTGCATGAAGCCGTACACCTGTTGCCGTATCTAAACCGGCGGTACCGGCCAGGGCACGATTTTGAGGACTCCTACCGGGAAAAATACACCGTAGCTGCCCAGTTGCGCTATGCGCTCCCGGCTAAAAAAACAACCAATTATGGAGGCGGAACACGTAGTTTCTTTCCGCTGTTAAACAGTAAACAGGCCCTCAAACTTTTAAATGAGTATGCTGAAGGAATTGCCGCTTTGGTAGATTATGAAAAAATCTGGGCTTCTACCCCATGGCCGTTACATGAAGATAATAGTAACGAATCATTTGATATGCGTTTGCGGGCGGTGGTATTTGATAAATTAGGGGTTTCAACAGATGAGGAAAGTAGTTTTTATTCGTTTGCGGTCAATAACTATTTTAATGACGTAGGTTGGGAGATAGCCCATACATATTGTAAAGACCTACCCGCTGAACACGATAAACAGGTGGAATTTCTTCACAAATGTATGGACACCCATGCTACCGAAATTTTAAAGTTGGCTAGCCAAAAGTTAAAACCGTTAGTCAGTAAAAAAATTCCGCCTGTTCCTGATGGGTATCAGTAATTGAAGTATCTTTTTATATTTTCCCCTGCTTAAACAGTTTAAGCAGGGGAAGGCCTTTTTTAGTATAATCTTTATATGAACACAACGATTATTTTGCTGATTTTATTTAGTTATTTGGTGGGGTCTATCCCTACTGGTTATTTAATTGCCAAGCACGTCATGCATATTGACATCCGCCAGCACGGCTCCGGCAACCCCGGTGCGGCCAACGTGTACCGCATTGTGGGCAAATGGGCGGGGATTTCTACGTTTTTAATTGATGCGATTAAGGGGTTTGTGCCTGTCTGCCTGGCGCGGCACTTCTGCCCGGACATTTACGCCGTAGCCGTAGCGTGCGGGGTGATTGCTATTTTGGGCCACATGTGGACGATTTACCTTAAATTCCGCGGCGGAAAAGGCGTGGCCACCTCTGCCGGAGTGTTTTTTGCACTTGCACCGATTCCTACCGCACTTGCTTTTGGTGTGTTTGTTGTGTTAGTAGCAATATGGGGGCGCATTTCCATTGGTTCTATTTTTGCCTGCGTGGTACTGCCGGTTGCTAGTTGGTGTATGCATTATCCGTTGGCTGAAAAAGTAATGGCTACTGCCGTGGGCGCGCTAGTGATTTATAAACACGTTCCTAATATTAAACGCCTTTTGGCGCAAAAAGAACTTAAATTTGAGGACGGCGCAAAAAAACGCCAAGCAAAATGAGCATTCAACATATTACTGTTTTTGGCGCGGGGATTTGGGGCAGTGTGATTGCCCAACACCTGGCGCAAAAGAGTTACAACGTCCGCTTGTGGGAATATAACGAGCAGTTGCTACATGCTTTAAAAACCATGGGCCGCCACCCCAATATTCCTAATTTTAAACTGCATGACAACATCCGTTTGACCGGGAATGTGGCTGAAGCGGTGGAAGGGACAGATCTACTGGTGTTTGTAATTTCTTCCAAAGCCATCCGCCTATTCTGCCGGGAGCAACTGCGCCCTCTTTTAAACGGCCGCACGGTGCCGGTGGTAAGTGCCTCTAAAGGGATTGAAGATAAAACCTTTAAAACCATTTGCGAAATTATAGAAGAAGAACTGCCCCAGTGCAAGGGACAGGTGGCGGCTTTTTCCGGCCCGAGTTTTGCCCTGGAAGTAGCCCAAAATGTGCCTACCAAAATTATGCTAGCCGGGCAGGAAAACCTGGTAAAAACCCTCACCCCTGTATTTAATGGGGATCCCATTATTGTAGTGCCGTCTGCGGACCGGCGCGGGGTAGAATATGGCGGGGCCATTAAAAACGTGGTGGCTATCGGCTGCGGGGTGATTGACGGTATTGGCGACGGAGCCAACACCAAGGCCGCGCTGATTACCCAGTCCCTGCAAGAGATGAATGATATTATCGTCAGTCAAGGCGGCCAGGCCGGAACTGTATACAGTTTGGCCGGATTTGGGGATGCTATTTTAACCGGGATGTCCGCCATTAGCCGCAACCGCCGCTTGGGGGAAAAACTGGGGGCGGGGCTTTCGTTAGAAGAAGCCAAAAAAGAAGTGGGCACGATTGCCGAGGGGGTGAACTCCGTGCAGAGCGTGTATGATATTGCACGTAAAAACCACCTCAAAACACCGATTTTAGATGCCATTTGGCAACTGCTTTGCCAAGGGCAGAAACCTTGCGTGCTGTTGCACGCGTTGGGATTTATGAACCGAGGAAATAAATAATTTTATGAATAAAGATGATGTTATCCGCCACCTAACGCGGACCATGCTAGACAAAAAACAAGCCAAAACCACCGTAGACCGCGTATTTGAAATTATTAAGCACGGCCTCAAGCGCGACGGTAAAGTAGTGATTAGTAACTTTGGTACCTTTCATTTAAAAACTGCCCGCCCGGTGCAACGCCGCAACCCCAAAACGGGGGAAAAAGTGCAAGTGCCTGCCAAGCAAAAAGTGCGGTTTAAACCGTCTGAAAATATTTTGAAGAAATAAAAAAACCTCCCGCCATTAGGCGGGAGAAATGTTTAATCGTCATGTTCTTGTTCGGACCAAGGATCCCCATAAAGGCTAATTTTAGGATATAGGGCTTTTAAACGCTTACTGTATGCCTCATAATATTCCTCATCAACATAACTGTTTATAGTCCAACCATCTTCAGTACGAGTGACTTCAATATCCGGTCCAGTTTTAGGGAGTTCCTGCCAAATCGTAGCATCACACCAGGAGGATGTACACTGGATAGGCAGTACATATACGGATTTTGAAGGACTTGTGGAGTACCCATTCTCCCACTTCAAGGGTAGGTCCAGGTCCAATAGATTGGTATCTTTGTCCAGTAATACTGTAGATGTAGTGGGGAATCCTCCATTTTGCAAAAGCCACAAATCTACTCCTTTTTGGATTGCTTCCAAATAAGAAATGGTTTCTACCATGTAGGCCTTTTCTACGGCCTTTTGGTATTGCGGCAACGCCACGGCCGCCAAAATGCCAATAATGAGTATCACTACCAAGAGTTCAATCAGCGTAAACCCTCTACTCATCTCCCTCCCTTGTGGAGGGAGTACCGCCGTTAGGCGGGGTAGGAGGGGCCATAAGGTATTTTTTCTATTTTGCCCCTCTTTTGCCGCTTGCGCGGCACTTTCCCCACAAGGGGGACAGATAACTATGTGCTGATTTCTTTGCGTATTACCCCGCCGGGTAAGTTGAGTTTTCATAATACACTCCTTGCGTTAATTTCAATTTCTTGTCTTTGGAGTGCATGTAAAACGGCTCTTGACGCCGGGTTATTCAACTCACCCAAACAACAACAGCCGTAGTTTGCTAACACATAGCAAACATTCAGCACAAAACAAATGGGTAATTAGTCCGTTTATTTTGCGCTTCGAGTGGCTGCCTTTGGAGTTGAATAACCTGTGGGGAATCCCCTACAGAGAACCGTAACCAATACGGATCCAAAAACAGAATAAATTGTACCTATAGTATAATAAAAAAGGGCCGGTTTTTCCAGCCCTTTTATCATGCGGAAGAGTGGCAGTTACGGAAGTGCCTGGTGGGAATTGCGGCGGGTGTAGATTTTATCCACAATAACAGCAATGGCACCGTCCCCAGTTACATTGCAGGCCGTGCCAAATGAATCCATTGCAATATACAGGGCAATCATTAGGCCAAGTTCGGCTTGGCCAAAGCCCAGCATGCTTTCCAGTACGCCTAGCGCCGCCATAATGGCTCCGCCCGGCACACCCGGTGCGGCTACCATGGTTACGCCCAGCATGCAAATAAAGCCGGCAAATTGTTCTAGGGAAACAGGTTGCCCGCTCATAATCACAATCGCCAAGGCACACGCTACAATTTTCATGGTACTGCCGGACAAATGAATGGTGGCGCAAAGCGGCACCACAAAACCGGCAATTTCTTCACGCACACCAATTTTGAGAGTTTGCTTAAGCGTAACCGGAATCGTGGCAGCGGAAGATTGCGTACCCAGTGCGGTAGCATACGCTACGAGCATATTTTTAAGCATAGAAAACGGATTTTTCTGCCCGATAATACCCGCAACGATAAATTGCATCAGCAGCATAGCCGCGGTAATGGCAAAAATAATCACAATAATTTGTGCAAACACGCCTAACACCTTTACGGCTTGCCCGGTGACGGTCATATTCATAAAAATGCCAAAAATATAAAACGGCAGGAGGGGGATAATGATTTTGACAATTACTTTATCAATAATATCCCGTAAGTCCAGCATGATTCCTTTTAAGCGGCTTCCTTGAATAACTGCCATTCCCAGGCCTAATGTAAATGCCAATACCAACGCACTCATTACACCAAACACAGGGGGCATGGCTATTACAAAGTAGGGTTTTAGTTCAATGGCCGCGGTAAACGAGGTAATCCCAGCGTTGGGATGTAACAATAAGGGAAACGTAGCCGAAGAAACAGCGTAACTAAAAAAGCCGCTGGCCAGGGTAAACCCATAGGCAAGCGCGGCAGTAATAAAGAGCAATTTGCCAGCGTTTCGGCCCAGTTCGGCAATGCCGGGGGCCACCAGGCCCACGATAAGTAGCGGGATAATAAACCCTAAAAAGTTGCCAAACAGGTCGTTAAACGTCAGCACAATGCGTACAAACCAGGACGGAACAAACAGCCCGCACACAATTCCGGCGGCAATAGCAATCAGCACGCGGGGCAACAGCCCCCATTTTAGTTTTAAATTGAGTTTTCTTCTTCTAAATTTTAGCATACTTTTATTATACTTAAATTTTTGGGGGGTGGCATAAAAAGAAGTGTTTTCGTTATAACAAAAATACTTGTTTTTTAGGTGGATTTTTTATTAAACTATAGGTACAATTTTATCTGTTTTTGGAACTGTATAGTAAGTATACAGGTTTGCTTGATTGAGCACTCCGAAATGCCAAGAACAGTCGTTATGAAGCACAAAATAAACGGAAGTCATGAGCCGCTTGTTTTGTGCTGAATGTGTGCCGTTTATATAAATGGCATGCTACGGCTGTTATGTTGGGTAACATTTCGGAGACGCAACAATGACAGCCGTCATTATTGGGCATTTCCGGGACAGGTAAATTGCAAATTACTTGAACAGGAGATGACGTATGATGTATAAAGAAATGAAAACAGGGTTTACGCTGATTGAACTCTTGGTAGTGGTTCTCATCATTGGTATTTTGTCGGCAGTGGCACTGCCGCAGTATCAAAAAGCGGTAGCCAAAAGTAGGTTTGCTACCTTAAAACCTATTGCCAAAGCTATTAAGGATGCGCAAGAATACTATTACAATGAACACGGCTACTATGCTACTAGTGCAGAGTTAGAAAAGTTGCCGATTGCCATCCCGGAAGGAGTAGATATCGCGCTGAGCAGCATAGACAAACATGAATACATTAGCGTAGGGAACGACAAGTTAAACAATCGTTACCGGATGTACTTTGATCATAGCGAAGATTTTGCCGGTAATATTTATTGTGAAGCCAAAGAAAACAATTCCATGGCAAAAAGTGTATGTGAAGTAGACCAAGGAAAAGAAACCGGTTTAACGAAAGGAGGATACGAGTTATATTTAATAGCCGGTAATAGCGTGGGTGGGTTCGTTCCAGTATGGACTAGGGAATATGATTTCTTAACACCCCAAGGCGGAGAAGCTATATATGTTGACGACGAAGGTAATAAGGTGACTATTCGTGGAGGAGGAGCAGCGTTTGATGTTACGTTAAATGGAAGTTATTTGACAAATTATCAGGCTCCTGGGTCTGACTATCCTGCACGGCATTCTTTTGAGGAGTTTTGTACAAATTATCCCTTTGTTAGCGTATGTCAATAGAGCCCTGCTTCATTGGATAAGTGCCTGGCCTTGTCTAAAATAAGGGAATATAGGGGGCTCTTTTCTGATGAGTTTGGAAGTGTAAACAAAAACCAGGGCTCCTCACAGAGCCCTGGTTGTAAGATAAACCATCTTTATCGTCCGCTTTGCTCAATCATTTTCTTTAGTTTGGCGTTAAAGTCCGCTGGGCGCATGGGCGTACCTGGATGGTACGTCAAGCCCAAGGTACGTCAAAATGGGCCGGTTGTGGAAAATTGTATCGCGGGATAGAATTGGCTGGTTTGGCTTGAACTATACAGAGCATTATAGGTTGGGTGTTAACCCAACAACAAAATAAGTATCCCCCAGTTCATCGCCGGGGGATTGTTATTTGTAAGCAAGCGTAAAACTACCGTCCGCTTTGCTCAATCATTTTTTTGAGTTTGGCGTTAAAGTCCGTTGCATCCATCAGCGTTTCTAACGTCATGGGCATGCGGTAACGCCAGTAATGTTGCGGGTTTGCCGGCACGTTGATGCGTTCTTCCTGCGGATCTTTACCGCGCAAGGTTTCGTCCATCGCCGTTAAATCCTGCAAACCAATTAACGCTAGCATGGACGGACTTTGATAGTGCATGCGAAGAATTTGGGCGCAAATTTCCGGCGTGGCTTCAGCCGGGGCTTGCCCTTGCAAGCCCAGTACATGATGGTAGAATTTTTGGGTTAAGACCTTATTCTCCTGCCACCAGCCGCGCAGGACTGACATATCGTGCGTGGACGGCGTAGCTACGGATAAATAGGGGTATTTGCGTACGTCGTCAAATGTTGCTCCCAACTGCTTAGGCATACGCTGAATTTCTAAAGACAACAGTTGTAATTTCTCCATCACCGGTTTTACGCAGGCGGGAATCATGCCCAAGTCCTCGGCGCAAGCAAGCATACGTGTGGCTTGCGTTAAACGCGGTAATTTTTGGAGGGCTTCTTCTCCCCAAAATTCGTTATGCCGCTTAAAGAAAAAATCATTATACAACGCGGTGAACGCTTGTTGATCTTGCGGGGAGAGTGTTTTAAAATATCCGTCCGTCAGCGCGGCAATACGCGGGTGATACTTGGTTGCATCGTTATTATCCCGCACAAACAGTACGTTGGAAATAAGCGCGTAAAGCCCTTCTTGCAAGCGTATATCTTCAGCGGAGTTTTTGCCCGCAAAGTATGCTTCCACTTTGCGTTGGGTATCAAATTCCGGGCGCAGTTGATAGGGGGCGTTTTCCTGCCGGGTGAGGAAAACTTCCTTGGCTTTGTCGGAGAGGTCGCCCAGTTTTTCGGACAAATAATCATCCGTAATAAGCGGGTGTAAATAATCCTCTTTAAAGGTAAAACCGAAACCTGCCATTTCCTCTTTAGTAAGTGGTAACGCCGGGGAAAATTGCCCTAACAGCCCTTGCACGCTGTGGGTGGGAATTTCCCATATCCGGAAGAACCCCAAAATATGGTCTATACGGTAGGCATCAAAATAATGGGTCATGTGGGTAAACCGGCGCATCCACCAACGGTAGCCGTCTTTGGCCATTTCTGCCCAGTTGTACGTGGGGAACCCCCAATTCTGCCCAGTGGCCGAGAAATCATCCGGCGGCGCACCTGCTTGTGCGTTTAAGTGAAACAGGGCGGGGTCTGTCCAGGCCTCTACGCTATCGGGGGAGATTCCTATGGGAATGTCTCCTTTTAAAATGACTCCGTTACCGCGGGCATATTGTGCCGCATCTACCAGTTGCACATGCAGGGTATATTGCACATAATACCAAAAACATACATAGGCATAAAAAGGAGAATCCGGAGAACAAAACTTGAGCAAACTTTCGTTAGAAAACCGGCTATATTCCGGCCAGTCACTAAAATGGGCCGTGCGGTATTTATCACGCAACGTGCAGAACATAGCATACGCCGGCAACCAATGCACATTGGCCATAAAAAACTGCTTAAATCCATTACTGCTTAATACTTTGTTCCCTTCTGCTTTAAATGCTTCACGCAGACAGGAAAGTTTCAGGCGCAGGGTTTGTTCATAGTCCATCTGTTCCAGTGCGTTTACATATTTGCGCAATCCTTCCGCCTGTCGTTTGAAGGTTTGGTCCGGCTCCGGCAGCGCATCCACATTTACATACAGCGGGTGTAACGCATATACAGAAACAGCATTATATGGGTATGAATCTTTCCAGGTATGGGTGAGGTTGGTATCGTTAATGGGCAATAGTTGGATGACTTTTTGCCCGGTTTTTACGGCCCAGTCCACTAATGTTTTTAAGTCCCCAAAGTCCCCGGCTCCCCAACCGGCTTGCCGGCGTAAGGAAAATAGCGGGATTACCACCCCGCTTGCCCGTACTGGGGCCAGGGTAAAGTGCGGGGTAAACCCTTCTTCTACCTGTACCGTGTTTTCTTCTACTTGCACAGAAGTGACCTGGCGGTTGGGGCCGTCTTCCCAGAGGGTTGTTCCGTCTGTATTTTTTACTAAAAACTTGTATTCTACCCGTTGGGGCAGTTGGGCCGCATCTAACGAAATAATCCATTCGTTGGGTTCGGTTTCGGTAAGGGGCTGGGCGTGGGCAGCGTTCCAGTTACCCAGGGCATTGCCGGTGCCGCAAATGTATAAGGATTGCCCGGCAGTTAGTTGGGCGGCCTGCACGCGTAACACCAAGGTACGGTTAAACATGCTAAACGGTTTAGCGGGCTTGCGGGAGCGTTTGCAAAATACATCTGTCATGGCGGAAGAATACATCCACGATTCGCGCGGCAAATCCCGCCAGGTATCTTGCAAAATATAAGTGTCTTTTTGCGGATTCACCGGTAAAATACGCGGGGTGAGTTGCCACTCGCGCCGGGTGGTTTTTCCGTCTCTGCGTACCTCGTAATGATACGCCATGGCGATAGGTTGGTTAAACTCCAACAAAATATGCCCTGCCCAGTTTTCACCATCGTTGGTGGACAGGGGAATATTGATTTTATTTTCATTGACCGCGGCGTGCGCGCGGTATAAAACGGCATGGAGCGTTTCGCCCCATACCGTTTTGTAGTTAATGTGAAAAGACAGTTTCATCTTTAGTTACCCTTGTTGTGTTGCATGTTCTTCTTTTACCCAAACTGTAAAAGCGGCGGCAATTAACAAACTGATTCCGCCAATGCCCACGGCTGCGATGGCACTGCCTCCTAACACGTGTTTCATAAACGGACCGAAAAACAGGTTTACACAAATCTGCGGGATAACAATAAAGAAGTTAAACACGCCCATGTAAAACCCCATTTTTTCAGCCGGTAATGCGTTGGAAAGCATGGCGTAAGGCATAGACAGAATGCTGCTCCACGCAATCCCAATGCAGACCATGGGTACGATCAAACTTATTTTACTAAATTGTACGCCAAAAAGGGTAAGTCCTAAACTGGCAAGGCCTGCGCCCCCCACTGCCAGACAGAAAATGTGGATGTTGCGTGCGGAAAATTTGCGCGTTAATCCCAGCAGGGCAAAGGCAAATACAAACGCTACGGCACTGTAAATAGCAAAGCAGATGTTGCCCCAGTTGGCCGCAGTTTCATATTCGGGCGTGCCGGGTGAAACATGAAATACTCCGCTGGCAATACCGGGCGTAAAATAGACCCACAACACCATAAACGCGGCCCAGGTAAAAAACTGTACCACCGCTAATCGGCGCATGGTTTGCGGCATGGTCAGCATAGCGTGCCACATTTCTTTTAACGAGGCCAAGGGACTAGCGGTTTGTTTTTGAAGTTTGCGGAAGGCCTCCATGTCAGCCGGCGGATATTCAGGCGTGGTAACAATAGTTGCCAAGATAGCCACTAAAAAGACAACGGCCCCAATATAAAAGGAATAACGCACGGTGGCCGGAATATGGCCGATAGCGGCTTCTGTACTAACGCCCAGCGAAGTTAAAATCTGCGGCAAGCAGTAGGCAATTACCGAGGCGGCCCCGATCATCACACTCTGCATGGCATAACCGGTTTTGCGTTGTTCTTCGGGCAGAATGTCCCCTACAAACGCACGGAACGGTTCCATGCTGACGTTGACGGCGGTATCTAAAATCCACAAGGCAATCACAGCCATCCAAATCGCGGTGGCTTGCGGCATTAAAAATAAAGCAAAGACCGAGAAGATCGCCCCGCCTAAAAAATACGGACGGCGGCGGCCTAATCGGCACCAGGTACGGTCGCTAAAATAACCGATTAAGGGCTGCACGAGTAGCCCGGTAACAGGCGCGGCTAGCCAGAGCATGGGGATTTGGTCTTCCGTTGCACCCAGGCGCGAATAAATGGCACTCATGTTTCCCATCTGCAGGGACCAACCGAATTGAATCCCAAAAAAGCCCAAGCACATATATGCAATTTGCATAAAATTCTTAGGCGCACGTTGTATGTTCATAGACCCCTCCTATTATAAAGTATGTAATTCCATTATAACAAGATTTGTTCTTTTTGAAAGCAAAAAAATTGATTAGATGTAAAAATTATACTTTTTGCTATCACCTAATTACAGTTTTTTATGAACAGGGATTTTGCACTGTGTGTCATGAGCAATGTTAGGCCTCGTCAGAAGGTGTAGATTATTGTGCTGCCTTTTGCAAATGAGTGCAAAATTAACATTCGTACCCATTATAAATACGCTTTAATCACTTTTTCAGTAGAAAAAATGCTTGATTTTTAATCTGTTTTGGCGTATAATGTAACTACCTTAACTAGGTTCAAGTGACAAAATGACGATTAAACCAGATTTTTCTATTCTTAACACCTTAACCCAACTGCCCGGCATCTCCGGGAGGGAGCAAGCGGTCCGTTCCTATTTAACGGACCTTTTAACCCCTTGTGCGAACCACATTCGTACAGATGCCTTGGGCAACTTAATAGTATCCCAAAAAGGAACTTCCAATAAGCACCTTTTGTTATGCGCGCACATGGACGAAGTAGGTCTTATGGTTCATTGTGTTGATGAGCAGGGTTTTTTACGCTTTGTAACCGTAGGGGGAATTGACCCCCGCACATTGCTGGCCCAACGTGTACGCGTGCACACCAAAAATGGCCCGCTGTTGGGAATTATCGGTACTAAGCCGGCCCATATTACTACGGAAAGTGAACGAGGTAAGGCCGTTGCGCCCAAAGAACTTTTTATAGATGTAGGCCTTCCGGCAGAAGAAGTAAAAAAGTGCGTGTCCCCCGGTGATTTTGCCGTATTGGACCGTAACTACGAAGAATTTGGCAGCGGCCTTGTGTCCTCCAAGGCCCTGGATAACCGCGCCGGTGTGTTTATTCAGGTAGAAGTATTGCGCCACCTGAACAACCCTTACTATAATATAGACGCTGTTTTTACGGTGCAGGAAGAAGTCGGCGTGCGCGGGGCAACTACTGCTGCCTACGGTCTCACCCCGGATATCTGCTTATGCCTGGATACTACGGGGGCGGCAGATATTCCCGGCGTATCCCCGCAGGATTATATTGTAAAACTGGGCGGGGGGGTAGGAATTACTGCCCTGGATGCGCGTACTATTACGCCCAAACCGCTCTTGGATGCGCTTACCGATTTATGTGAGAAACACCACATCACCTACCAGGTGCGTGTGGCTCCGCGCGGCGGCAATGATGCCGGGGCGGTTCACCTGTCTAAAATGGGGGTCCCCAGTTGTGCTTTGGCACTCCCTACGCGCAACATTCACAGTAATGTAGAAGTATGTGCCAAAAATGATGTGCAATCCATGATCAATTTGACATATTTATGTGCCCAAGAGGGCCTGATTTTTTAGGAGAGAATATGCCTTTTACGTGCAACCCCAAACGAGCCGTATATAAAAACGTAACCGAAGTAGCCCAAAACCCGGCCTACCGTATGGATTTAAACGAGGCGGCCGTATTGGAACGGTTAGATGTTATTTACCGTGCATTGTGTGCAATTTTGTATAACTTCGTGCCTTCTTCCGGGCATCCGGGGGGCAGTATTTCAAGCGGGAGGTTTGTCTCCCACCTTATTTATAAGAATTTAGCGTATAATTTTACGAATCCTCAGGATGAAACGGCGGATATCGTTTCTTATGCCGCCGGGCATAAGGCATTAGGGTTGTATGCTCTGTGGGCCATTCGTAACGAATGCGCACGCATTGGCGCGCCGGAATTATTACCCGCCAGTGAAGCGGCGCAACTTCGTCTGGAAGATTTACTCGGTTTTCGGCATAATTCTGCCCAGCATACGCCGTTATTTACTAAATTTCACAGTAAACCTTTGGGAGGCCACCCGGAGCCGTCTACTCCGTTTGTACATTTATGTACCGGGGCTAGCGGGGTAGGTGTGGCCAGTTCGGTAGGTCTTGCCATTGGGGCAGCCGATACCTATGGGGAAAATTGCCCGCGTGTGCATGTGGTAGAGGGAGAAGGCGGTTTAACCGCCGGGCGCGTGAGTGAGGCCCTGTCTATCGCGGCTACCGCCCAACTAAAGAATGTCATTTTTCATATTGACTGGAACCAGGCCTCTATTGAAACAAACGCTGTCACTGCGCAAGGAAATACCCCTGGTGATTATGTACAATGGACCCCAATGGAACTTTTTTATATGCATGATTGTAACGTGATAGAGGTTCCTAATGGGCACGATTTTACGCAAATTCACATTGCACAGAAATTGGCGCGGGAAATGACAAACCACCAACCCACTGCTATTATTTACCGCACTACAAAAGGGTGGAAATACGGCCTGGAGGGCAAAAGTTCCCATGGCAGCGGACATAAATTTTGCAGTGAAGAATTTTACCGGGCCTTATCTGAATTTGAAAAAACTTTTAACGAAACGTTCCCGCGTTTTGAAGGAGAAAAAACGCCTTCAAATATAGAAAAGTTTTACTGGGAAAGTTTACTAGTTATCCGCCGCGTGCTGGAAAAAGATGCCCAAATTGTTCCCTTTGCTGTTGCTAATCTTCGCCGCGGCGCGTACGATTTACAACAACAAAAGCGTATCGTGCGCCCTAGGTTGGGGGACGTGCAACAAGTATACCATTTTGCCGGGAAACCTTCCCCCTTTACTTTTGAAGCAGGCAAGGAATATACCACCCGCGGTATTTTAGGTAAAACACTTTCGTACTTAAATAAAGAAACAGGCGGTACGCTGTTAGTGGGGTCTGCCGATTTGTACGCCAGTACCGGTGCAGGCGCAACTGCGGATGAATTTGCCCCGGGCTATTTTAATACGGTTTCCAACCCATTAAGCCGCCGCTTAAGTGCGGGGGGAATTTGTGAAGACGGCATGTCCGGCGTGTGTAGCGGGATTTCCTCCTTTGGCCGCCAAATTGGCGTGGCCTCCTCTTATGGGGCATTTTTAGCGTTTGAACACGTCTCCGCCCGCTTGCATGCCATTGGCACGCAGGCCGCCAAAGACGTGGGGTTAAATGCCAATACACTTATCTTATTTAACGGACATGCGGGCCTGCCTACCGGGGAAGATGGCCCCACCCATGCTGATCCGCAAAGTTTGCAATTGGTGCAGGATAATTTCCCGCGCGGGGCCTGTATCACCCTTACCCCTTTTGAAGTGGATGAAATTTGGCCGTTAGTGACTACTGCGCTATCCAAACGCCCGGCTATTTTGGCCCCGTTTGTAATTCGCCCGGGGGCTAAATTTATGGACCGTGCCAAACTGGGGATTGATCCGGCCCAAGCCGCTGTAAATGGGGTATATTATTTGCACCGTTGCGTAACGAACCCTGCCGCAACCGTGTTTGTGCAAGGAGCCGGGATTGCACGCATCGTGGTGGAACACGTGTTGCCGGAGATTTTGGCGAAAAATGCGCCGGATGTGAACATTGTGTATGTAACTAGCCGGGAACTTTTTGAACTCTTGCCGCAAGACGAGCAGGACAAATTGGTCCCGCCGCAACGGATGCAAACGGCTATTGGCCTAACGGATTTTACACTACCTACGCTAGATTGTTGGTTGCATAGTCAACAAGGGCGCAAAGGAAGTTTGTATCCGCATAAAAATGGGCGGTATTTAGGGAGTGCAACAGGTAAAAACCTGTATCAGGAAGCGGGCATGGATGGGGCATCTGTCCTGGCCCATATTTGTGCATACGCGCAAGATCTAAAACAGGTAACGTCAAAACGTTAACCCTTAAGGAGAAGAAAATGGCAGAAGAAAAACCTTATCTAACCGGAAGAACCTACTTATTCAAACTTCCTAAAGGCAAAGACCTCTTGGAAGAACTTATTGATTTTTGCCACGATAACCAAGTTAAATGCGGTATTGTGTCCGTCGTAGGGGCTGTGTCTAACGCAACGATTGCCTATTATGACCAAGCCAAAAAGAAATTTGAAAAATCCCTGTTTGATGAAGAATTGGAACTGGTCAATTTGACAGGTAACGTCAGCATTCAGGATAACCGCCCCATGGTGCAGGCGTACGTGACACTAGCCAATAACGAACATAATGTAGTGGCTGGGCGTTTATGTCCGGGTACAAAGATTTATGCGTGTGAGGCCTATATCCAGGAACTGGTTGGTGAACCGAAAGTCCGCCGTGCCGACAAAATAACCAAGTTAAATTCCTGGTCATAACCGGAGCATTTTCGCAAGGTGTAAAAAGGACTGGAAAAAACCAGTCCTTTTTACTATACTATAGGTACAATTTTATCTGTTTTTGGAACCGTATGTAAGAATACGGTTGACTGTGTAAACAGTGCAATTCCGCTCCAAAAACAGCGCGTTTGAGGCACAAAATGGTGGAACTTATAATCCCACTGTTTTGTGCCGAGAGTTTGCCGCTTTCGGGCGGTAAACCACGGCTGTTGCATAGGGGTTAAGCGGAATTGGTTCTTATGCGGTGGCCGTTTTGCGTAAGTTCTCCAAATGGGTAAATTGTAACTTACATATAGGAGAGAAATCATGAAAAATAAAAATACCCGGCGGGAGAGTACGCAACGTAATCAGCACATTATTATCTGTCCCCCTTGTGGGGAACGTGTTGCGCAAGCAACAAAAGAGGGGCAAAATAAGGTTTGCCTTATTGGGCCCCTCCTACCCCGCCTAACGGCGGTACTCCCTCCACAAGGGCGGGAGATGAGTAGCGGGTTTACGCTAATTGAACTCTTGGTGGTGGTACTCATTATCGGCATTTTGGCCGCCGTAGCCCTGCCGCAGTACCAAAAGGCCGTGAAAAAGGCAAAGACGACAGAAATAATTACTGCCCTTGATGCTGCGGAAAAGGCCTTTTCGGCCTATTATTTAGAGCATGGTACGTTTCAAGGAATATCGCAAGAGACGTTACCTATGAAGTTGCCGGAACTGACACACTTTAAATACCAGGTGGGAACCTTTTGTAGTGCAAATGATGCAACTACCTCCAACAAATTTGAAGGACCTTATAACGGTTATAGTTCCACTTCCTTTGGTCTTTATTTTTGCGATAAAAAAGAGAAGTGGGGGGTAAGATTACTGTTCGATAATTCTAATATTACCAAACAGTGTGGGTGGTCGTCTCTGAATCTATCCCAATGCAAGAAGTATTTGAACCTTTAGTTCAGGCAAAGCAAAACTCCCCGGGTTGGAAACCGGGGAGTTTTTGCGAAGAATCTTTTTTAAGCGTTATTTGGCGTTTTCAAATAAACTTTCGTCTTTTTGAATTTTGTTGCAGATGCGGTGGCATTTGCATTTTTCGGTGCAGACGTCTGGCAGTTTTAACAAAATGCGCGTGTCGCAATCGTTAAAATCATCCGCCATTTCACTAATTAACTTAGCGTCTTTTTCCTTCATGTGCAAAAACTCAATCCCAATGGTATAGACGTTTTCGCGCTGTTTTACCCAGGCCAGTTTGGCTTCTACATCCATTTTATCCGTGCCGGGTAATTGTAAACTAATAGAAAATTTATCGGCCAGCGGCGCACCCAAAAAACTAATCATGCGCATGCCCGAGGCAGACAAGTCCGCCAAAATGGCTACTAAAGAGGTTTCTTTGCCGTCTTGCGTTTTGTAATGCAGGTTGACGGGTTCAATTAAGTTGCTAATCACCGGCATACGCGGGTGACGGCGTTTTTCAGAATATTTTTTAGACATGTTCATTCCTCGCAAATAATAACGTTCCTTCGGCGCGGTCTATTTGGCACCGCACCAAACTGCCTACCGGGTATTTTTTGGCGGTTTGTACCCAAAAATTTCCGGATGAGCGGCCCTTGGTTTCGCTTTCCAGCAGCACCTCTTGCGTGGTGCCCACTTGGCGCGCGTACGCTTGGTCCGCCAGGCCCCTTACTTTATTTAACAAAATAGCGAGCCGTTTTTCCAGTATATTTTCAGAAAACAGTTGCATTTGGGCGGCCGGTGTGCCTTGGCGGGGGGAGTATTTAAAACAATATGCCGCCAAAAATTGGGCCTCTTCCACTAAAGAGAGGGTTTGTTCAAAATCCGCGTCTGTCTCTGTAGGAAAGCCCACAATGATGTCTGTAGAAATATGGCACCCGCACGCTTGCAGGGCGCGGATTTTTTCCAGGAAAATTTCCCGCGTGTAGCCGCGTTTCATTTCTTGCAGTACCTTGGTAGAACCGCTTTGCACCGGCAAGTGAATGTGCCGCGCAATTTTTGGGTTTTGGGCAATGGCGCGCAGTAAATCCTCTGTAAAATACAAGGGATGCGGGCTGGTAAAGCGCACCCGTTCCACCCCGGGGATTTCGCTTACGCGGTTTAATAAATCGGCAAAGGATACTTCCCCATCCCGGTAGGCATTTACCGTTTGGCCCAGCAGGGTAATTTCTTTGGCCCCTTGTTGGGCTTTTTGGCGGGCGTTTTCTAAAATATCTTCATGCGGTAAACATGTTACCGGGCCGCGCACACTGGGTACAATGCAATAGGTGCAGTTAAAATTGCACCCGCGCATAATGGTGACATAGGATGATAACCCGGCCGGGGCAAGTGTGGGGACCGTTTTAGAAGCAAACAGACCGCTTTTGTCTAACGTTTGGTCAAACTGGTCTATACCTTTGGCCCCTGCCACAATGTTTAAATAAGGGTAGCGTTTCTGCAGGGATTTGCCTAACCGTTCGGCGGCGCACCCGGCAAAAATAATCACGCGCTTGGGGTTTTGGCGTTTCCATTTGGCAAGACGGCCTAAAAAGGACAAGGCGCGGTGTTCGGCATGGTCCCGCACGGTACATGTGTTAATGAGCACGGCATCGGCTTTGTCTAAATTATCTGTACGCACTGCCCCGCGGGCTGAGAGATGTAAAAACATCTCTTCCGAGTCCGCCTCGTTCATCTGGCAGCCGTATGTTTGGATAAAAACTTTTAGCATAATAATGATAACAGCGGGCGCGAAGTTGCGCTCACCCCTGCGATACAATTTCCCAAAATTTGCCTATTTTGACGTACCTTGTGCCTCACGTACTTGCCGCACTGCGTGCGGTCCGCAGGACGTATCTGGGTTGGCAAGAAGCCCTTCTTACCTTTGCGCCGCTGTAATTTTTAGGTTAAGGCGCACTGCTTTTTGCGAAGGCATAGCTCCCTATGCCAAGCAAAAAAGGGAAGCCGTGGACTAAAAAGAACGCGGCCCGGAGGGTTTAGTCGTTTTTTGGCTCGGCTTTGTTAAAAAATCTTGCCAATGTTTACATTGTCTGCGCTTTTTTGCCGCGCCTCACTTTCCAAAAACGACTAAACGCAAAGAGCAATAAGGGCTTCTTGCCAACCCTACACAACTTGTCCGCCAAACTAGGATAAATTTTGAAAAATCATCTTCACCTCAGCAGACCCGGTGCTTGGGGAAAGTACGACAGTACCGACGCGCTTTCCTCTTTCTTGTTAGAATAAGTCCGTTAATTTTTGGATGCTTTCTAATAGCGGCTGTGTGAGGTGTACTTTAATCACGCGGCGGCCTTTTTCCTGCAGGGCCTGGAAATCCCCCAAGGCCTGGGCGTTACAGAGTTGCCCAAAGGTGTATTTCTGGCCCGGAATTTTAATGTCGTTTTCCGGTTCGGCAGACAGGATTAAAAATACGCCGTTGTTGCCGTCCCCTTTGTGTAGTTGCCCGGTGGAGTGCAAATAGCGCGGACCATAGCCAAATAGTACAGCGCGTTTGGTTTTGTTCATAATTTTATCACGCAGGGCGCACAGTGCTTTTTCCACCTCGGCACTGGGGTAGACATACGGCAAAATAGCCATATAGTCGTTACTTTCCAATACGGAATATACATCTTGTCCTAATGTTTTTAGGTCAATTTGGCTAGCAATATCGCTAGAAGCCAACATGGGTGCGCTCACTTCGGCAGGAACATTCCCGGCAGATAATTGGGCCAAAATTTCCTTTGTCATGGTTTTAGCGGCTTGCACGTTGGGTTGGTCAAACGGATCAATGGCTAAAATAGCCCCGGCGGCGGCGGTGGCAATCTCCCACAATAAAAACATAGCCCCTAACTGGTATTTGTCTTCCAAATAAATGGTTAACACCGGGGCACCGCCAGCGGTAATTTCTTTGGCGCGGGCGGTGACACGTTTGTCATCTTCGCTGCCGGTAGAGAGGTGCACAAAGAAACGGTCATCGCGGTAGTCAAAATTTTCCTGTAAGGTCTCTCCGGCTACAGGCACAATCCCTTTGCCTTCTTTGCCGGTAGATTCGGCTACTAATTGTTCGGCCCACAAGCCAAAGGTGGCAAAATCGGCCGGGGTTAACAGGGTGAGTTTATCGCGCGATTCATTCGCCGTGCAGGCCCCCATAAAGGCCCCTAATTCCAAAGCGGCGTTTTCTTTGACCGGGGCATCCCCGGCAAAGGTGGCGGCTTGTTCTTTGGCAATAGTTAAGAGTTTTTTTACGTCTACCCCCATCAGTGCGGCCGGAACAATCCCAAACATAGACAGTGCTGAAAAACGACCGCCAATATCAGCCGGATTTAAAAACACTTTGCGGAATTTTTTCTCTTTGGCTAGTTTTTCAAGGCCGGTTCCGGGGTCCGTAATGGCAATAAAGTTTTGGCCCGGGGTTTTTATCCCTGCTTTTTTCACCTCTTCGTAAAAATAAGCAAATTGGGAAGAAGGTTCTACCGTGCCGCCGGATTTACTGGCAAAGATAAACAGGGTTTCGGCCGGGTTAATGCGGGCGCGGGCGGAGCCGACCCAATCCGGTTGTGTGGTATCTAGCACAATCAGTTCCGGGTAGCCGGCTTGTTTGCCAAATACGGTACGGAAAACTTCCGGGGCTAAAGAAGAGCCACCCATTCCCATAACAACTACATGTTTAAAAGCATCCTTGGTCTGCTGGGCAAATGCAAGCACGTTGTCAATACGTTCTAATGTCCAGTCATATACTTTTTGCCATCCTAAGAATTTCACTATAAATGCTTGGTGTTCGGGGTCCTGCTTCCATAAAGAGGGATCTTTGGCCCAGAATTTTGTATTAAAATCAAGCGTTTCAAGTTTGATTTCGCCCTCGCGGATAATGCCTTGGGCTAAGGGATTGGTTTGTGTCTTCATAGTTTCTTCCTTCTTAATTAGTTTATTTAAAATGTGCTTCTTCCCAAGAGGATATTTTGGCCAGGCGCGTTGCGTGGTCACTCTCCCCCGGGTAGGAAGCGTTTATAAATTGTTGAACCAGTTCTTTGGCTAGTGCCGGGCCGATAATACGGCCCCCTAAACAAAGTACGTTTAAATTATCATGTTCTACGGCTTGGCGGGCGGAGTAACTGTCGTGGCATACACTGGCGCGGATGCCCTTGTGTTTGTTGGCCGCTATACACATGCCCACCCCGGAGCCGCAAATTAAAATGCCCCGTTCCGCCTTGCCTGCGGTAATTTGTTCGCACACGGCAAAAGCGTAATCCGGATAGTCGGTACGTTCGCAAGAGCAAGTACCGCAATCAATCACTTCATGGTGACTGCTTTTGAGCAGTTTTATCACCGTTTCTTTTAATGCAAAACCTGCGTGGTCACAACCCAGAGCAATCTTCATATTAGTAGGCCTGATCTACCAGTTCGCACATACAGTGCCCCATGAAAATGTGACATGCTTGAATGTGAGGGGTATTATTAGATTTTACGATTAACGGTAAATCACAAATGTTTTTAATGGTTCCACCGTCCTTGCCTAAAAAAGCTGCCGTATAGCACCCTTTGCGCTTGGCAAGACCTAGGGCCAAATATACATTTTTGCTGTTACCGGAGGTAGAAATTCCAATGACTACATCCCCCGCTTGGGCAAAACCGTCTATCTGGCGGGAAAATACAACATCATACGAATAATCGTTACCGATAGCAGTTAACGTGGAAGTATTGGTGTTTAAAGCCAAGGCCGGCAAAGAAGGACGTTCTTTTTTAAAACGGCCTACAAATTCAGCGGCAATATGTTGGGCATCCCCTGCACTGCCCCCATTACCCATCAGAATCACTTTGTGCCCATTTTGAAAGGCCTTTACCACTTCACGAGCCAGTTGTTCCACTGGGGAGGACAAATGCTCTTTTACGTACGTTAGTACTTGTATTAGTTCATCAGCTTGTTGTTCTACAAACATAGTTACCTCTTAAATGCGTTCTAGGGCTGTGTTATCTATCCACCCTTTTATACCTTCCTTGCGTAAAACGACCTGTTGCCAGGGACCCTTCTGATCCACTATTTCTACCAAATGTCCTTGGGTTACAGTCGCGCTGGCTGGAAAATTTTCTCCAGGCCCGCTACGCAGTTCGGCTTGTATGGCAGCAATTACGGCTAATGGCTTACTTTGCCAACTGTGCCTAGCAAAAAACCAACTTCCCACTACTAGCAGTAACACTCCTAAAATAAGAGTGAATGTACCTGCTTTGCGGGTAAGTAACCAAATTCCTGCCATGAGCCCAAAAAACAAGCCGCATATCGTGAAAAGTCCCTTTAATTCCGTTAACGATAACCAAAATACAACTTTGTGCAAGGATTCGGGCACTCCCTGCGGGACCAAACTTTCTGCACTTGCGGACATAGCCAACGCCAGATTGTGGCGAATTTCACCATCGCGCGGATTTAACAGAAAAGCCCTATAATAATTGGCAACTGCCAACCCGGTGCTACCCATTTTAAAATAGCAATTACCTATATTGTAGTAAAGAAATGGGTTGTTTGGGTAGTGTTTTAATTCTTGTTCGTAGGCAGAAAGTGCCTGTGCGTACTGCCCACGTTGGTAAAAATCTTCTGCCTGTGGGGCGGGTTGGGCTTGCATGCACAAGGTTCCCAAGGATAATACCAGTAAACTAAAAAGTAGAATTTTTTTCATCGTGTATGTTCCCATTCTTTTAGTAAAGTACCTGCCCGTTGGGTAAATTGGGACAGGGAATTTGTGCCGGTATTTGGCGGAGCAAAGCGGGCTGATTCTAATTCTTTCCATAAAGCGGCAAAGGTTTGTTGGGTAGCGGCGGGGACCTGGTGCTTGGCTAATTGGAACAGAATTTCTTTGAGGGGTAAACTGGCGGTAGAAATCTGCCATTTGGCTAGCAGGTAAGAAGACATAGCATCTGCGATATCCTCATAGGATTGTGCTTTATGCAGATGGGCCTTGGCATGTTGGTAGGCCTGTTTTTTAGTAACGGTTTTCTTCCCAATACTGGCACAAAATACACACCCGGCTAACCACAACAAAACCAGGGCGTGTATCCATTTCCATCCTGCAACATGTTGCAAGAAAGAGGGAGTATAGAGATAGTTGCTTTTTACATATTCTATATCTTGATGGAGTGTTTGAATTCCATTTCCAACGGAAGTTGCGGCTGTGAAATCTACCGGATTAGTGGCCTGGGTGGAAGGAGAAACCTGTAACGTTATGGGACGGATAGTTAAGGTTTTGTAAGTGCCGGTTGCCGGGTCTAGGTAGGACCAGGCAATCCCTTCTATGGTATATTGACCCGAAGTGTTGGGTACTAATATGGTTTTAAATGTCTTATATCCGCGGGAAGGATTATTGTCTACAAATCCTGTTTGCGCAGCGGCCGGGTAAGCCGTAATCCCCGCCATAGGGGGGAATTGCAAGTCCCTCGTGGTTTTTAAACTACCAGGGCCTTCTGCCGTAACAGAAAGGGTCACGGCATCCCCCGCTTCCACGCGGGATTTGTCCACCTGGGCGGTGAGGGTGAACCCATTACCAACAGCACCATAAAAAGAGGCGGGTTTATTAACAGGAAGTGCTTTCACCTGTAGTGTAATAGGTTTAGAGGCCACGGTAACCGGTTTAGACACCATGGCACCACCAAAAAAACGGTCAAATAAGGAGTCCCCGCCCGAGGAGGTGCGGTACTCTACAGTCGCTGCTCCAATAGAGGCCTTTCCCGCACTTACTGCGGAGAGTTCATAGCGTTTTTCTTCATAATTATAAGCAGTCCCATTGATATTTTGTCTTCCTTGGGCGGCTTTGCTTTCTTCCATAAAGAGATTTGACACGGCGGGATTGTGGTAGGATGCTTCGTAAAACGGCGTAGCATAATAAAAACGTACTGCCAGTGTAAACGATTGGCCCGGATAAGGGTTTTTATTGCTGATGGCACTTACTAGAAAATAGGGCTCATTGCCATGTGCATAAGCACGCGTAGCCAATTCTTTTTCCAGCGGGGGAAGCGGCCCTATATCCGTGGAAGTGATTGTTTTTGCCGCCCTAGCATGATGGCGGGTTGGTTGGGGGGAGGCCTGGGCCGCCGTGGCGGATTTATAAATACGGATGTTAATAGGATCGGTTTTGTATGTTTTGCCTCCGTAAGAAAACGTAACCGGGCCAATACTGGTGCGGCCCACAAAGCGTGGTACCATTAAATAGCGGAAAGACAGGGTCGTACGGCCGTTTACGGTAGATTGGGCCATCTCCCGCGAATAGACATTAAACGCAGGCAAACTGGGCAGTTGCGGCATAACAACATTTCCGTTTACCCCGGTAACTTGTACCGTAAGGGTTAAATCATCATCCAGGGCCAAATCGGTTTTATCGGTTTGGGCGGTTAAGCGTACTTGGGCGGATAGTGTTACTGCTAAAAACAAACAAATTATAGGTAAAAAAATTTTTTTCATTACCAATCCTTCTCCACTTGCTCCTGATCCGGGTTTCTTGCGGAGTGTGTGGGCTTTTTGTATTCACTGTCCCGCGCCAACTGTAATACCCGGTCTGCGGCTTGTTTGGCTTGTTGCTCTTGTGCTTGGCGGCGTTGGTTTTGGGATGGATTTTGTTCCTGTTTATCGTGCGGATTTTGACTTTTGTTATCAGGATTGTCTTGGTTATCCTGATTTTGTGAATTATTGTCCTGGTTTTGCTGGTTCTGGTTATTTTTATTTTGTTGGTTTTGCTGTTCACGCAAGACCAGTTGTAAATTATGTATGGCCTCTTTATCTTGCGGGTTTTGCAAAATGGCTTGTTTATAAGCCGAAATGGCTTGCTGGTTCTCATGCGCACGGTAATAAGTATTGCCTAAATTAAACCAGGCATCTTGTTGTAATGCGCTAGGTTGTTGTGTAATATTTTCAAAATTTCGGGCCGCCAAATCATATTCCTTTAAATAATAGGCCGAAGCCCCTGCACCAAAAGAAGCGGCCGCATGGTGCGGATCGGTTTGCAGGGCGTGTTCAAACTTGGTAAGTGCCTGGCCGTATTTGCCGTTTTGATACAGTTTGCTGCCCTGGCGCACATCCCGGTTGACGCCGGCTTGTAGCGGTAAGGACAACGTGATAAGTAAACAAAGCGTATACCATTTCATATCTTCTATTTTACCTTTTTTAATCTGCGTTGGGGCCAAAACATATACAGGGCCAAACATACCCAGGCAAACACCAGCGGCCATATGTAGCGGTTTTTGTATACGGCGTGTGAGCCGGTATGGGAAGTAGATTTATCTAACCCGGTGAGGGCCTGCTCAATTTGCCGGGCCGCTTGCGCGGCAGAAGTATAAGGAATATATACCCCGCCTGTGGCTTGGGCCAGGGCGGCTAGTGAGGTTTCATCTAATTTAGATACCACCGTTTTGCCGGATTTATCCTTCTTATAGGAGGTTACCTGCCCGCTACTGTCTAACTGGTCCGGGATTAACGCCCCTTGCGCAGAACCAATCCCCACCGCAATCACACGGATGCCGTTTTCCTGGGCGGCCTGTTGTGCGGCAGTTAATTCTTGGGGGGTATGGTCCTCTCCGTCCGTAAGCAAAATAAGGGCTTTTTGACCGGGGTAGCGTGCCAGCATTTGTGCGGCTAAATGGACCGGGGCGGATAAAGAAGTACCCGCTACAGGTAGCATATCCGGTTGTAAAGAGGCAATGAAATAATCCAATGCGCTCGTATCGGTGGTGATAGGACATTGGATAAATGCCTGTGAGGTAAACGCAATAATACCTATGCGGTCCTCTTTTAAATGGGATACCAGCATTTGAAGCATTTGCTTGGCATTTGCCAAACGGCTGGGCTTGATATCTTGTGCCCGCATGCTGGAAGATACGTCTACTGCTATGACGGTTTGGGCAAAATTTCCTTGTGCTTCGGTGATTTCAATTCCCCACTGAGGCCCGGCTAGCGCAAGCAACAGGCCGGCAACAGCCCCTGCTAGGCACGCGTTGCGCAAGCGGGAAATGGGCCGTAGCGGTTGGGTTAATTTGTGATACGCCTCTTGCCCAAATAAACGCAACGTATAATGCCGGGCCAGGCGTTTACCGAAAAACAAAATAAGTAGCAATAGCCCCAGCATGGGTAACAGATAGACCAGCAGGAAGGGATGGGCAAATAATCTCATAGAGGTACCTTTATAAAGAGTAATTTTTCAGCCAATATGCCCACCCCTACTAACACCAGGGCCGCCCATAAGAAGGGGGCAAAACGGTCTTGCTGTTGAATAGAGGAGGGGGGAGTAAACGGAGTTTTTTCCAATTCGTTAATTGTATTATAAATTTGGTTTAATTCTACGGCATTTTGGGCACGGAAAAATTGTCCTCCCGTAAGTTGGGCAATTTCTAAGAGTAATCCTTCGTTAATTTCATCTTCCTGGCTGGAATACATGGTTTTTCCGGGCGCGCTGGCCGCCCCAATGGTATAGATACGGATACCATAGGCCTTGGCGGCTTGGGCGGCTAAAACCGGGTCAATGGTTCCGGCGTTAGAATCACCATCCGTAAGTAAGATAATTACTTTGCTTTTGGCTTTACTGTCTTTTAGATGGTTAGCGGCTACCCCCAGGCCGTCCCCAATGGCGGTAAAATTGGGGTCAATCATTCCCAGGTACATGCCGGCAACATATTCTTGAAGGGCCTGGTGGTCCAACGTAAGCGGGGCTTGCAACATGGCCTGTTTGGCAAAAACCACTAGACCAATGCGGTCCATCGGGCGTTTGTCAATAAAACGCTGGGCTGTAAGTTGGGAAGCCACAAAGCGGTTGGGTTCAAAGTCCTGGTTTTGCATAGAACCGGAAGCATCCATGAGTAACATGATGTCTACTCCTTCAGTAGGCGGAAGCGGGGTCTTATCCAGCCGGACCGGGCGGGCCAGGGCAATAACCATGAAGGCCAGTGCCATGGTATAGCACACCGTGGCAAGCCATTGGGTGCCCAATTTACGCAGGGAAAAAGTATCTTTAGGCACATAAGACAAGGGATATGCTACACTGCGTTTCGGTTTATAAAAAGCACGCGCGATTAACAACCCAAAGGGAACAAGAAGTAACAGCAGTACCCACGGATAACGGAAGTGTTGTAAAAAATGATGCCATATCATACATGTACCTCCTGCTTAACCGCGGGGACCTGCGGTTTAGGGGTAGTGGCTTGAATAAAAGTGCGTAAAAGGGTAATATCCCGGTTGCGGGTGTCTTCGGTAGGGATTTGCTTGGCAAATTTTACTAAATCACCGGAAGATAAAAAGAGGCGGATTTGCTGTAAGTGGGTAGCCAAATCGGGTATCTCTTTGAAGCGGCGCAATAATTCGGCAGAAGTGTCGGCAGAAACGTCCAGCCCGCAGGATCGTTGCAAATAAGTGCGTAAAATATCGGTAAGGGTGATGTAAAATATTTTATACTGTTTGTTTTCCCACAAGCCGCTGTCAAGCAGCGCATCAATTTGGCTTAAGGCAATTACATGTGCCGGGCGGTTATCTGCCGGGGCTGTAAATAAGTTGGATTTTCCCCGGTGCCACTTTCTCCATCCCCAAATAAGTAAGCAAACCAGTGCGGCCAGTGCCAGTAAGATACATAGCCAGGTTCCCCAATCTATCACACGGCGGGGGGACCGGATTTCGCGCAGTTCATTATCCTCAAACACTTTAACCGGGGACACGTTAACCGGGGCCTGGGCTTGGGCGGTGTATTCAGGGTTTTCTGCCAGTGAAAAGGCAACCGTAAAGGTTGATTTATTTAATGTAAACGGAAATACCGTAACGGTGGCTTGGGTGCTATCCAACCCTACTGGCTGGAACTCAACGTGTTTGACAGTAAATTCGGGGGGTACGGATTCTTTATCCCAGGTGAGCGTTTGCCCGCGCGGATGGGCAAGTACAAACTGGGCCGTAAAAGGTTGTGCAAAAGCAACCTCCTGCGGTGCGTCCGTTTTGATGACGGAAAGTTCCTGCGCCGCTGTAGCCAGTGTGCTAAAAATAAATAGTGTAATCAGTAACCAGGTTCGCATATTATTTCCTTATTTTTTTAGCCCGTTTGCGAAAAAATGCAATTACCGGATCAGCAATATTTTTTGACGTGTCCAATACAATGGGGTCTGCTTTACAAGGAGTGAACAACGCATGTAAGGCGCGGTCTTGCTCTTTCCAAAAATGGGCTAACGCTTTGTTAATGTTTTTGTCCGAAAGACATAACTGGGCGGATATATCGGTTTCCGGGTCATTTACTTCCAAGCACACAGGTATGTTGGGGACGGAGCGTTCAAGTGGGTCTTGAATACGTACCGGGATTAAATCAAATTTTTTAGCGGCAAACCTAAACGGCTTGGCATATTGGTACGTGGGGGCCAAAAAATCAGATGCTAATACTACAATACTTTTGTGTTTAAGCACTTTAAGTAAGGTAGTTAGACATAACCCGATATCCGTGCGTTTATGTTTCGGTTCAAACGCTACCAGTTCGCGTATCAAGCGCAAAATATGTTTCTTGCCTTTTTTGGGGGGGACAAATAACTCTACTTGATCAGAAAATAACAAGAGGCCCACCTTATCGTTATTTTTGAGGGCCGCAAATGCAAACAGGGCGGCTAGTTCGCTAATTGCCTCTTGCTTGAATTTGCATACAGAGCCAAACTGACCTGAAGCAGACACGTCGCACGCAATCATTACGGTTAGTTCCCGCGTTTCATTGAACTTCTTAATATAAGGCACACCCGTGCGGGCCGTTACATTCCAATCAATGCTGCGCACATCATCCCCCGGGATATATTCACGCACTTCGGCAAACTCAATTCCTTGCCCTTTAAATGTGCTTAAATAATCCCCGGCGAATGTTTCGCTGACTAACCGGTCCGTTTGGATTTCAATCTGGCGGACCTTTTTTAAAATTTCCGCAGTATCCACAAGAACTCCCTTTTACGGTACATCTACCGCATCAAAGATTTGTTTTGCTATTTGATCGGCTGATATGTTTTCGGCTTCTGCTTCGTACGAAAGCAGGATGCGGTGGCGCAATACGTCTAGGCCGATGGCTTTAATATCTTCCGGCGTAACGTATCCGCGCCCATTTAAAAATGCGTATGCTTTGGCTGCTTGCGTGAGGAAAATAGTGGCGCGCGGACTAGCCCCATACGCAATAAGTGAGGATAATTTTTCTAATCCGTATGCTTGCGGCGTGCGTGTGGCAAAGACCAGGTTTACAATATAGGTTTTAATTTTTTCATCCACGTAAATTTGATCTACTACCTGGCGGGCTTTTACAATCATTTCCGGGGTAACGGATGTGCGTAATTCTATTTTTTGGTGGCTGGCCATGCGCTCTAAAATTTGTTTTTCTTCTTCTTTGGTGGGGTATGTAACCAGCACTTTGAGCATAAAGCGGTCCACCTGGGCTTCCGGCAAGGGATAGGTTCCTTCCTGCTCTACCGGGTTTTGGGTGGCTAGCACCATAAACGGAGAAGGCAGGGCGTAGGTCTTTTCACCAATGGTTACCTGGCGTTCTTGCATGGCTTCTAACAGGGCACTTTGTACTTTAGCGGGGGAGCGGTTAATTTCATCAGCCAGTACAAAGTTGGCAAATACCGGCCCGCGTTTAGGATAAAAGACACCGTCTTTGGGATTAAAAATCAGCGTACCGGTAATATCTGCCGGTAATAAATCCGGCGTAAATTGGATACGGCTAAACTGTGCCGAAATGGCTTGCGCCATGGTTTTGACGGCCAGTGTTTTGGCTAGGCCGGGAACCCCTTCAATCAGCACATGCCCATCTGCCAGTAAGGCCACGAGCATTTTTTCTAATAGGGCCTCTTGCCCGACGATTACTTTTGAAATTTCACGCTTTAAATCTTGCAGAAATAAACTTTCCTGTTGAACTTGTTGGTTAATGGTAGAAATATCCATAATTCCCCCTTGTATTGAACTACTTATTATTATAAAAAAAATAGCAGGTTATTTAAACCCGCACAAGCAAAAAAAATAATTAGTTTGTAAATCTGTTTCCCCTTGACTTGAAGTGAACTCCAGTTGCTACAATATAATATATACGGGAGAATCTTATGAAGAAAGAACTATGGGTGGCGGGGTTGTTGGCCGGTTCTACTTTACTGGCCGCTTACGCGCGCCATGTACCTAAACAGGAGAAGAATATGACGAAAAAAATTGTGCAAACCGCAGGCCGTACCCAACTGGGAAACTTCGCCCCGGAGTTTGCCCACTACAACGATGATATTTTATTTGGGGAAAACTGGAATAATACGGACCTAGACCTTAAAACCCGCTCTTTATTAACCGTCATTGTACTGATGGCACAAGGGTTAACGGATGAGTCACTGAAATACCATTTACAAAATGCCAAAAATCATGGGGTTACACAACCTGAAATAGCCGCCGCCATTACCCACGCGGCCTTTTATGCCGGGTGGCCTAAAGCATGGGCGACGTTCCGCCTGGCCAAAGAGGTGTGGCAAGAGAACAAACCAGCCCTTACCGAAAAAGAAAAATACCAACAAACTATCTTTTTCCCGATTGGTAAGCCCAATGATGCGTATGCAAAATACTTTAAAGGGCAAAGTTATTTGGCCCCTATTTCCACCGAACAGATACAATTTTTTAATGTAACCTTTGAGCCGGGTTGCCGCAATAACTGGCATATTCACCACGCCAACCAGGGGGGCGGGCAAATGCTGGTAGCCGTTGGCGGGCGTGGCTATTACCAGCAATGGGGCAAAGAACCTGTAGAAATGAAACCGGGGGATGTGATTCATATTCCGGCCAATACCAAACACTGGCATGGTGCCGCGCCGGATAGTTGGTTTTCTCACTTGGCGTTTGAAATTGCCGGTGAAAATACGTCTAATGAGTGGTTAGAAGAAGTGTCGGACGAACAGTACGGAAAATTAAAATAGGAGCGTAACATGAAAAACTTAATTATTTATTATTCCCGCAAAGGGCAAAATTATGTTGGCGGAAGTATCCGTTCTATTGATAAAGGGAATACCCAAACCGTAGCCGAATATATCCAACAGGCCGTGGGGGGAGATTTGTTTGAAGTAGATACGGTAAAACCCTACGCGGCAGATTATAATACGTGTATTCAAGAGGCCAAAGAAGAAATCCGCCAAAAAGCACGCCCGGAACTAAAAAAATACCTTACGGATATTTCCGCGTATGATACGGTGTTTGTGTGCGGGCCTTGCTGGTGGGGAACTTTTCCCATGGCTATTTTTAGCCAGCTGGAAAAATTAAATTTTACCGGAAAAAAAGTAATTGCAGTGATGACGCACGAAGGCAGCGGCCTAGGCAACAGCGAGCATGATTTGCAACAATCCTGCCCGGGGGCCACTTTTGGCAAGGGGTTAGCAGTGTATGGCAGTGAAGCATCTGCCAGTCAAGCGCGGGTAGCCGCTTGGGCCAAAGAACAGATATAGTAACGAAGTGTAAAGCAACAGGGGCTTGCGTTTTAAAACGTAAGCCCTTAGTTTATGGAAACATTCCACACGGAAATGCGGGTTATTTTATAACCCAAAGTGCTATAATTTAAATCGTATGAAAAAAACAAACTTTGTGATTGCGTCTTTGTGCTTGCTAGCGGTATTTTGTACCGGGTGTGCGCATATTCAAAAAGAACCGCTTGCCTCGTGGCGTGAGCACGCCCCGGCTAAACAAGCCCTAATGAGTTATGTAGATAAGGTAACTAATCCCAAAACAGCGGATTATATTCCGGTTGAACACCGCATTGCGGTATTTGATTTAGACGGTACGCTTATCTTGGAAACCGATCCCACGTATTTTGATTGGTTGTTGTTTGAACACCGCGTACTGGAGGACCCCACTTACAAAGCCACCCCGCAACAACTGGCGGCGGCGCGTGCTTCGCGTGAGAAAGGCGTATTCCCGGAGTTAAATGCCGCTCGGGAAAAAATGGTGGCCGAAGTATATAAAGGGCTTACGTTGGAAGAATTTGAACGCTTTGTACAGCAATTTATGCAAGAGGAGCAACCCGGGTTTGTGGGCATGAAACGCGGGGATATTTTTTATAAACCCATGGTGGAAGTGGTGAGGTATTTACTCCAACATCAGTTTACTGTATATATTTCCAGCGGGACAGACCGCTTTACCGTGCGCCCCTTAGTGGCGGCGAACCTGCCGGAAATTTCACCTGCGCAAATTATCGGTTCGGACAGTACACTTATTGCCCGCAAGCAGGGAAACACAGATGGGCTTGCCTATACGTATAAGCAAGGGGATGAACTGATATTAGGGGGGGAAAACCTCATAAAAAATTTGCAGATGAATAAGGTCACCACGATTGCGCAAGAAATTGGCTTGCAACCGGTGCTTGCATTTGGAAATAGTTCCAGTGATGCCAGTATGCTAAACTATACTATTCACGGCAACAAATACAAGGCCTTGGCGTTTATGATTTCTTGCGACGACCTGGAACGCGAGTATGGAAATATGAAAAAAGCCGAAAAAATGCGCGAAGAAAGCAAAAAATACGGTTGGATTTCTATTTCTATGCGTGACGATTGGGCCACTATATACGGCCCCCACATTAAACGCCGTTAAAATCGGAATTTATTCCATCACCCCGGGGAGCGATTGGCTCCCCTTTTTGTATGAAAAAAAGCAAATCAACGATTCCAAGTAAACACCTTTATCTTCTTGTTATTTCATTGTTTTTTTATTATACTATAGATACAATTTGAATCTGTTTTTGGAACCGTATGCAGAATACGGAGAGCTTATCAAGGCACTACACTAGTTCAAAAACAGTCGTTTAAAGCATTAACTGAACGGACTAATTACCCGTTCCGCAA
The DNA here is from genome assembly GCA_045593745.1 of Elusimicrobiaceae bacterium. Classification (GTDB taxonomy): domain Bacteria; phylum Elusimicrobiota; class Elusimicrobia; order Elusimicrobiales; family Elusimicrobiaceae; genus Avelusimicrobium. The sequence goes on along the minus strand of JAZNXF010000007.1, from coordinate 186,145 downwards.
TACAAACAATTTCCCCGACGAAAAGCGGGGTTTTTGTTTGGGTTTATGACGGGCCGAATATTATATTTTTGTTGCATAAAAGTGTTACTTGGTGCGAAAGTTATATAAAAAGGTGCTACCAAAAATGCTACCGAAAAATCACAAAAGCCCCGCAAAAAACGGGGCTTATTTTTTAGCATACACAGGGCCTTTTGGGGTTCTCAACATTAAAGGTTTTTCGCATTGCGTACTCTGCTTTTTTACCTTTGTTCCAGTTTTGCACCGGGCGCAAGTAACCCACAACCCGTGAATAAACTTCACACTTTGAGCCGTGACAGTTTTCCTGTTCGGCTTTCAATTCTTTAATTTTTTGTTTTATTTCTTCCTTGCTCATAACAAATATCCTTAAAACTCGCCAAAGCGCGCAGATTTTGTAAGTTGAGGGTATCTATACCCTCGTCTTGCCAATCAAACGCTATGCGGCAAATTGGCGCATTACTGACCTTTCTCGCGGTCGTGCAAGCGGTCAAGCAACTCATCCCGGCCACGATTAGCGTTAGCGCGAATAACCTCGTCCACTTTTTCACTTTCTTTTCCCTCTTGTTGCGCGTGTTTGAGGGCCTCGTCTTTACGGGCCAACTTTGCGGAAAGGGCGGCAATACTCCAAACCGCCCCAACCGTGAGTGCTATTTTTGCAAGTATTTCTAACATACTTATTTGACTTTGGGTTCTTCAAACCAAAGTTTAGTAAGCCAAGAAATCAGCTTGACCGCAGCGGCACGGACTTTACCCAAAATAACGTCATCTTTTTTGGTATCCGTCCACTTTACGATAATTTCAGCCGCTCCGATAATTCCAGTCCACAGGGCTAAAATTTCTGTCCAATGGGCTTTAAGCCACGCTAATGCAGATGTAATATGTTCCATACTAGTACACTCCTTTTTTCATAATTTCCGCTAGTTTAACCGCGCGGGTTTTTACTTGGAAAGCCCAACGGCTGTCTAGCATTTCTTTGGCGGCGGTGGCGTAATCGCCACGCTCCACTGCGGCCAACATCTTTTTGAACGTGCATAGCCGCGCAAGGCCCATATTAAAGGCCATATCCAACAACACAAACTGCCGCGCGTCATTTAATTTGAAGTACCAAGCAAATTTGTCTTTTACAGCGCGCTCTGCCGTTTCAAGGTCGCGTTTCAAAATAAACTCGGCCATTTCCGGTGTGATACCGTTTTCCAAATTATGCCCGTACCCAATCGTGCGGTGCCCGGTTGTATCGGTATAGACATTGGGCCGGAAGCCCTCAAATTCGCGCACATACGCGCTTACTTTGTTGTAGTCCATAACCTAGTTCCCCTTGTTCATAAGGATTGCCTTGATTTGCTTTGTGTCATCCAAGATAATTTCCAACTTTACATCGTTGGCGGTCATACGTTTATCGTGTTCCGACACAATCGTTTCAAGGCGATCCACGCGCGGAGGTAAGCCGTGTATTGTAAAAAACCAAAACACGACCGCAAAAACAACGCCCGCAATATACAGCCACGTTTTTATTTGTTCCGCTTTCATACAATCCCCACATTTTTAAGGTGGTTTAACTCTTCCGGGGTTTCAGCGTATTTAATCGCTTCCAATTCCTCTACGGTTTTGCAAGCGCGCATAGCGTTTATGGTGTCGCGCCAATGCTGTCGTAACTCTTTGTAGGGAGCATATTCTTCGGCGGTCATAACCCCGTCATACACTTTATGCGGTTTGTAGTCGCTATCTGTTAGAAGTTTTTGAACGTGGTTGATTTTAAGTTCTGCCGCCACTTTGACTTCGGCGGCTTCCGCTTTATCAAAATAGAAGTCAAAGTGCGCTACTATTTCATCCATATCAGCCCCTTCCGGGAACTCGCTTCTTTGAACGTTGGCCGACAACATTTCACGGCCTTCGCTGTCCGTCGTGATTTGTGGGTCTTTGAATAAAAACACCACATCCACGCCGCGGTCTTGTCTAATTTCAACGCCGTTAGGCGGTACAACATCTACGAACTGTCTCATACTTGGCACTCCTTTTTACTTCGTTAATATCAAGGTATTTGAAATACCTGTCTTGCAAAGTGTTAGCATAACTCCACTTTAAGCCGCCCAATTTGGATAATAACCCACGAGCGGAGTGTACGCTTTTCGTCAAACGGTAACGCCGGAACGTCCGCATTAGTGAAAGCAAATTGCGCTTACGCAACAAAATGTAGTAACGGAAAAACCGATACCCCAAGAAGTCAATACCGCGTTTATCAACAGGATAAACTTGGTAATTCTCTTTGAGTGTTAGCCCTAATTCTGCCAGTGTTTCGCGTGCCCTTTCCATAACCCTGTGTAATTTGCGTTTATTTGGCCCTAGAAAGATAAAATCATCAGCATAGCGTAAGTAATACTTAACGCCCGCGCACGCGCGTATAGCGCGGTCTAACGCGCCACAAACAAGGTTTTGAAACCAACTTGAAACCACATTTCCAAGCGGTAAAGAAGGGTGGCTATGCAAAATTTTGCCCAAAATATTCATTAGGCGCGGGTCTTTGATAAAACGGCCCAATGCGTTTATTACGACTTCCGGGCGTATGTTGTCATAGCACTTCTTCACATCTCCCTGTCCGGCATATTTTGTTCCTTTGCGGTCGTTTGTTAGGTACTGGCGCAAGCGTTTGTACGCATAATGCACACCGCGCCCCGGTACACAGGAAGAGCAATTTACGTCAAAGCGTTTTACAAATTCCTCTTCCAATAACAGAAGAATAACGTGGTGGACACACTGGTCAACCCAAAATTCAGGTATCTCAAGCGTTCTCATCTTACCCGAACCGGGGTCTTGGCGTTCACGCTCTTTGTAAAGGCCGTGTTCGTAAGTACCACTTAATAACAAGTAGCGCAAAGTAACAGCGTAGTAGTAAATATCACGCAAGCAACGGATAACTATGCGGCGGCGATGTTTGCCTTGCGCGGCCTTTTGTATCGCCCGCGCGCATAGTTCTACCGTTACTCTTTCTTCCGTTAATATGTACCCTAATCTCTTTGGCATAATCTTTACAAAGTGTTATTTGTTCCACACCGTCCGAACCGTTCTATGCGGCCTACTAGGTGCGCCTGTTCACATCCTATTTTCACCAAGGGGTGAGGTTGTTGGGCGCGTACTTCCGTTTTTTGTTACTTAATAACAAGCCGCGAGCCCCGTTATTCCAGTTCGCGTTAGAAACCGCGTTGTTCCAGTTAGCGTAGAACAGCCCGTTCCTCGCGCCGTTGTTCCAGTTCCCGCCTGCGCCCAACCACCTTTTTAATTCTTTCCTAGCAAAGAACAAATTTACTACATTAGCCCGTCAAAGACGGGCAGGGGAAGTGGCCCTCCCCTTCGCGCTTCGCGCTACCCTACCAAATCAGGGTTTAACACGCCGCGAGCCCCGTAAGCCCAGCTCGCGAAAGAAACCGCGTTGTCCCAGTCAGCGCAGAACAGCCCGCTCCACGCGCCGTAGTACCAGTTCCCGCCCCAATACAACATCTTGGCGTCGGTTCCTGTGTTTGTATAGAGGTAGTCCGCTTGCGGGGCACTAGAACTGCCGCCCGTTTGGGCCACGTTGAATAACCACGGATGTTTGCCGTGTTCGCTGTCAGCGGTAAAGCGTTTCTGCCACCCTTCTGCAGTAAGCATAGCCGGCCCCTCTTGCCACCCTTTTGCATCCGTATCGGGGTTTGTAGGGAACTCGTACAAGTTCACAGGGTCGGGGCTGATAAAACTGCGGTTGCCACCATAGCGTTCAATACCCGCTACACCGCAGTTCGGGCCGCCGTACACATCTTCAAGTCCAAGCATAATGCTTGTTTGTTGGCCGGACGGCAATGTGTTATTGTAACCGTCTTTGCCTAAAATGGCCCGGCTCTGCCCGGAAATGTTCGGCCCGGCATACACATCGTCATTTACGGCAGTTGTAAGCGTGTCGTTGATTGTGATAATGTTATTGTCGGTATCATATTCAGCCACCGAAATAATACGATGATACGCGTTTTTACACCATAATGAGCGGTTTGCATTGAATCTCGTTGAGCCGGATTTTGGAACAATTACGCTATTTGCGTCTGTTTGTGCCACCGATACTTTGGTCGTTTGCCAACAATCAGTTTGCCCGGCACCGTAAGCCGCTTGCGAGTTCAAACTGTTGGCTTGAATAATACCCAACAACTGTATCATAGCCGCGACTTGAATAGGGGCCACAATCATACCCTTTGCGCGGGCCAATGCTTGGAAGTTCGCTTGCGAAGTGTTCGTATAGAAAAGCGAATTTTTCTGCGAGCCGATTGCGCCGGAACTATCCTTTGTGAATTTGAAACGCGCCACATAAATATGGTTGCGTTCTTTTCCACCCATTGTGAAAGCCGGGTGGATATCAAATCCGCTATACGGGCTGTGGTGTACTTTGTACGAGCCGTTATCATTGACGGTACGGGCACTCTTGTAGTAGAACTTGTTAAAGCGTTCAAACTCGTGCCCGGTGTACTCGTCATCACTTATCAAGCGTTCGTACAAACTGCTTCCCTCGCGGGCCACTAAATACGGCTTGCCGTTGCTACCGATTTCAAATAACGCGCTTTCCGTTTGAAATTCGGGCCGTTTGTTGCGAAAGTCATTTCTTCCGGCAGTAGTGGTTGTAGAGGCCGCAAAGGTCATACCTTCTGCATCCCCGGTGCGCGTACCTGCCGCCGTAGAAGTTCCAAAATCAGCCCCAACAGGAAGCCCGCCCCGGTGCAAACGGTTGACAAAGGCGGTCGTGGCAACTTTGGTGCTATCGTCGCCGTCCGCTTGTGTTACGGCGGTTAAATCGCCCGTGAAATCTTTATTGCCGGAAATGGTTTCGTTCCCTGTTTTTTTCACATAGGTGGCAGCCGCCTCGGTTTTGGAAAGTAATTCTTCCGGATTGACCGCCACGTCAAACGCGCCAGCGGCCTCAAACTTATTTTTCGTATCGTTCCAAAGGAACATTTGGCAAATTGAATACCCCTCGCGGGTTACTCCGTCTTGTGGTATGCAATACAGGTATTTGTTTTCGCCAGTTTGCGGCAATACGTCAACAAACTTTACCAAGTTCCAGTTTTTGAAAAGGGCCTTTTTCACTTGCGTAGCAACGCTTGCCCCACCGATAAATACGATATTGTTTTCGTTGATTTCAAACATAGTTACTCCTCCCCTACAACAGAGATATGAACCCAGCCCGCCGCTTCATTGTTTTGAAAGGTTTTTACATACAACACCGCACCGCTTTCTACCTCATATTGGGCCGTTTGTGTACCGCGCATTAACTCGCCCAAAGACAAGTCCGTCGGTTTGGTACTTGCGTTACACACGCGAATACCGTAGTCACTTTCGCCTTGCAGTTGGTAGGTTTTGCCTGTCTCAAATGCAAAGGAACTTTGCCCGGCAATTTGCCCCTTGATTAAATCTTCAAGTTTTTGCCAAGCGTTTGTTACTTTTACTTTTCCTAGGTACATAGTTTTTTCTCCTTAATCATTTACTACTCTTGGCAAAATGCGAATTGTTGGGAACGCCGTAACAGTTTCACATTTACCATTAGAATCGGTTAGTTTTAATGCGGCTACATATATCCCCGGTGGAAGTTTAGCCGTTTCTTCAGCGGTTAACACCATTTCAACATAGTACCGTGTTGCGCCGTCTATTGTTTCGGCTTCAATCGTGCCTTCTTTTTGAATAGTACCAACCGCATATTTTGCACTACACGAAGAATAGTCGTAATCGTACGGCAAGTACCACCGATTTGTTTTGCCTAAAAAGTCAGTATCATCACCTTGCCGAATTTCCAGTACGTGTTTATTACTCATTTTCCGTTACCTCACTTTGTTCTTCTGCCGGAATTTCTTCGGCTTGCCGGGCCGCTTCTTCCGCCGCACGCCGTTCTTCTTCGTGGCGGGCCGTGCAAGCGGCGCATAAATCTTCGCCGTGTACGGTGTTTTCTTCCGTTGCACGGTCCAAAATCTCCGGCGTGAACGGCTCTTTTAAGTCCTTAATTGCAATAATCGTATCGCATTCTTTGCATTGAATAAATTTCATAGTTTGCTCCTTAAATTTGCAAATACAACACGGTGCCGTCGCCACCGCTTCCTGCGCGAGTTCCACTAGCGTACCCGCCTAGCCCACCAACAGCAGAAAGAGTTCCTCCCTCGTTAACAAGCGTTTCATAGACCAATACAACCAGCCCTCCACCGCCACCACCACCTGGGCCTTTATAAGTGGTTGACTCCCCGGATCTTGACGGCTCTGCTCCATTTGCTGAAATGACGGCACCGCTATGTATGTATAGGTCTTTCGCGTAGATAAAAATTGCGCCACCACCGTTTCCGCCGTCACGCTCGTCGCCACCAGATGTAGTAAATCCCATTCCTCCACTTGTAAAACCAGTTCCTGAAGAAGTAGCTTGCCCTTTTGCTCCGCTTCCTCCCGCTAGTCCATAAAGGCTGAAAAAATCTAAGTCAAAAACCGCTTGAAGCGTTTTGTTTGACAAACAATCAATCCCCTTGGCTTGTTTAGTTGTTTGCGCGCTGACACACAAATCGCCTGTTCCGTTTTCCCCGCTGACATAACCTTTTCCTACCATTGAGAGGGTGCCGTAAATATGCAAAGTATTCTTACAGCGAATAATGAGAGGGGTTAATCTGTCTGACGTGATTGTTACATAAGAATTGATTGTCAGGTTGTTGTATTGCTTTTGCGTGTTATATGTTCCATCCGCAACCATCGTTACATCTCCATCGCGTCCATCTCCAAAAAGATATTTCATACTGTTTTCGCTCCCACTAGTTAAAGTGATAATTTTTTCCCCATCCCAGGCGCACAATGTATTTATCGTTGTGTTCCAAAACACCATACGGTCCGTTTGCGTTAAGGCCCCAGAATCTACAAGGTGTTGCGCTTCTTGTTGCGTATAAACATTCATACCCTTGAAATATGCGTTTCCAAAAGGGTTTTGCTTCGTTCCTAGTGGCAAGTTATGCGACGTATCGCCCTCGCCGTTTTCGTTGTAGGGAATAACCCCGCCTTGCGAGCCGAACTCGCCCAACGCTTTGTTTAGCTTGGCGGCTTTCAATACTTCACGCTTTCTAAATTGCGTAGGTTGGTTTGGTATAGTCATACTTACTCCTTGTATTCAAGTAATGTCAGTGTTGTCTTTGTGTCGGTGTGTTTCAAGCCGTACACAACAAACTCCACCGTAGGGTTGATTTTTACCGCACCAATTGGCGGCTCTAACACCCCGACGTTTAATTGCGACACATTGAGAATGAACGCGTTGTCAATCGCGCCCACCTGTTCAATGCGCACCCTATCCATAATTTTTAAGAACGGACACAGCGGCAAATCAACCTTAAAACTGGCCCGCTTTGTACCGTATTTGTTGCCTAAATAATTGATAATGTTTTGGCGGTCGGCGGTTGCCGTAACACCTTTGATTTCAACTTTTTGGCTCGTTTTGAATTTGGGTACGGGTACTTCAAATTTTTCCGTTGAGTTTTCCCAGTAGAATTTTTCAATGACGCGTTCGCTCCCGGTACGGTACTCGTACACTTTGAGTTTGCGCTCCGGGAACGAGCCAAATTCGGCAATTACGCTCGTGTTGGGTTCAACGGCCTTGAATTTGAAAATGCCATCCGTATCCACATAAAACACGCTATGTCCTTTGGCAAGTTCCTTTAAGAAGTCCAATACTTTTGTGCCCTCGTCAAATTCGCTCAAATCTATGGTGGCGTTTTGTCCGGCATTGATATAGTCCGGGTCAACAGTAAAATAGTCCGTAAAGTAGCCTCGGTTCATAACCTCGTACACAAGTTGGTTGATAGTCGTACCGCTCAATGTGCCTAATTCAGCGAGCGTAACGTCGCTCATTAGTTTGGTGTATGAGTAGGCCGTGATATTTTCTACAACGGCTTGCGTGCTTTCTACCTGCGTATAGGCCGAGCGGTCATCCAACAGGCCCTCAAAAAGCGTGTCGCGGGTTTGGTCATCAAAGGCGCACTCAATTTTGATTTTTGAATAGTGGCGCACAAAGCCGTCTTTCCAAAAACTATCTTCGTTTTCTTCGTCAGACATTTCACCGTGTACGTTCACAAGTTTCAGCGTGGCGTTATCCTGTTTAACCTCGCCAAATTCCCACGACTTGTAGTCCAACGAATGGTTGATACCGCTAATTGTGTTTGAGGTTGTGTATTTGGTAATATCTCGCCACGTGTTTTCGTAATACACGAGTTTCTGCAAAGATACGTTGCTGATTGTGCCTGCAAAAGAGTTAATGCCCGTGATATAGAGTACGTTGTTTCCCTTGCTACAAACGTCAATGGAAATGTGCCCCATTATTCCCGTAGCGAAAGCGGGCGTTCCCTCGTTGCCGCATTGGACTTGTACGTCGCCTTGTTGGTACTCTAAAATATCAAACTGCACCCGGTACCACGTACTCTTAATCATTGTGGAAACGGATTGCGTAAGAGAAGTGCCGGACACATATGAAAAGCGCGCGCGGGCTTGTGTGGGCATAACGGAAATGCCCGCTCCGGCGGCCCACCCTGTTCCGGCAGAAAAGTCGCGGTCTATGGCAAGTTCTACACCGTCAACTACTGGTACGGCAAGACGGCGCAATACGCTAAACTTCTTGCGAAGCCGTATCGTACTCTTTGAAAAATACAACGCTTTACTCGTCGTCATTACTCAACCTCAACTAATTTCACGCTGTCGCGCAGCCCCGTTCCATAATACAAGCCGTCTTTCAAGTTCGGTTTGCTATTGCCGGAAAAAGACACTTTGAAAAAGTCGTTAAATAAATAGGGCCGGAAATGGTACTCAAACTGGGTTTCTTTCCCGCCGCAGGGCCACATATAAAACGGCGTTCCTAAATCACGCAGTTTTTGCAACAGGTCAATGTCGTTTTGCGACAAGGCAAATATCTGTATCGTAAAAGTCCACGCTTCCCCACAGTTGAAAATAAAGTGCTTTCCGTTTTGTAGTTTGAGGTCGCCCTGTTCCGGGGTGAGTTGGTTTGTAACCTTTTGCGGATCTTCAAACTGGCCCAATGTAGTCAGTAACATTATTTCCCCGATATGTTTTTCCTCGTTAGCAATTTCGGTTTGCGCGCCTTCCACACGTATTGTGCGTATGTCATCCCGATAAGGAAAGGTAAATACACTAAAATTGCGGCGCGTTTCAGACCTGTAATTGGTTAGATAAGAGCCGTTGATTTTTACTTTCAAATCAAGCAGGTTGTGGTTTGCCACAATAATCGTGTCGCCATACAAGTCCGTTCCAAAGTCGCGGTGGACGTAGGAAGTCGTGTTGTCGCTATCTTCCCCGTTTGAGTTCCATCCGAACGCCCGGCTTCCATTAAAGGCATCCGGCGCATCCGCCGCCGCACTTGAAGCCGTAGCCGTACCGCCCAACTCTATCAAGGCAATATCATCAGAAAAGAATTTAATACCGTTAAAGAAACGTTCCATATCTTACATCCTCTCACCCGTTGGAAAAGGGAGCATACGCCCGCTAGCAATACTTTCGCTTAGTTTCTGCCCCAGCTTTTCTGCGATACTGTCCGTACTGTCAGACAAAACATCGCCATTGAAATTTTGCGTGATTTCGTAATAATTTGTGGCCTGCGTATTTTGGGTTTCCTCAAAAAGATTTTCGGTGTTTCCCAATAATACATCCCCTTTGCGGATACCCTCGGCAAAGGTTTCCGGCACAATCATTTCCCCTTTATGAACGGTAGCAACCATATCTTGTGTGATATTTGGAGTACCTACCGCAAATTGAACGCCCGTGATTTTACCCACGTTCATCAACCCTGCTGCAATAGCCGCCGCAGCCGCGGCCGCCCCCAACGCAGGCCCTACAATCGGTATGCCTGCCATAGCGGAATAAGCCGCGTTTGCGGCCTTATAGGTATCAACGGTAGCAGTTGCGATAGCCGCCGCTTTACCAACAGCCGCCATTTGTTTGTTCTTTGCGTTTTGTAACTGGGAAATATAGTTCAGCGAGTTCATCGCATTTTTGGTGCGCTCGTCCGCTAAAAACTTATCCAACGCATTGAAAGAAATTTTGCCCTGTTCTTGTTCGGCTTGTAAATTCTTTTGGTACGCCGCGTATTCCTCATCCAACATTTTGAGTTGTTCTTGTAACTCAATTTTGGCGTTCACGTCATTGGTGTTACTTTCCGCTAAATAGGCAATTTGGTTTTCAAGTGCCGTGCGTTTTGATTGGTATTCTTGGTCGTTTCGTAAAACAAGTTCAGCTTGCTCGTAACCAGTTTGCGCCCGTTCTATCTCCGCTATTTTGTCTAAATACTCCATACGGGTATTGAATTTGAAATCTGACACCCGTTTTTCCATTGCTTCGCGGTCGCGCGCGTCTTGCTCGGCACGACGTTTTGCTTCTTCTTCGGCCTTTTTGCGGGCCTCTTCTGCTTCCTGTTCGGCTTGCAAGCGGTCTTTGGCGGCTTGTATTTGCTCCTCGGCTGCCACCCGATTTTCAGCCGTATTAGCGGCAATAGCCGCCCGTTCGCTTTCTAAATACTGGGTAGATTGCCTAAACAGGTCTATTTGTTCTTTCTTGCGGTCTATTTCGGCTTGCGTGGCTTCTAAATTTGCCCGCGCAGTAGCAACTGCCTCATCAGAGGCAAGCCCGATAGCGTTGCGAAATTCAAGTGTTTTAAGGGAAAGTTCTTGCAGGGTTTCTTTTGTTTTAAGAATACCCAATGAAACATAGTTAAAACCCTGTACCCCGCTTTCCACCAAAATATTAAGTGTATCTGTGCAAAAACGAAATGCGGCTTGTAAGCCGTGTACACCTTTAGTCAGCAAATCAACAATAAGACGGCCCAACGGCTCAAACGCCGCGCCAATTTGCTTTTGAAAGTCACCCCACGTTTCTTTGAGTACGTTTGTCTTTGTGATTAGATTGTTTGCACTTGACCCCGCCAGTTGCCCGAATTTACCATCAATTTGTTCCAACGCTTGCGCAAATTGTTCGCTTTGACTCTTACTTGTATCAACTTTAATGCCATACCGGGAAAGGGCCGTTACGTTTCCCTCTGCCGCGCGTGCGACCATTTGGAACGCGCTTTGTAAGTCAATGCCGAGCCCCTGCGATAGTGCGTATGCGCTGTTTGTGGCCTGTTTGAGTTCATCTCCAACCACCCCAAAATTAACAAGCAATCGCATACCGTTTTTGATAACGTCAGAAGAAACGCCGTACACCTGTTGCATACTTTGGGCGTAATTGTTCAAATCTTCTGCCACATAAGAGGAAGTGATACCTTGGCTTGCGAGCGACGCTTCAAGGCGCGCGCTCACCATTTCTGCGTTCGCAAATGTATATACGCAATCAACAACCGCGTTCGCTAAATTCTTAAATGCGGAAATAGCGAGGTCTATGCCTTTTGTGATTAAATTGCCGATAACAACATCAAGCGCAAAACCCTCTTTAATACGCGAGAGCGCATTTTGCAGTATGTTTGTGCCACCAGCCGCTTTCTCTTGTGATTTGGCTAGATTTTCGGCTGATTTGGCGGCATTGTCTTTTGCTTGTGCTTCTTGCTCTGCGGCTTGCGCGCTTTGTTCGGCACTTTGCGAAACAGTTTCGTTTGCAGAAGATAGGTTTTCGTTGGCTTCGGCCGCACGCTGTGCCGTGTCCGCACCCTCCTCCTGTGAGGAATTTTGCTCTTGTTGAGATTGGGCGGCCTGTTCTGCCGCGCCGGACACATTTTGTTGGGCCGTTTCTAATTCCTCAAACGCGCCTGACGCATTTTCAGCCGACTTTGCCAATTCTTCATTGCTTTCGGCAATTTTTTTAATTGCCGGACTTGCGTCGTCTTGCACGTTTGCGGTAAATTTAACTTCGTTTTCGTTCGCCATACGCTATTGTTCCTAGTTCCCGTTGCAACTTGCGGAATGTTCCATTTGCCTTGCTTGCGGCTTTTTTGTTCCCTATGGATAGTAGGCCTGTGGCCTGTAATACAGGGAGCAGCGATAAGGCATTTTGAGCGGCTTTTCGGGTTTCTCGCTGTTTTAGTTCCGCATACATCAACCCTACTTCCACCCGTGTCATATTGCCCGTTTCCTGCAAAGAAATTCCAAGTTCACAGGCAATATACGTTAGTACGTCAATTAGTTTTTTTTTACGCCTTGCCCTGCTTCTTGGGCGGTTTTTTGCTTCTCGTACTCGCCCAATAAATGCCGGAAATAACAACCCAATATCCAATCCACGCGGGCCAATATCTTTTTGCCGTCCTCATCCGGCAACTGCCCACAAAACTCCTCAAATGACATACGGTCGCGGTACTCTTGGTGGGGCAACCCGGCAAATACAAGCCGTAACATTGTAGTGGTTGGCTCTTTTTGCATAAGGCCCGCCAAAGTTCCCAAATGCACACCGTACTTTTCAAGGTACAGTTCCGCAGAGATTGTGAAACGCAATGGGTATGCTTTCCGCTTAATAGTTACGGTGCTACCGTTAAAAATCTTGTCTAGTGTGTCGTGTTCTTGCTGTGTCATAAATAACTCCTATATAGGGGGCGGGTGTTGCCCGCCCCTTGTAGTTTAGTTTGCGGCGTTAATGCGAGAATATTCCCACACGTTGCCCGTCAACTCGTCTACCATTGGTTTGCCGGTAAGTTCGTGTTCTATGAACTCGCGTTCTTTAATTGCCATAGAAAGGGCCGAATTAAAGCGCACGCGCGGCAAATTAAGCAGGTGCATAGAGCCGTCGCTTTGGCGCGGATACACAACCAATACACCATACTCTTTGCTTTTTGCTCTGCTGGAAACTTGCACTTTGACGGATCCGTTTTCGTTCACTGGGCGCACGTCAAATTCAACGCGGTCGCCAACAGCAAAGGTTGCGCCAGAAGCAAAGGCCAGTTGCAAGCCCAAATCTTCCAACTGCACGGACGCGCCTGCTGTTACAGTAAATTCATCCGTAACCGAGCCGTCCTCTTTTTTCCAACCCGTTTGCCCTTGCGCTAACGAGCCGATAACGTAAGCGGTGGCTTTCGCAGTGCTTGTAATGGCAATAATCACTTTACCGAACGGCAGGTTAGCCGCTTTTGCAGTAATGGCCGTAACGGTCAATTTACTTGACAGATTGCCGGAAATATCAGCGGGGGTGCCGATATACCCGGTTGCGTCAGCGGCGTTCTCGGTAATGGTTGCCCCTTTAATTACGCGGAACATACCGTCAGACAGTTCTTTGGCGGTGCAATTAAAATCGTAAGTGGTTTGTCCTTTTTCCGATTTCACCGCGCCATCCCAGTTACCGCCCGTTAAGTCCACGCTTTCCGAACTTTCTTCAATGCCACCTTCTCCCGTTACGGTTAAAAGGGCGTCTACTTCTTTTGTGTCGCGGTCATATACAACAACCGCTTCACCGCCAAACAAGGCGTGTATTCTATCCATTGTTTCCTCCGTTATTCAAAGTCCGCAGGGTCAAAGTTCATTTGCCCACGTCCTTTTTTGTATTCATCGGCAATGGCTTCCCACGCCGTGCCTTTTTTGAACGCAAATTCTTTGCCGTTACGAATGACAATGAAATCACGTTTTAATTTTTTGCCCGACAAATCGTATATTTCGCTTTTCAGCGCGGGTGCGCCTTGCGGTTCAACGCTCTGCCGGGAGCCGTCAGCAAGGCCAACCGTCGTTGCAACGGGGTTAGCCGCCAATGCTTCCTTTACATCTTTCGCACTTACATTTTTTCCCATATATGGTGTTCTCCTTAATGTAATTGGATATCGTACTGCAACATTGCCCCGTACAGGGCTTTGTTTTCTACACGCATAGAGCCGGGGGGCTCTGCGCCTACATAGCGTATTTCGCCGTAGGGCAAATTGATACGCTGAAACGCTACTTTGAGGGCGGCTTGATACCGATAACTTGCACACATCGCCTGTTCCGGCGTTGCATAATTTTCCGGCATAAACCCCACAAACACATCTAACATCAAACTTTCCACCATAATGCGCCCGGCATTTTTGGTGTCTGCCAATGTGCCCAGTAGCAATAAAAACTCTTGCGCGTTTAACCCTTCCACAACATTAAGTACGAAGAATTGCGGGTCAATTTGGCGCAGTTCAAAGTCGGCACGTTCGTTGTTGAGTTCCGTGATAACTTGCGGCAGGGCCACTTTCAGGCGTTCCCGTATCTCCATTAAAACCGTATCAACGCTTCTAATTTTCATTGAGTTTCAACTCCACCTTTATTCCTAACTGGTCAAAACGCGCTTGGAAATAGTCCAATAGCGTTTGCTTAAATACCTTGTTGCGGGTGCGGCTTGGAAAGATAATTTTGCGCTGTGGCATAAACCGCGTACCGTACTGGTGGTACTTTGCCAGTTTGTTTCTTGAACCATAAGAGGCCGAAAAGTCGTTTATTTCTTCAATGTTCCCGCGCGCACCTTTCTGCCGGAAACTGTCAGCCATATCTCCGCTAAACACCAATGTTCCAAAAGGCACGATACGCGCTTTCCACGCTTTGTATTTTGGCTTCAGTGCTTCCCACGCAAAGCCGTCAATGACTTTGTTGGGGTTTACGCGGCCCGCCGTGTTAGCAAATATAGCCGCCATCCCTTGCCTAAACGAGATACCGAACTGCCGAAAGACGGGTTGGAAATTTTTGATTTTCCAATCTTTCAAACGGCGCAAACTATCTTCGTTCAATTTATAGGGCATTAGTATTCCTTTCCGCTTTCCCGCGTTTCATCCACTACACAACTAATACGGCTTTCCGGGGCGGACAAGAGGGCAGAGCGTTCGCAAAATTCTTTTAACATTGTCTTGCCCTCTTGCTTTAGGTTACGCGTTTTGTGTGTGCCGTTATTGGCAACGGGGTTTAATATATCGTCAACTTCCCCTGCAACCAACCGCGCGCAAATTCCTTTCAAAATGCGTAGGTCGGTTTCGTTGGTAATAGGCAACGAATAGGACACCCGCAAAGACCCTTCCATATAAGAGGAAGCGTCCTCTATTAGACGGTTGATTTTTGTGCTGTTTAAGGCCGTATTTTGCGTAAAATTAACCGCCCCGAAATACGCTTGCACATCTTCCGCTTCACAATAACGCGTAACACTCATTATTTGCTCTCCAACTCTTTAATTTTGGCGCGTAAGGCGCGGCCCTCAGCATTGTTTTTGGATTTCATCTTGCTGTACTGGCTTTTGAGGGCTTCCAACGCTTCCTTATCCGCCTCATCTTCTACATTGGTTTCTTCCAGCTCTTTATCTTCAGAGCCAAGGGTGTCCGCACTACTGGCGGGAACTAGCGGTGCGGACGTTTGTTCTTCGTTTTTGTCCGCGTCTTTGTCAGGCGCACCAACAGGCGCGGCAAATTTTTTGAGGGCTTCCCATTCCGGCTTTACAAGGCATTGCCGAAAGCCCCCTGCTTTGAAAATATAGGGGGCATTGTCAGACAGTTCCCCCGAAAAAAGAGGTTTGCACAAGTGCGGTAAAGGTTTATTGCTGTTGATTTTCATAGTGTTCTCCTATGCTTTTTAGAGGGCGGCACGCGCGAAACGCGCCGCCCATTTTTCTAAATTCCCAAATTAGGAATTTGCCACCTTGACGATTTTCCACCAAGCCCCGTAGCCAAAGCCAGCACGATAATATACTTGGAATTTAAGTACCTTATCCATTATCTGGCTTTCTTGACCGAGGTTATTGTTGAGTTCGGCAGGCAGTTCAACGGGGTTGATAATCGGAGCGTTGACTTCCACCCCGCCGTTGTCTTGGTCAATTACATACCAAGAGTTCGCGCTGTTCATTTTTACTGCAACCAGTTCAAACGAATCGCGGAAGGTGTTCGTGGTGCCGGAAATGGTTTCTTTTTTGAGCAAGTCATTAAAGATAGCCTTTTTAGACACGTCACAAACCACCAACGGTTTAGCATTCGTGTTGAACAATTTGTTGCGGTTTCCGCTCTTATAGAAGAAACCTTCAAGCGCATCTAACGCGGAACGCAAGTCGGCCGCAATTTGAGCCTCGCTCGTTCCAGTACCATTCAGCAAGTTAGATTGCCCGGTCGCGTCGCCAAAGGAGTGAGAGGTGGAGAATAAATTTTCCCCGTCCAAACACACACCATATTGGTTGCTTGCGCCATTTTCAATCATATCAAGGGCCATTTCAACCGGGTGGTCTTTGGCTAGTACAGCCAAATTCCTAACGCGAGATTCTTGTAATGCAAGGTCAGAAACAGTTTGCGCGCGTTGAAATTCTGCTTCGGTAATCTCAACACGTTTTGCAAACGGATCGTGCGGAACTACAATTTTGTAGGCATCCGGCATTGTTTCTGACGGGATAGGGGTAGAAGTTACCTTTTTTAACCCATCCATAAACAAGCCATACACGACAGACGTTGCTGAGGAGAAAGGTACTTTGAAAGACCCAAACAACGAATGTAACTTGGGAACGTATTCATCGTATTTTTCCCCGAACCCAACAATGACGAGTTTAATAAACTCATCAACCAATAATTTCAATGAACGTAACATTCTTATTCACTCCTTTTAGATAACCACGTCCACTTCGGTCGTGGAAACAAACGCCGCAATTTTTCCAACTTTTACATTGTTTGTTACTGCGTTATCGCTCACGGTAGCAAGAGCCACTTCTTTGAGCGTAGCGGAAGCGCTTTTGCTGATATACACATCGGTACCAGGCACAGCCGTAGCGCGGGTGGCCGTCAATTTGCGGCGCACCACGTTCCCCACGTTGGCGGGTAATACTTTGATAGCGTATTTCCCGGCGGCGGAGTTTTCGGTCGCGGACACGTGCAGTTCTTCCATAGCGATACCCGCGAATTTTTCGGTCGCAGTATCGGACGCGGCTTTTGCATAGCCGTCAGCGTTGTAGTTAATGTTGTCGCCAACATAAATATCCAACGCGCCGGACACGACAGGCACTTCTAACGAGTGAATACCGTGGCGGAATTCTACTTTTGAATTAGGCATTTACACACTCTCCTTATTTGAGGTATTTTTTGGCTTGCTCTTTGGTGATTTTGCCATCGGCGATAAGTTTGGCGGTGGCCTCGTCCATCTCTTCACTGTCGCCTTTACCAGCGGCCTGTGTTTTTAACACAGCGGGGCGGTCTTTGTAGAACGCTTCCATATCAGCCGCAGTTTTGAACGTCTTTAAGACGGTTTCGCGTTGGCTGGCAAATTCTTTACCAGAGCGCACCAATTCATTAAAGGCGGTCTCTTTTTTAGAGGCTTCCAATTCAGCGGCGGTAGTTTGTACCTGCTTTTGAACGTCAGCCACTTTCGCTTCCAAGTCAGTTTTGGAAGCGGTCAACTTCTCGTTTTCTTTTTTTGCGGCTTCTAATTCGGCTTTTAAGTGCGCCGCTTCGTCTGCTTTTTGTTGCAGGGCGGACACGTCAACGCCGTGGTCTTTTTTCAGGGCCGCAAGCATTTCTTCCTTGTTCATCTTGTTCTCCTTAATTACGGGCGTTTTGCCGTCCTTGGCTGTTCCACCGCCCAATTTTTGTAATTGATAACGCACTCGGTCATCAAGTGTTACTACCTTGTCAGCAACGCCATACGCTATGGCTTCTTGTGCCGACAAGTACAAATCCTTTCCAGTAATGTCTTTCTTTACCTGTTCAACGCTTTTGCCGGAAAAGCCCGCTAGTTCCGCAATATAGCGGTCTTGGTGTATTTGCCACTCTTTGAGGTTGGCTTCCACACGGGAAAGCGGCTCGCCGTTTATGTCCGTGAAAATATGCACTTCGTGCAACATAACACGGCTGTTCTCGGTGCAATAGCGTTTGCCTTTTGTTCCGGCGGCAAAAATAAGAGATGCCGCACTATCGGCTTCCCCGATATTTACCGTGATAATCTCGCAGGTACACGTTTTCATTGCATCCAACACAGTAAACAACGCCCCAAGTTCACCGCCATAGCAGTTGATGTACACTTTGATAGGGTTGTTTCCCTGTTGTTCATAAACCTTTAACAAGCGCACAATTTCGCTTGCGCTGTCTTTGGTTAGGTTGTCGGTAATATAGATTTCTCGTTCCATAACTCTCCTTAAAACTGCTTCATTTCCATTAAAGACGGCGGCGGCACTTTATCGTGCGTTGCCGGGTCGGGCGCGGGAAGTCCGGGCCGCTTAAAAGTCGGCACCATACGCCCCGTACAACGGTGGTGGTTAGGCGGGAATACCATATAGAATGCCGAACCCCACGGTGTAAAGGTATGGTCTTTGAGCCACAGGCAAAGTTCCGTGTGCTTTTCGGCCGCACCTAGTTTATAGGTAAAGTAGGCAATTTCGTCGCTTACTTCCTCTTTGTAAAAAGTTTGCTCTCCGTCATCCATTGTGGAAATAACCGCATTTTCGGCATCCACATTGAGCGCGGCACGGGAAAGGTACTCATCTACCTGTTTCCCTACTTCCGCAATAACAGTGTCTAAATTGAAGCCGCCGTTTGGCTTATTGGCTACATTCAAAATCACGTTTTTCAGCCCAGTAGCGTGTTTTTCTACAAGCATTTTGGCGCGGTTTTTTACGGGCGCGCGTAGGGGTTTTGGAACGCTTGCCAACTCTGCGTCATCTAATTCATTATCATCATCAGTACGTTTGGCGGCCTGTATGCCCGCTTGGGTAGCAAGGGCCTTACCTGTATTCCACCCTTGAATTGCTAAATAAGAAAGTTTCTTAATAAGGATTTGTTGGTACAGAGTTGTGGAAATAGTTAAATCATCCACAAGCCCGGTTAGCCCTTTCTTATCAAGGTGCTTGCGCGTGTCGGCTATGGCTTTATCTGCCATAACGCCTAAATTTCCCTGCATAGCCCGGTAAAGTTCCTGTTGGTAGTTATGTACCAAACGTTCCCACGTTTGCGTTTTGGCGGCTTTTAACGGTTTTCTATCCTTGTCACCATTGTCCGGGTTATCGTCATCTTCCGGCGCGGGCGGGGTGGGCTTGTTTGGTTCCAGTTGTTCATCTTCTTCCTCATCAAGTTTTTCGCCCATACCAAGTTTGTAGCGGATATCGGCTTCGTCTTTGTCTGTGGTCTTAATCACGCCCATACCAATAAACTGCAAGGCCAACTGCAACTTTGAAACAACCGTGTCGCGGTCAAGGTCTTGGCATACCAGTTCCGGGTAAAACTCTTGCTTTCCAAAGTTCACATCCGTAATCGGGCGTAACACCTGTGCGGTAAAAATCTGTTCAATCGTGTTGGAAATAGCCGACAACACCTGCATAAATAGTTTGTATTGCACCTCCCCCACAGAGTACGACCCTGTATTTGACGTACCTAACCCGATAAAGTTTGCGAGGGCTGCATTGCGTATATCCACATCCAAATTGTTAATAGTAGTGCGGTAAAAGTCCGCGTTTACAGGCGGCACAACATACTCTATCTTCACATCTTCAGGGGTAATCAACATTTGAGAACGGTTGGCGGCAATTTCACGCCCGCCTTGTTCCAAGTCCTTATACTCTGGGCTACCCTTCTTCATCGTGGTTGGAACACCCGCGTGCAGAAAACCTGTTGCTAAACGCGCGCCCGCAATATCCCAATACTCATATTGCTCTTTCTTCATTTCATAGGCGTGATAGCACGGGCGTAAAATAGAGTTACCCCAGTAGTCGTTGCCCTCTTTGTCGTACACCAAAAAAAGCAAGTCATCAAATGGCATTTCAGCCGACCCGGTTGGGGAGGCCTGTTTTACAATACGTTTCGTAACGTCAATGTCCGTGATAGACACTTGCGGCCGGAACTGCAAATCAAGCACCTGTAAGAGTTTGCCCTGTATTTCAACCGTAGTCCACACTTTTTCAAATATCGCAAACCCAAATGGCAACATTGTGAGCGCGTTGGAAAGAAACTCACTAAACAGCGTAGGGGCTTTTTCCCAAAAGTACGCATACAAGAGTTCGGCCATTTCCTGCCGTTTCAAATCTTCGTCATTGGCCTGTGAACGAATAGTCCATTGCGCGCCTTTGAGCGGGGAAGTAATGACGGAAAGAATAGATTTGATGGTCGGGTCTTGGCGACGCATCTTATCGTAAATAATAACGCCCGAATGTCCGCGCAAGCGGTTGTTTGGCTCGCTGATACCGTCAAAGCGTGCCGAAGCCGTTCCATACGCCGAGGAGTGGTTTGTTTTTACTTTTTCTTCTTTGTTTTTTGTCGTCATATATTAGTATTCCCTTGCCCTAAATTCTTTCGCCAAATTGTTTTCAACCGCCGTACTGGACTTGGGGGAAAGTTGGTCTTTTTTGAACAATTTAACCCCGTCAATTACGCAATCTACAAAGTCATCGTGTTTCCCCTTGGGAAAGTTCTCACACTCATCCAACAAATATCCTAGCCCTTGTATTTGCGCGTTTACCTTTATCTTCCAGTTGGATAAGTGGCCTATAATGTTGTTAGCCCGCTGTACTTTGTCCAATCGGCGATCCGCATAAAACTCTTGCAATTTCTTTTCCGAAGGCACCAAAATGTGTTCCGCCGCAAACTTTTGGTTTAGGAAAATACCGTGTCCTTTGGGCTCTATCCATACGCTCCTAAACCCGTACAACTGGCTATACTTTCCCAAGAATGAGCGGAAGAACTGCTCACAATCACTGGCCTTAATCTTCCGGCGCGCCACATCAAACAAGTACAACTCTGCTCCCTTAACGCCCCACACCACACACACGGTAAAGTCGTTATTCTGCTTGTCTTTGTAGGCCGTATCGCTCGTGGCAAACATATAGTCAAATGTATCGGGGCAATCTTCAACCACCTCAAACATATCCTTTGTAAAAAGGTTTCCTTCCGGTGGTCGCGGGCTTTGCCCGTACTGGCCCGGATAGGTGCTTTTGTTTCGCTCTACATCCAAAAACTCACGCGGCAACCGCTCCGGGAACAACAAGCCGTTGCGGTAAAACACGCTTAACGCTTTGGGGTAGATAGGGTAATCATCCGTAGCCGGCAAGCAAATATGCGCCCATTTACCCGGTTCTCGCTCACACAGGTAGCCGCTCAAATCTTCTTCGTGCAAACGCTGCATAACCAAAAACCGAATACCTACACGCTGGTTGTTCAAGCGGGAACGCGCTACGGCCGTGTAAAAATCTAGGCTCTGCTTTCGCATTAGTGCGCTATCCGCGTCAACCGGGTTTAAGGGGTCATCCAAAATAAATACGTCGCACCCTTTCCCGGTACAACTACCCGTAATAGAGGTAGCGAAACGCTCGCCGCCCCTATTGTTTTGAATATCGCCCGCGTTATCTAGCGTGATTTGAAACACGTGGCCCCATAATAAGCGGTACCAATCAGAGTTCAAAATCTTTGATACGCGCTTGTTAATGTCCTCACTTATCGGCTGTGCGTATGAAGCACAAATAAACCGCAAATGCGGCCATTTCGTCCACGCCCACGCATTTAAGAACGCGCTTACGATATTCGTTTTGAGCGTTCGCGGCGGTATGTTGACAATCAAGTCCTTATCCTTCGGTTGTAAAAGAGCAACGCGCTCTATGCGCTTTTGCAAGACCTCGCATAGATAGCGTATATGGAAGTTGTCCACAAGCGGCTCATTTCCCACTTCGGGTATTCGCTTCCAAGCAATCTTAAAGAACTGGTAGTAACTATCCTCGCACACGCGCCTTTCTAGCGCGTAAAAGTCCGCAAGGGCTACTCTAACTTGCTTCTTCATCGGCCCCCGCCTCACTCAAAAGCGCGTACAATTTTTCTGCGCCTTTGTTATCCAACCGCGTTAGGTCAAGTGTTAAATCTGTATTGACCATATTGCCGTTGACATTGAGGGGTTGGTCGCTTTTTCCTAAAATCCTATCCAAAATCCTTTCAGTATTGACGAAGTCGCCTTTACTCTTGTCGCGTATCAACGCGCGCGCTACTACACCGCGCAAAATAGTTTCTGCTTTGTCCGTTGCAATGGCTTCCAACTCATCAACCGTTTTGTTTAACAACTCCGTAAATACGGCGGCTACTTCCACCTTTGTAAATCGTTTCAATGCAGGCAATTTGTTTAGGTTGGCCGCACCCCCGCGCGGGTTGCGTACTTCGCCTTTTTTTATCTTGCCCTTTTCCAAGTTTTTCAAGGAGTTCGGGTTCATTTTGTGTTTCTTATGGGTTGCCATAGTTCCTTACTCCTTATCTATATAGGCCCGGACAAAACTTTCTGTTTTGAAAAAAACATTTATTACTTCTTTGAACGAATGCGCCCGGCAATACCGAGTTCCTTTTGTGTCCTGTGCCATACTTTTGAAACACTCGGCTGTACCTTTAATTCCCATAGCGGGCGTGTAGGCAAAATGTTCTTTATCATAGACATAGTGGTTGAGGTTGCAGGTGGAGGGCTGGAAGCCGGCCAGCCCTTCACACCCACAGCAAGTCAGGCTATCACCCATAGAGCGCAGCCTGTTCTCTCCACACAGAAACGCCAGTTGATGTTTATGGCAGGTTTCTTTTAAGTCCGTGAATTTGTTTTTTAAGGTTAAATAGGGATAAACAAAGTCCGCACCTTTTTTTATCATCCCTTTCCGGCGCACCGTAAGTTTCAGGGCCTCATAGATAATACCGTAGGCCCCCGCTTCGGCAATACGCGGTATTTGGGCTTTGATTTCGCTGTGTAGTTCAGGCATATAAGGTTGGCAACGTACCACCACGCGTTTGACTATCTTTGCCATTTGCCGCACCATTTCCAACCGTTCCTCAAAACTAGGCGCACCCAGTTCTAAGCGGGAAGTAATGGTGGGGCAGGTCATAGACACTTGAAATACGCAGTTGCACTCCTTAAATAAAGAGCGGTACGGCTCTTGCAAGGGGAGCGTGCCTTTGGTGCTGACAATAAAGGGATATTTGGTTTGGGCCAAGATTTTGAGATAAGCCAAACTTACTTTGTGTATTTTTTCGCAGGGTTGAAACGGATCCGACATCCCGCCCCAATGTAGCGGAATGTTCCAATCACACCACGAAGTTACCCCGGAGCGTTTGCCTTTAATAAAGTTTAAGAGCGCATCCGGCCCCTCGCCTAGTTTGACTTTGGAAATATCTGTCTTGCGGTTGACGAAACAATACTTACACGCGTGTGAACAACCCACATACGAGTCAATGCGTATCGGCACATCGCAAATAATGACTTGTGAACCGCATTTAGGCATTGTGGGCCTCCGCTAAAATCAGTTCTAAAATCTTGTGCGCGAGCGCAGAACGGTCAAGTGTCTTTATGGCACTTTTGACTTCTTCCTCGCGCGATTTAGGGAAATTAAAGGTAATTGAGAAAATGTCCGATTGGGAGTTGATGTCGTTTTTGAGTAAATCTTTTTCCAAATCATCCACAATGTTGCGGTCTGCTAGGTCAACGCCCCACGCGGCCAGTTCTTCGTCTTTGAAATCTTCGTCTAAAAATTCTTCGTTGAATTGCCCCGCGCTCGTATCGGCTATGGAGTTATCGGCAAGGGCCAGTTCTTTGGCTTTTTGGCTTCCGGCTTTTACGTCTTTACGGCGTACTACTACCAATTCGTCGCCGGATGTTTCTACAATTTTTAAGGGGATGTTGAGTTTTTTGGCTTGCTCTAAAACGCCGTTTCCGGCAAGACACGTGCCGTCCGCAGACGACAAAATGGAGCGGCCCGCGCCTAGTTCTTTCAAACTTTTGTTGATGAGGGCCTTATTTTTTTCAGAGTGCAAACGATAGTTTCGTTCGTCTAACTTAATGCTTGTACGCACGATGTTTGGTACCTGTTACATCGTCGGGGAGAAAAACTTTTGCGTACAAAAAAGAAACGCCAACGCAGAGAGTTTTGCTCCCTAGCATTGGCGTACATAGTGTTAGTATAAACTATTTTTGCAAAAAATGCAAGTCCTATTTTTTAATCTAGGCCCTTGAAGTTTATTTTGCCAACTTTTCCATTACACAGTTGTAGAACTGTTCCCGGTTGTACTCCGTTTTGGCGGTTGTGCTTTCTGTTTTGATACGGGCGGCGTGCTTGCATTCTTTTGCAACGCTTTCAACATATCCTTTTGAAATACTGCTGTCAATCTCCGCTCCATCTAATTGTTTGAATGTACTGGGGCGGCTGAATTGATAGAACCCAATGACGTTATCAACCTTTGTTTCAACGAGGTAGGTTTTTCCATTTACGGTTGCAACATTGTGGTTTATCCCGGCGGCACAAGCCGTCAACATTAAGGGTACTGCAAGTAATAATAGTTTTTTCATTTTGCTTCCTCTATGGCTCCAAGCCAGTTTTCCTTGTCCTGCCTACTCCAAGAGCCGATAATCAAACCTACTATTCTCAATTCTTTTGGAGTGAACGGTTTGTACTTTTTGTTGGTAGAGCATAGTTGCACACTCCCGTCGGGGAGTTTATTTATCACTTTCATACAAACGCCATATTCCGTCTTAACGACCATTGCGCGTCCGTGTATGGCATCTTCCGTCTTACGAATAACACAATAGTCGCCCAAGTGTAACTTTGGCTCCAAACTGTCGCCGTTGCACTTTACAACAAAATCAGCACCGGGAAATACCCAACGGGGTATATCCCAAAAAGTTTCTACATCGGATTCGGAGAATTCCGGCAAGCCCGCGGGAACGTCTGCCAAAATTGGAAGTGAAATTGTATTTTTTTCCGTCAGCGGAGTGGCACGAATTGAAGAAGAAAATTCGCGGTTTTCTTCTATTCCAAAGACAGCACGCATTTCCATTTCTGACACGTTGAACACTTTTGACATTTTCCTTATAAGGTCGGGGCTCGGAACGTTGCGGCCCGTCACCCAAAAGGAGATTGTGCTTTGGTTTATGTTCAAATCATTTGCAAGTTTGGTTTGCGCGCCTCTAATCGCACCATATTTTTTTTCTAACAAATCATTAAATTTTGTCATAGTTGTCATAAAAAATTCAATTTCCCGACGGCAAAATTCTACTTGACTTTTATGCCAATAATTGTCATAATTGTAATATAAACAAAAGTTTTACGAGGCACGCCAAATGCAAACGAACTACATTAAATCAGTTTCCAATCAATTTGTGGGTAACCACAAAGCGGCACAATTCCTTGCGCCGTCGCATTGGCGTGCGAACCGCTCATAATGCCTAAAAACCATTAAGGGCGGTCTTTTTATTGTAGCACTTTTGTACTAAAAAAGCGAATTTGAGCAAATAGGAGTGTAAAAATGTTGTCACAAACAATGAAGTTCCAAAACAAGGGTAGCAGATGTTTCTTTCACGCGGGCTTAGGTGAAATGGTTTTCAACCGCAAGGCCGTGGCAGAGATTTTGGGTTGTACCGTTTCCAACCTTTCGCGGCTTCGTAAAGTAGGTGGGCTACTTTCTTTGGCGGCCCGCTATAACCGCGAAGTAGTGTATGCGGAATCGGACATTAAAAAATACTTGGACAAACGGAAATAGGAGCAAATATGAGTTACGAAATTAAACAGGCAATTTGCCAAACCTTATTAAATCTACTCCTTATTGGAATGGGCGCGTTTTTAATCTGTTCCTTTGGGGAAATGTGGCGCGAAGTCAAAGATATGTTCCGCGAATTGTGCCACCCGGAAGCCCTCAAAGAGTTTTTTGGGATGGCTGCCGTAATGGTGGTGTGGGTTTCCTTATTCTTTGTCTTATAAGCCGTACCGCTCCCCCGCTGGCGGTAAAACGTGCGGGCAAGATTTGATGTTTATGGCAGTTCTTTGAAAATTTACGCGGGTTCGTCTAGCGATAGGACAACGGCTCATAACCGGAAAGTTAGGTTGAACTCCTAAACCCGCAAACTCTACCACACGCCGTTATGGGCGGCGCGCCTAGCGTGCGGGCGCAAAATGCACGCCAGATTTTATGCACATATTTATTGAAAGCAAAGGAAAAGTCGTTGGAATTTTTGAGAAATCACACCTTGCCTCTGCCATATATATTGACGGCAGATGTAAATTACGCGGGCTTTATTCGCGGGAAGAATGGGATATCCCAATGACACCTAACGACTTCGCAAAGTTAGTACGCCAGTTGCAATCAAACACCTTTTAACTGTTTTTATCGGCAATTCGTTTCAATGAAACAGATATATCTTCCAAAGTTTCGCTGATTTGCTTAAAGACAACAATAAGGTTTTGGGCGTATTTATCGTTCATACTTATACCTCGTGTGTGAGATGAGCAGGCCGCAAGGCCTACCCTACCGGGGAACTTCTACTTCCCCGGTAGGTAAATTGTAACAGTTTTCCCGGCAAAAAGTACCGGGCGGGCGCACCCCTCCTATAACCACGACCTACAAGAATGCGATACGCGGTGCGCCTGTTAGATTTGGCCCTATTTAGGGCCGGGGTGGACTTTCAAAGCCCGTACGACGTACAAAATGGCGCGATACAGAGGGCCGCGCACGGACACCCCCTTTGATTTTGTCTGCCGCCCGCTTGATAGAAAAGCCGGATTTGAGGGGTCAAATTAAACAAAGGCCAACTACTGGCGGGGGCAGGCAACCCTTTTGAGGTGCTTATGGATAGAAAGTAAACGAAAGAAGAAATAGAAGCCGCGCGCGATAGCGCGTTGCACGTTGCAAACGGCATTATCGGGGTTTGGAAGGCCGTTGATGGAGCAAGGGCGGTAAGGTTAGCCGAACAGGTAAAAGACGCTTTTGAAGAGGATTTCAAGCGACTTTTACGCGGTGCGCCGCCACTGCACGACCACATACACGCCCATTTGAAACCCGACCACGGCACATTGCCTGTATGCGGGCAAAAGCCGGAATGCCGGAACGCGGAAAATTGTAAAGATTGTTCCGCCTATGAGTTGTTCAAAGAAAAAGTGCGGGATATGTTCCGCTAGGAGTAACAATGACAGACCACACGGAAGCCAATATGCAGGGTATCATTTCCTTGCAGATTGAAAACATAAAGAAAATCAAGGCCGTAACAATACGACCGAACGGCGGTTTTGTGGAAATCACGGGCCGCAATGGGCAGGGTAAGTCAACCGTATTAGACAGTATATGGTGGGCCTTAAAGGGCAAAGACAATATCCAAGCCGCCCCGATACGCAACGGGGCCGACAAAGGCAGTATCAAGTTGGAAGTCGGCGGGTATTTGATTGAGCGCACGTTCCGGCGTAACCAAGTCGGTGGCGACTACACCACCAAAATCACGGTAACTACCAAAGACCACGCTACAATGAAAAGCCCACAAGCCGTGCTTGACGGCTTTACCGGGATGTTGGGGTTTGACCCACTTGCCTTTATGCGCCAAACGCCGCGCGAGCAATACGATACACTACGCGGGCTGTGCAAGTTAGAAGTGGATGTAGAAGAACTTGACCGACAATACAAGGACCTATTTGCACAGCGAACCGATGTTAACCGGGATGTAAAGGCGGCGCAAATGCGGTTAGACAGTATGACTTTGCCGGACAATGCACCTACCGAGCGCGTAGATGTTTCGGCTCTTGTTGAAAAGGTCAATGAAATCAACCGCAAAAACAGCGAGGTGGCCCAACGCCAACGTATGCGCCAAACACTATTGGCCGATAACGTCCGGCGCGGGGAAGAAGCCGCTAAACTGCACGCGCGACTAGCCGCTATTGAGCGCGAAAATGAACAGGCCGACGCGCAGATCCGCGACATTACAAACTTCCTGCACGAGAACAAAACCCAAGACCCTACCGAGTTCACGGACAAAATCAAACAGGCCGAGCAAATTAACAGCGTTATGGACTTGCGCGACCGCCGGAACTTTGAGGAAAAAGCCCTACACACCGCGCAAACGCACGCTGACCAACTTACCGCCCAAATGAAAGAGTTACAGGAACGCAAAAAAGCCGCTATTGAAGCCGCCAAATTGCCCGTTTCCGGCCTTGAATTTGGCGAGGGCGAGTTGTTACTCAACGGCGTACCGCTTGCACAGTTATCAGCCGCTGAACAACTCAAACTCTCAATGGATATTTCTATGGCAGAAAACCCGCAATTAAAGGTTGTACTGCTAAAAGACGCCTCTCTGCTTGACAACGAAAGTATGGAGTACATCCGGGCACGCGCCGAGAAAGAGGGTTATCAAGTATGGGCCGAACGGGTCGCCAGTGATGGTGCGGTCGGCTTTGCCATTGAAAATGGGGAACTTAAACACAGCGAGGAACAATAAAAATGACAACACAGGAACAAAAAAACAGAGTACAAAACGCGGTGGAAATTCAAGTCAACGAAACCGCGCAAGCCGTAACCCAGCAAATTTTGGAAAACGTGGTTGATTACGACCCGATGTCTGACTTTTGCGATGACGTAACCGCCGCGATTGTTTCCGATATGGAAAACGCGAGTTTTATGGTGGAAGATTTGAGTTTGACCGAAAAGCAAAAAGAACTTTTGAGCGAACATATAAAAACTCATATCACTACCGCCAAAAAAATCTACAAAGGCAAACTTGAAACCGATAAACGCACCAAAGCCCTTTACGAAGCCACTAAACTGGCCCTCAAAGATATGTTAGAGCGGCTACTGGCGGAAATCGGGCAAGAGTTCAACCGGGGTGCGGTTATCAACGCCATAGCGGTTGCGGCCGATACAAAAAGCCCGGACACAAACAAAATTGAGTTGCGTACCAGTAAAAAAGCGGGCGACATTACGATTCCCACGCAGGGTATCTTTATTAGCACCAACTGCATTGAGGCAATGCGTAAGAGCATTGACGAAGCCGGGCAACCGGAAGAAGAACAGGAGAATGGCAATGGACAATAAAGAATTTCTGAAAAATGTAAAAGCCATTATTGAGATGCTTCTAAAAAACGCAGGGCACTCGTTTGGAATAGATTTTGCCCTTGTAAATAATACGGCTATTGAATGTGAAAAACGGCTAAAAAATGAGGGAGAAACAAAATGACAACAATGACCGATAAAGAGTATTTTAGCGCGGCAGCCATTTCAAAAAGCCAACTGCACGCGTGGGATAACGATAACCCGATGGCCTTTTGGCGCGGGTGTAAGTTAAACCCGCATTGTGAAGAAACGGAAGAAAACGATGCTATTGCCAACGGCAAACTCAGGCACACGCTTTTATTAGAGCCGGAAAAAGCCGATATGGAAAAGCCGGGTTGTGAGTTTGTAGTTATTGAGGGTGGGCGCGGGTTTTCCTCGCGCTCTACCCAAGCGTTCCAAAAAATAATTGCCGATAACCCCGGCCTTACGGTAGTAACGCAAGAGGAATACAACACCGCCAAACTACAAACCGATACCCTCAAAAGTTACCCATTTATCAGCGACATTTTAGCGGGCGGGAGCGTTGAACAGCCGTTCTTTTGGAACGACGAAGCCACGGGCCTACCGCTAAAAGCCAAACTGGACTTACTCAAACGCTTGGCAGACGGTATTTTGATTGTTGAGTACAAAACTACCGGGAAAGAAATGGGGCAAATTGAGCGCGGTATTGACATTATGGGGTGGCACTGGGATGCCGGAATGCAATACAAGGCCGTAAAAGCCAAATACGGCGAGGAGCCGTTCCAAATGGTTTTTATCGTACAAAGCCAAAAGGAAGGGTGCGAAAACTTGATACGGCCCTTTGTTGTTGACACAGGCGCGCTTCAATTTTGCGCCAAGTACGTAGATGACACGCTCGCGGAAATCAACCGCCGCTATGAACTTTGGAAACAGGGAGATCCGGCGGCTTGGAAAACAAACGTGCAATTTTCGAACTTTTTGGGGTACGGCGAAACGCCGTTCTCTTTCAAGTTTGACAAGGAACTTTCAAAGATAGGAGATTAAAATGACCGAACAAACGCAGAGTAGCACACAACTGGCGTTACAGCCCGCTGACCTTGTTGTAAGCGACATTAAGGATTTAACAGAGGACTTGCGGCTAACGGCTTCACAACCGAACTTTTTGAGCCACCGCCCGGAAAACCTGCCGGACTTGTTACTTTCTTTCGCGTACCAATGCAAAAAAATGAAGAGAGAAGAACTTGCAAAGTGTACGCGCGGCTCTATCCGCGAGGCGTTCAAAACCTCGCTAGACATTGGCGTGCCTGTTGACGCGCGTGGGTTAGCGTACCTTACCAAGTACGGCAACGAACTGACCTACCACATCGGCTACAAAGGGTTGATTTACAAAATCAAACAACTGCGGCCGGGTGCGGTAGTTGAAGTCAACCTTATTTTCAAAGAGGACACGTTCTCAATGGAAAGCAAATCGGGCCGGGCAGATTATATCTACAAGCCCGCCAACCCATACCGCGACGACTTCAACAACGCTATCGGCGGTTTCTGCTATATCAGTTATTTCAAAAACGGGCGTGAGTATTCTTCCGTAACAACTGTTTCCAAAACGGAAATAGATGAGGCCCGCAAAGCCAGCAAGTCCGGCGCGTTTGGACCGTGGAAAAACTGGCTAGGGGAAATGATGAAGAAAGTAGTTGTCCGGCGCGCGTGCAAAATAGAATTCATTGGCGAGCCGGAAATGGAAACCGTGTTGGATAACGATAACAACGACTACGATTTCTCGCAACCCAGCCCAGCAGAACGGGCGCAAAACGTCAACTATTCGGCAGTACAACCGCTAGACAAGAGCGCAAGTGCCGCGCCGGAAGTCACAGACGATACGGTCATTGAAGCCGAGGCCACGGGTGTAGGCGGAACTGACGGCGGGGAAGAAGATTAGTAAGACCATAGGGGGCGGGCAAACCCCGCCCCACTTGTAGGAGAGAATATGGGTTATCGTTCGTTTGGGTATCAACCGCGCCAATTTCAATATCCGGCAAGGCGCAAGGAAGATTTGGAACACCAGTTGCAAGTTGAAATATGCAACTTTTTAGACACACAAATGCTGTTTCACAAACTTACCTACTTTGCCGTACCTAATGCGTTAAAGTTCTTATCAACGCTTGGAAGTTCACACAAAATAGCCGCCGCGTACAACAAAATGCGCGCAGAGGGCTTCAAAGACGGCGTGTCGGACTTGGTTGTCGTATTAAAGGGGCAAAACGGCCTTAAAGTTGGGTTTTTTGAACAAAAGAGGGCCGCTACCTACAAGATAAGCGAAAAGACAGGCAAACGCATTATAAACACGCCCGCGGGCAAAACTACCGAAAGCCAAGAAGCGTTCTTGGCCGAAGTTCGCAAGTTGGGCGCGTTTGGGGCTGTTTCATTTACGCTGGAAGAGTTTAAGAGCCATTGGGCCACTTTCCTAGCAAGTTGAGGTTACTATGGGAAAAAGATTTACGGACACGGAAAAATGGAAAAAGCAGTGGTTTGGCGACCTGACGCCTAAGAACAAGTTGCTATGGATATACCTATGCGATACTTGTTCCGGCGCAGGAATTGCCGATTTTAGCGAAAGGTTTTTCTCTTTCGCAGTGGGGTTTAAGGTTACGAGGGATATGCTCACAAAAGCATTTAAGGACAAAATTTGTTGGATTGAACAAAACAAGTTTTTTATTCCCTCTTTCATTGAATTTCAATATGGACAACTCAATGAAGCGTGCAAACCGCATAAACCACATATACAGGAACTATTAAAACTTGGGTTGCTCAAAATGGAAAATGGAAAGGGTATCGTTACCCTACCCAAAGGGTATCGCTACCCTACCGATACCCTATCAATACCCTTTCAAAAGGGTATCAATACCCTTGAAGAAAAGGAAAAAGAAAAAGAACAAGAAATAACAAAAGGGGGTACGGGGGAAAGAGAATTGTTTGACACCCCTTCCGCTTTTGACTTGTTCTGGGCCGCATACCCAAAATACCGTGCCGGAAGCAAAGAAAAAGCGCGAATAGCGTTTGAAAAGGCCTTACAACGTGGCGGTATCACTGCCGAACAGTTGGTTGCAAAGGCCAAAGAGTACGCCAACAGCGAAGAAGCCAACAAAGACGGCGGGATGTTCGCAAAGGGTGCGGCGGCTTGGCTCAATGACGACCGCTTCCTGCAAGCGTACAAGCCCGCTAAAAGTTCAGAAAGAAATATTGAGCAAGAGCGGGCCGAAGGCGAAGAAGAAATCAGAAGAATCTTTGGAGATTAACTATGCGAATGGAATGTATGTTTTGCCATAAACCGTACAAAGAAGAAGAATACGAGGTCTGTGGGCGCAAGGGAACAATTCCTGTTCCGCAATGCGATTGTGAGGCAAAAGAACTAAAACGGCAGGAAGAAGCCGAAAAAGAACGAGCCCGGCAAAGGTTGGTTGAAGCGTTGGGCTTACCGCCAAAACTCCGGCCCTTTACCCTAGACAACATTGAGTGCGAACACCGCGCGGAAGCGCGCTTGTTTGTAGAGGGTTTCAAACCGCACCGCAAGGGCCTGTTTTTGTGGGGCGCGAACGGAAACGGAAAGACAACGCTTGCGGCGGTTATCTGCAAGGAACTGGCCTACCGGGGCCGCCGTGTCCTGTTTACGACAATGTCGTCAATACTCAACAAAATGGAAGAGGGCGGCATTGGGCGCGCCGCGAACGTAAAACGCCTGTTGCGTGAGTTGCAAACTTACGACTTTGTTGTGTTTGACGATTACGGGCGCGAAGATTACACGCCCGCTCGCTTGCAAAACGTGTTTTTGATACTCAACACGCTGTACGAGTGGCAGGTTACTTTTTGTATGACCGCCAACCCGGAATGTATCAACCGCATTAAAAACATCCCGGAACTAGCCGCTATCAAAGACCGCCTGTCGGAAGTGCTTATCAACTGGAAATTTTCAAATCCCAGTTTTAGGAGAGCCAAATAACTATGACATCCACACAGCAATTAGTCCAACAAATCAAAGAGGCCGGGCAGGACTTTGAGTTCTACCCCACCACAAAAGAAATCGTGTACCGAGTTTGGCGCGGTATGGGCCGCGAACGGTGGCACGCCCGCATACTTGACATCGGAGCCGGAAACGGCAACTTTTTCCGGCTGTTAGAGGAGTGCGATAAAGAATACGGAAAAGGCGACGGGCCGGAGTACAAGAAATACGCCATTGAGAAAAGCCAAATACTTATTTCAAACTTGCCGGCCGATGTGTTTGTGATTGGCACGGACTTCCGTTTCCAAACGCTCATTGACAAGCAAATGGATATGATATTTTGCAACCCGCCGTACAGCGAGTACGAGTTCTGGGCCGCAAAAATTATCAAAGAAGCCAACGCAAAGCAAGTGTTCCTAGTCATACCCACCCGTTGGCGCGAAAGTCCGGCAATCAAACAAGCCCTTAAAGACCGGGGCGCGTATGCTTCCGTGTTAGATACATACGACTTTCTCAACGCGGAAAGGGCCGCCCGCGCAACCGTACACCTCGTTTCCGTGTACTTTGGCGACAAATACGAGCGAAAGTCAAGTCCGTTTGACATTTGGTTTGAGCAAACTTTCAAATTTGCGGCCGATACCGAAAAAGGGTATGAGTGGGAAGAAGAAAAACGCAAGGAAGCCGAAATCGGCGCACAACTTGTAAAGGGTCAAAACCTCATAGAGCGTTTGGAAGAACTGTACACCGCCGAAATGGAACGCTTGCTACAAAACTACCGGGCCATTGAAAAACTAGATGCGGGCATTCTCAAAGAACTCAACGTGGATGTGAAAAAGTTGCGCGAGGGCTTGCGGTTGCGGTTATCCGGCACAAAAGCCCTATACTGGAAACAACTTTTTGACCGCTTGACTACTTTGACCGACCGCCTTACTGCTAAAAGCCGCCAAGAACTGCTTGGAAAGTTGCAAGAAAACACTTCCATTGACTATACAAGCGCAAACGCGTATGCGGTGGTTTTGTGGGCCATTAAGAACGCTAACGAGTATATAGACGGGCAACTAAAAGACCTGTACTTGGAGTTATCAAACCCCGCCAACATTCAGACCTACAAATCAAACGCACGGACTTTTTCGCAAGACGCGTGGCGTTTCAAACAGGAAAAGTTCACGCACTACAAACTGGACTACCGCATAATTGAAGTTACCTACAAATGTTTTGACGTAAGTTATAGCGGCGACGTGCGCGGTTTGGAAGATAGCGCGCGGCACCGCATTGACGATATTATCACCGTGGGTAAAAATCTCGGCTTTAATGTCCGGCAAAGCAGTTACGACAAACGGTGGGTACCCGGCGAGCCGCAAGTATTTACCTACCTTGAAAGCGGCGAAGAAAAGCAGTTTATGCGCGTGAAAGCGTACCTAAACGGGAACATACACTATCAGTTTTGCAAAGAGTTCTCAAAGGCCTTTAACATTGAGGCGGGCCGCTTGTTTGGGTGGATCCGCAACGCGCAAGAAGCCGCGCGAGAATTAGATTTACCGCTCACAGAAACGGCGGCCTATTTCGGCCGTCAGCGGGCGGCATTGTTAGGAGCAAGCAACATTAAATTACTAGCGTAAGCGAGGAAATTATGACAAAAAACACACAGAACACAAAGTTCATTGAACTGGAACGGGGCGAAATCAACATTGACGAAGTTACCGTTTCCGAAAACTTCCGCAAAGAGTTCAAAGAGGAACAACTCAAAGAACTTGCTGCCAATATCGCAAAAGTGGGCGTGCTTGAACCCATTATTTTGCGCCAAAACAGGAACTACAAAATACTTGTAGCCGGGGAACGCCGCTTGCGCGCCGCGCAAATGGCGGGCTTGCAAACTATCCCATACCGCTTGTTAGACCTCACAGAAGAACAGGCACAAGAAGTAACGGTACTGGAAAACTTGCACCGGGCAGACCTTAACCCCCTTGAAGAAGCGCGCGGGTTCAAGGCACTTTTGGAGCGCGGCGGCTATGAGGTACAGGATGTGGCAGAGCGCGTGGATAAGAGCAAGGCGTATGTGTACCGCTCGTTGCGTTTGTTGGACTTGCCGGAAGAAGCACAAAAGGCCCTTTTGAACGGGGAAATAACTACCGGGCACGCACGCCACTTGTTATGCGTTCCGGCAGACCAAGTCAAGGACTTACTCAAAGAAATCAAACGCCGGAAAATGACGGCGGCAAACCTCAAAGAACAAATCAAGTGGAGTTATGGGGCTGACTTGGAACGTGCCGGGTGGGAACTTGAAAAAGAGTATGCCGGGAAAACGGCGTGTAGTAAATGTCCGTATAATACCGCAAACCAACAATCACTTTTTGACGAGGCCGTTGAAGCCGGAAGATGCACAAATAGGGGTTGTTATGAAGCCAAAGAAAGCCAGTATTCCGCTGATTTTTTGGAGCAAGTAAAGGCCAAAGCCGAAAAGTTTGGTATGGGGTTTTTGGAGCCAACACAACGCTGGAACTATGATGACGACTTTGAAGAACTTGACGAAGAAACGCAAGCCAAGTACGCCGACGAAATCAAAAAACACCCGGAAAAATTCGCGCTGACCGTGCCTGTGGGTGAACTAGACGAGTTAATGTTTTGCACCGACAAGAAACTTGCCAAAAAAATCAACGAAGAAAAATACAACTTTGATGATGATGACAATGAAGAAACAAGCGAGGAGCGCGCCGCCCGCAATCTTGAACAGGCAATCCGGCAAAAGGAAGAAGAACTTGTTGCCGAGAAGTTACTGGACGAGTTGCGCGATTGGGAACTTACAGAGGAAGAGTTTTCACAGGGCTTTGACTTTGACGATTGGCAAGCCAAACTGCTCGCAAAATTCTTTGGGGTTGAAAACCTCACGCTCGCGGAACTTTCCAAACTTACTTCAAACGAATTGGCACGGGCCTTATATCTGTTAAACAAACTGGGTAGGTGGAATTTTAGCGAGGATATTGCTGAAATTGCCGGGCACACAATCACGGACGAAGAAGTTGAACAAATACACGAGCAGGCCGTGGCCGCCCTCAATAAAGAGAACAAATAACAATAACCGCGCCCCCTTAACCGGGGGCGCAGTAAGGAGTTAATAATGGGAAAGTGTCTTAAATGCGCGCACCTATTCTACTGCGTGTGCTATGCAGATAGCGACACCGCGAAACTAACTGCCCGCCGTGCAAAGGAAATTTGCCGCGTTATGGGCGGGTTTAAGGCAGATAAAAAGGAGCAATAACAATGGGAGATATGAAAGAGTTTTTTGACGCGCACCGGAAAATGACGCGCCAGCGTAGGGAAGCCCGCGCCGCCAAATACGAGCCGCTTTTGGAGCGTGCCGGGGCAACCTATAAGGCCCCCGGAATTTGGGAATATGGCGAGTGGTTTTGCTACCCCTCAAAAGGGTACGCAATGTTAAGAAAAAACCCGCGTATTCGCAAGCCGTTGCGGTTTATTTTGAAAGGAGTGAAAGATGACGAAAACCCCAAAATTTAATGTCGGTGAAAAGGCGTGGTGCTTGTGTGTACGCGCCGTTGAAGAAGTAACCATCCAAAGCGTTCATAAAGCCGCTGACGGCGTATGGACTTATGTGGTTAAAAACTCTCACTTTTTAGGAGGCAGAGATGACGACGAATTGTTTAGAACAAAAGAAGAAGCCGGGTGCGCCCAACATTAGCGTTGCGACGGCTTTTCAAATCTTCAAATGGGGCATTGATGTAGGCCAGTTATTTGCGGAGGAAGAAAGGATAACGGAAGAATATGCAGACGGTTGGAAAGGTTTTGCTGTCGCGCGGAAATTCGCAATGCCGGCAATGCCAGCCGAACGCCGCAGAGTTCATAGCGACAAGTGGTTTGCGGCAAAGCGGGCCAGTTTAGAGGCCTTTCAAAACTATTTAGCGGGGGTAGCAAAATGACATACACAATACACATACCATTAGAAGCAATAGGCGCGTTAGCAGGACTTACGGTTTTTTTCTTTGGCGTTTGGATTGGAATACTTATTGAAAGCGGGGTAATAAAATGAAACAACTTTCACAAAAGAATATCAATAGAGCCAAAAAGGTCTTATTGCAAGTGGCTATGCATTTAGCCGAAGCGCGGAATAAAAAAATTCTTAAAAGCGAGGCGGATGAATTTATGTTCATAGTCGCTACCACAATTTCCGTTTGGGAAAATACAAAAGGGGGAAGAAATGAGCAATAGCGATAGATTTAAGTTTAGGGCGTTTCATAAGCCCACTAAAAAGATGTTTGAAGTGTTTTGTTTTACAGACAAAGAAGTTTTTGAAAACACCATTGACGGAGTGGGTGCAACCCCAACCAACCCTGCAAATATAGATGACTGCGTGTTAGTACAATGCACCGGGCTAAAAGACAAGAACGGTCGGCTTATTTACGAAGGTGATATTGTTTGGACGGATGAGGACGGGTATGGTCATATACGTTGGGATAATGAGTTAGCGCAATTTTTTGTTGCTACGGAAGAATACTATACCTTTGACAATATATTTCCAAGCGAAATGGAAGTAGTCGGCAACATCCACGAAAACCCCGAACTACTGGAGGGTAAGAAATGAACTTAAAAGAACGATTGCTCACGCTTTATGCACTATCACAACGCGGGGTCGGCGGGGAACGCGAAAACGCCGAGCAAATTCTAAACCGTACGCTCAAATCGCATAATATGACGCTTGAAGAGTTTTTGAACGAGCAAGCGGCAAAACAACTCTACTGGCTACACATTGAAAACAAGCAAGAGGGGGATTTGCTGACGCAAGTTATTGGGAAAATCACAAATGCTCCCGGAGCGGTTGAGGTTTCATATTTCCCACGTGATAAAAAGCAAATGGGCTTCAAACTAACGCGCGGTGAGATAATAGCCGCTACAATGCTTTGGGAAATATATGCAAAAGCGTTCCGGGCCGAAAAGCGGAAGTTAAAACAAAAGCATAACAAAGAAAATAAGTATCTGCTATTGTCTTTCATCTACAAGCACAATATATTTTCTTCACAGAAAAACCCCGATAAAAAGCAAGCAGATGATTTGGACTTCGGGCTTATTGCCGAGCAGGCAAACGATATGGCAGACGTGAAAGTACACCCGGAACTTTCAAACCGATTATTGGAGAACACAAAATGAAACCAATACTTGACGCGTGTTGCGGCGGGAAAATGTTTCACACGAACAAACAAAACCCCGCCGTACTCTTTATGGATATACGCGCCGAAGGCCCGCAAAAGTTATCAAATGGGGCAACTTTTTCCGTTGCCCCGGATGTTATAGGCGACTTTACAAAAATGCCGTTCAGAAGCAACACGTTCTATATGGTAATTTTTGACCCGCCACATTTACGGTGCGGGAACAAAAGTTTTATGTTCAAAAAGTATGGAACGCTTGGAGCGGGCTGGCGGGAAACTTTACGGCGCGGATTCGCGGAGTGCTTCCGGGTTTTGCGCCCGCGCGGTACGTTAGTGTTCAAATGGTCTGACAGTTTTAAGCCGCTTGATGAGGTGCTAAAACTCGCACCAATACAGCCGGTAATCATACACAAAGCGATAAGCAACAGCCAGAGCAAACGAACGTACTTCGCTGTATTTATGAAATTATAGGAGCAAAAAATGAAAAACAGGATATACATATTTACGCAAGAACAGGTATGCAAAATATGCGAAGGCAAACGGCACGGTATATGCGATTGTTGTTCTTGGAAACAAATGCCACACCTTTCACAACAAAAGGCCATACGCGTTATGGGCGAAGCAATGCGTGCGCGGGGAGAGTTGTGCAGTTTTACTTTTTCAACGTTAGCCGGATACGGTTTGCAAGCATTGTTGGAGGTTAAGAAATGAACATTAAATTACACGCGTGTAAATGCGGAAACACTCATATACAATTAGGTGTTATTAGCGACTTGCTAACCGACAGGTGTTCTTTTTATTGCTATAAATGTCTCGCACGCGGCCCTTGGAAAAGAAGTGAAACCGCCGCCGCCAAAGCGTGGAACAATTTATTTCTTCCAAAACCTCTTAAAAAACTAATTGATTTTGACAAGATAGCGGAAGCGTTCAGCCCCGGGCAGATAGAGGGTTTTATGCGCGAAAACAACTGGACCCGCGAATGCGCCTTGCTGTATCTGTGGTTTTATAACAACGTGGGTATCAATTGGAAAAAAGATGTTAAGGAAGATTATGGCCGCGGTATGTACCGAAAATTTGCTGAAGCAATTTCAAAAAATCTTTTGGAGGCAACTAATGGTAGTGATACGAGCAGGGTTTAATAACCCACAAAAAACGCCTGAAAAACCACTCAACGAAATGACCGACAAAGAAAAAACGGAAAAAATCTATGAGTGCCTAGACCGCCTGCACGAGGAAAACTGGAGTTTGAAAAATTGGATAACAATACGAGAAGTGCGGTGCGGAACAGGGTACAGATACCAAAATCAACGATCTTTTGATTATATGGCTATCTGTACTTTGGAAGGAAATAGCGTGCGCGGGTACGAGGTAAAGGCCAGCCGGGCCGACTTCTTAAAAGATGTCAAGGACCCGGAAAAACAAAAAGCCCTTCGGTGCTTTTGCAACTTGTTCTATTATGTTGCGCCGGAAGGAATGATTAAAAAGGAAGAGTTGCCGCCGTGGGCAGGGCTGATTGAACTAAAATATGACGGCGAAAAATACTGGCTCAATCAAGCCGTTGGCGCGCCCCTTCAAGCCAACTTTCCACCTACTTGGAGTTTTGTTGCCGAGTGCATTCGTAATAAAAGTGAAAAATACACACAAGAAATACGAAAGGAAAACAAAAAACTTGCCGAAGAGGTTCTGCGCTTGCAGAATGAGTTAAAAGAAGCGCGGCTCAATTTTCGCCTGCTTGGTGGGGAGAGGGTAAAGTAATGACGGAAAATAAGTTATTTCTCAACCTCACCCGCCGTTGGTTTCAATGCGTTGAAAACGGCTCTAAAACCGCCGAATACCGAAAACTTACCCCTTACTGGGTAAAGCGTATCAACCGTGTGCAGAAAGGCGATTTAATCGTTTTCCGGCTAGGTTATACGCGCCGTGAGATATGCCGCACTATCACAAACATCCGGGTTATTTCCGGCTTTGACTTACCGCACGACGAGTGGCACTACTTCGGTTGCCCGAACGAGTCAAAGTTCTTTGAGATAGAGTTTAGCAAACACGAACCTTACAACGCCCCGCCGCTTATGTAGCGGGGCTCTCTTTACAGTTTGGAGTATTTATGAACGATAAAATCACATTGTTTCGCGTACAAGGACACAATGGTTTCCGTTGCCAAAAGCAAATCAACAAGATACGTTTTTTTAAGGACTTTGACGGCACGGAACAACAATGCCACGAGCAGGCAAAAGCGTGGTGGGGCAATATCAAGGCCCAATACAAAGACCGTTGGGATGGCACAAAGACGTGGGCTTTCTTTAAGGAAAAATGGGAAGAGTGGGCTCGTTTGGAAACCCGCGCCAAACAACCGCTTGCCGACCGCACCATTAGTGAGTACAAGTGGGCTTTCCGGCAAGCAGAACGGCTTGTGCGGCCCTTGCGGTATTTGGCTGATATCACTCTGCAATCTCTGCGGCAAGCGCGTGGCGTATTGGTTGACGAAGCCCTTTCAAAAGGGGCTGATAACTATGCCCCTAATAAGTTTGTCAACTGTATGCGTGCCAGTTTGTTGTGGGCTATGGAACGCGGTTATATGGCCGATATCCCGCTAGATAACTTCCATACCTTACCCGTTGCCGAGCCGGAAGTAAGAACACAAAGCACGCGGGAAATAGAACTCTTGTTGAAATACGGAACAACACAAGAGCGCGTAGTTGTTTTGTTGGGGTTTGATTGTGGTTGCCGCCCTGATGAAATGATAAATATACTGGTGGAAAACTTTGATTTTGAAACGGGCTTTGCCGATATTGTACCGCACCCGGCAGATCCGCACAAAGGAATTACAGCGTGGCACCCCAAGAAATGGAAAATACGGCAACTGCGCCTCACGCCGCGTTTGATTGCGGAAATAAAAACACTCAACCCGCAAGGGCCGTATTTGGTGTGCAACAAGTACGGAGAAAAGTTTTCTGGCACGGGCTTTTCTACTTGGTACACAAAGTTTGTAGCGCGCGTAAATGAGGAAGTTCGCCGGAAAGAAAAAGACCCTATAAAATTAGTGGGAACGTGCAAAACGCTCCGTAAGGATTACAGCACGAGCCGTCAAGGGCAAGGCGCGACCATAGAAGAAACAGGTAAGAGTATGGGACACGCCAGTAAGCAAGTAACACGCAAACACTACACAAACACGTTCGCACCGGAAATACGCGAACAGGAACGCGAGCGTTTGCGTAAGTTGGATAAGTACATTGTGCCGCTCAATTATACCCCGCCCCCCGAAAAATAACGGGGGCGGGTGCATACTACCGAAAGTGCTACCAGCCCGAATAAAACAAAACGGACTAATTACCCGGTTGGTTAATGCTGAGTGTTTATTATCTTTATGCATAATAAGCCACGGCTGTTGTTATTGGGTTACTAGTGTAGGCCCTAAATAGCGGCCGTTTTTGTGTGCTCCATACAGAATCGATTTGTAAGGAGAATAACCATGAATAAATTAAAAGCAGTAAGAGGGTTTACCCCATCCTGTCATCCTGAATTTATTTCAGGATCTCACCGTTCTATCAAAGGGTTTACTTTAATAGAACTCTTAGTCGTGGTGCTGATTATAGGCATCCTGGCGGCGGTGGCCTTGCCGCAGTATCAAAAGGCCGTGGCAAAGGCACGGCTAACGGAAGGCCTGGTGGCGATAGACACCGCCAAAAAACAGATTAACATGTACCTACTGGAGAATGGGTGGGAGGATGTTGGAGATAGAGGAAGTATTTCACTAAAGGACCGCGGAGATATTACCCAATCTGCAATTAGTGATGTTATCTGTCTCGGCGATGTTGATAGAGTTTGTAATGCAGATTATCAGGCAACGGATCGTGCCGGTAATTTATTGTATGTGATTGATGTCTATATGTGTGAAGATGAAAGTATTACAACGTGTTTTGGGCATGATTATGGTTATGTTAAAAATGGTTCCTGGTTGCAGGGATGTTGGACCAATAAAACGGCTGTTGGTAAATCGGTTTGCCAATCTTTAGAAAGCCAAGGTTGGAAAATGATAGATGAGGAATGGTAAGTAGCGCGTAGTATAATAAAAACCCCCGCCAGAAAGCGGGGGTTTTAACATCTAATAAATAACTTATTTGTTGGTTACTTCTTTCACTTGTTGTTTAAAAAAGGGCCCCTAGCGGAGCCCTTTAAAACCTGAAACAACAAGTTTAGAAAACCAACTTATTTGTTGGTTACTTCCTTCACTTGTTGTTTAAAAAAGGGCTCCTAACGGAGCCCTTTAAAACCTGAAACAACAAGTTTAGAAAACCAACTTATTTGTTGGTTACTTCCTTCACTTGTTGTTTAAAAAAGGGCCCCTGGCGGAGCCCTTTAAAACCTTAAACAACAAGTTTAGAAAACCAACTTATTTGTTGGTTACTTCCAATTCTACGCGGCGGTTTTGATAGCGGCCTTCCGCGGTTTTGTTGGTGGCAACCGGGTTAGCGGCCCCATAACCAATGTAGGACACGTTAGCAGCAGGCACGCCGTCTTTAACGAGTTGTTCGGCTACGGCGTGGGCACGTTGTTCGGAAAGTTGCATGTTGTATTCTGCTTTACCTAACGAATCCGTATACCCGGCTACGCGGATTTTGGCATTCGGATAATTTTTAAGTACGTCGGCTACTTTTTGTACGGTAGCGGTGGATTGTTCATCCATGTCAAAACTATTGTATTTGAAGTTGATCGGTTCTTTGAAGGAAAGTACCGCGGCACCTAAATCATTGGTGCGGACATTGGCTACAGTGGCCAAGGCGGCATCTTCTTCCACTTTCGGAGCGGGAGCCGGTTCTGGTTCCGGTTTGGCTACAGGGGCCGGTTCCGGCTTGGCACATGCGGCGCAACGGCAGGCCGGGTTTTTATGTTTGCAACAGCAAGCGGGTTTATTGGTATATTTGCCCGCGGTTTGAGTCGTGCATTTAGCACAGTGGCACGCGCCTAAAAATAAAGCGGCGGCCAAAACAGTGAGTAATTTCTTCATGCGTTTGCTCTCCTTATATTAAGTATACTACTTACTTATATTTTACAAAATCTGGCAAGTGGGCAAGCCCTTTTTTTTCATTAGTTTGCGGTAAAGCATATAAATGGGCTGGCCCAGTTTGGGGTGGATATAGTCAGGCAAAATATAAGAAAGCGGCTTTAATACAAACTCCCGCTCGGCGATACGCGGGTGCGGGATAGAAAGGGGATATTGGTCATCATCTTCAAATAATACCAAATTGTCATAAAATAAAATGTCTATATCAATTACGCGCGGCCCATTGGGAAATGTCGGCACGCGGCCCAGTTGTTTTTCTAACGCTTTTAATTTTTTAAGTAGCGGCAAAGGCGCATAAGGCGTACTTAAAATTAAAACGGTGTTTACAAAATCGGGCTGGTGGGTAAATCCTTCCGGTTTAGACACAATATAGGGGGCCACTTCTTTAACGGTGCCCAGGTCTTTTAGGGCTTGCACCGCGCGGTCTATATTTTCTTTAGGCGTTCCCTGGTTGCTGCCCACGGCTAAAATTGCTTGCGCCATTTAGTTTTCTCCCCGGTAGGTAATCCAGCGGTCTTTTTCTTCAGCCACTTTTACCTGGTAAATTTGCGGAAATTTTTGCCGTACTTGCTGAAATAGCCACACGGCCAGTGCCTCGGTGGTGGGGTTTTTAAATAGTTGGTTGAGGTTGGCCTCCTGCAGGCGGGCGTTAATTTCCCGCGCAAAATAGTCCTGCAGGGCGCGGAAATCAATTAAATACCCTTCGTTATTTAAGGGGCCGTAGAAGGTAACTTCGTAGCAAAATTCATGCGTGTGGGCTTCTTCCGCCAAGGTGCCGCCGTGGCCGTGCGAGGCCGTAAAACTGCCGCATTGGGTTAAATAG
The DNA here is from genome assembly GCA_045593745.1 of Elusimicrobiaceae bacterium. Lineage (GTDB taxonomy): Bacteria > Elusimicrobiota > Elusimicrobia > Elusimicrobiales > Elusimicrobiaceae > Avelusimicrobium. The sequence continues at coordinate 142,417 of JAZNXF010000007.1, read as the reverse complement.
ACGTTCGTCATTTTGCTTGCTTTAACTCCTGGTAGAAATCTATGATTTTTTTAGTGTCGCGCACGTCGTGCACGCGTAAAATGTCAGCCCCATTTTGCAGGGCTACCAAATGGGCGGCAAGGGTTTGTGCTTTGCGTTTGGGGGGCAGTTCGCGCTTTTGGGCTAAAAATGTTTTGCGCGACAGCCCTACTAACACGCGCACCCCTGCATGTTTAAAATCTGCCAAATGTTTTAAAAGTGTATAGTTTTGCTCACGCGTTTTGGCAAAACCAAAGCCCACGTCCATAATTAGTTGGTTTTTGGTAAGGCCGCAGGCCTGTGCTTGCGCGATTTTTTGTGCTAAAAATTCGCGAACTTCACCCAGTAAATCTTGATAATCCGTCAGCGTTTGCATGGTTTGCGGATTGCCGCGGCTGTGGGTAATGACAATTTGGGCGTTAAACTCTTTAACTATTTTAAACATGTCCACATCCGGCGTGCCGCTAACGTCGTTAATAATCTGCACGCCATTTTTAAGGCCCTCTAGCGCAACCGGGATTTTAACCGTATCCAAAGAAAGCGGAATTTGCGGCCATTTTTGGTGTGCGGCTTGGAGTAGCGGCAACACGCGGGCGAGTTCTTCTTCGGCAGACACCGGGGTGGCCCCGGGGCGGGTGGACTCGCCGCCAATGTCTAATATATTTGCGCCTTCAGCCAGGTAATCCGCACATTTTTTAAGCAAGGTGGATACATTATTTTGCGGGTTACCGTCGTAAAAAGAATCGGGCGTGGCATTTACAATGCCCATTAACTGTGTAGCCATAAAAGTATTGTAGCAAAATCCGGCGTGTGTGGTATCAACCTATGGATTTTTTATGTTATAATGTAAATACAATTTAAACTGTTTTTTGGAAGCCCGCAGGTGCGGGCACAGTTTACAATGTAAACGGAATTTCTAACCGAAAGACAGTCGTATGAGGCACTTTACGCCGGGAATAGCTATCCGGGTGTATGGTGCTTAATGCTTGTTACATGTGTAACAGGTTACGGCTGTTTGTACTATGTGTTAGAAATTCCCATAGGCAAGCGGCCGTTTTATGTGCGGCGGCCTACAAAATCATAAACAAAGAGGTTAAATTATGTGTAAAAATGTAATGCAAGAAACAGGAGAAAATATCTGCAAGGGATATATCTTTAAATCGGGTTCACAAGATAGTATGAGCCGGGGCTTTGCACCAAATCATCAAGGCATCCTGAATTTAATTCAGGACCTTCAACGCTTGTTGTTATCATTTATAAACGGCATGCGTGGAAGATGCCAAATCAAGTTTGGCATGACGGCTTTATATACCCCCCTCACCGGAGCTGCGCCCATCCTCTCCCCCACTGGAGAGGGGTCCTTCCCCATGAGGGGGAACTGCGGCTTTACGCTCATAGAGTTACTGGTAGTGGTGCTGATTATCGGCATTTTGGCAGCGGTAGCGTTGCCACAATATCAAAAGGCGGTACGTAAAGCTCGGTTTGCTGAAGCAAAAATTGCGATAGATGCTTTACGCAAAAATACCCAGTTGCTTGATTTGCAAAATAGTGAGTCGGGGTATTTAACAGGCAAAAATCGAATAGGAGATTTTGATATGGGGGATTGTGAACAAGATGTGTGGCATTGTTATTTGACACATTGGAAAGTTTTTGCGGATTCTGCGTTTGATGGGATAATTGCAATTCAGACAAAAGATGATAAGTACGGAGTAACACTCCGTCGTGATCCTTCTACCTCATCATATTTTGTTGATGATATGAATGGGAACAAAGAGGACTGCGAAATGATAAGGGAATTAGATTATCCATGTGCGGATGGGTTGGCTAATTAATGTACATCGGAGCTTGGTGTTACGATTACCAATATATATGAACCATAATCTTAAAGAGAAATTAAAAGCCCCGCCAATAACCGGCGGGGTTTTTGCTATATGCGGGTACTTTATTTAATCATTTCTAAAAATTCACTGTGAGTGGTTAAATTTGATAGCACAACAATTATTGTATATATGATACAATAGCATATATGAGTCCACATCAAATAGATGAGAATAGTTTGGCCAATGCCCGGCGTTTGTATGAGTCCGGGGACATAAAAAAAATAGAAGTAGGCACCACCCGGGGCCTACAGCAAATTCACGCCTATTTGTTTGCGGGGTTATATTCGTTTGCGGGGAAAATCCGCGAGAAAAATATCTCTAAAGGCGGTTTCCGTTTTGCTAATAGTTTGTATCTTAAGGATGTGCTCAGAGCCATTGATGGCATGCCGGAGGATAATTTTGCGCACATTGTTTCCAAGTATGTAGAGATGAATATTGCCCATCCGTTCATGGAAGGTAACGGCCGCGCCACGCGGATATGGTTGGACCTTATCCTTAAGAAAAATTTAGGCAAAGTGGTTAATTGGCAACAGGTGGATAAAGACCTTTATTTGCAAGCCATGGAGCGTAGCCCCGTAAACGACCTGGAGTTGCGCGCTCTGCTAGAGCCGAATTTGACGGATAAAACCGAAGACCGCGAAGTGATTTTTAAAGGGATTGACCAGTCCTATTATTACGAAGGGTACGGCACAGGTAAGTAGATTTACTTGTTTGTAAAAACAGCCCCGCACGTTTTATCTGCGGGGCTGTTGCGTGAATAAGAAATTTTTATCACTTAATCATTTCTAAAAACTCACTGCGCACGGATTACTACAGGGGATTACAACGGATTTTTGTCCGTAAAGGAACCGTCCGGCAGTTGCCAAATTTGCTTGCCGTTAATCACGTATACATTGGGGATCCCATTTTTGCGGTTTTCTTCCTGCGCTTTACGTACGGCGCGGCTGGCAATACGGGTTAGTTTAGCGGTTAATTCTGTCATAAATTCCTCTTAAAAATAGTATAAAGGTTTTCATATCACTTAATCATTTCCAAAAATTCGCTGCGCACTTCTAACTTTTTAAACGCTCCGCGAATGGCACTAGTCACCATAACCGCGTTATGCTTTTCTATCCCGCGTGAACTAATGCACATGTGTTTGGCTTTGCATACTACCATAACTCCATGCGGGTGGAGCGTTTCCATTAAACTATCAGCAATTTGCGCCACCAGTTTTTCCTGAATTTGTAAGCGGCGCGCAAATACTTCCACTAGCCGCGCCAGTTTAGAAATACCTAACACGCGCCCATTGGGCAAATAGCCAATACTAATAGTGCCAAAAAAGGGTTGCAAATGGTGTTCACAGGTAGAATAAAATTCTATGTCTTTTAGTACTACCATTTCTTCGCACGAACCTTCCACAAAGGTTTTTAAAACGTCTTGCGGTTTTTGCCTGTAGCCGCCAAAAAGTTTATCCCAACTTTTTAGAATACGGTGGGGGGTTTCTAACAGGCCTTCGCGCGTGGGGTCGTCGCCCATATACGCTAGTAACTCGCGTATGTGGGAAAGGGCTTCTTTTTCGGTTATTTTACGTTTATTAACTTGTGCAGTTGCACGCTTAACCGCGCGCTTGGGTGTTTTTTTACCAACTGTAGGCATTTGTCTATATTCTCCTGTAAATTATCTAGCGGTTGTAAATAGAGGGTAGTTTTTTCGTTTTCGTACGGATAGTATTTCTCAATTTCTTGCAAAGTGGTTTGCGGACCGACTACCAGTTTAATCACATCCGCTTTTTGTAGCATTTCTTTAGAAACGGTTTTTTTGGGGGACACGCACACAAAATCCGCCTGGGATACGTCACAATCGTGCGCGCCGTTTGTTTCAATATGCACCACATGCCCGGCGGATTTTAGCACGCTAATAAGCCCGGGTAAATCCTGCTCGGTCGGTTCCCCGCCTGTTACTACCACCGTTTTGCAGGGATAGTGGGAAAGTTCCACCAAAATTTGCAAACCGTTTAAATTTTTTCCGCCGGCAAAGGCGTATTTGGTATCGCAAAAATCGCACCCCATACTGCACCCCGCCAGGCGCAAAAATACCGCCGGCATACCGGTGTGGCGGCCCTCGCCTTGTATGGAATAAAATACTTCGCTAACGTTCCAGGATAGCGGCGGCATTTTCACTCTCCCAAATTTCCAGGGTTTTTAAAGTTAAATTTTTGGCGGCCAGTTGCGGGGCAATCTTATCAAAAAGGTATTGCGCCAAATTTTCCGCGGTGGGATTTTCTAAAAAATCGTTTAATAATTGGTGGTCCGGCAGGTTATCATCTAATAGTTTTTTAACGACCTTAAAATCACACACCATGCCGTCTGGGCCTATGGGGCCTTCTATGATAAAAACAGTTTTCCACGTGTGGCCGTGCAAGTGGTGGCAAGGGCCGTCATACTTAGGCAAGTGGTGGGCGGCAGAAAAAGAGCGGATGAGTTTAATTTTCATGCGTTCCCCCGGCAAATGAGTTAAAAATTTGTTGCACGTAAATAATGCACACAATAAATTGAGCCAGGCCAAAGAGGGGAATCTCCACCCACAACCGCACCAACCACAAGGTTGTTAGCGGCCCTAATAAAAAAGCGGCCAGTTTAAAAAGTACGCCCCGCGGCAAATGGGTACGCCGCCATAAATTAAAAAATAACGCAAGGCCCAGGGATAGACAATAGCACCCTAACATCATAAACGGAATAAAGAACAGGGAAACCAACAATATACTTAAGCGCAACGAGGCCGAAAGGGTGGTTTTGTATTTTTCTACCGTTTGCGGCGTGGAAGTAAAAGAGAGCGTGTCCGGCAACGTTTGTTGTTGTAAGCCGTTAGCGGAAGGAATATAAAGTTGGTTTTTATGCACCCAAGCCAACGTATTTTGTTGTAACAGTTCTTGTGCAGACGGCGGGGTTTGGGCGGAAGCATCAAACACTAATTTAAAATCCGTTCCCGGGATAGGGGCCGAAACGGCCTTGTCCGGCGCGGTTAAAACACCCTTTTCAAACGTAACTTGCGGGAAATTTTTTAAAAATATAGGTAAATTCTTGTGAATGACAGACCCGGTGACAAAAAAACAAATAATAACGGCTAACGCGCACAAATAGCATACAAATCCTACGGTTTGCCGGGTGGTCAGTTGCACTAAACGGCGGTAAAAAGAAAATGAAAAAAGCGTTTTAAAGTGGATAAATAGCATATACCTTATTATAGCAAACTTGGTCAAACTGTAATTTCTGCCTAATTTTGTGCAGGGCGTTGTTGCAGGCCTCCTTACGTACCTGCAACGCTTGCGCGTTGTCTTGCAGACGTACGCTACGTCGGCCTGCGCCTAGCCCTACACCAAATTCGTTTGAAATTACCACGAGGTTTTGCAGGTAGGAAAACTTGCGTTTCTGCCTAATTTTGTGCCATGCTTTGTTAGGCCCATGCTTGAATACCTCCGCGCTAACGCGCGCGTGCCGCCAGTATACTGCGCATGGTCCTGTCGCGCCTAGCCCTACACCAAATTCGTTTGAAATTACCGCGAGGTTTTGCAGGTAGGAAAACTTGCGTTTCTGCCTAATTTTGTGCAGGGCGTTGTTAGGCCCATGCTTGAATACCTAATACCATGTGTCAAAGGGAGGCAGGTACCCGGTTTAAATACGCGTATTTATGTTATAATATATATACAATTTTTGCTGTTTTTGGAATCCGTATTGTTACGGATACAGTTTACAACTGTAAACGGTACTCAAACCAAAAATAGTCGTATCAGGCACTTTACGCCGGGAATAGCTATCCGGGTGTATGGTGCTTAATGCTTGTTACATGTGTAACAGGTTACGGCTGTTTGTTCTGTGCGTTTGAGTACCCATAGGGCAAATGGCCGCTTTATGTGCGACGCCCTACAACCCAAAATCATAAACAAAGAGGTTAAATTATGTGTAAAAATGTAATGCAAGAAACAGGAGAAAATACCTGCAAGGGATATATCTTTAAATCGGGTTCACAAGACAGTATGAGCCGGGGCTTTGCACCAAATCATCAAGTCATCCTGAATTTAATTCAGGATCTTCAACGCTTGTTGTTATCATTTATAAACGGCATGCGTGGAAGATGCCAAATCAAGTTTGGCATGACGGCTTTATATACCCCCCTCACCTGGGCTACGCCCTTCCTCTCCCCCACTGGAGAGGGGTCCTTCCCCATGAGGGGGAACTGCGGTTTTACGCTCATAGAGTTACTGGTAGTGGTGCTGATTATCGGTATTTTGGCGGCGGTGGCGTTGCCGCAGTACAGAATGGCAGTAGCAAAAAGCCATTTTTCGGCCGTACATCCTGTAATCAAAAACCTGCAAGAAGCTGAACAATTATACTATCTGACTCATGGCCAATATACGGCTGATTTGTCACAACTGGAATTACAGTTTCCTGTATCTGGTAATTATGGGGGAATGTTAGGTGAGCATTTCCATTTAAACATGGTGGAGGCGGGGTTCGTTTTGAGCTATTGTCCCAATGCAATGAGAGCATCAACTTGCCTTGATACGCAACATAGGATTGTGGCGTACTCGGATGCTTGGGACCCTTCTGGCTCAAGTGGGTGTTATTCTATAGCACAACCTAACCTGGGTAACAAATTGTGTTCCCTTCTCAGAAAAACATGGTAAAACAAACGCTACTTGCCCGGGGCGTTTTTATCTTCACACGTTACTTGTGCGCCTAAAAAGTAAATTTGGTTCTTTTTAAATACGCACGAGAGTTTTTTGGCTTGCGGGGCCCCATAAGAAGTGTCTTGCAAGGTTTTCCAGCACGCAATACGCGTGCAGGTGTAGGTTTGCGCACACTCCGCAAACGCCGACGAGGGAAAATTAGTAATAAACCAGGAAAAATCTAAATTATACTTTAGGTCTGCTAAAAAGTTGGCGCACGTTAAATCCCCGGTAAAATTGCATTTGGGTTCGGCGGTGGTGTCTTCGGTGGTGATTGTTTCGTCTAACAGGGTGTAGCGGTCTTTCTCCATGGGGTCGCCCTGTACGCGGTATACGTCAAAACAAGTAAATCCGGCGGGCTGGTCTTTGGTGCAGGTAAAGGGGCTCACAATATCGCCCCCGGGGCAGGTGTCCGTCACTTTTAAAGCATCGGTGGACAAATACTGCGCCTGTGCGCGCACAGTGCGGGGCTTATATGGTTTTGTTTGCGCCGCATAGCCCCATACGCAGAGAATTAAAAACAAAATCCCCAGGTATTTCTTCATACCCATATACTAACAAATTTAATGGAAAAGGGCTAGTTGTTTTGTCTTTCTTCACGTAAAACGCGATAAATGCTACAATATATATACTTATGGCAAAACTAGTAAGGGGTTTTCGCGATATATTTGAACCCCAATCCAATCAATTTACCGAACTGGAAAACTGCGCGCGCGGCGTGTTTTCTACTTATGGGTTTGGCGAACTGCGCCTGCCCACGGTGGAACTCAAAGAACTCTTTGTCAAATCCACCGGCGAGACGACCGATATTGTCCAAAAAGAAATGTACGCATTTGAAGATGCCGGGCACCGCCAACTGGCTATCCGCCCTGAGGGAACCCCCGGCGTGGTGCGTGCGTATTTGGAAAATAATTTTGTGCAAAACGCACCGGTGCAAAAACTTTATTATATAGGCAATATGTTCCGCGCCGAACGCCCACAAGCCGGAAGATACCGGGAGTTTGAACAAATTGGGGCCGAATATATCGGTAACTCCGCTCCGGCGGCAGATGCTGAAGTCATTTTAATGTTAAAAGATATTGTAGCCAAATTCGGTGCCAAAAATTATGTCGTAAAAATTAACAGTTTGGGCTGCGACAAATGCCGCCCGGTGTACCGCCAGGCATTGATTGATTTCTTATCAAAAGAAAAAGACACGCTTTGTGAAAATTGCCAAACGCGTTTGGAAAAAAATCCCTTGCGCGTGTTGGACTGCAAAATTGACGGAGCACGCTTTGCCGGGCGCGTTCCCACCATGCAACTCTGTCCGGAGTGCCAAGAACATTTTGACACGGTGCTGAATTTGTTAAAAGGGAAAATTGATTTTGTGGTGGACCCTATGTTGGTGCGCGGGCTAGATTATTATTCCCGCACGGTATTTGAATTTCAGGCGGGGGATGTGTCCCAAAATGCGATTGCCGCCGGCGGGCGTTATGATACGCTAGTTAAAAATATGGGCGGCCCGGCTACGCCTGCTATCGGGTGGGCCATGGGGGCCGAACGCGTGATTTTAGCCCGCGGGGAAAGCCCGGTGCAAAAGCGCAAAAGCGTGTGTGTGGTTTCTTTAGAAAAACCATGCAACCAAACGGCTTTTAATATCATGCAAGAACTGCGCGCGGCAGGCATCCGCACCGAAGGCGGGCTATTTGATAAAAATGTAAAGGGGCAAATGAAACAGGCCGACCGTTGCGGGGCGTCGTACGCGCTTATTTTAGGCGGGGATGAACTGGCCCAGCAAGTAGCCACACTCAAAGATTTAACCACCGGTGAGCAACGGCAAATTCCGTTTGCTTGTCTGGTAACCGAGGTCAAAAAAGTATTATGAAACGAACCAATTATTGCGGTGATATTACCGCCGAATTATTAGGAACCAAACAAACCCTGTGCGGGTGGGTAAACTCCTACCGCAACCATGGGGGGGTATTATTTATTAACCTGCGGGACCGCGCGGGTGAATGCCAGGTAGTTATTGAACCGGGCAAGGATTTTTTTAAAGAGGCCTCTGCCGTGCGTAACGAGTATGTAGTAGAAGTTACCGGCACGGTACAGCGGCGCATTGAAGGGGCGGTCAACAAAAACATGAAAACCGGGGAAATTGAACTGGTAGCCGAGGAATTTAACGTATTAAATACCTGTGTGCCGCTACCGTTTGATGTAGATAAATCCCGCGGGGCTTCTGAAGAAATCCGCCTAAAATACCGCTATTTGGATTTAAGAAACCCCAAAATGTTTGCTAACTTACACTTGCGCCACCGCATTGCCCAGGCCGCCCGCCGCTATTTAGACGGACAAGGATTTATTGAAGTGGAAACGCCTGTTTTAACGCGTTCCACACCGGAAGGCGCACGTGATTATTTAGTGCCTTCCCGCGTGCATCATGGGCAGTTTTATGCGTTGCCGCAAAGCCCGCAAATGTTCAAACAAACCTTAATGGCTAGCGGAATTGACCGCTATTTCCAGTTGGCACGGTGTTTCCGTGATGAGGATTTACGCGCCGACCGCCAGCCCGAACATACGCAGATTGATATGGAAATGTCCTTTGTGACGATTGATGATATTCACTATATTGTAGAAGGACTAATGAAAGAAATTTTTAAAACGGCCGGGAAAGAGTTGCAAACGCCGTTTATCAAACTGCCGTTTGTGGAAGCCATGGAAAAATACGGCTCCGACAAGCCGGACTTGCGTTACAGTTTAACGCTTAAAAATGCTGCCAGTGTTTTTGCGCACACCGGGTTTAAAGTATTTGCTGACGTGTTAGCCGCCAAAGGGGCAATTTATGCCTTGCGCGGGGAAAAAGGCGCGGCCTACTCCCGCGGGCAAATGGACAAATTAACCGAACTTGTTAAAAAGAACGGTGCCAAAGGCCTGGTGTGGCTGAAAGTAAAAGGCGGCGCGGTGGAAGGACCGTCTGCCAAGTTCTTTACGCCGGAAGAATTGACTGCGGTAAAAGAATTGGTGGGTGCGCAAGACGGAGATGCCATTTTCATCGGCAGTGATGTAAACACCCGCACCGCCCAAAGTTTTATGGGGGCACTGCGCAAGGAACTTGTTAAGGAATTGCCGCAAGAAAAAGAATGGGCATTTGCGTGGATTACCAACTTCCCGCTGTTAGAATTTATCCCGGAAGAAAACCGCTGGGATGCGGCGCACAACCCGTTTACGGCCCCGGTGGAAGAAGATCTGCCCAATTTGGAGAAAGACCCCGGCTCCGTGCGTTCTTACCAGTTTGACCTAGTGTTAAACGGTAACGAGTTGGCCTCCGGCTCTGTGCGTAACTGCCGCCGTGACGTGCAAGAACGTATTTTGGCCTTGATGAAACATTCTAAAGAAGAAGCCGCCCGCCGCTTTGGCATGCTGTTAAACGCCCTGGAAGCCGGCGCGCCGCCACATGGGGGCATTGGCCTGGGGTTGGACCGTATTACCGCGTTACTTGCCGGGGAAGAATCCATCCGCGAAGTAATTGCCTTCCCCAAAACCGCGCAAGCGGTCTGCCCGCTGACAGAATCGCCCAACGTGGTAGATGAACAACAGTTAACAGACCTAGGGATTACCCTACTGAAAGAAGATTAACAAAAAACCCCGCCTTTTGGCGGGGTTTGAATTTGATAGTGGTAGGTCAGGCACTGCCTGACAATGCCCCATCGGGGCATCCCCTTCCCCATGAGGGGGAAGGTGGGCGAAGCCCGAATGAGGGGGTATAGTTGTTTCCTTCGCCCGTGGAGGGAGAAGGTCCGCGTAGTGGGGGTGAGGGGGTATAGTTGTTTCCTTCGCCCGTGGAGGGAGAAGGTGGCTGAAAGCCGGATGAGGGGGAAATAAAATTAGCTGTCATTTCACGATGACAATTATTTGGTAGAATAAAAAAGGGTATAACGCTCAAAAAATATCTTGCCCGCGCGGCTGATTTGCACCGGGGAGAAGGAGTGAATAAAATGAAACATTTTAATTTTACTAAACTTTTATTAAGTGGTATTTTATTACTGTCTTTATCGGCATGCAACAAAGAGCCCGCGGATATTGCTAAAATGCCTGCCGATTATGACCTACAATCGGCCATAAATGAACTGCCTGTTCAAAAAGAAACACCTCAATCCGAAGAAACAGAGGAATCTATTTCAAAAGATGATACTATTACACCAAGTGAACTTTTTGCCTGTTTTGGTGTCAATGACAAAACAATGACAGATTTTAGAGCAGGTGTATTTGTGCCTGGTTCTTTACCTATAGCAGAATTGTATGACTCTTCCTTAACGAGTAAGGTAAAATTTACTAAGAATGGAAATTATTTTGATATTTTATTCAACTATTATAAAGATGAAAACAAACTTGTTGCTCAATATGAATGCCCGCAAGCCATAAAGGGTAATTCTTTTTTAGACCACGTAAATGAAGATGAATACAAGAAAAAATGTGTTATAGAAGAAAAAGCAGGCAAATATATAACTTCAGAAAAATGTAAGCCACGCTTTTATTGCCAAGGCCCAGATGTAAAATTACATATATTTGAGAATTTTTTTGATGAAAATGTTTCAACTAATAAAGTCATAAAAACATTTGAAATTAAAAATAATAATCCTTGCCAGAATGCTAGTAAATTAGCTGAAGCAGCCGCGGAAAATAATTTAGAACCAGTAAAAGATTTGCTTTCTACAACGGATGTTAATATTGCGACATCTGTAATATTTAAGGCCGCAGATCCCTCAACAATGTGGGAAATAGCAGTTTTTTCATTAAACAGGCCACTCTTAAATGCTGTTTCTCATAAAAAGAACGAAATTGCAAAATTGTTATTAGAAAATGGTGCTGACCCGAATTTGTCCAATTTGGAAGATTCCCACGGTTATTTTATTGAAGATAATGAGTTTGACGCGCTGGGTTGGGCTCTTACAAGCAAAAATGAAGAAATTATTGATTTAGTTTTACCTAAAATAAAATCAAAAAACGACTCTCTTGTAGCAGCGGCTTGCTATGGACAAAATAAAGTAGTAAAAGCTATTTTAGAAGAAGATACTTCTGCAATAAACAAAAGTAAGTTGATTGATGAAACTAATCATACACCGCTTAGTTGTGCTTTATCCAATTACCCAGAAAAATATACACCACAACGCAAGGAAGTGGTAAAAACTCTAGTTGCTTATGGTGCTGATGTTAATAAACCAGACCCTTCCGGACAAGACCCCTTGTATTTTACTCCTTTACGGTTGGCTGTATTTACAAATGATTTGGAAACAGTCAAATTGCTCATTGATAATGGCGCGGATGTAAATGCAAAAGATAATGAGGGAAATACTGCCTTGAAATTAGCCCAACAGGCGGGGAATACAAAAATTGTAGAACTTCTAAAAGCGGCCGGCGCAAAGGAGTAAAACTTTTACCCTGTCTCCCGGCGGGGTTTTGGTCCTATCCTACAATGGGCCTTTTAGCCCTGGAAAATTGACTCAAAACGCATTACACTATAACTATGCAAGATAATTCACGCGCAAAATTCGTCTTGGGTGCTTTGGCCGCTTTAATTATTGTGGCGGCCCTGTGGCGCGTACTGTCATACGAAGAAAACCCCGCAGCGCGTGCGGCGGCTGTTAAAAAGGGGAAAACATCCCCGGCACTTATCCAAACGCCCCCGCAACCTGTTTCTAAATATGAGGAACTCCTTGGCCCTTCGCCCGCGGAACAGTCGGCGGCTCCGGGTTTGCCTCAAATTCCACATCGGGGGGCTACTACGCGCCCGGATAAAGGCCCGGTGTTTATTACGCAAAAGCAACCCTATCCGGCTTCCACGCAAACCCCGCGTAAACCCTATCCTGCCCGGCGGTACACGGCAGAAACGCCCCGCATGGTGGATACCAATTTTTATACGCCGGACCGCGGCCCTAGTATGCCTGCAACTGCCGCACCCGCGGTTACCCGCCCGGGCAGTAGTGCCAGCCCTTCCGTAAGTTGGAATAACACGTCTGCCGCTATGCAAGAGGAACGTGCCGCGCGCGTGATGTCCCCTTTTGGACGTACAAGTAAAAGCGAGCGGGACCGCCGCAATGCCCAGTGGGCCAAATTATCAGCCGCCATAGACCGCGCCGTATTGCAGGCACTGATGCCGAAGAGTAAAAAAGAGGCCCTGATTGAAAAATACGCCCCCAAGTCCGCCCAAAATACACCCGCGGACCCGGTGATGCAATCCTCCGGCCTAACCGGGGCCTTTGCACCTGTGGGGCAGGCCTTGTCCGCGCAAAAGCAGGAAATTATGAAAAATTTTGCCTCGTCTTTTGGGGCAAACGCCGCCCAACAGGCCGGCGGAATTATGGACTCGTTTGCGCGGGAGTTGGGTTCTGCGTTAAATACGCCCGGCCTTACGCAAGCGCAGGCCGCCAAGCGCGCCAAAGAAATTTCTAAAAAATACCAGGATAAAATGAATAAACTGGCCGAGCAAAAGCAAGAAGATAAATTTATGGCTGACCGCCTGGCGCAGGATACGGCCCAAAAACAGGCCCTGCATGAACTATACCCGCAAGAAAATCTTTCCGCACAAATTAACCAATATATTGATACGGCTAGCCAACAACTGCGGGAACTGATTGCCAAGCGGGATTTGTCCCCCGAAGAACAAGAGGCCCGCTACGCCCAAATTGAGCAAGAAAAGCGGGAGCATATCCAACATGCTATTTTGCAAGGCGGGCAATCGTTAAATCCGCTGTATGGGTGGGAGCAAAAGCAAAATGAACAGGCCTTGGCTCAGTTAAAAACAAAAATTGAAAATGGCGAAGTAGAAAGTATTGCCCGCAAAGCGACCCCCAAAGAAACACGCGTGATGCAAGAAAACGTAAAAGTGCAACGCCAAGGATTAGAAAAAGGCCTGCTAGAAGATCCCCATTTGGGAAAACAGGCCGTAGAGGAAGTAAAACCCATTTTGGATAATTATGAGAACCAGTTAAACCAACTGTATCAAACAGAACTCTCCCCGGATGAACGGCAGGAGCAAGAAGTTGCTCTCTTAAAAACCGTTAACCGTAACCTCCTGCAAAAACGCATGGAACAAGTGGAACGCATGGACTTGCCGGAAGCCCAAAAACAACAAGCGTTGGATGAACTTCAACAGGCGTATAATAACATAAAATAAGTGATAATAGGTACTACTCCTAGGTCTAAAGACCAGTTGCGTATAGGCCTTTTGGCCCTATGTGCCTTTCTACATAAAAGATAAAATATAGAAAAGATTATAGGAGAATTACATGAAAAAACAAATTAGTATCGTTGTAAGTGCCTTGTTGGTTTTGGCGGCCACACAGGCATATGCCCAAAAAAATGAACTTGCCAAACGCTCTTTACAAGCCCTTACCGGGCAAGTGCCCAGTGCGTTTAGTCATTCTGCCGCACTTTCTGTACGCAGTGCTTCTATGCTTGGTGCGCGTATTGCCCAAGCCGAGTTTGCACTAAAGAATAAAAACTATGTCACCGCTGCTGAGTTGTTTGCCGGGGAGGCCCCTCGTCTGGCACACTTGTCCTCACCGCAGATGCGGCACTTATCAAAGGCGTTTACTGCATTAGATGATATACACGGAGCAAAAACCAGTTCTATAGAATTACTACATAGTTACGGCATCCCTTCTGATATTTTGGCTGATACAACTATTAAGTTAATGGCGAATATATTAGACGTGCAAAATTATATGCTTGCGCATAATAATGAATTTCCTCAGTTATTTACACCTATGGAAAATGGTTGGAAGAGTACTGCGGCGGGGTTAGATACCAAAGAAGGGAACTATGCCTTCTGGAACGTGCTTGGTATTTTAATTAGTGAGCAAGAGGGCAAAGCTAGCCCGGTAATTGTGGAGCAATTGGTTGCACTCCGCCACAATGCTTCTAACCGTGTGTCGGTAGATGCGTTAATAAAATCTTTGCAGGAGTGGCGCGCAGCGGGTGTATCGCCTACTTTGCCAACGGCCATAGATAATGTTAGTTTATGGCAGGAAGCGGAAAAATTGTGGTTAGTGACCGAAATCCGCCTCTTGCAATTAACCCCCGGCATTGAACTACCCGAAGTGTTAAAAAATGCCCAGGTAACCTATAAATAACCTGTGAAACGTGCGAAGGGACAAACCCTTCCATGCGATTTAGAAGAACAGCCCGGCTTATTGCCGGGCTGTTTGCGTAGTATATTATAAGAACTAATCGGTAATGTCCACATCCGGCGTGATTTGTACCGTATAATCCGGGTAGGCCTGTTGTACTTCGCGGGTTAAGGTTTCCAGGGCTTCAGTTCGGTTTGCTTCAAAACTAATCACGGCATCAAATTGGATTGTTTTCTTTTCTAAGTTAATGTAAAAGCCATGCAGTTGTAATACCCAATCATGTGAAAGCACCATTTCTTGTACTTTGTTGCGGATGTGTGCGGCCTCTTCATTTTGGGTATTATAAGCGTACACGCCTACCCCGGTTAAAATAATCCCTGTTTGGCGGAACACGTTATTTTCAATGTGCCGGGTGAGTTCATCCACTTGGGCCACGGTCATGGTATCGTCTAGTTCTACATGCAAAGAAGCATAGTTTTTATTCGGACCGTAGTTGTTAATAAGTAAATCATACACCCCATGTACGCAAGGTTCTTGTTTAATAATGTTTTTTACTTCTTTGGTGACTTCGCCGTCCGGGCGTTGGCCTAAAATATCGTTAAGCGTGTCCATCAGCATGCCTACCCCGGCTTTCATAATGACCAGTGAAATCAGTGCGCCCACATACGCTTCTAACGAAATATGCCACATTAAATAAATAAGCGCACACGCTAGGACAGAGGCCGACAAAATAGCATCAAAAGAGGCATCAGAGCCCGATGCTATTAACGCCCCGGAGTGCACCTTTTCGCCTTGCGTTTTAACATATTTTCCAAGAATAAGTTTGGCAACAATGGCTACAGTTAATACCACTAGCGTAAGGGTGGAATAATTCACCTCTTGCGGGTGAATCATTTTTTTAACCGATTCCACCAGGGCCGTAATACCTGCGTATAAGACGATAGCAGATACTAGCATGGAACTTAAATACTCTACGCGCCCATAGCCCAGGGGGTGTTTTTTGTCGGGCAGTTTACCGGCCAGTTTGGCCCCAATAATGGTGATAACGGAAGATAACGCATCCGAAAGGTTGTTGACGGCATCTAAAATAATGGCAATAGAGTTAGAAAGGAGTCCCACCCCTGCCTTAAATGCGGCTAAAAAAATGTTGGTTATAATGCCTATAATACTGGTTTTAACAATTAATTTTTCGCGGTTAACAGCCATACCGCGCATATCGGTTGCGTGTGTCATATAAATACTCCACTTTTTGTTTTTATTTATTATAGCATTATCGTGCGCGTAGCAGTGGTAAAAGTGGTAAATTGGAATACTTGTTTACATAACCAAAGTTTATTATACTATTAGTACAATTTATTCTGTTTTTGGAAGCGTTTAAGAAACGCTGCGCTTTAGTACGCTAGAGCGGAATAACGAGCCAAAGACAGTCGTTTTTAGGCGCAAGGGAAACGGAACTGCAAACCGTTTGTCTTGTGCCGAGTGCTTATCGCTTTGCGGTTAGCCACGGCTGTTTGTAAGGGGTTTATCGTTATTCACTCACTACGAGTAGCCGTTTTTTGATGCGTATCCAAGCGGGTAAATTGAAATTAAATAAGAGAGGATGAAATAATATGTCTCACCAGAGTACCCGGCGGGGTTTTACGCTCATAGAGTTGTTAGTAGTGGTGTTAATAATTGGTATTTTGGCAGCCGTTGCCTTGCCGCAATACCAAAAGGCCGTTGCCAAGGCGCGTGGAGTGGAAATTGTTACGTTTTTAAATCTCTACGCTAAGGCCGCGGATTTATATACTTTGCAGCATGGTTGCACGTCAGATGAATTGATAGATATGTCTGCATTGGATATAGGTCTTTCCGAACTGTTGCAGCAGTTTTATTCCCGCTATTCTTCTAGTTACACAGGTGACGCGGATGGAACTTTTTGTAATGGCTTTGCTCATACAGGAAAGATTGATTTATATTATTTTAGGGATGCTAATGGTAATTGGGGAACTCCCCAGTGTGATGCCTCCTCGGATGATCTCCAAAACCAAGTGACGTGCGCATACGTGAAAGAGCATTTATAAAATAAACACTGGATAAAAACTCCCCGGGTGATTTCCCTGGGGAGATCTTGTTAACCGGCTAGTTGTTTGGCTAATTCAAAGACCTGTTTTAAATCCTGCGGGAATTGCGTGTCGTGTACCTGCTTTTTGTGTACCGGGTCAAACATGTCCATGTCGTATTTGCTGTAATCGGGTACTTGCAGGGTGTCACAAGCCGCATAGGTTTTCACGGTTCCGCGCAGTAGATTTTTGTAACCCACTTCTATGGGTTCAAACGCCGGGCGCATGGCGTGTTCGTAGTAATCCCGCGGGGCATTCATGGTGTAGATAAGGCCTACGTTTACCGATCTGTCTAACGTACTTTGGCGGGTGGCGTAGGAAAGTACGCAAAATCCCAGCCGTTCATAGAGCGCGTGGAAATGTGCCGTCGGACCGCCCATATATACCGGGGTTCCAATAATAACGGCGTGCGCGTGCAAAATTTTATCAATCAGGGGGGATAAATCATCCGGCCAGTAGCATTTGTTAAGTTGGGCCCCTTTGCGTTTGCACGCTAAACAACTGCGGCACCCGGTAAATTTAAGGTCAAACAGGTGGATTAGTTCCGTAGCGGCCCCGGCACTTTCGGCCCCTTTTTGGGCTTCTAAAAGCAGTTGGGCGGTGTTTCCGTTTTTACGCGGGCTGGCATTTAAAACAATGACGTTTTTCATAGTACCTCTTATAATTTAATAATCTTTTTTTCTTCCACGTTAATATACCCTTCCGGGCAGTGCGTGGAGCAATAAACTGTCGGATTATTTTTGCAGAACTCGCGCACGCGGTCCAGGGTTTGGCGTGCTTTTTCTTTATCTTCAAATACTACGGATAATTCGTTTTCATACAGGGCTGCATCCGTATAGGTAACATCCCCCTGGAACATATAATAGGTTTCTGCGTCTTGTAAAATGGAGATAGAGTTTCCTTTTGTGTGCCCTTCGGCGCGCAACATAACCAGTGTGTCGGTGATGCGCTGGCTTTCCGGGAAGTTTTTATAAGGACCGTCGGTAAAATTTACCCGCACAATATTTTCGCTGTCTAATTTCATGGTATCTGCTTCTGTTTGGGAAATGTAAATTTTGGCATGGGGGAACATGCGCAGTTCGCCCGTGTGGTCCGGGTGTTTGTGAGTGACTACAATTTTGGTAATATCTTGCGGTTTGTACCCGGCTTGGGCCAGTGCTTCTTCAAAGGTGGCTATCGGGCGGCCCATCCATAAGGGGGCCCCGCTACGCCGGGGTGTATCAGGCGTATTGTTGGGCAAACCAGTATCAGATAAGATAATATCTTTACCGTCATCAATTAAAAAGTTTTGTAAACTGGACGGATATAATACCGTTGGTGCGCATGCTTCTTTGGCGCGCGAACCGCCAAAAGCAAAGGCCTGGGTCATAAACCCGCCGTCATAATATTTTAAGGGAATAATTTTCATAGAATACCTCTCATAATGAATATTTTGCAAAGGTGTCAATTATTTGCCGGTAGAACCAAACCCGCCTTCCCCGCGGGAAGTATCGGAAAGTTCGGCTACTTCGGTAAATGCGGGGTACAGCGTGGGTAAAACGACCAGTTGCGCTACCTTTTGGCCCGCTTCAAACACAAATTCAGTATCATTTAAATTATACATACATACAATTAGTTCCCCGCGGTAAGGGGCATCCACCAGGCCGGCCATGGCTTTAATGCCTTTGCTTTCTACCGAACTTTTCCCCCAAATAATGCCGGACGTATTATCGGGCAGTTCCACGGCAATACCCGTATGTACATGCGTAATGCGGCGGGGGGGGAGTACCGTGCGTTCTAATGCAAACAAGTCCGCCCCTGAATCCGTTGGATGGGCGCGTAGCGGAAGTTTGGCCCGGGGATCTAATTTTTTAACGTTCATAATGCCTCACAGTAATTTTTCAATTTGCACCAGTGCGTGTTGCGCGTAGGGTTGTTCTTTTTCTGTACCTTGTTGGGATAAGGATGAAATCGGGGCGATAAGCCCTTTTAACAGGCGCGTGTCAAATGTGCGTTCTGTGGAGTAGGTAAACGCCTCCGGGGTAGAGAGGACGCCCGCCATATAAGCCGCCGCACGTAACGCGTTAATGCGCTGGTTTTGATTTTTGGAAGATAAAGCCGTTTTTAAAGTATCAACACTGTTTCCTGTCATAAATCCCAGTGCCAGCGCATAGGTGGCGGCAGTTTCTTTCGTGTAATTGGTTTTAAGGCCCTTGGAAACCTCGGTTAACGACAAATCCGGCGTTTTGGCCAGGGCAACAGCCAGTTGGGTTTGCACAGAACTTTCTGTTTCCTGTTTGGCGCGTTTTAAAAGCACTTTAACGGCATCCGTGCTATGTAACGTGCCTAGCCAAGCCGCGGCGGCGGCGCGGATTTCCGGGTCCGGGTCGGCGGATGCTTTTTTTAGAAAAATAAGTTGCTCCCGAGCAGAATCAGCCACCAGATTCATGGCACGCTGGGCCAGTTGTTCATCTAAACTAAACAAATAAATAATATCGTTGGTGTGAGTTTTGTCTTCCGGGTGGACAAGCGCGTACGTTCCTGCTCCGTAAGCACGCAAAACAGGGTCTTGGCTGTCTCGCGCTTGTGCCAAAAGCGGGGTTAATTCTTCATAAATAGACCCCATAGCCGTTACAATAATGGCCGCCCAGACAGATTTTAAGGGGTCCGCCCCTTGTATTACGGTATTGAGTAAGGCAGGTTCGGCGGAAGGCGGGGGGGCAATACGAACCAGGTTCGTTCCTGTAGCAAACAGGGTGTTGGCATCACGCGTATTACGAAAAATGCGTAAAACTTGTTCTGTTTGGGCCGCTGTGCGGTAAGGTTGTTGTAATAGAGTCATCAGCCCCTTGGAAATAGTTTGGGCCGCACCCGGGAAAGACAATAAACAAATAAGTAAACAGCATATAATTTTTTTCATACGTTTATTATAGCAATTATCGGTTTAAAGATATGGTACAATTTCAATGAGAAAACTTCATAACAAAGAAAGGAGATTCTATGAAAAAATGGATGTTACTGCTGGTATTGTGTATAGGGAGCGTGATAAGTGTTCAGGCCGATACTGTTTCTACGGACAAAAGCGGCTTTGAAAAAATTTATAATGTGATTGATGATGCGGTTTTTGATTTGCGGTACTACTCCCCCTATAATTTTACGGGTAAAAAAATACGCGGGTATAACGCTCCTGTGGCCTATATGACCAAAGAAGCCCTAAGCGCGCTTGCTGTTGCTGCCGCTGATTTACGCAAACAAGGATACCGCATTGTAGTGTGGGATTCTTACCGCCCGCAAAAAGCCGTAGATCACTTTGTGGAGTGGATTAACGACCCCAAAGACCCCGGTAACAAAAGTTTTTACCCTGCGCTCAATAAGGAGAACTTGATTGCCGGGGAGTATATCATGCCAAAATCCGGACACACGCGCGGAAGCACTATTGATTTAACGATTATTAAACAAGACGGTTCTTTTGTGGATATGGGGGGAACCTTTGATTTGTTTAGTGAGCGTTCCCACCCGGATTATAAAAAACTGACTAAACAGCAAAAACGTAACCGTAAAATTTTGCGTGATGCTATGTTAAACGCCGGGTTTGTGGGGATTGATTCGGAATGGTGGCACTTTACGCTAAAGAACGAGCCGTACAAAGATACCTATTTTAATTTTGATGTGGAGTAGCGTTCCCTCCATGCTGCCAAGTAGCCGGGTGCCCCGGGAAGAGGAGTTGCCCAATTCTGGGAATAAGTAGTATAGTTGGGGGAGATGTGTATAGTTTGCTATAATAGTAACTATGAAAGGAATCATTCTTGCGCTTGATTTATTAGGCGGGCTGGGGGTCTTTCTGCTGGGCATCAAAATGATGAGCGATGGCCTGCAAAAAGCCGCGGGAGAACGTTTGCGTTGGCTTATTTCCCATGCAACCTCCAACCGTTTTGCAGCTACACTATCGGGAGTTTTGGTCACGTCCATTATCCAATCTTCTTCTGCAACTACCGTTATGGTGGTGGGTTTTGCCAGTGCCGGGTTACTTAATTTATCACAATCTTTAGGCGTTATTTTTGGAGCCAATATCGGTACGACCACCACAGCATGGCTGATTAGTATCCTTGGCTTTAAGATAGATATTTCTCTGTTTGCCATGCCCATGATTGGGGTGGGCTTTTTCTCGCAATTTATAAAAAAATGGCCATTAGCCCGCCGTATTGGGGAAGCCATGTTGGGCTTTGGACTTCTTTTTTTAGGGCTTTGCCTAATTCAAGAATCCATCCCCGATTTGCAAAATTCTCCCGCCGTGGTGGAGTGGGTGGTAAAATTCCGGCCCGATACATTACTTTCCCTGTTGGCGGTAATTGGGGTTGGTAGTGTGCTGACCGTTATTTTCCAGTCATCCAGCGCAGTAATGGCAGTAACGCTTACTTGTGCGGCCAAAGGACTTATTGACTATCCTACGGCTTGTGCGCTTGTATTGGGGGAGAATATTGGCACCACTATTACGGCTAACATCGCGGCCATCGGGGCACCCCGCGCGGCTAAGCGGGCCGCATTGGGGCATATGCTGTTTAATCTGTTGGGGGTGATGTGGGCGGTTATATTTTTTCACCCTTTTTTGGAACTGGTTTCCTGGATCGTTCCCGGTGAAACCGAAGGAAATACTCCCCAGGTGTTATTAACCAGTATTCCTTATCATTTGGCTGCTTTCCATACTGCATTTAATATCATTAACACGGCTGTCATGTTGGTTTTTATAAAACCTTTTGAACGTCTTATTTTGTTCCTGCTGCCCATTAAGCACAATGAGAAAAATCAAACGGAACTGCGTTATTTAAAAGTGGGTATTACCACTACGCCGGAGTTATTTATTGGTGCGGCGCGCAAAGAAATTGACCTTATGGCAGGGATGACAGGTATCATTGTTTCTAAACTGCTGCACGCCATGAAAGCAGAATCCCCGGAATTGTTTGAACGCATGATACAGGACGTATATGCCCAAGAAAAAGCAAGCGATACGTTGGAATACAAAATTACTGAGTTTTTAAAGAACCTGACCCACGAGCAACTTTCGCGTGATATGGTGAGCGAGGTAATGAAACTTTTGGACCAAACAAACTATTTGGAAAAAATAGCAGACCATGGTGAACGCATAGCCAAACTGTTGGTAAAAGCACATGAATTAAACGTATTTAATGCTTCTGATTATGAACGCCTGGATATTATCGGCAAACAAGTAAAACAGATTATTAAACACATGCGTAGCACTATTTTACCAACTCCCAAAACGGACAAAGCCGCCCTGTTAGCCCAAGCCCTTGCACGCGAAGATGCGCTGAACCGGCTGCGCCATCAACTGCGCGAAGAAAAAACATCCAACGATTTTACCAAACACCAAATCTCCCCTGTGGCCCTTACCCTATATACGGATATTTTGACCAGCTTTGAGAAAATGGGGGATTATGCGTTAGATGTGGTAGAGTCCAACATGGGCCAACCCAAACATGAACAAGCAGGGGGGCGTATGTCCGGTGTTGTTACAGAATAGCCCAACTGGGATATGTATGAATATCTTGTTTATCAATGCTTGCCCGAGAAAGGATTCCCGCACCAAATTGTTGGCGGATTATTTGTTGGCTAAATTGCGGGGAACTGTACTTGAGAGGAATTTAATGGGGGCAGCCCTTTTGCCTCTTACCGAAGAAGTGCTGGCCCGCCGCACTGCTTGGGTTGCCAAAAAGAACTTTGCGGACCCATTATTTCTGCCAGCCAAAGAGTTTGCCGCCGCCAATTGTATTGTAATTGCCGCCCCTTTTTGGGATTTATCATTTCCATCCTTGTTAAAACTTTATATCGAACATATTAACATTGCCGGGGTAAGTTTTGCTTATCATGCAGATGGCAGGCCCTATGGCCTGTGTAACGCTAAAAAACTCTATTATGTAACTACCGCCGGAGGGCCGATTATAAATGATACCTACGGTTTTGGCTATATACGCGCACTTGCCCAAAATTTTTACGGCATCCCCCATGTTTACTGCATTAAAGCTGAAAATTTAGATATAGATGGCGCAGATGTGCAACATATTTTGTGCCAAGCCAAACAAGCGGTAGATGCCTTACTGGCAGGATCGGTAAGTAATTAGCCACTTTTGTAAGAAACTTGCATACGCATAGTAACATTTCCTGTTTAGTGGGCGCAGGTCTGTTTGAGAAGTGTTTAAAGGGGACGGCCGTTTGTTAACTTAAAATGGTAAAAAAGATAATATGATTAGTTTTTTTAGTTGTTTAGGGGTACTTGTCCTTTCTTATTTCACGTATGCCAAATATGTGGAACATGTTTTCGGCCCGACTAATGCCCAAACGCCTGCCCTGCGCTTTGCTAATGGGGTAGATTATGTGCCTATGCCCTCGTGGCGTATGGTGCTTGTACAACTGTTGAATATTGCCGGGCTGGGGCCTGTGTTTGGGGCGATTGCGGGGGCTTTATGGGGGCCATCTGTATTTTTGTGGATTACACTAGGGACTATTTTTGCGGGGGCCGTGCATGATTTTGCATGCGGGTTTTTGTCCATTCGTAACGACGGTAAATCCGTCTCGGAAATTACGGGTATTTATTTAGGGCCGCGTATTAACCTGTTTATGCGTGTTTTCAGTGTGATGTTACTGGTGATGGTGGGAACTGTATTTGCGGTAGGGCCTGCTAATTTACTGGTAATTTTGTTTAAGGGCCACGTAGCGCAAGGAAGTTTACTTACCAATATGTATTTTTGGCTGATACTCATTTTGCTATATTATTTCTTTGCCACATTTCTTCCGGTGGACAAGATTATCGGGCGCATTTATCCGTTATTTGGTATCTGTTTACTGCTTATGGCGTTAGGGGTTACAGGAGGTATGTTTGTACAGGGGTACCAAATTCCTGAAATTACGTTGCATAATTTACACCCGGCACATCTGCCCATTTGGCCCCTTATGTTTGTAACGGTAGCGTGCGGGGCTATATCGGGCTTTCATGCTACGCAGACCCCCTTAATGGCGCGGTGCGTAACCAGCGAATACCAATCCCGCCGGGTATTTTACGGAGCCATGGTGCTAGAGGGCATTATCGCGCTTATTTGGGCAGCGGCCGGTTGTGCCGTGTATGAACGCACCGGGGGACTAATGACGGGCTTGCAAGAGATGTTGCAACACAGCGGGCAGGCGGGCGTGGTGTATGATATTTGCTTAAAAACCATCGGACCCTTAAAATGGGGTACTGTCCCTTTTGGACTTTTGTTTGTAATGGTGGGGGTTATTGCCTGCCCAATTACGTCGGGAGATACGTCTTTTCGCGCGGCTAGGTTGGTGCTTGCCGATTGGTTTAAAATAGACCAAAGACCTTTTTTAAAACGCTTGTGTTTAAGCGTTCCGCTGTTGTTAGCGGGAGCCGTAATCAGCCAATTACCTTATGATAGTATATGGCGTTATTTCAGTTGGTCTAACCAGACACTGGCCATGATTGTATTATGGGCCGCAACGTTTTATTTGTACGGAAAAAAGCATAATTATTTTATAACACTCCTTCCCGCCTGCTTTATGACAATAGTCAGTGTGACCTACTTCTTAATTGCACCGGAGTGTTTGCACTTGCCAGCATATATTGCGTGGCCATCGGGCTTGGTGTTGGCTGTAGTCATATCATCTTACATGCTTATAGACATGCACAAAAGATAACCCGGAATACAGTTATGCTTGTAAGTAGACACCCCTATTTCCTCCGGTAAATAAACCAACCGCAGGGAGATAATTGTACGACGGAACCCAACAACACATAAGCAGTATCCGTATCAACGAGCATCAGGCAAAAAGATCCGCATAAGCGGAGTTATTCCTTCACACAAAGTAGGGAATAATCTGAATATTTTAATTTGCCAGTAAATTTCTTCAAATCATGATATATAATTTCTGCGTAGAAAAAAGCCAATGGGACAACTAAACCTACATTTGCGTGATACGTCAATATATGCTGTCTGTCTTTGCGTATAGTGGAAGATAGGTTAGAATACAACATTCAAGTAATTTAACCTTGCGTGGGCGGATGAATTGGGCTGAGGACCATGTAAATTTTGAGGAGCAGAAAAAAATTGGAAAGGGGGGTAACATGCTGCGACATAGTGTTGTCGCGCGGGTTTATTATCCTATAGGTGTAGTAAAAACTAGATAGGAGAAAACTATGCCAGAAACAAAATACGAATGCAGCAAATGCCGTCAGATGTTTACGTTTACCTTTCCGCCTGCCGGGATGAAATGCCCGTCTTGCGGCGGGCCACTCTATCGCAGAGGGTAAAGTAGATGCCCCGGTCATCACGGTGGCCGGGGCTAAAAAATGTTAATATGTGCTATTATAAATTTAAGGAGTGCGTATGAATTTATCCAAATCACAATACACAAAATACCGCAGTTGCCCTAAACGCTTGTGGCTGCAGCGCAATAAAAAAGAAGTGCTTACGCCGCCAAGTTCTGCTTTGCAAAAAATAGTTGATAGAGGACACCAAATCGGCGAACTGGCTTGGAAACGCTTTTCGGGCGGGGTGCTCGTCAAGGACGGTTATCAAAACCCGCAAGAAGCCATTAAACGCACAGAGGAACTTATGGCGCAAGGCGTTGCGGCTATCTACGAGGCCGCATTTTCCTATAACGGTATTTTGGTATTTGTGGATATTTTAGAAAAAACGCCTACCGGGTGGAATTTAGTGGAGGTAAAAAGTAGCGGGCGCACGATTGACAAAATATATGTGGACGACGTCTCTATCCAACGCTATGTGCTGAGCCGTTGTGGGGTTACGCCGGAGCATTGTTATTTAATGCATGTTAATTCCGACTATTTTATGGAAACGGACGAGCCGGACCTGCAACAACTTTTCCTTTTAACGCCTATGGATAGCGAACTTTCCTCGGATGAGGATATTGAAGAAAATTTAGAGGATATTAAGAAATTACTTGCGGGGCCCGAACCGACGGTTGAACTGGACAAAAGCGGGTGTGCGGATTGTGAGTGCCACGCCTATTGCTGGAAAGATATTCCGCAAGATTCCGTGTTTGCCTTGTTACGCGGCAACCGGGCGCGCAAGTTTATGGCGCAGGGAATTGTGCGCGTAGCCGATTTGCCGCCGAATAGTTTTGATAATGAAAAATATAACCGTTGGGTAGAGGTGTTACGCACAGGCAAGCCCTATATTGACCAGGCGGCGGTGGCCGCGTGGCTTAATAAACTGGAGTACCCGCTTTATTATTTGGATTTTGAGACGACACAACCTGTTGTTCCCTTATGGAAATATTCGCGGCCTTATCAGCAGATCCCGTTCCAATTCTCGCTCCATGTGCAACGCGAGCCAAACGGCAAGTTTAAACATTATGAATATCTTTCCACAGGAAAAGAGGACCCGCGCTACGGTTGCGTGGAGGCCTTGCTTAAATATATCGGCAATAATGGCACTATATTGGCCCACAATGCGGCTTTTGAAAAGACACGCATGAAAGAGATGGCGCACGATTTGCCCATCCCCGACAAGGATGCTAAACGCCTTTTGGACATGACGGAACGCTTTATGGACACCGGCGATCCGTTTAAGCAGGATTATTTACACCCCAAAATGCATTGTAGTTGGTCTATTAAAAAGGTTTTGCCTGCCCTCGTGCCCGAAATGAGTTACGAAGGCATGGCGGTAGCCAACGGTGGGGATGCCATGGATGCTTTTGACGTATTATACGCACAAAGTTTACCGCCTGCCGAGTTAGAGCAACTGCGCAAAGATTTACTTAAGTATTGCGAGCAAGACACCTGGGCTATGGTCAAAATTGTGGACGTGTTAAAAAATAGTATACAATGTTAGTTATTGAAATGTTTTGTAAAATTTAAGAGGTTTTTATCTTGGAGGAATTCGTATATGTCAGGACGTTTTGAAAAGCCAATAACGATTCGAACAGTTATAAAGAAAATAGATAAAGCAGAGCTGTTGCTTCCCGCAATTCAACGAAAGTTTGTATGGTCTCCCGATCAAATTACAGGGTTGTTTGATAGTATTTTAAGAGGTTATCCAATTAACTCATTTATGTTTTGGCATGTGGAAAGCGGGCAAATAAAAGAGAATTATAAATTCTACCGTATCTTGTCTGAGTATATTGAGCGATATAAAACAGAGAACCCAGAGTATAGCACAAGAGGAGATGAAAAATTTGAAGCAGTGATCGACGGACAGCAACGCCTTACTAGTATTTATATTGGGCTGAAGGGAAGTTACGCTTATAAAATGCCTCGAAAACGCTGGACATATTCTGAAGAGAATTTTCCTACGCGCAAATTATATCTTCATTTAGGAAGTGAACTTGATCCGAAAAACGATACAGAAAATCGGTATAATTTCCGGTTTCTTACCGATAAAGAGGCAAAACAAGATAAATACTGGTTTGAGGTGGGAAGGATTTTGGATTTGGATTCTGTAAATAAAGTAATCGACTATGCTGCGGATAATCATTGGAAAAGCGGTTCTTTTGCATTCGATACATTGTTGCTTTTATGGAAAAAATTTGACGAGGAATTAATAAATTTTTACTTAGAAAACGAAACAGACCCAGACCAAGTATTAAAAATGTTTATTCGGACCAATAGTGGTGGGACAAAATTGTCTTTTGCCGATCTGCTAATGGCCATGTCAATAGAGAATTGGGATATTGATGCAAGAAAAGAGATGACAAATTTGATACAAGAAATTTTCAATGATCGAAAATTTCAGATTCATCAAAATTTCATTTTAAAGACATGTCTCGTTGTATGCGATATTCAAGATGTGAAATTTCAAATCAAAAATTTCACACGAGATAATATTATCCTTTTTGAGAAAAACTGGGAACGTATTAAAAACAGCATTAGAGCAGGAATAGACCTCCTTTCCCATTTGGGACATAATGACAATACGATCCAAGCTAAAAACGCATTAATACCTATTGTTTACTATATTTATCACAATCATTTAGAGGAAAAAATTGCATCTCGCAATTACTATGATAAACAACGACAAAATATTTTAAAAATTCAGAAATGGCTAAATATGAGTTTGTTGAAAGGAATTTTCGGGGGACATTCGGATTCCACTTTGGAAAAAATACGGGCAGTCTTAAAAGAGCATATCGGAGAAGATTTTCCGTTGGAAGAGATTGTTAATAAATTTAAGGGAGATCCTACGCATAATTACAATTTTGATGATGATGTGTTGGACGGTTTATTAAAAGCCCAAAAGGGTACGGCTGAAGCCACTACAATATTAGCCTTGTTGTATCCAAATATGGACTATTATAATCAAGACTATCACGATGACCATCTGCATCCTCAAGCAAGAATTCGGAGCGGAGAGATCGCTAAAAAGGTCGATCCACAATATGTCGAATTTGTAAATGATCCTATAAATTGGAATAGTGTGATGAATTTGCAGCGTTTAGAACACGATGCCAATGAATCTAAAAATGATCTACCTCTGTCTTTGTGGGCGGAAAAGAATCATAAGACGAATGCTGATTTGTATTTACCTCCGACAACCAGCCTTGATGAAAAAGATTTTGTTATATTTATTCAAGATCGCAAAAAAGTATTAAAGGAAAAACTTTCTTCCTTGATTAGGGAAGCTGCTTTCTGAGAAAATAAGTGGGGCTAATTTTCACGCTCCACTCATTTTCTCATACAGAACAAACTGTGGCTCGTTGATTCCACAAAGCACTCCGTGTCACCTAAATCATAGCGGGCGATATTTGCCCCTGCGTATTGGGTAATCGTTTTCACTTGTTCCATTTTGATTTGTATTTGCGCCGCACCATATCCCACACCGGCAGTAACCAATAAGGCCAAAATTAAGTAAATTTTCTTCATTTTGCGCTCCTTAAATAGGTGTTAAGTACGTCTTTTACGCGCGTGTGTAACGTGGCGGGGGAAAGTACCTTAATATGCGGCAGCCAATGCAAAATGGTGGGCAAAATTTCTTCCTCTTTAGCGGCTTGGCACGAGATAACAACGCGTCCATCTTTGAGTTCTTTTTCCAGTTTTTGCAACGGAAAATAGTTTTTTTGCTTAAAGAAATGCGCGCACTCGGCAGATACTTCCAACTGCACGGCCAAAGGGCGTTCTTTTTCAAACCATACGTTCGTGCTTTCTTTAAGAATTTTGTCTATATTTTTGTCGTACTTAAAAAACTTGCCCATCTCTTTGGCGGAGGAAATCTTTTCCAGGCGGAATTTTAACAGTTTGTCATCATCCGTCAGTGAAAGCAAATACCAAAAACCCTCACTCCACAACAGTTTCAAAGGCCGCAGCGCATAGCACGCTTGTTTGCCGCCTTTGTAGCATACGGTCACCCACTCGCGTGCACGGATAGAATCTTCCAACGTGCGTGTAATGGACGTTTGCCTGTATTGCTCGCCTGGTGTCATTTTGATAAAAAAGGGATTGTTTTGCGTACTCTCAGTCAGACGCAATTTAAGCGCTTCAAACGATTGCCCAAAATTGCCACCTAAGGAGGAGGCGATATCACTCATCACTACCAAGATAGATGCCTCCGCGCTGGATAACTGCATGCGCTCCAAGGAAAACCCCTCAATAAACGCATACACTCCCGGCTCGGGGTTCCATAGCGGGAAGTTCGCATCCTCAATTTCGTTCATGTCGCGCTGGAGGGTACGCACGGCAACCCCCACTTCCTCTGCCATATCTTTTAGGCGGATTTG
This sequence comes from Elusimicrobiaceae bacterium, assembly GCA_045593745.1. GTDB lineage: Bacteria > Elusimicrobiota > Elusimicrobia > Elusimicrobiales > Elusimicrobiaceae > Avelusimicrobium. The sequence goes on along the minus strand of JAZNXF010000007.1, from coordinate 112,884 downwards.
CCCCTTATCCAGGGCGTTCAATTCATACAAAAGGCGTGTTAGTTTGTTTTGCATTTCTTTTTGCATAGTTTCCTCTTACCAAAAGTATAGCAAACGAGAGCGACAAGGTGTTGTCGCAAGAGAAAACTATACTTTAAAAAAGAGGTGAAAATATGAATAAAAATGAAGTCATCTATATTGCAAAACCGACGTGGTACACGGAGGATATGTACCCGGGGCATAGGCAGTTTTATATAAAATTTGCCGCCCAGTTAAAAGAGTACCATGAAGTCCGCGAATTAGAATTGCCGGATATTTGGGTGCGCGATTTTCTGCCCATGCAAAACGTGCAGACCGGCGAGTTATATCAGCCATTTTTTAACCCGCGCTATGCTAATTACACGCCTAAATTTACGGATGCTATCCGGCGGCAGGTGCGGGGTGCTTTCCCGCATGCTAAACTATGTGACGTGCGTATAGATGGGGGAAATATGGTTGTTTCCCCGGATAGAAAATATGCCATTTGCTTGGAAAAACAAACGATTTTCCACAAATCAAACCCCGCGCAAAAAGAACACGTGGAGCAAGAGTTAAAGCGTGCCCTTGGCGTGCAAGAGATTTTATGGCTACCACAGCAAAAAGGCGATAAAATTGGTCATATAGACGGATATATCCAATTTTTAGGTGATTTTTTAATGGAAGGCACGGTAGAGTTATATGGCGGTCTTGCAACAGAACCGCTGCTTAACGATAGGGCAACATCCTTGCTACGCGGCTATGCTCAACGAGAAAATTGGGATAGGGTGCCTCTCTTATGCAAGTTAGATGAGGAGAATTGGCTAAGTGCTAACGGACTTTATGTGAATTTTTTGGAAACTTCCCGCGCGGTTTTTGTGCCCCAGTTTGATTTGCCCGAGGATGACAAAGTTATTAGTATAATGAAAGAGTATATGGGTAAACCGCTGGTGCGCGTTGGTTGCAGTAAAATAGCGCCCTATGGCGGTGCCGTACATTGTTTGACGAGGGAATATGATAGATTTATATAACAAAATTAATTTAACGTTATCTCCGGCAGAGAGGTTTACAGATTTAGCGAAGTATTTGTTTTTTAATTGTTGTTTAAAGGTAAAAAATAAGAAATTTTATTTTACTGAATTAGAATTTTATGTAACAACGTCCGTACATAAAGACTTGTTCTGCCACCAATCTCCCGCGCAAAAAGAAAACGGAACATTATATTGTCACGGAAGTGGAATGGATATTACGTGCGGGAATGAGAAAAAACAGGAGCACGGAGGGGTGCTTATACGAGGATTAAAAGATTCGGAAGGGTCTTTCTATGATGGGCCGCATATAAGTATTAGTCGAGGTATTCTACCAATAATACTAGGGCATGAGGAATATTATTCCAAATCTGTCCATGAGAAAAAAATTCTAGAAAATGTGAATTTAGAAGAACTTACTACGGTACAAAAATGGCAGGAAATGTGGCAGGGACCGCGCTATGGGTTGGGGATAGGTAAATTTGATGATGAAGAGGAATCCATCCGATTCAGATACGCTCCGTACCGTTATGTTATTGATGTAAATAAGCACAGTTATAAAGATAAAGAAAAATTTAAATACGTCGCGACTTTGTTGGGAAACTTGCCTGATAGAGAAAAGTGTAAAACTATGGCTGAACGACGGCTGAAGTCAAGTTATGAAAAAACTGCTAAAGAATGGCGGACCTTGGTAAATTATTATGAAAAATTAATGGCGGATTGATTTTTCTTTTCATTTTGTGTCACTGTTTTTCTCTAAAAGACCTAGCACTTGCCTAGGTCTTTTTTGTGGCTTTGTTGCGACAGGATGTTGTCGCACACCTTTTCTACACTATAGGTAACTTAACTGGAAAAGGAGTATTAACATGACTTATTCGTACGAAGAATACCGCGTATTTTATTACGTAAACCAACTTTTAGATTGGGCGGAAAGTAATGCCCTTGAGGAAAATGCCTTGGAGCGAGGACTCTATTATTGGACTAAAAGTTACCGTTTAAAACAACCTGCCCAGCATAAAAATGAAAATCCCAAATCTTATATTTTGCGGGCCGGGAATTGGTGGAAAAAGGAAATTGCCAGATTGGCAACTCAATCTCTCAAACAAGAAGCATGCTATTTGGCACAAAATTTAGAATTTTTGGAGCAGATTTTTGAGTTAAAACCCGAAGAGAAACTAATCTTGGAATTTTTAACCTTGTACCATACTACCGAACTGCTGGGGCGGTTTGCCTGTCGTTTTAATGAACATAGTTCGGGGAATTTGTCTATGTTGCAACATATACTGCATTGTTCCCGTTGCGATATGGATAAATTTACAGGTCGTCACAGTAAATTAAGAAATTGGGGATTCATAGAATCGGGTCGTTTTGAACGTCAAACTTTATCTTTACAAGATGAGATTGGGGCGTTTTTGATTTCTCCCTATGCAAATCAAACAGAAATGCGAACCGCCTTTGTGGGAGAGAGTTTAGAGAGTCCGTGGAAAGCCAAAGATTTTGATTTTATTGAGGAAACGCCGTTGGCTCTTAAATTATTTAAGCGCGCCAGCTTGGAGAAAGGATGTAATATCTTACTATACGGTGAACCTGGTACCGGGAAAACCAGTTTTGCGGCTATGCTAGCCAGCCACGTGGGGAAAAAGCTTTATACCGTATGTGAAACGCGTGAGGATGAAGATGAAGAACAAGCCAGTAACCGTTTAAAAAGTTTATATCGCAAGCAGAAAATACTGGCTAAGGTAACGGATGCGTGTTTACTCTTTGATGAGGCAGAGGATATTTTCTCTCCCATGTATTCCAAAAGGGGACGTTATAACAAAGTGGAAATGAACCGTCTGTTGGAAAATAACGCTTGTCCGGTAATTTGGACGACCAATAGCATCCGCGCCATTGACCCGGCATTTGTGCGGCGGTTTACGTTAGCGATTCATTTTGAAAAGCCCTCTTTGCCCTTGCGCCAAAAAATATGGAAAGGATATCTAATGAATAACAAATTGCCGGCCACACCCCAAATCGCTAAAACATTGGCCAAAGAATTTGAGGTGGCCCCCGCGCTTATTGCCGGGGCTTCCCGGGCGGCTCGTTTAGTAAAAGGGGATATAAGTACGGTAAAAAAACACCTTTCTTTAATGATGCAGGCCCTCAATGGGGGGAATAAAAAGCCGGAAGAAGTTAGCAAGACGGAAAGTTTTTGTCCGGCCCTTATCAATGCGGATATGAATTTAGATTTGCTTACTCAGCAGATTAAACGTTTAGGGCGGCTTAATTTCTCACTTTGCTTATACGGGGCCAGCGGTACGGGTAAATCGGCCTATGCACGGTATTTAGCGCAAGAATTGGGCTTAGATGTGCTACACCGTCGGGCATCAGATTTGCTGTCCAAATGGGTTGGAGGAACCGAACAAAATATCGCCGAGGCCTTTGCACAGGCCAAAGAGAATAAATCACTCTTAATTTTTGATGAGGCCGATAGTTTCTTGCGGGACCGTGCTACGGCTTCTCACTCGTGGGAAATATCCGGTGTAAACGAAATGTTGACCTGGATGGAATCGCACCCGTATCCGTTTATTTGTACCACCAACCTCATGGACACGCTGGACCCGGCCAGTTTGCGGCGGTTTAGTTTTAAAATTAAGTATGATTTTTTGACTCCTCAGCAAGTGGTATGTGCCTTTAGGTTCTTCTTCCATGTAATGATTGACGAAAAAGAGGTGATAGGGCTAGATAAACTAACGCCCGGCGACTTTGCCCTTGTGAAAAATAAGGCAGAAATTTTGGGCCACGCGCACGATTTTTACGCGCTAAAAGAAATGCTGGAAACCGAGCAAACGTTAAAGCAAAATCGATCGGGAGGGCGAATTGGTTTTACAGTGTAATTAAAATAGGGAGAGTGATCGCTCTCCCTATTTTACACCGTTATAACCCTCTCTAAGACCTAGCTAGATAAAAATACGTACAAAACAACGACGAGGAAGGGGGAAAACATCCTATAAAAAATCACTTCGTAAGAAGTGCCTTGTTAAATGGTCGGGGCGGCGGTGAAATAGAGGGAAAAGGATTTTCAAAATAAAACACTTTAGTTCTAGGCGTGAGTTTGGAAGGAATACTGGCGGCACGCGCGCGATAGCGCGGAGGTATCCGACCAAACGAGCAACAACGAAATAAAGTGTTTTAGGAAGAAAATGGTCGGGGCGGCGGGATTCGCCTTCCGGTAAAACTCCTGACGGAGTTTTCCTGCAGGCCGGGCTCGCGGTACTCGCCTTTGCCTAATGGCAAAACTCGTACAACGCTCCGCCTTTCGAATCCCGACGCAACACCAAGCAGTTGGTGTTGCTTCCAATCCTATTTTCCCAAAACAAAAACCACCTTGCGGTGGCTTTATTTTGGAAAAATCGGGGCGGCGGGATTCGAACCCACGACCTCACGGTCCCGAACCGTGCGCGCTACCATCTGCGCTACGCCCCGTAAATTGCTTGCGCTTTTGCTATCTGGCGCAAATTTCAAATCTTAAATATCGGGAAGGCGGGAATCGAACCCGCGATCTCTCGCACCCCAAGCGAGCGCTCTACCTCTGAGCCACTCCCCGTTTTGTGCTACGGTTTACCCGCAACACCTATATTATATCATTCTTTTAACAAATCTTCCAGTGTTTCTTTAATTTCCGTTAATAGTTTGATATTGCTCCGGGAAGGAGCATTTTTTTCGCCGGGCGCGGACAAGGTATATTTATTTAATTGTTTTTTTGCCCCTTCCAGCGTAAGTTTATGTGTATAAATGAGATCTTTAATTTTTAAAATTGTATATACATCTTGCTTGGAATACCTACGGTGGCCGCTGGGCAAACGGACTGGGCGGATTAAATGAAATTCACTTTCCCAATAACGTACGGAATACTCCGGCACGCCGGTAATGCGTTTAACGTCACCAATGGAAAAATAATCTTTTTGTTCCAATTCTTCCAGTCCCATGAAATGATTATAGCATTTTTCAAAAAAGTCGTTTGTTGGCAGGACTGTTTTAAATACCGCTTGACTTGTTTTTTTTTTTTGATACACTTCCCTAATCAGGTGAAGTGATACAAAATGGTCTCTTGCGGTTTTAATGCAACAGAGAGCCATATAAACGCATTTAACGCTGGGATGAAAAGAGGGGCGCGCCTGATTGGGTTTGCAGTGGCCGGTGGCCACCCGGCTTATGCCGTGCTTATATAATGTAAGGAGAAACTCAAATGAAAAAACTCATACTTGCAGTATGTGTATTATGTACTTCCCCTGTTTGGGGTGCCGGAGTGCAAGAAACGCAACTTGCTCGTGTTCTGGCTCGTCAAACGGTTTTGCAAACCCAAAAGATGCCGCATATCGCGTGTGAACTAAAAAAAGGAAACACGTACCGACTGTCCGTAGAAGAAGAATGTTTGAAAGACCCTGTTGCTAAGCAAGAAGTGTTATTGCTTAAACGTTTCTTAACGGAATTAGCAGGACAAGATAAACCTGTTACATTTCGTACCAAATATTTGGGGCCGGTTAATTTAAGTGAGCAGATTTTTCAACAGACTTTTTTGATCAATCATTCCTGGCGTGCTATTACTAGACGTTTTATGGGATTCGGACCGGAAGATGATCCCCAGTTTGACTATACGCAACCTGGTTACTATCCCAATGGTAGTGTGAAGGTCAATTTAACTGAACGTGCTTTTGATGTCATTGGCCTATATTATGGTGATGTGCTACCTCGTTATGGGGTGGATTCGTCCGTAGCCCGCGGTTTGCGTGGATTTGTTGGAATGGTATTTTTTCACGAGATGCTGCACGGTTGGCAATTACATACCTTGCCTGTATTGGATTACAAACGGTTACCATTGGAGCAGTTAAATAGCATGTTGTCTTCACGCCAACCGGATGATAAGATCATTTGGGGGAGTAACCAAATTGTCAATTATGAAGAAGATGCCAATGTGTTTTCTTATCATTATACCGCCGATGTATATCAGGACTTTACGGAATTTGTCAAGGCATTTGAAAAGATGTCTCAAGAAGAAGATTTTTTTACAAAGTATCCGCGCTTGGCCGATTCTTTTTACCAATACTATTTAGTAAATGAAACGAAAGCTGCTGAGCAATTGCTTAGTGAAATAGCCCAAGGTAAGACGTTGGACACATTTAATGAATTAAATACCTATACATATCGTGGACAAAATACACCATTGGCTACTTGGGCCGATATGGTTCGTATAAATGATAGTATTTCTAGCGGAGTATCTTGCCAGACAGTAGAAAAAGAAGTGCGCTCAAAATATGCGTATTTTATGAACTTAGCGGTACCGGAGTGGAATGGCCGTAGTGAAGACAACGCACATGATGCTATCATCATGGATACAATCCGCTCTATTGAAAAAGCATATTCTGGCTTAAAAGAAAGTAAAGAAGCCGCTATGAAAGAATTTAAGACGTATGAAAAACGGTGTAATGTAAAATTATAATTACAAAAACGTCTTAAACAAGAACCCCGGAAATCCGGGGTTCTTTGCAAATTATTCGCGAAGTGTCCCGGGGAAAATCTGGGGGCGTTTTAATACAAAGTATGCAAATAGCTATCAATTAAAAACTCTCTTGCCGGGCAAGATAGTCACTCCTTGCGGGTGGATCCAAGGGAATTATGAATTTTATCTCTTTACGTAAGTTACGCACACTTTACTTACTTTTTAATTTGGCGCACAGTTCGGCAAGGCCGGAGGAAATGTCTTCTTGCTGAACAATCACGTTTTCCGGCACCGAAAGATGCACCGGGGCAAAATTCCAAATGGCTTTAATTCCGGCGGCAAGGAGTGTGTCCGTAATCCCTTGCGCCGGGGCCGCTGGCACTGTGAGTACGGCAATTTTTAAATTATCCTGGGCAATTTTTCCCGCCAGTTGTGCTGTATGATAGACGGGTATGCCGTGGATGGTTGTGCCTACTTTTTCAGCAGACGTGTCAAACGCGCAGACAATTTCTAGGCCGTGATTTTTAAATCCGTCAAACCCGAGTAACGCCGCGCCCAAATGCCCCACGCCTACTAAAAACGCTTTGTTTAAATTATTCCAGCCCAAAAATTGCTCAATAACCTGTATCGTTCCCGCCACTTTAAATCCGGCACGCAGTTTACTGGGTGCGCCGACGGCTTGCAGGTCCTTCTTAACCACAATGGGCAAGAGGTGGGTTTCTTCGGCAAGCGTGGTAGAAGACACTAACTCCCGCCCATAGCCGTGCAAGCGGTAAAACACACGCAGGTATTGCGGCAGGCGGCGGATAGTTTGGGTGCTGATGCCTTCTTTGGGTTTAAATAAGCGCATAAAAACAAATTCTCCGTCTTGATTTGCTGGATATTATAATATCTAGTATACTGCTTTGTATCGCATTTGTCAAATACTAATTAAAATTTGAACCGAGGAAATGTTGACCCTAGTTCCTTAAAATTATACAATATAGATAACAAAATATCCAATTAGGATATTTTGACATACACAAGGAGATTATTTTATGGCAGAAAAAAAACAAGCCGCCCCGATGGTAGCCACAGCCGAAGAACTCGCGCTGTTGGACAAAATCGTCGGCAAAGTAAAAGAAGCCCAAAAAGTGTTTGCCACCTACACGCAAGAACAAGTGGATAAAATTTTCCGCGCCGCCGCAATTGCTGCCGCGCAGAACCGCATTCCGCTTTCTAAAATTGCAGTGGAAGAAACCGGCATGGGCGTGATGGAAGATAAAGTGATTAAAAACCAATTTGCTTCCGAATATATTTATAACCAATACAAAGACACCAAAACATGCGGTGTTTTAAGTGATGATGATTCCTTTGGGTACCGCCAAGTGGCAGAACCTATTGGCATTATCGCCGGGATTGTGCCGACCACCAACCCCACCTCTACGGCTATTTTTAAAAGTTTACTGGCCCTTAAAACGCGCAATGGGATTGTGTTTTCCCCTCATCCGCGTGCTAAAAAATGCACCATTGAAGCGGCCAAAATTGTATTAAACGCCGCTGTAGAAGCCGGTGCCCCGGAAGGGATTATCGGCTGGATTGAAAACCCCACCATGACGCTTTCCAGCGCACTCATGCACCACAAAGATATTAACTTAATTTTAGCCACCGGCGGCCCCGGCATGGTAAAAGCCGCTTATTCCTCCGGCAAGCCGGCTATCGGCGTAGGCGCGGGAAACACCCCGGTTGTCATTGATGCTACTGCCAACATTAAAATGGCTGTCAGTTCCGTTATTATGAGCAAAACCTTTGATAACGGTATGATTTGTGCCAGTGAACAATCCGTGATTGTGGAAGAACCTGTCTACGAAAAAGTAAAAGAAGAATTTATTGCCCGCGGTTGCCATTTTGTAACCGGGAAAGACCGCAAAAAATTAGCCGAAACCATTGTAGTAAATGGGAAATTAAATTCTGCTATTGTGGGGCAATCGGCTGAGAAAATTGCGGAAATGGCAGGCATTAAAGTGCCGGCCCACACGAAAATTTTAATTGCCGAGGCCAAAGATGTATGCGACGAAGAACCCTTTGCCCGGGAAAAACTTTCCCCGGTGTTGGGCTTTTACAAAGCCAAGGATTTTAAATCCGCCGCTGGCTTGGCGCGTGATTTAATCTTGTACGGCGGGGCCGGGCATACCTCCGTATTGTATACCGACGAAGCCAACGAAGACCATATTGACTATTTTAAAGATATGCCCACCGCACGCACCTTAATCAATATGCCGTCTTCCCAAGGGGCTATTGGGGATGTATACAACTTTAAACTCGCCCCATCTTTGACGTTAGGTTGCGGTTCGTGGGGCGGCAACTCAGTCAGTGAAAATATTGGAGTCAAACACCTTATGAACGTAAAATCTGTAGCGGAACGCCGCGAAAACATGTACTGGTACAAAGTACCGCACAAAATCTACTTCAAGCGCGGTGCGTTGGAACAGGCATTAGCAGAACTGCAAGACAAAAAACGCGCTTACATCATTACGGATAAAACCATGGAACAACTGGGCCATGTGCGCAAAGTAATTGATGTGTTGGAAACCCTCAATATTAAAGTGCGTGTGTTTTCCGACGTACTGCCGGACCCGAACATTTCTAACGTCAATGAAGCATTGGCGATTGCAAACTCTTGGCAGCCGGATATGATTATTGCCCTGGGTGGCGGTTCTGCCATTGACGAAGGAAAAATGGTGTGGCTGATGTATGAAAACCCGGATACCAGTTTTGAAGACATTGCCATGCGCTTTATGGATATCCGCAAACGCATTTACTCCGCTCCGCCCTTGGGTAAAAAGGCCACCATGGTGGCTATCCCCACCACGTCTGGTACCGGCTCTGAAGTAACGCCGTTTACCATTATCACCGACGAAAAAACCGGCACCAAATATGCTATTACGGACTACGCCTTAACGCCGGATATGGCCATTATTGACCCGGAATTTGTCTTAAATATGCCTAAATCCTTAACGGCATTTTCGGGCTTAGACGTGCTGACCCACGCGATTGAAGCATATACCTCGGTATTTTCTACCAACTTTACCGAAGGGCAAGCCCTGGAAGCCATGCGCTTAGTGTTTAAGTATTTAGAGGCCTCCTACAACGAAGGAGCCAAAAACATTAACGCCCGCGAAAAAATGCACTACGCCGCCACCATTGCCGGTATGGCGTTTGCCAACGCGTTTTTGGGCTTATCGCACTCTATGGCACACAAACTGGGGGCGATGTACCATGTTCCGCATGGGCTGGCTAACGCGTTACTCCTTTCCTACGTGATTGAATTTAACGCCACGGATAAACCCACCAAACAGGGCTTATTTCCGCAGTATAAATATCCGTTTGTGAAAGGACGCTACGCCAAAATTATTGACTTCCTCTTGCCGCACAATAAACTGGGCGACGATAAAGATGCCAAAGTGCAAAAGTTAATTGATATGGTGGAAGAATTGAAACATAAACTCAATATTCCCCGCTCTATCAAAGAGTACGGCATCCCGGAGCAAGAGTTCTTAGCCAACTTGGATAAACTCTCCGAACTGGCTTTTGATGACCAGTGCACCGGCGGCAACGCGCGCTACCCCTTAATTAGCGAGATTAAGGAGTTGTACTTGAAAGCGTACTACGGTGAACCCGTAAAACATAAAAATAAATAAGTGCTTTCAAGGACAGAAAAATTGCCTTAAAGCCCTGGGCGATTGTTTAGCCCAGGGCTTTAATTTCTGTCTGAAAGCATATTATGGGGAACCCATCAAATATAAAAATAAATAAGTAGTTCGATGAATTTGCACGCTCCCTGCATTAGTTTTGATATACGAAGGTATCCAAATCACCCATAGCTGCCCACGAATTAAAAGAGTACCCTCCTGCGGTATTGAGAGAACCTGTTTCTTCATTGCATACTGTTTTGGCTACTACAGAATTTCGTCCTGCGATGCATCTTGCTACCCCAGTTTGTTTATTTACATTGCCTTCAACGGGACGCAACCATATAAAGTACCCTATCAATGCAGTTTTATCAATACACAATACCTTTTCAACATCGACGTGACATCCGCCCCACTCAAAATTTCGTTTTCTGTCATCAGAATCGCTAGGAGTTCTTCCGATTTCAATATCCAAAGCAGAGATACGATTTCCATAAGTTCCATTTTCCAAAAAATAACGTGTTTGAGCTTCATATAAACTGCGTACGATTGGTTTCAATTTAGCCAAACGACTTCTAGTTACCGCCTTTTGATACTGTGGCAGTGCCACCGCCGCCAAAATGCCGATAATCAGCACTACTACTAAGAGTTCAATAAGGGTAAAACCGCAGGAGGTTAAGCCGTTGTCAAATAAAGCTGTCATGCCAAACTTGATTTGGCATCTTCCACGCTTGTCGTTTTCCTTATGCTTGCGTAACAACGTGCATGGAAGATCCTGAATCAAGTTCAGGATGACCTTATTTTTTATAACTACTTGCTGCGTTTGCGTAAAACCCCGCCGGGTTTGTGTTTGTTTCATAAACAAACCTCCTAGATTATATTTTCAATTTGTCTGTTTATGAAACCACAAAAAACGGCTACTACTCTTTGGGCATCTTCTCATCCCCAAACAGCACCAGCCGTGGTCCCCTGTATAACAGGAAACACTCGACACAAGAAAACGGGTTTCGAAGGTCCGCTCTCTTGTGTCTGTAACGGCTGCTTTTGGAGAGAAGATGTTTACCTTTTGGGCAAAGATCCGTTTCTTAAACGGTTCCAAAAACAGAACAAATTGTATAAGTATTATAGCAAATAAGACGGATAAATATACTATAATAGTTACAACGATTGGCGGAGAAAACATGCGCTTAATTTGCACCAAATCAAACGTAGGGCACTGGGCGGCTGCTTATATCCAACAAGCCGTAAATTCGGTTGCCCCCACAACAAAGAAACCCTTTGTGTTAGGCCTTCCTACCGGGCAGACGGTGCTTGCTATGTATGAAAAATTGTGCAGTTTGTCCTACCAAAAAGCACTCAATTTCAAACATGTAATTACATTTAATATGGATGAGTATGTGGGTTTGCCGCCCGCACATCCGCAAAGTTACCACGCGTTTATGCACCGTAATTTTTTTGACCTGTTACCCGCGCCGCCCGCGCACACTTTTCTTCCCAATGGGCAAGCCGCCGATTTACCAACCGAGTGTGCCCGCTATGAGCAAGCCATTTCCCACGTGGGGGGAATGAATTTACTTGTGGGCGGTATCGGGCGTAACGGACATATTGCTTTTAATGAGCCGGATACGCCGTTTGATTCGCGTACCCATGTGGCGGATTTGTCTGCCAGCACCCGGCAGGCCAATGCCCGCTTTTTTGGGGGGGAGATAAACCAGGTGCCGCACCAGGCCATCACGATGGGAATTGGTACCATTTTAAAGGCCCACGAACTTTTGTTTTTGGCAACCGGGGCTGCTAAAGCAAATGCAGTCGCACACCTGATAGCGGATCTCCCCACTGTTCAATGGCCGCTTACTGCACTAAAATTGCATCCGCGTGCTACCTTGGTGGTAGATATGGAATTAGTGGCGGCACTTGCTGAAAGTGTGCAACAGTTTCTTTTAGCAAAAAGTAAGCAACAGCCCAATCATCTTGCATGGAGCGTAGAAATTCAATGAAGTTTTCACACTTAAATATCGTAACTGCTACTACTGTTTTAAAGAATTATTCCCTGGAGATAGCCGACGGAAAAATCGTGCATATCGTGCCGGAGAATACCCCCGCGCCGCAGGAGCGGTGGGCGTTGCCTTGCTTTGTGGATACGCATATTCACGGCATGGGGGGCTTTGGGCCGGAACAGGGAACCCCGCAAGCACTCCTTAATATGTCGGCCGTGTTAGCCCGGCAAGGGGTGCGGGCCTTCTGCCCTACCTTATATTGTGCCCGCCCTGGTAATATGGCCGCGCAGTTGCGCGCGTTGGTGCCTGCGCTAGGGAAAGAAACCGGGGCCAAAATCATAGGGTTTCATGTGGAAGGGCCGTTTATTTCACCCGATAAACCCGGCGTGATGAAGCCGCAAGATATTGCACCGGCTCATCTCAATGATTTTAAACAAATTTACCAGGCCGCCCAAGGGCATATTTCCATAGTGACCCTTGCCCCGGAAGTACCGGGGATTTTGCCCATTATAGAGTTTTGCCACGCGCATCATATTCTGGTGCAAGCCGGGCATACTAACGCTACCTACGTCCAAATGCAACAAGCGTTTGCCCACGGTGTGCGCCGTGTAACCCATTGGGGCAATGCCATGCGCGGTCTGCACCAGCGTGAACCCGGAACCCTGGGGGCGGCTTTACTGAACCCGGAAATTTCTTGTGAAGTCATTGCAGACGGTAAGCATGTTCATCCGGCGTTACTGTCCTTATTAAAGCAAGTAAAGCCCCTGTCCCAAATTACCGCGGTGACAGATGCCCTTTTGCCCACCGGGCAAGCAAAAGGCCCTTTTTTTGCCAATGGGGAAGAAGTAGTTTTGCAGGAAGACGTATGGAAACGCAAAGCAGATGGGGTAACGGCGGGTTCTGCTTTGACTATGTCCGGGGCGGTAACGTGTCTGCGCAAAGCCGGGTATAGTTGGCCTGACATAGTTGCCTGTACTAGTACCAACGCGGCCCAACTGTTACAAATACCTATAGAAGAATTGTTGGAAAATAATCCTGCCAACTTGGTGATATGCGATGCTTGCGGGTATACCACCCACGTTGTGTTTCAAGGGAAACCTATCTTATAAAATTCCCCCAACATAAGTGGGGGAAAAATCTGTTAATTGCATTTGCGGGCAAGTATGTAGTATGTTTTTTCGTCATCTGTCATACGTTTCTCCCACTGGTAGGTTGGGCTTCCGGAAGCACATACTAAATCATTGGCACTTATGGTGGTTCCTCCCAATGTTAACGTATCGGTTACATACAATGTGGAGGTGGGACTCGTAACCGTTGCCTGTTCGGCATAGATGGTAATTTTATCAGATAATATAGAAGATAAATCCAACCCTTTTATTTCGTTAATCACAGAAACCCCTCGTTTGCCTCCGCTACTAACGGCCGTGAATGTGCCACCATACATCTTGACGGTACCAATAGGATTTACATTGGGAACAGTATCTTCACTGGTGGTGGTGGAGGTATAGGCAGACCATAAAGTAGCCAAATCGACCTGTTCCCCGGTTAGCCAGGCATCGGAAAACTGAAGTCGTGGTCCGTTAGGCCCGCCATTGGCATATGGGTTATATACCCACGCGGAAGATTTGTCATTAAAAGTTTTATTAGAAGTACCAACCACATAGTTACTTAACGATTTAATAACATTGATTTTATGCGGTAAGTCTTGTCTGGGATCAGTAATGGTAATGGGGTTGCCATATAAGTTAATTTCGGTTAAATTACCGGTAGTTCCTAAACCGGCTTTGAATGTGGCTTTTTTAAGTACCTTTAAATAACTGTACGCCCCTAAACGAGATGGGTTATACGCAATAGCGGAAACCATTTCGTTATACGCATAGGCCGAAGTAAAACTGGCTAAGCATACCAGCAACATTAAGTAACGCATGAATTGCTCCTTGTTTCACTAAATAGAAATTGTGTTTTAAAAAGTCCCTCTTACTATTCTATAGAAAAAAATTCAAAAAAACAAGGGGATTTCTTTATGCTCCTGGGGTATAGCGGGTAGTAACAGGGGTGATTACTTTCCAACATAAATTTTTTCAGTTGCTCCGTGTGCTCCAAATTCCGGGGCATACATGCTTTGCACTTGGGAGGGACTAGCATGAAATGTACCCGGTAAAGTAGGCCGTAAGGTATAGCGCAAGGTTACCTTGCCCATAGGCAGGCGGTTAATAAAGAAGTTGGTTTCACTGTCGCGCACTTCGCGGTACATAGAGATTGGATTCCAACTCCACCCGCTGGTTATATCCGTATTTTCAAACCCGGCGGGTTTGGGGTCAGTAACTTGTACATAGTCAAAGGCACTTTCTGCGGTGAGTGTCAGGTGAACTTCCACTTCATCCGCCGTTTTTAGTTCCTCCATATCTGTAATAGGGCGTAGTTTGGTTTCGCCCTCTTGCCTAAAACGCACAAAATAGGTGCGCGATACATTGAGTACCCCTTTGGGGGACTCCTTGGCTTGGGCAGAGGTATATACCACGTTTAAGGAAGCAAAGTCCGTCATACGGCTTTGTTTGGTAATAGTAGCATGATAAGCGGATGGTGTAAGCGCAGGTTTTTGTTTGACCCATTGTAAATCTTCTGTCCAGTCCAAGGGTTCAAAAGTTTTTTTATCGTGCATGTCTGCCCACTGGATGTCGTACGAACTGTCCCGGGTAAGGGCTCCTTTTGTTTTTATAACATCCAGTAAAACAGATACGGCCTGGGCCGCGGCGGACGGATTTTGCCACGAGGACACCTGTTTGTTAAATAGTAACCACTGGACCATGGGGTCAATTTTAGCAGAATCCGGGCGGATTTCCAGCAACGTTTTTAGTGTTGCTGTTTGCGTAGTGAGGGTATCCTGATACCACAGCCAACTTTGCGCTTCCGGCGCGAAATACGCCCCGGTCAGTTCATTTGTTTTCATACGCGTAAGCACTTTGTCTAAATATGCATTGGCTTTTACGTCATCACCTAATCGGTGATAGATAGCCGCGGCGTACGTTTGGCCCAAGGGGGTCAGAAAACGAGCTTGCGTATCTGCAAAATCCGCCCATTTTTGAATATGGCTTTTGGCAGTGCCCATTTGCGGCCAATTTGCCGGGAACGAGGACAGGACATAAGCCGCATATAAGGCGTAAGAGACCGTTTGCGCAGATCCTGTTTTATCTTCCAGTAATTGTTTTTCCATGCGGGGCACTACATAAGAAATGGCTTTTTGTACATTTTCTTGCGGTACTTGCGCGCCAAAGCGTATGGCTTGGGCAAAACTATCCAGTGCGCGCAACGTTAAGTAGGGGTCATCCGGCCCGCCGGCAAACCAACTAAATGCACCGCTTGCATTTTGAAAACGGTTTATGCGCTCGCGCTCTTGGGATAATTTTTCTGCCACCAATTTGTCATTAAATAAACTAATAAGTCCGGCGTTACGTTGCTGATTATCTTGTGAAAATATCCACCAGGGGGTTTGCGCAAGCAGGGTTAGGCGCGTGGGATTGTCCTCCTCCCATGGGGCTGTGATTGCCTCGTGCGAAGGTAACTTTTTGACCGCTTCTTTCAGTTCCGGATACGTATTATAAAACTGATGCACAATGGCTAGGGGAACATAACGGTTTAGGGAGGAAATCAAATCGTTATATGGGTTGGCTAGCAAGTTGGGCAGTTTGTGTAATACCGAAAGGGCCAAACTGGGGTGTAGGGTAAGGGCCGCTAATTCGGGCGACGCGTCTTTCAGGTTGTCTAATTCGGTAACGGAAAGCGTATTAGTTCCATTTTTTAAGGCCGCATGGGCAGAAGCCAATAGCCGGGTGCGGCTGGGCAACACAGGTAACGTATGCTGTTCGGCGTCACTGTCCTTGCCGTGGCGGGCGACAGCAATTAGTTGATACAGACCCGGCCCATTAGGCACGTCTATTTCCCAGTGGGCAAATGCCGTACTGTGGGCGGGAACTGTGACCGTTTGGGTAGGTGCACTTACCCCAAATAATTTGTTTTGGTTTGTGTTGTTTTTTGTAATAGATAGGGTAACCGCGGTTGTTATTTTCCGGTTCGTAGTATTACTGACAGCGGCTTGCACGACTCCATGGTCTTCTTCGCGGAAAAAACGCGGCAAGTTCAGTTGAACCGTGACATCTTTGCGGGAAACCGTACTGGCTGTAAACGTACCCAGTTGGGCATTTTTAGTAAGCACATATCCCAGCATATTCCAGGTGGTAATACTTTGCGGAAGTGTAAAACGCACGCGGGCCGCTCCGTTTGTTAGGGGGAGCAGCGTGTTAAAATAGGCCGTTTCGGCAAAGTCCGTACGGATAGAGGGGGCCGGTTGGACAGTTTGCTCTTGCGGGGGCTCGGCCCCGCGTGTCAATGTGTCTGCCTGGTTGATACTGTTGGTACTTATAAAATCTGCCGCTTCTTCCATTGCGAAATCAGCCGTTGCATTAGCCCGGCTGAGCGCGGCGGATTTTGCCATGGCCATCATAGGCATCGCCCCGCCAAACCCCTTGTAATAACGGCGCGGCATGACTAAATTTAAGGTGGGTAAGTGGGGGGCGGGTGTCCAAGAATGTGTTTCTTTGCCGTCAAAAACGGAGATTGCGTAGGCATCGGGGAAACTATATGTTAATCCGGGTGTGCCGGCAGTTTGCGCAAATAAAGAAGTAAGTGTAAACGGATTGTCTTTTTTGGCATAGTAATCCAAGGATTTATCATAAACGGTGATGCTTGCTTGCCCATTTACAGGGAAGTTCGTAGCGTTGCGGGTGGTTAGTTGCCAGGAAACATTTTGCCCCGGTTTTACGGTGTTGGGGACGTTTAGTTTTGCAAAAAGTTCCTGGTTGTCATACGGTACTTCAAACGTGCCGGAACCGTGGTAAAATGTATAGTCACTGGCCCCAAACCAAGCAAGGCCCAGCCCCCCGCGGTCCTGTTGCGCGACCGGATACTCGTAAATAGTGATTGCGGAAGGAACTAATTCGCTTTTGCGCAGGAAATTCTTATCATAATATACTTCTACCCATTTAGGCCCGGTCATTTTCCCGGCCCCCAGCAGTACGCGGGCCGTTTCACCCGGGTAGTAGGTTTTATGTTGCGGCAGAGTGATGGACGGTATTTGCAGCGAAGAATTTTTAGCCGCTACCACAAAAACTAAAGATTGGGTTTGGGCTTGTTTGTCTTGCAAGGTTAAGCGGTAGATTCCTTCCGCTACGGCAGGTAGTTGTAAGGTTTGCGGGCCGGGTTGTTTAAAAGATAACGTTTGCGTGAACACAGTAGCCGTATCCCGGGCTTTTTCATACCAGGCATCTAAGGAGCCGCTATCGGTAGGGGTGGGGGTATCTTCCACCTGGCTTACGCGGGCCGTTACCGTTCCGGTGGCGGGATTGCCGTCCGTATCGGTTAAGGTAATGTCTGCTAAAGGGCCTGGCGTATTGGCATCATAAAACCCTTGTGTAAAATCTACCTTAAACAAATGCGCATAGGTGCTAATTTTATAAGTGCGGGTAGTTGCAATCGCCCGGCCGGTTTTATCATACACCTCTGCCTGAACAGTGTATTGTGTGAAATGTTCCTCCGGGCGGGCAGGTTGGGGGGTAAATGAAAGTTGAAAATTGCCGTCACGATCGGTTTTGGTTTGCCCTTGTGCAATTTGTTCTGCCTCGGCGTGGATGATACGCCACCAGTAGAAAAAAGGCACATAAGTTTGGCGGGTAATGGTATAGTTTACAGTGGCATCTTGCACAGGCAACCCGGTATAATAGTTGGCTTTGCCAGGTATAACGGCTTTTTTATGATAAGCCAATGGAATTGTTGGTTCCTGTAGTGTAATTTCATAATCCGGCCGTTTGTATTCTTCTACCTGAAAAGAGTGGTGTCCGCTAAAAGTTCTACTCTGTTTTTTGCTACTTACGTGCACACTAAAATGGCCTAATAATAAATCTTTATCCGGTAGGGTAAAATCAAGTTGCGCCGTGCCAAATGCGTTTAAAGCGGTTTGCGCCTGAAAAATTTGTTTGCCGTTGGCTCCGCGTACGTTGATTTGCACGGTTTGGGAAGGCCACACTTGCCAGGATCGCGGCGTGCGTTCAAATGCCTGCACGGAAAGTTGTACCTTCTGCCCGGGGCGGTAAATGGCACGGTCCGTTTGTACATACAGGCGTATGGGTTGCGGGTTATACAAACGCAAATAGGTACTATGGGGGGACAGGGCAACCTGTCCGTTTTTTTCAGCCAGCGTGTTTACCTCATAGGAAGTAGTATTTTTCCCATCTACGGTAATTTTGCGTGAAAGAAAAGCTGTACCGTTTTTATCGGTCATTTTTTGTTCGGCGGAACCTTTGTACCCGGTAAATAAGTGTAGTAACGTGCCAGGTTCGGGTTGTCCTGTTTTTAAATTTACCGTATAGAAATGAAAGACAGGCGGGGTATAGGTGCGCAGCGGGGTGTTTAACGTCCACACATAGTGTTCCGGATTATCTTCTATAGCCGCTGTAGTAAAAAGGGCTAGGTCGGTAATGTTAATCACAAGGCCGCTTACCGGGGCCAGTGCCGTGTCAAAACGCTTGTCATGACTGGCTAACACCACATAAAACCCATGTGCCAGTTCGGGCAAGGAAAGAGAAACTTCTTGTTCAAAATAAGGTTTGTCATAGGCGGGTTGTACGTGTGCGGTTTGGTAGGGCGTGTGGGAAGTTAACAACGTTTTTATTTCATCTTGCGTTAGTTGGGTTAGTTCATTCCAATGGGTGAATGTGCGGCTGTTATAGCGGGTGCGGGCGGCATGTTCCAGTTCTTCTTTTGTTATTGGGTATACACGTGCATACACCTTTGCTACGTTGCGCACCGTTAGTGTAAGTTGCGGCTTTGAGGGCGTAAGGGGGGTTTTGTCCGTGCGGAAAAATAGTTCCTTGCGCGTGATTTGCTCCGTTAAATCCCTGCACTGTTGGGTGTAGTAAGAAGAGGATAATTTTTCGGCGGCTTGGTTGCAAAGGGCCAATGCTTGCGCGCGCTGGTCATGATTGTAAAGAAGCATAGCATTCTGGTAGGCCGCGTAGGATTTTGCGTAATCGGTAGCGGCAGTACGAGTGGGAGCCATATACTGTTTTAGTTTTTTCCACCAGGAAGTTTCGCCGGATAAATCACTCAAGGCCTGTAACTGGGTAGTGGCTTGCGTGAGGGCTTTGTCTTTATTTTTGATTTCAAACCAACCACTCTGTGTAAACGGCAGTAAAATAAAATCGGTTTGCCAAAACAGCCGCGCGTTTTGCCGCCCGGTCCCTTCTAACTGGTACGCTGTTTGTAAAATGTAGGATAGTTGTTGGGCTTGGTTTTTGCGGGCAGAAATAGGGGTAGCTGCTCCGCCCAAATAGGTACGCGCCTGCCCGGCGGGAAGAGAAGTATCTGTACTTTCTAAAAAATGTATCCATTCTTGGGTGGCAAAATCAAACAGCGTAGGGATGCGGCGTATGTCGGTATCTTTTAGGTTTAAAATCAGGGTTTCTTCTTCAATAGGGGCGTTAATCAGGTCTGCGCGCAAGGCCCACAACTGTTCATAATCTTGTTCCTGGTGTGCCTGCCATTGGGCATAGGTCCAGTGTTCGGGGTCTTTGTTGTGTTCAATTTCGTGCGTTTCTAAAATGCGGTTGTATTGGCTAGACACTTGGTTGGCAAGTTGCGTGCGGTAGAGTAAAAAGCGGGCCTTCCATACAGGGTTTTGGGGAAGCGTATAGGAAAGCATTGTTTTGGCGGCAGTTAAATATTCCCCTTGGCTATACAGGCAAGCGGCGGTGCGTAATTGGGCTTGGTAAAGCGTGTCACCTGAAGCGGTTTTTATAATTTCCTGATAGTGGGGGAGCGCAGAAGCAAAGTCCCCTTCTTGGTATAGTTTTTCTGCCCGGGTGAGCGGTTGTGCCTGGGCCGCGCAGGCGGCGGCCAGTATAATAAACGTATATAATTTTTTCATAAGAACCCCTAATAACTACTTATTATTATAAAAAATATGGCTTGATATGCAAAATGGGGTATTATCCCTGGTATAGAGAGTGTGCAACCCCGGCAAGTTGGTGGATGGGTTTTGTCTTACGTTTGGTTTATCCCTGACCTACAAACTACGTACTTATTATCAAAAATATAGCGGGTATAAGAAGACCGCCCCGGTTCCTGCCGGGGCGGGTAATTAGGCAATGGCGGGGATTAGGGTTCTAGCGGTACGCCTGGCACCCGGCTCATATCATACGTCACATATACTTCTTGCGCGTAGGCATTAAACAGTAATTGTACGCGGGCGCAACCCGGTTTGGCAGGGGGTAAAATAACCCCTATCAAGTAATGTTTAAAGCATTGCAAACGCTGTGGCGTGATGGAGGCAATTGGAGAGCCGTATCCTGTTTGCAGAAAATATTCCACTTGTTCTACCTGCTTTTCATTAAACCGGGCTACATCCGATTGCGAGGTCAAGGATTTTACAAATAGGTGCGGCAATGCCTTATTTTGTTCGGCGGCTTTTTGCCAACGGTCCAAGCGCGCACGTACAGCAGGGGAAACATCCGGCTGAATCTGTGCGGGAATTCCGTCCCTAATCACAATACCGATTATCCCATGTTTGGGGTGGGTTCTATTCACCTGTTCTTTTAACGCCGCAACCCAGGGTAGCTGCGTTTGTTGCGCCTGAATATGCCGGGATAGCCAGTCCGTCAGCACACTGTTTTTGTGGGCCAGGTGGAAACTTTCCCATACGCTTGTTTGTTGGGTGTGTGCGGCTAATGCACACATGCTGATTATCAGCGTTACTAGAAGTTTTTTCATCGTTCTCTCCTCATAAAATTATGTTAAAAAGGTTTACTGGGGATTTCTTCCAGCGTAACGGCAGGAAGGTGGGCCGGATCCCGTACGACGTAAAGTTCTTTTAAGTAGCAGTTAAATAACAGGTGGATAGCGGGTGCTTGCGTCAGTGTCACGCGCACCATGTAGTGTTTGTAGGCGCGGTGTTCGGCAGGCATGTTTACTTTTCCGGTTAAAAATAAAGCCACTCTTTCCACTTCGCTGTTTGATAAAGAAGACACCTCTTGTGGGTTTACTACCTGCACACGCAGCAGGCGTAACGGTTGATTTTGTTGCAGGGCCTGTTGCCATTTGTTAACGGCCGGGGTAATTACGCGGGCTTGTTGCGCCGTGAATGGCGGGACGGATGGGCGCGGAATATAATCGCGAACTACACCGCCGATAAGCCCCTGGTGGGGGGTGGCCCGGTAAATTTGTTGTTGTACTGTTTTTACCCAGGGTAATGCGGCTTTTTGGGGGGCAAACAGCCCGGTTATTTTACGGTAAATATAGCGGCTTATTTTGTCCATGCCGGCGTGTGGGCCGCGTGTATACTCCCATACGCCAAAATCTTGCGCAAAGGTGAAACTTGCCAAACTGATAAATATGCTTGCCAGTATAGTTGTTTTTTTCATATTTTTTTCCTTAAAAACAGGGATCGACACCGGTTTTATATATGGCGTTTGCTGTGCGTTGGAGGGATGCTTCCAACACACGTTCCATGCTACCGGTAGCAGGGTGGCAGATCCGCGTGTTTGGTTGCCGTTGCTTGCGGGAGCAAAGCAAATTGTATCTTCCTTTTTCGGCTAATACCCCATGCGGCCCCATGTATTGGGCGAAAGACGGTAGTGTACAGGTACACGCTGCCAGTAGAAAAACAGTTTCCTTTTTTAGTATATTCTTTAGAAACATAACTATATTGTAATTGTTTCGTGGCGCAGGAAAAAGGGCCTTCAGACCCAGTAATCTTCTGGGTCTAAAGGTTACAGAACAGTAATATCCGCCCCGGTTTGGTTGAGTTTTTCCTGTACTAGTGCTAGCAAAGCCAGGCGGTTGTTACGCAGTTTTTCATCCGGCACGTTTACCATTACTTCTTTAAAAAACAGTTCTAACGGTTCTTTAAATGCTTCTAACTGCGCTAGGGCCGTTTGATACGTTGGAACGTCGTGCGCGGCGCAGGGGGGCAGATTGGTTGCAACTTGGTAAAGTGTTTTTTCGGCAGGGAGTTCAAATAAATTTTCGTCCGTTTTTGCATTTACCGCTCCAGATTTTTTTAAGATATTTCCCACCCGTTTGGTACTTTCGCGCACGGCAGCAAACCTGGCGGAAGTTTGCATGTTTTCCAGTGCGCTTACTAAATTTTCCACCCGGCCCAACGGCAGGGTTTTCCAGGAATTTACGGCAGCCAATACCGCAGGATTATGCCCGCGTTCTGCTAGCACCACGCTCACGCGCTGGCGCAGGAAATCGGCCAGTTTGTCAAGCGTGTCTGCGGACAGTTTCCCGCCGTAGACCTGGTTTACCTCTTGCAGTAAACCCGCTACGGTAAGCGGCCAGTTGTTTTCCAACAGTAGCCGCACGATGGCAAAGGCCTGGCGGCGCAGGGCGAAGGGGTCTTCACTGCCGGTAGGAATTTGCCCGATTAAAAAGTTCCCGGCCAACGTATCTAGTTTGCCCGCCAAAGACACCACACATCCCGCAATGGTTTGCGGCAGGGGGGAGGCAGAGGTTAACGGCCAGTAGCATTGTTCCATGGCTTTGGCGGCTGTTTTTTCTTCCGCTGTTTTAGCGGTTAAAGCGGCGTATTGCCCGCCCATATATCCTTGCAATTCGGGAAATTCATACACCACATGGCTAGCCAGGTCATCATAACAATGCAGGGCGGCTTGGGCGGCTGCTTGTGCGGGGACCCCATCCCCCAGCTTACCGGCCAAGGAAACTGCCAATTTTTGGGTACGAAGGGCTTTGTCTGCCAGTGTGCCGGCTCCTTCTAAAAACTGGATGTTTTTCAGTTTTTCATGAAAGGCGGGCAACCCTTCTTTTTTGTCATTTTCAAAGAAAAAAACCGCATCGGACAGGCGGGCCGACATGACTTTTTTAAACCCTAGGCATACTTCCGTTTGGTTGGCGGAAGAACCGTCGCGAACGGCAATAAAATAGGGTTGCAGGTTGTTTTTTTTGTCCAGCACCGGGAACATTTTTAACTGTTCTTTGAGTACGGTAGTAATGAGTAGGCGCGGCAGGGTGAGGGCTTTTAAGTCCATCTCCCCGCAGACGGCTACCGGATGTTCGGTAAAGCAGACCGTTTGCTCAATCAAATTTTCGTCTAAATCAACGGTGCATCCGCGTGCGGCGGCTTCAGCCGTAACGCTTTTAATGAGCGCATCGCGCCGTTCTTCGGGCAGGACTAAAATGGGAGGATTTTGGTTCTTTAGCAGGTTTACATAGGCCGCTTTATCGGCACTTTGTACCTTTAATGGTTTATTGCCGTAGGACAACAGCCCATGGGTCGTGCGGCCGGAGGTGACCCCGGCAACGGTAAATTTAATCACTTTGTCCCCATATAGCCCGATTAAAGAGCGCAGGGGCCGCCCATAACGGAACATGGATTCTTCCCACACCATATTTTTTGCAAACTCCAACCCGGTAACTATCCGGGTGAAAATATCCGGCAGGAGTTTGGCGGTTTTTTCGCCTTTGGTCAATACATTGGCGAAGATAAACGGTCCTTTTTCGGTGTGTTTAATCACCAGTTTTTCCGGTGTAAGACCGTTTTTTTGGGCAAATCCGATTGCCTGGGGGGTGAAGTTGCCGTTCGCGTCTTTTAACAACTTGGCAGGCGGTCCTTTGACTTCCTGCTTGTCATCTGCGGATTTATCTGCCAGGCCATAAATCATAACCACCAGGCGGCGGTATGTGCCGAATGCTTCCACACGCTCAAAGGACAGGCGTTTTTCGGCTAAAATGGTTTCGGCCAGGGGTTTTAACTGGGCCAGTGCCGGGCGTACAAAACGTGCGGGCAAGTGCTCGGTTCCTATTTCTAATAATGCGTTTTTGGCGGTCATATTATTTATTCTCCACGCTGTCCACATACGCTTTGGCGCACGCTTTGGCTAAATTGCGGATTTTGGTAATGTTATTGGTGCGGTCCTGCACGCTAATAGCCCCGCGTGCCTCTAACATATTAAAATAGTGTGATAGTTTCATTGTGTTGTCATACGCGGGCAAATATAAGCCCTTTTTGCACAATGCGTAACATTCCGCTTCACATTCTTCAATGTAGCGGCGCAGGTGTTCCACGTTGGTTTCTTCAAAATAATAGTGGGAGAACTGGCGTTCTTGCTCGTGGTGTACGTCGCGGTAGGTGACGGTATCGTTCCAACGCAAATCAAAGACGTTATCCACCTTTTGGCAATACATGGCAATACGTTCTAAACCGTAGGTGATTTCAGCCGTAATGGGGTGCAAACTATACCCGGCCATATTTTGGAAATACGTAAACTGGGTAATTTCCATACCGTCTAACCAAATTTCCCAGCCCACCCCGGATGCGCCCAACGTGGGGGATTGCCAATCGTCCTCAATCCAGCGTACGTCGTGTTCTTGCGGGTCTAACCCGATGGCTTTTAATGAGTTTAAGTAAATTTGTTGCACATTTTGCGGGGCGGGTTTTAAAATTACCTGGTATTGGTAATATTTGCCCAAGCGGTTGGGGTTTTCCCCATAGCGGCCGTCAGCCGGTCGGCGGCAAGGTTCTACGTAAGCCCGCTTGATGGGTTTAGCGGTTAAAGAGCCGAAAAAGGTTTCGGGGTTGTAGGTTCCCGCGCCTTTTTCCAAATCGTAAGGTTGTACAAGCACACACCCTTGCGACGTCCAATAATGGTTCAGCGCGGCAATAATATCCTGAAAATTCATTCCGTATTTCATAGTTCATATATTATACAAAATGCGCTCCCTTCCATACAAAAGGCGTTGCTTGCCAACGGCTTAACGGCACCGCGTACGTGCGATTTTATTAAATAGCCGTATGCTGAGGGGTTTCTGCTCAGCATCTTCCACGCACTTGTTGTTGCTGTTATGTAATAAAGCCGTCATCTCGCACTGGATGCGGGACCTCACCTTGTTTCGTAAAAAGTGGTGAGATTCCAAATCAAGTTTGGAATGACACTTTTTTTCGCTTCGCCTTCCCTCTCTAGCAGGGGAGAGGATGCCCGCAGGTTGTAATGCGGGGGCAGGTGAAGGATATGATATAAAAGCGTCATCCCGTATCAAGTTCAGGATGACTTTTTTATAACAGCAACATCACCTTGGGGATTTGTAACCTGCCGGAAATAGGTCACGTATAATCAACAGCAAACTAATTATCCGGGCGTTTGAAGGGAAGCGGGCGTTCGTTCGGGCCGGCGTATTTGATTACTTTAATTTCTGCGCCGTTTTCACACAAAAAACTATACCCGCGCAAGCAGTGGCGGTCATGGTTACACACTTGGTCTTTATCATACTTACACAGAAAATTGATACGCGGGGCCTTGGTGCGGGCTAGCAGGGTGATTTTAATCCAGTCCCCATCGGTATTGATATCCAAATTAAAACTGTTTAAACTTAAAAACTGGCGCATGCCCGGATTGTTAAAACCAACATAATCTTCCACTTTGCGTTGAATGTCTTTCTTTAAATAACGGCGGTCCCACCCGCGGCTGAAACGCTCGGTGGTGTGGGACTGCAGTTGAAAACGCCGCGCCGCGTACGTACCGGCAATTTGCATTTTTTGGTTGAGCACCAGCAGCCCCGCTATTTTAATAATAAACAGCAGGAAAATCACCAATACCGGAAATAGCAGTACCATTTCGGTAGTGGCTTGCCCACGATTGGTAAAAATACGCGCAAACTGTTTCATCACGGCCTCAGGGTAACGTTGTACTTAGGAAGCGGGTTGGGCCACACACAGTTATTATTCGCGCGTGGGCAACTCATACTTACCTGGGTATGCACGTACGGCTTATATTTACTTTCTAAATTCACGTTAAAGTGGTTACGCGGTAATGGGAAATTTTGCTTTAATGCAATCCCACGTTTGAGTGAACGCAGTTTGCGCCGCCCCGCCGGGTCCACATACGCAAACAAGTACAATGGGTCAGCGTGCATGGATGTCATTGTCAAGTCCACCTTCACGGCCCCCCCGGTACCGCCGGCCATATCCGAAGCAGACACATACACAATTAAATCATCTGCTTTTTGCGGGGTGGTAGGAATGGTGAGATAATTCATCAGTTTGCCGGCACTTTGCCGCGCGCACGAGGACACTTTACAATCATCCACATTTAAAAAATATCCCTGACGAAATGTAATGGCATTTTTCACCAGTTTTTTATAAATATCTTCCTGCAAATTGTAAATATCCCCTATCTGCACGTAGGTATTTAAATATCCTTTAATCGCCGGTAAACCCACCTGCCGGGCGGATACATAATGTTGGGCCACCATTTCTTCGTCCATAATCGTAAGTTTGTCGGTAATGGCATCCGGGGTTTCTTTTTCCCAATCACGGCGGTCATAGCGTTTATAGTTAGGGTCATTATCCAATAAATCATACTTGGCGTAATGCACGCCCCAATCTGATGCCTCTGGGGATGGATCCGGGTTGTGGCCCCATTCATAATCGCTAGCTACGGTAGGCACAGCCCCCGCGCGGAAAAACAAATCAAATACCGTCAATTTTTTCCCGCTATAGGGGGGCTTCACGACCCCATCCACCGGCTTTAAAGGATCATTATACGTTAACATCACGCGGTAGGGAAGCGGGCCGTTTAAAATACCTACCGCATTTAAAAAGGCACTCACTGAAGTAACCTGCGTATAGGCAGCATTGTCTAAGGCAAACTGGTGGCGCACCTTGGCAATAGAAAGTTTAGCCGTTTCTACCAGCAGATAAATCACCAATACAAACAACGGCAGTAAAAGCACCGCCGGCAACAACAGTTGCGCCCGGCGGTTGTGAAGCAAATGAAAAGCCCGGGTAGAGAGGGAGTACATATCATCCTTCCCCGGGCAATAATTGCCCAATAAACGAGAATATATAGTGAACTACATCTGTATGAAACGCCGTCATAAACGCCGAAAAAATCACTACCACGGCCGCCAACATGAGCACATACTCAATGGTGGCTTGCCCGCGGCAGGCGGATTTTAATGGCGCATGGGAGGTAGTCATAAGAGATGTTAAAAATCTTCCTCGTCGTCAGAAACGATATTTCCTTCGGATGAAATCAGCCCCTTTTCAATGGCCTTTACAACGGCCTCTGTGCGGCTGCTTACCCCTAATTTATGGAAAGCGCTGTTTAAGTGGTTTTTAATCGTTTTGACACTACAGTTAAGTTCTTTGGCCAGTTCTTTATTGCTCATGCCTTTACCGAGTAAATCCATGATTTTAATTTCGGTTTTGGTAAGTGTGGCCTGGCTGGGAGCGGTTCCCCCCCCCATTTTACGAAGGCCATGCAACAGTTTACCCATCAGTTGTTGGGGAATCATCAGACCCTCACTGGTAAAGGTTTTAATAGAATTAACCAGTTCTACCGCCGGTAACATTTTAGACAAATACCCATTGGCTCCGGCCTGGATAGCATCCAGCACGTGGGCTTCATCTTCAAAACTAGACAACATCAGCACATTGACCTGCGGGCAGGCCTCGCGGATTTTGCGCGTGGCGTTAATTCCGTCCATTTTGGGCAGTTTAATATCCATAAGCACTACGTCCGGTTTTAATTTTTTAGCCAGGGCTACGGCCTCTACCCCGTCGGCGGCTTCCCCTACTACTTCCACCCATTTTTCTCCGTTTAAGATGTCTTTAATTCCCTCGCGGAAAAGTGTTTGATCGTCTGCAATCAATACGGTTACTTTCTTTTTCTTGTTTGTTGGCATACTCCCTCATTTCCTCATTTATTTTGCCACTGGCAACGTAAAATTAAAGCTGGCTCCTTTTCCAAGTCCGTCACTATGTGCCCAAATACGCCCTTGGTGATTTAAAACAATTTCCTTGGCAATAGATAACCCTAACCCAAGGCGTCCCACGCGGGACTTATCCCCAATTTGCGTAAAACTGGTAAACAGTTCGGGGGCTTTGTCCGGCTCAATACCATCCCCGGAGTCCGTTACCGATACTTTAGCATTTTTTTCATCTATTTTACTAACACTTATGATAATTTGGCCGTTATCGGGCGTATGGCGTACCGCATTTTCTAAAATATTGGAAATAACCTGACGGATGCGTTTTTCGTCGGCAAAGACAGGGATCTCCCCACTGCTCTCAAAGTTCACGCGGATATTATTTTTAGAGGCCTTGGCTTTAAAAATTTCAGCTGTTTTTTGCAAACTGGCAGTTAAATCAAACTGGGTTTTTTCAATGCGCAGTTTGCCTTTTTCAATGGCGGCCCAGTCCACCAGGTCTTTTATTAAATGTTCAATTTGGCCAATGGACTCGTTCATAAACATAATTTTTTGCTGTTGTTCTTCGCTTAACGTGAGTTTCTTTTTGAGCATATCAAAACTCATTTTTAATGTCATTAGCGAATTGGATAAATCATGCGAAACGATAGAAAAGAATTTGGACTTCATGTTATTTAACCGGTCCAAATCGGCATTACGGGTTTTTAACTGGGCCAATAATTCTTTGTTGCTTTGTTCCAAGGCATATTTTTCCAACGCACGGTTAATAGTGCGCTTTAAATAATCAAAATCTACGGGTTTCATCAAAAAGTCATACACGGATTCCTGCATGGCTTCCATGATAGAATTTAGGGAGGCGTACGCCGTAATCATAATAATTTGCGTATCCTGGTTAAAAGAACGGATTTTGCGGATCACGTCTAGCCCGGTTTCATCCGGCAAATTATAATCCATTAAAATAATGTTAAAAAACTCACTGGAGCAAATATCCAAACATTCGGCCGCGCAACCCGCCTGGTATACTTTGTACCCTTCAATTTCCAGTAAATCTACCAGTGTCTCGCGCAGGTTGTTGTCATCATCCACTACCAAAATTTTAACTAACTTGTCCATAATTGGTATCCCCCACTTTACGATAAATTTTTAAATAAATATGAAATTCAGTTCCCCGGCCCAGTTGGCTTGTGATAAATAATTTGCCCTTATGACGGGTAACAGCTTTGCGCACTACCGCCAAACCTAATCCGGTACCGCGGGCCTTTGTCGTAAAAAACGGAGAGAACATTTTTTCCCGCACTTGCGGCGTAATTCCGGGGCCGGTATCTTGGATAGAAATGCAAACAAGGCGTTTGCCCTGCCGGGTACCGACAGTCACCGTCCCCCCGGTGGGCATGGCTTCTACCGCATTGATTAAAATATTACGCAGGGCCTGCTTCATTTCTTCCGCATCTACTTTAACGGCTACACTTGGCTCCTGCAAATTATACACCACATGTATCCCGGACGGAATAGGACAAGAAATTACCAATTCCCGCAGGTAACTGTTTACATCTATTACACTAAGCATTAAATCCCGCGTGCGGGCATAACCCAATACCTCGCTAATAATACTGTTCGCCTGGCGGATTTCCGCTTCAATAATGTTAAATTGTTTAATCAGTTTTTGCTCCGTAGGGCGTACCAACATTTTAATAAGACGGGTAGCATTACTAATGACCGCAAGCGGGTTACGGATCTCGTGGCTAATAATAGATGCCATTTGCCCAATGGCTGCTAAACGCTCGGCCTTGACTAGTTCCCCAGAAGCGACTTTTAATTCCCGCGTACGATCTTCTACGCGCTTTTCTAACACCTGGTTCATAGCGGCCAGTTCTTGTTGGGTATGCAATAGTTCCTGGCGGCGTTTGTAAAGTGTTTGGGACATTTCCACAAATACGCTTGCCAACTCCCCTATCTCATTATGCGGAATAATAACATCTTCTTTAGAAATCACTGCATTTTCATTTTCCCGCAATTTAACTGCCGCTTGACGCAACCGTTCCAACGGACGTGTAATAGGGATAATCACCAAATAACTGATTCCCACCACAAACAGCAGCATAGCAAGCACAATCACGGCTAAATCCCACAAAGAAGAGTGCAAAATACTGTTCCACCACAGTTGTGAAACTAAATTAGCAGGTTGAAAAGTATATACGAGCCAATCCAATTCCGGCACGCGTGCTGATGCGACCAGCATATTCTCCCCGCTGGGGAAAAGAACTTCGCCGCTTTCTGCACCGGCTAGTTGCCGGGTAATAGCAGTTAATTGCTCTTGCGTGTTTTGAAATACACCATTGTACGCCAGTACATCTGCTTGATTAGATACCAAAAGCACTTCCATATCCAGCGGATATAATTGGCTAAGCCCTTGCAAGGTTTCATCTAAATACAAAGCAGCTGCTAACACCCCTGTTACTTGCGGGGAATCCACTTGGCGGTGCAAGGGTTCCGCAAGCCAAACAAATGGTTTACCCTGCTCGTAAAGTACATGACTTATAAAACGGTTTCCCTGCAAGCAAGTTGATAACATGGATTGCATGACCGTATCTGCCGGCATAGCAGGGCGGATACCCGCATCAAAAATTTGACGGCCTTTAGGTGAAAATACTGCCAAATAAAATAAAGAAGCCGTTCGGGCGCGCAGGTAAGTTAAATCGGGCTGGGTAATTAAGTCGTGGTGGACAAAATCCGTATGTAAATCTGCAAATTCTGCCAATAATTGTTCTTTAGAAAAAAGGGCTTGATGAACGGAGGTAGCCAACTTACTGGCTTGCATTTGTTGCTTTTGTAATAATTCATTTGTGAGCAAACGGCTGTTTATCTTCATGATGCGATACCCGATAATAAGCACCGGCATACACGAAATTAATACAAGTACAATAACGGCTTTTACAAACAGTCCTTGATAACGCCTCACTTGCACACATGCTCCTTTGAAATTGTGTCTCTAAACCTGTAGAAAATGCGGGGGCCTGTGTTGCCCCCGCACTTATGCAAAACTACTTAGCACTGGCCGGCAGGAGCGGCTTTTGCTTTGGCGGCCGTATTTGGATTTAAGAAAGAAAACCCTTCTATATTAGCAGCAGTGCCAAAATCCAGCAATACCTTTCCCTCCCACAAGAAGGTAGGAGAAGCGTTAATCCGATATTCTTGGGCATATTTGGCCTCTTGTTTTAAGAGTTCTAATCCTTCGGTATCAAATTTTTTCATAATTTTGTTGGCGTTAATACCGGCTGCTTTCATGGCTTTGTCCCAACGGCTGGAACGGTAATCCTTATTGCGGATAGCCAAATACTGCCATAATTTAGCGGGATAGTATTTTGCAATCAACAACTGCCGGACGTCTTCTTCCCATTCAGCAGAACCATGCAAACTGGAAAAACCGTTGGCAGGATCATAATTGACAATATAACGGATTTTAACAGTTTTATCTTTGGGGAACGTACCGTTTTTCTTGGCTTCAATCACCGCATTTTCGGCCATAACCCCATACGGACACTGGGACATGACAAAAATTTCCATCTGGTCCGCCTTTCCTTCTTTCTGGGTATAAACACCCGTACGAGTTTGGTGCGGCAAGACAATATAATCTGCGGTTTCCAATACATACCCGCGTTTTAAAGGTTCCTCCATTTTAGCACGTACAGCATCGTTCTTTTTAATCAGATATAACGGCAAAAAACTATAGTCCAGATTTGCTAAGGCAGGGTCTTGTTGGGCCTCTAACTGCGTTTTTTTAGTTACTACCGGTTCCATCCCTAAATATTGGGCAATCCCTGCCGTTAAACGAGCATCTTCTTGCCCGACCGCATACTCACCGGATTGCACAATCACAAATTCGGCTTTAGCCGGGGCCTTGGCTTTGGCTTTAGCAGCCGTTTTGGCCGGGGCCGCCCAGGCAGACAGTGCCACACACCCGGCTACAAAGATCATCAGCAATTTTTTCATTATTATTTATCCTCCAATTCTACGCGGATACCGCGGATACCTAATGCACACAATAAATTGTACACCCAAGCAAAACACGCCGCAAATACTAAAAACAAAAGGGTACTTTCTACCGCATACAACACGAGCCCTAATATATAGGAAGCACTTACCGTGGCTTCGGGCTTAAAAATTTCCACCACCGCTGTCAAAAGCATCATGCCAAATACAGCTAGCGGAAAGACAGAAAATAAAACATCTCTTACAGCAATTTTTTTGATTTCTACTTTCATATATTCTCCTTTAAATAGAATCCTGTTCCGGCTCCACAACCACAATCATCCGGTTTTTACCGGCATCATCCGGCAGTTGTACGGCTTTGACTAGGCAATTTACATTTTTACTCACGGCCATGCCCCGCAACACTTTAGAAGGTTCTTCAGCGGCCTTACCCAAAATTTGGATAATTTCCTGCTGGCGTCCGTCAAACACATCTAGCAAATGCAGTTTGCGGCCCTCTTCTATATCAAGTTCAAAATTGGTATAAAGAACATTGTAGTTCTCGTCTACCACCAAAGCACGCGTGCCTTTGGCAATGGCCACAGCCAAGATGGCTTTCCACCAGGTTTTTTCCTTATCCAGAGACATGATTTCTTCTTTTTCTTCGCCTTTCATCTCTGCAGACACTTTTCCAAGCAAATCCTGAACGGACCGGGCCACCGCACCAATTTCATCTGATCGGGCAGGATATGAAAACGACAAATTATTAAGAGATACGGCCTCTATATTATCCTTCAGTACCGTTAACGGCCGAATCACCTGAAATAACAAGAATAAATACAATACGCCGCCAATAATAAGCAGCATAATACACGCCCCTACGCTGTAGCGAATCATGGAGGAATGAATAAGTGTACGCGCCCCTGTGCGGGAAACTGTCAAATCCAGTACGCCTGCGACCACATTGCCTTTGGCTAACAGGGGAATAGCAATTTCATAATCATCCCCATCAGACGTCAGTACCGCGCGAGGACTTCCGGAACGCAACGCATGCACCACTGCCCCGCTGTCAAAACCAACCGCATTATTATAATCCGAATAGGACATACCAATAAACCGGGTGTTCTCATGCCACCGCACAGAACCGTCATAATTTAAGTAAACAATGCTTTTTAAACGCGAATCGCTTTGCATCATTTCCTTCATTTGGTCTACTTCGGTAAACGCCACCAGTTTAGGTTTTGTAGCCAATGCCTGCACCAGTTGGGGTGCCCGGTAACGCACCATTTCTACCATTTCATTTTGAAGTTTGGTGTCAAACACATATTTAAACAAATTGTAATAAAACAACCCCCCGATGATAGCCGCATATACAGTTACCAGAATAAACCATAACAACCATTTTGATGTTAATCTCATACTCTTTTCCTAACGAATCATCATCCGTTCTTCTACCTTACGCAAACCTACTTCCGCATCCGTATTGCCGGGATCTAACTGTTTGGCTGCAATCCATGCCTGGCGGGCGCGTTCAAAATCATCTTGGTTGTATGCATCTACCCCTTCCATATATTTGGCCTTGGAAGCTGCGCGTGCTTCTTCCGATACACGTGTCATCCCTGTGCCGGTATTAAGCATAGGGAAGGGCTGTTCCGGCATGGCTACTGCAGTGCCAGGCACAACAGGTGTACCTGCCCCCGCAATAGTGCTCCCTCCCGGAATTTGGCTATCTACTACCACCGTTTCCGGTTCTTCCGGCTTGGCCTCGGCCTGTTTTAAGGCCTGTTCCGTTTTCTCTTTGGCTTCCTGCGCCGCACGCTGGGCCGCTAATTCGGCTTGTTTGGCCTGTTCGGCCGCCTGCTTGGCACGCAGTTCTTGGTTACGGATATACCGTTCTTTGGCGTTACGGGCCTGTTTAATCATATTATCCATAGCGGCCGCATCCGCCCCCCACTTTTTGGCATTGTTAAAATACCCTACCGCCTGATCAAAACGATACGCACTATAGGCCTGGCAACCCGCCGTATAATACCCCCCGGCAATTTCATTTTTCAGTTGCGACATATATTTTTGCACGCGCACATCACCCGGCTGTACTTTTTTTATCTGTTCAAATACGGCATACGCCTCTACGTACCGGCCTTGGTTGTAAAGTTCCAACGCACGTTTCATATTTTCCTTGAGTTGCTGTTCACGCAATTTAGATTCAATATCCGAAATTTTACTCACTAACGCCGGGTCCTCTTTACGCATCAGTAGTGCATTATACCAAGCATCTAAAGCGGCTTGATAATCCCCCCGTTTATTAGCCACTTCCCCGCGGCGGGCATACTCTTTGGCAATTTCGCTGTCAATTTGTTTTTTCCAGGATAGCGCACGCTGGTTGCCGGGACGGATGGTTAAAATCTCATTTAATTTATCATTGGCTTCCACCAACCGGCCGCTGTCATACAAGGCCATCGCCTCACGAAATTTAGTATCCAACACTTGCTGTTCGGAAATTGTACCGTAAGTACCCATGTGGTAGGCCTGTTTGGCTAATGTTTGGGCTTGGGTGAAGTTAGGGTCAATACTCAAAATAGTTTGGGCCATTTCCTGGGCGCGCTGGTAGTCCCCCTGTTTATAAAGTTGATAGGCGTTATCATATACCATACGCAAGGTATAGTTTTGGATGCGTTGTTTTTCCAACTGCACCGTAGAAAGGTAATGCTTTTTTTCTTCCACGTCATTTAACGTACCAAGCGAAATTTTGCCCATGTCCAACAGCAAACCGGCTTCTTTGCCATATTGGCGGACGGGAACTTCGCGGTTAAATGTAGATGCCCCTGCCTTTATAGCCACACTTGCACAAACAGCCAACAGAAGATATTTTTTCATCGTGTGTCCTCAAAACCCTAAACCGCCGGATAATAAACCGCCCAGCATAGGGGATAAAATTAAAATAAAAATCGTGGGGAAAATAAACATAAATAGCGGAAATAACATTTTGGTAGAGGCCTGGGCCGCTAATTTTTCGGCCTTATTTAAACGGCTATAGCGCAGGTCCGTAGAAAAGTTACGCAATAAATCCACTAAACTAGTCCCCAATTCATCGGATTGAATAATTAACCCTACTAACGTGCGTACTTCCTGCACCCCGGTACGCGCCGCAAAACGCTCTAACGCTTCCCGGCGGGAATACCCAAGTTTAATCTCTCCAATCGTTTTTTCCAGTTCATCTTCCAAAATGGTTTTCTCGCGGGCCACTTTAATAATACGTTCAAACGCGGTTAAATAATCTAACCCGGATTCAATAATAAGCGCGGCCAAATCCACCGTCGTTGAAAAGTTACCCAAAATTTCCTGCTGGCGTTTTTGGATTTTGCTGCGTATTAAAACGTCCGGCAATACAAAGGCAAGCGGAATAAATACAATGGGCCAAAACGATTTAAAAAGTAACATCATAGCCGCCGGAACTGCCAATGCGGTTAGAATTTTAGTATATAGAATATCTACCGGCTGGGGTTTTTGCGGACTGCCCAGCTGCAAATACATCTCTTCCAAACTTTCTTCCAAATGAAAGGTACGCAAACAAAATACGGCCACCCGGTCCATGAGTTTGTTTTCCGGATCCAGCCGGGCAAAACTGGAAGCAGATTTATACCGCTCTACCGTGATATCTACGATATCTTCACGGTCCTTTTCGGGCGCAAGCATATTAAATACAGCAGCCCCCAACATCACGGCCCCAAATGCTACTAGCAAAAACAATCCTGCAGACATCATGGTACTCATAGTTATACTTTAATATCCCCTAGTTTACGCAAGACATTCATCCCGATAAAAATCCACACTACACAGAACAGGAAAATTATCATACCAACCGGGCTGGTATAGAAATTGATCATTTGGGTAGGTTGGAACAAGAACATGACTGCCATCATGATAAACGGCATTACACTAACGACAATAGATTGAATACGCTGTTGGGCCGTAAGGGCCTGGAGTTTTTCTTCCAGTTTACTTTCTTCGCGGATATTTTCTACTAAACGTGCAAAAATTACCGGTAAGTTACCGCCCACTTGGCGTTGGATAATGATCGCTTTTACAATATAAGCAAGCATCCGGCTGTCTACCCGGTTTACCATACCGTCTAATGCCTGTTCAAACGGAGTACCTAACTGGTAGTTTTTGACTACCAGCCCAAATTCATCTGAAATGGGCGGTAATAAATCTTTGGATACCATTTCAAACCCTTGCACAATATCCATACCGGAACGCAACGAGTTAGAAAGCAAAATAAGCGCATCCATTAACTGCTTGTTCACTTTCACCCCGCGGCTACGTTTGAGTGATTCCAACAAAGCAGACGGCACACGGATACTGACAATCCCCCCTATTAACAGAACAAACAGAAATACAAATACCCCCAAAAAACCGCCAACAGTCCACCCGGCCAAAAAGCCAAAGCCCATAAAAACAGTCATCGTGCCGAAAATAATGTACTTAATATCAATGGTTACAAACTGACGGTTAAAATCTTCCGCCCACAACGCGCTTTTCGTGCGGTAATCTTCCATCATGCGGGCAATTTCTTCCTGCTTATTGATAATAAGCACAAACACCGACAACCCCGCTAATACAGCCCCCACTAAAATAAGTAGTAAGATAAATAAGCGATCCGCCTGGGTTGTTTGGTAGGTTTTAGGATCCGGAGGGGCAGCGGGAATGGGGCTGCCCATAAACTGTGCATATAAGTGATTAGCCAACACGACTACGGCCATAACTGACTGGCGGTATTTATCATCCCGCCTGGATACAGGGCTGGAAAAGGACTCAATCGTGCTGAAAAATTCGTTATTGATTAACTCTAACGTAGAAAGCATCGAGCGGGCGCGCCCATCCATACTATCTTTCATGACAACCAATTGTTTCCCGCGAAATAAATCTTTATTTAAGCGGTCTAGCGTAGCCATTAAATTTAACCGGTTG
The DNA here is from genome assembly GCA_045593745.1 of Elusimicrobiaceae bacterium. Lineage (GTDB taxonomy): Bacteria > Elusimicrobiota > Elusimicrobia > Elusimicrobiales > Elusimicrobiaceae > Avelusimicrobium. The sequence goes on along the minus strand of JAZNXF010000007.1, from coordinate 75,998 downwards.
CCCACATATCCGCGGGAAAGTTGCTCTAGTACCACCGGGCGGTTGGGTTCCAAGGATTCCGCCGCACGCCCCAAATATAAGTACACGTTTGAAAACGCCTGCCGCCATAAATCGGCCTCGCTATAGGTTTGGTTGTCCGTTTTGACAAACACTACTTTGTTTTTGTCCATGCGGGCTAGTTCATCCGCCAGCCACGCGGGCTCTTTCACTTCCCCCCCCATAGAACCGCACAAATCCGTTAGCGTATACGTTTGGCTTTCTTGCGGGTCTGCTACGTTAAACATTTTGGCTAGCACATACATTTTATCTTGTGCGCACTGAATTTTTTTCAAATCTTCTGTATCTAACGCACGCGTCCAACCAGCGGTGGGCACACCCATTTCCCACCCCAGCATAAGCAACGCACTGACAAGCAAAATCCGTTTTTTTATCATACTAAAATTTCGGCGGAGCCGGAGGCACAGGCCCATGAACCGTTGCCTCATGAGCATGTTGCCCGCGCTGCAAGGCCTTTACGTCAGGTTCTCCGGTTTCATCTAGCGCAATAGCCCCTTTCGTAAATACCTCTTGCGAAACCGCACATCCTTTTGCTTCAAATTCATCATAAAATGTAGGCAAATTGCCGGTAGGGGCAAAAATTCCCTGCACTTTACCATTTTCGTCCACGCCGGTTTGCACATAACGGAATAAATCGGTAGATTGGATTTCATGATCTTTTAAACCGTGCATTTCCGTAATATAGGTTACTTTACGAGAACCATCCGAAAAACGAGATAGTTGCACAATTAGGTTTACCGCGGATGAAATCATCTCACGGATGACGTGCACCGGTAAATCCACCCCGGTCTGTAAGCACATGGCTTCCAAGCGGGACAGACCATCCCGCGGAGTATTGGCGTGAATGGTAGTGAGGGAACCTTCATGCCCGGTATTCATGGCTTGTAACATATCCAATGCTTCCCCGCCGCGGCACTCCCCTACTACAATACGGTCCGGGCGCATACGCAAACAGTTTTTTACTAAATCCTGAATCGTTACCGCCCCTTTGCCTTCTACGTTGGGCGGGCGGCTTTCCAAAGAGACCCAATGCGGCTGCTGCAAGCGAAGTTCCGCCGTATCTTCTACCGTAATAATACGTTCATCATCAGCAATATAGCCGGAAATAGCATTTAAAAAGGTGGTTTTCCCGGTCCCCGTACCGCCGCACACAATAATGTTTTTGCGGATTTTAACGCACTGTTTAATAAACTCCATACATTCCGGGCTAATCGTACCAAAACGGTAGTAATCTTCCGGCCCGAAAGGTTTTTGCGAGAAACGGCGGATGGTAAGCGTAGGCCCGGACACCGCCAACGGAGAAATAATAGCATTTACACGGGAACCGTCACGCAAGCGGGCGTCTACCAATGGGACAGATTCATCAATACGGCGGCCCAAGGGGGCTACAATACGTTTAATTACCTGTACCACTTGGTCATTATTTCTAAATTTGTATTTGGTAAGTGTTAATTTCCCTTTTTGTTCAATAAAAATTTTATCAAACGCATTGACCATAATTTCGGTAACGGCCGGGTCGCGCATGAGAACCTCTAACGGCCCCAACCCTAAAATTTCGTCTAATAATTCCGAAGAGAAACGCGCCCGCTGTTCCCGCGAAAACTGCAAATTGGGTTGTTTTTGCAAAATATCATCTACAATCGCGGCAACCCGCTTGCGCGTTTGGGTACTGGCAGAACTTTCGTCACTTACTACAATATGCTCAATTTCCAACGTGTGTACCACTTCTTTATGCACTTTTTGCTTTAAATCATCCCAGAAGGAAAGTTTGGTATTTTCCGGCTCGTTTCCTTCATAGGCAAGATGACTGTCCGCCCCTGCGGGTGCGGCTGCGTTAAATAACACCGGGCTCCAAATTTCTTGTGCGGCCTGGGTAAATTCTTCGTCAGAGACAGAGGCAGTCCAATCTTTCGGGGCAGGTTTCAAATCCCGGATTTTGGCTAGTACCAAACGTAGCCCCTTTACCCATTCCGCTTGCGGATTGACAATGATTTCTACTTCCCGACGGTTGGAGGCAGCCATTACGTCTTCGTCCCATGGCAAAAATACATCCATTTCGTGGCCTAGCGAACTGTAAAATTGTTCTACTTCTTCATAAGGGATAGAACCAGGCATATCATACGCGTTGCAAATAACACTAATGCGGTCCATGGGATAGTGCTGTTCTTTATAATCATTAAAAAGTTGCACAGTAGCATTTAAATGCGTGCGCGTGGCTTGAGATACCCAAAAAACTTTGTCCGCCAGATCAAAGGCAAAGGCCTGCATGGGAAAACTGGAATCCACATCCAAAAAAATATCAAAGGTTTGGGCCAAACGAGATAAAACAGGTATTAAAATTTTAGGGCTGATAGACGCCACTTGCGCGCGGGTATTGCCTAACGGCAAAACACCCACGCCCCATTTAGACATAGAAATCTTGCCGCGTAACAGCCCGCCCACTACGGCAATGTTATTGTTGCCCAACGAGCGCAAAATATCTGCCACGCTGACAGGTTTTTTGATATTTAAATAAAAACTGTGTTCCTGGCGGGCAAGTGGATCCAGCGGTACAATAAGCACCGGGCGTTTTTGGATACCGGCCCACCCCAACGCCAAATTAAGCGTAAGCGTGGTTTTACCGGCCCCTTCTTTCGGGCCGGAAAAGGCAATGATTTTTTCTTCCAATTTTGCTTTTTCTTGGGCTGTCATATCCACACTTATTCAACAATTTCTACCGTAATAAATAAAAACAGCGAGCGTTGTTCTTCCGTTACGTCTTTGTTTTTAAAGAGTAACCCGATAAGCGGCAAACGGCCTAAAAACGGCACGCGGTCTTCGCTGACGTTGCGGGCACTGCTCTTTAATCCGCCTATCACCAGTGTTTCACCGCTATTTAACTCTACATGGGTTTCCACATCACGATTGGTAAAAGAAGGCGTGGTAGCCGTACCAATTACTACCGTACGGGAAAAATCCACCGTAGAGACAGAAAGTTGCACTTGTAAGTCAATAATGTTATTACGTTCCGGGATGATGGTGGGAAGTACGTTAAGTAAAATACCATAATCTTCCATTTGAGAGCCCACCCCTTGGTTGTTTACAATCGGTATTGGGATTTTACCGCCGACAGTAATTTTGGCAGGGCTGCCGGAAGAAGTAACAATTTTAGGGTTAGAAAGCACTTGGGCGCGGCCTTCGGTTTCCATTAAACGCAAGCGCGTAGTAACCGCTGTTTTCCGTTCAAATTCGCCCAAAGACAAAATACCCGGAATGGTGGCTTCTTCAAAATCAAACAACTGGTTCCACGAAAACCCCTTTACATTTTGCAACGTGCCGCTGATTTCTACCACGTCTGCACTCACGGCCACTAGCCGCGTTTTTTTAGCATCTGCCGCAGAAGGCACTAACAACCCTGTTAGTATAACTGCTAAACAAATTCCTTTTGAAAATATGTTATTTGTCATGAATCATCCCATTAATTAAATAATTTTTCAAAGGTGGCTACTTCCATATAGTAGTTGGTGACGTCGCCATGAGAACGTAAGATGACGGTAATTTTACCTTCTTCACGCGCTAAGGCCAAATACTGGGCATCACGCGGGGATAACGCCAATGCTATTGCCGTACTATCGGAAAAGGCAGCACTGTCTTCATCTTTGTTCTTTAAAGCAGAAGCAGTTTTGGCATCCAATCCCTGGCCTAAATCCGCCCCTACGCCTAATACTTTAATGTTTTGTAAAAGGGTAATCGTAACGTTTTGCTGGGTACCGTTTTTCATGGTGGCCTGAAAGGTAAGCAGTACGTCTACGTTATCGTCCGGCTTGATTAAACTGGCAGTAGCAATCGGTATATCGTTTACAATAAACCCGCGCATAGACACCGGGATTTTACTAGACAACCCTGCCTCCGGCGATAACGAGGTAATGGCATATTTGGAAATTTGGTTCCCTTTCGGGATTTGAACACGCGCAACGGCATTTTCAATGGCTTTAAAATCCGCATCCGTAGTATAGGTGAAGGCATCTTTTTGCAAATAGGCCGCAGGAACTTGAACGGTTTTAATAAAGTCCCGCTTAATCACTTCACGTTCTTTAATATCGCGCGTAGGAACAAATACACGCTTGACGTTTTTGGCATCGTTTAATTTGCTCTCGGCCCGGCGGACAATCATACCATATACCACAGCGGCTAATATGGCAAGTAATAACGGAAGTAAGACACCTCTTTTCATTTGTTCTCCTTACTTAATAAAAGATAAATCTGTTTTAACGCATATCCGAACTGGCATATGCTTTTTCCACCGGCATACGCGCCATGGCGTGGATTTTACGGATTCCTTCCCGGCGGGGTTCATCCGCCAAAATAAAACTAGTACCCGGAAACACCAACTTCACCGGATAAGTAAGCGTAACTACCACATCCTGGTGGCGGTGCCGTTTATACATAGGGTCCATGCCGGTAGTTTCCACTTTTAACTCCACCTTTACGCGCTCGGCCTCTTGCCCAAATACTTTGCGTTTGGCCTGCGTTATTTTTTGCATCATCACCGTACGGTTGGCGTTACCGCTGGGTTTATCTACCCCCACTAACGCCCCGATACGGGCAAATTCATAGGAAGCGTGGTTTAACAAGATAGAGCGGTATGCTAAATTGCCGTATTCCAGTACAAAGAAAATAAGTAACATAAATACCGGCAAAATAAGCATGAGTTCTACTGTTACTTGTCCGCGCCTCCTATGAAAAATGTTCATGGGTTAGTTAGAACTGTTTAAGTTACCCAAAATTTTGGATTTTACGTTGTCAAAAAGTTCCGGCATGAACTGTTTTACCAGTCCGCCCGCCAGCAACGCAACACCCACTACCACTACTAACATCAGCACGTATTCTACCGTGTTCTGCCCTTCTTTTTTAGACAAGGAAGAAATGGCTTGCGCTTTGAGTAAGGCAGCTTTGTTTTGCAATGCAACGATATATTTCATACGGTACTCCTCCTAATATTAAATTTTAATTTGTACTATAGTCCGTCAAAACGATTTTGGCCCCTTGTTCAAACTGGTCCGGCACCAAGTGCGAATACAACACATAAAACGAAAGAAATGCCCCCATTAGCCCAATGGCTACGACAATATACTCCGTAGCGGATTGGCCTTTGTTGTTAGCAAGCAGTTTCTTTGCATAGTTTTGCATACCTTAAAATTGTAACGATACCGCAATTTGTTGCGAGGTTCCTAACGCTCCAAACGGCGTTACTGCGTAATCCAGCGAGGCCCCATACCCAAACAGTTCGCCGCTGTAAATACCAAACCCGAAGGACACGCGGGAAGTTTCTTCCAACCCTACTTTTTTAACCCAACTGTCCTCCGTGTTAATACCGGTATTATCCCGCGTGTAATAGCCCACACGCAAATCAAACCGGGCTACTTGTAACAAATCTTCGGGGATGTGTACTTCCAAGCCGACCCCATAGCGGGCTTTATCGTCGCGGTATTTCATATATTCCCCGGAAATGGTGAAATAGCGGGTATTTAAGTCCGCCCCTAAACGAAGACCGCGCGGCATTTCGTCTTTATCGCCGATGTTAACAATCGCACCGCCTAACCCCAACCATTTGACTAGGCGCAATTTGGCCCCGGCATCAAAGCCGACGTTGTCATAATAGTTATGGCCCTGGCCGTTGTATAAGCGTTCGGTAATGTATTTAGCAGAACCGCCGATTTGTAATTTTTGGTTGATAAACCCGCGGGCGATAGACACACTGCCTACAAAATTCTGCACCGGCACGCCCACTTCCGGGTTTTTCCGGCCGTATTCGTCGCGGAAATCAAAGTTATCCATATCCATATAGTTTACACTAATACCGATAATGGTTTTGCCAATCGGTTGCAAATACGCCAGCGTACGCGCTTTGTAACCTTGTAAATAATCTAAGTAAGTAAACTGCACTTCACGCGAAGTGGCACTGGCAGCCCCGGCCGGGTTCCAAAACAACGCCTCCGGCCCATCGGCCACGGACACAAAGGCATTGCCTAACGCTTGGGCACGCGGGGCCCCGGCATCAATTTTCAAGAACGCTCCGGCACTCGTACCGGCGTTGCGGTGAATTCCTTCCGCATGGGCCGCAACACACCCCACACTAATTAGTAAACTGGCAAATGCTACATTTAATTTATTCATGCTTTTTATTCCTTACCTATATTATACAATGAATACCCGCTTATGGGATTAAAATTTTTACCACTTTTTGACAATGTTCGCGTCCGTTGAAGGCCTTAAAGTCAACCAGGCCGAAGTATACCCCGCGGGCTACTTTCTTGCCGTGTTGGTTATCCCGGTTCCACTGGCAACGCAAGGCCGCGTTACGGATATTGGGGATGGCCAAATCCCCACTGGCATCTACCGGCACACGCGAAGTGCTTACATTGTTATCCGGTTGGAAGTACAAACTTTCGCCCATGGTGGTTTGGTAGTTGTTGGCATCTACACAGGTGTAGTCCGCATTACGCACCATATCCCCGGCTAAGTTGAAGTATTTAATAGATACCGTACCCGGCACCGGCATTTTGGTAATTTCTAACGTACCCTGTTTGCCGTCACGCAAGGGGTTAGGATAGAAGAATACGGTTTTCTTCCAATCTTCACACACAAAGCGTCCGTCCCCAATGGCAATAGTGGCTTTGTGCAAGTTTTGGTATTCGTTGGTATCGGCCACGTAATTGATGGCTTGTTCCGTACCGTTTACCAAAATTTCCCCGGTTACACTATCAATGCGGGAAGAATCCAGCGACGTTACAAAGCGGAACGGATAAATTCCATCCGGCACTTCCTGTTGGGCATAGTCCAGGCCGTCCCACACTTCTTCAATGAGCGTCGTGCCGGGGCGGATCCCCACAATGGCGCGCACAAGCACTTCGTTAATATCCTGTACTTCTTTGCCTGTGGTCGGGTTACGCAACGTACCTTTGGAATAGTCGTAAATGGTAGTACCCGGTTTAAAGATTTGGATAGCCACTTTCATAGGCACGGAAATTTGATACCCGATTTTCATATCGGTTCCGCGCGTAGAAATAGCATAGTTGTCCGCTTCTAACAAGTCAAACACTTTAAACAAATCCGCACTAAGCGTAATGGATTTGACCGTCGGCTGGTACAGGCCGGCATCCGGGTAGTTACGTGCGGTTAAACGCACTTCGTACATACCGGGTTTGACGTAATTGCCGTTATGGTCCGTACCGTCCCAGTACAATTTTCGGATGACGTTGGCATCAAACGTGCCGGTATTGACAATCGTCATAGTGGAGAGGAATTTGCAAACTTCCCCTGCCACGTTGGTGCGGCTTTCAAACACATTTACCGCGGCGGAGTGGACAGAACCCGTCACCGGGGAACACATGCCCGGCTCCAGGGCTACAATGGCGGCTTCTACCGTGGCCGCGCGGGAGATAGCAAAGTTAATCTCGTACGGCGGGATAAATGTTAAGGTAGTAGAAGACGCGTTAAACAACTGCGGCGCGTTGGGGTAAACTTGAACGGAATCCTCCAAGAAATATACCGGCCCGCGGGTGACGTTAATTTTGCTGACTACTTTGTCAGAGGCGTAGAGGTAATCTTCCTGTTTAATATCCGTTTGGGTTTTAAAGGGTTGCCCGGACAGCGTGTACGTAGTGCTGCTGCCGTCACGCACGCTGTCATAATAATAGCGGTTAAACGGTTCATTGGAACGTGCCGATAAATAGAACGGATATTGCCCGTCCGGCACCATTTCATAGGGGCAGTTGGACTTTTCTTGAGAGTTTTTACATTTGGCAATTTCTTCTGCCGTATGGCGGCCGGCATCCGGGGTGGGGTTGTAGAAGTACAGTGCATCCCATTCCACCATATTCACCACATCATCCCCATTACTTAAGTGGGAACGGTCAAAGGTGTGAATCGGTTGCAAGCGCACATCTACTATACCCGATGCTGCTTGCAGTAACGAGGTCGGATAGTTGGTAAACGACGTATCGTTTACATAAATACAAGATGCTTTGTTTTGGTTTACTTTAGCCGGATCCACATACCCATCGGTAAAAATGGCCGCATCCGTGGCTTGGTTACAAATACGCGGCGGCCAGACAGCAGCCGGTGAACCCACATTAATATCTACCAATTCTTGCTTCAAATAAACAGTGTAAGTACCGCTTTCCGGCTCGTTACTGCCGGCACCTTGCACCGTTAAATCAGCATTTAAATCACGGTTGCCGACAATTGTGCGGTTGGGAGTGCTGGAAAATGTATTGCGGCAAATAGAGCTACTTGTACCAACATGACAAACAGCCATAACAACAGCAGAACCATTTACCGGGATTTCCGTACCGGTACTGCTAACCGTAGCACCCCCGGTGGGCGTTATAGTAACCCCGCTGGTTAGCTCGGCCAGGGTTACGTTCGTAGCGGAACCATTATATACAGCGGTTACTTTTGCATTTTGATAGTCCCCGGTTGACCCATTATAATCCGGGATGACAACATCCTTATTATAGATGTTGATTTGGGTGTTCATGGGTTTAGATAAATGATAGGAAATAGTGGCCTTGGCGTTAGAATCCCCATATACATCCGTAGTGGCCACATCCACCACGCGGTACATATCCACCGGGAAAATGGTAATGGCCTCATTACTTTGCGCGGGGAACATCGCATCCATCGCTTTTACGCGGAACATATACGTTCCGGGGTAGACCATACGGCCCTGGTCGTCGCGCCCATCCCAGGTTAAGGTATTTAACTGCTGGGAAACGTTCGGTTCACCGCCTTCTAATGTTAAGTGTTTTACAACTACCCCGGCGGTGTTTTCCACCGTAGCAATCACTTGCGCGTCGCGGTCTAATGCATATTTAAAGACAAAGGGGTCTAATCCGTACGCCGTAGGGCTGGAACCCAACGTGGAATAACTGGCCGGTTGCATGGTAATGCCCACCAGGCCGCGTTCTAATTCTAACGTGCCCACGGTATATTTTAAGGTTTTAACCCCGGTAAAACATTGGTTGTTAATTTCGGTGGCACCTGAACATGTATCCCCCGGAGAAAAATAGGGCAAACCTTCTCCTGCGGCCGCATTCACGTATCTACCCCAGTATGGGATTTCCGCCCACAACACATAGACATAGTTACCGTCCGGCATGGGGGCCCCATAGGCAAAAGATTCCGTCTGGCTTGCGGTGGCTTTTTGGCCATTAGACATTATTTCCCCAGCCGCATAGATGCGTACGCAAGTACCGGATGTATCTAGCGTACCGTCTGACTTGCGCGGTTGGCAGGTGCCATCCCAACGGTCCGTATACACCATGCGGCCTGTTTTTTGTTCCGCACTGCGGTATACCAATGTTCCACCAATAAAATCAGGACCAGTCCCCGTAGGTGTAGAAGAATCCGTCAGAATCTCAGACACGGCACCACTACCAGAATAAAAACTTGTTCCTGGGGTGTAAACTTCCCAGTATACGGTGGAAGATTCCGTCGGCACGTAGGAAATAGTAGCATACGCGGTAGATTTTTTATTAAGACCGGTTACTTGCACATCCGTTAATTTTAACGGATCCAGTGACACCTGGCGGGTAACAGCGCGGGAGAAATCAATCCCCGCCCATTCATCTTGGGACTTGGCCTGGATGGCCACAATATAGTTGCCTGCCGGGAGCAAAAACCCCTCATCGTGGCGGCCGTCCCACGAATCAAAATCGGAAATTTGGGTATCTTTATCCGTCCCTTTCATGCCTTCCCCGGTGCGGGGTTGCCAGTCCACGAGCGTACGGACGATATATTGTGCAACTGTGCTTTGATCCGATGATCCATAAGCAAAACTATTGGAATCACCGCTATTATTCGTAGCATAAGCCGTGTCATCTTTAGTAGAGGCATCAAAAATGGCAATACGTACATCGGCATCTTTACTTAAACGGTACTGGAAGGTATACGGTTGGGCAGACACCGGGGTAATGGTTCCCACCAAACTGGGGGTACTGCGTACCGTATGCACATTGGTTACGTCTACTTGTATCGGGATTTGGGTTTTCCCATCATGCCCGGGATATACGCCCATTTCGGAAATTTCAATACGGTCTGCAATTACACCGTCCGAAGGAACGTCCGTAGATACCGTAGCGCGGAAACCAAAGTCCCCATTGGTTTTACCGAACTCTCCGGCAATTTCATAAGATGCATCCCACCCGGTACAGAAGGAGAGCACATCATGGGTTTCTGCACCGTTGTTATCAAATATCAAACAGTCACTGTGCCCAGGGCCTAAACAGCACCCTTTATAATCGGCGGCTTCAGAGTAATCTGCCTCACAAATATCATCATCATTCAGCGGTACCGCTTTAAAAGGGTACGTTTCGGTTGCCTTGCCGGACGAGGTATAGGCAGACCAACAATGTGAACCGGCTGCGGGATTTGTATCATTTTGGGTTGTACCGTCACAAATCCAGTGCGCCCCTAAACATTCGGCTTCGCGGGTCGGGTCCCCCGACGTTTTATCCTTCCCGGCGTTAGAACAGTGGTATGATCCGCACATGTATTGTTTATAATCACCATTATTTTGAGGATACGTATCAATGGAACGGACCGCGGGTAAATCATCCGGATTTTTAGGGTTTTTGTTGTTGTAGTATTTAAAAATATCAAACGTTACCCGTTGCAACGGAAACGCTACAGAATAGGTAGATTGGCCGACAGGTAAGTTACTGCACGCCACTTGTGTACACAAGCCCAAGCATTGGCCCGGATATTGTACACTGGTCGGGGTAGGGTAGGGCTGGTCATACTCAATCAGTGCCGAAGAAACCCAAGGGTCGCTTGCAGTAGCATTACTGTTTGGTTTGTAATCAGTAGTATAACTAACAGGCGTATTGTTTACCGTAGTTGTATTACAATATGAATCCCCCCCATAATACACACCTGTAGAAACCGTATTGACAGTTTGGGCAAAAAGCGGCGTACAAATTAGCACAAATAAGATTGCAAATAAAGACGGTTTCACCGCCCGGTGTAAAAAAACGGAACGAAAGAATTGTTGAAGTGTGGTCATTGTGTTTCTTAATCCCTGAATAAAAAAACTAATACACTACCGACGTAAAAATGAACCTGTCACCTACGCCGAATTTCATGCAACTTCACGCGCATAGTCCGCCCAACAAATTAGGCAAAACCTACACTTATAGATTTTCGCAACTTTTGAGGGAATTGTCAACTATTTTTTGAAGGGAAAAAAGGGAGAAAATTTTAGTTTATTCCAACCCACTACCTGCAGGGAAATGCCTTGTTTAATAACTACTTGCGTGGAAGATCCTGAGCAACTGCCCCTCAGGATACCTTCTTTATTTATTGAGCAATATTGGGATTAACACCTTGCAACTTCTCATATAAATCTTCCCAATGTGGATTGAATTTAGTAATTAAGCGGCGTTTCCAGGCATGATGCCATTTTTTAAGTTGATGTTCGCGGGCAAACGCTTGCCCAATAGAATCAAATATTTCATAATAGACCAATTTCCATTCGTTGTATTTGGCCGTATGAGCAAATGGCAAAAGTTTCTCTCTATGTTCATACCCCCGCCGTATGAGGTGCGTAGTGGAACCAACATATAAGGCGTTGTTAGAACGATTGGTAACAATATATACAAAACCCATAACAATAGTATATTAAATAAAACGTGTTCTGAGATGTTTCTGCTCAGAACCTTCAACGCTCCCGCCGTTTATACACAGGGAAATGCCTTATTTGATAACTACTTGCGTGGAAGATCCTGAGCAACTGCCCCTCAGGATACTGACTTGTATGATTAAATAAAACGTGTTCTGAGGTGTTTCTGCTCAGAACCTTCAACGCTCCCGCCGTTTATACATAGGGAAATGCCTTATTTGATAACACCCTGCGTGGAAGATCCTGAGCAACTGCCCCTCAGGATATGGGCTTACCATGTTTCCTTCTCTTCATTATTCTGTTGGAGATTCTTGTTCAGGTAAAGCAATTTCCCGGTAGACGGCAAAATGACCGCGGCCGTTTTGCTTAACGGCGTAGAGGGCTTTATCCGCCTTGGCTAAGAGTTCATCCGCCGTAGACGCATCCATGGGGAAAGACGCCACCCCTTGGCTAATACTTAAGTGGATTTCTTCCCCCCCAGTGTATTTAGTGGGCAGCGTAACCGCCGTAATACGCTCTTGCAGGCGGCGGGCAATTACTTTGGATTCTTCACTATTGGTGCTGGGCAGCATAATCACCATTTCATCCCCGCCAAAGCGGCAGGGAACGTCGGTCTGGCGTAAACTGGTGCGGATGATTTGGCTGACCTGTTGCAAGGCCCAGTCCCCAATTTGGTGGCCGTAATTATCGTTAATTTGTTTGAAATAATCCAAATCCACAATCATTAAAGAAAGGGTTAAATTAAACCGTTTGGCACGGTACATTTCTTCGGCCAGTTTTTCATTAAAATAACGGCGCACCGGCAGGCGGGTCAGTTCGTCGTAATTAGACAATTCCTGCACACGTTCAAACAAGCGCGCGTTGTCAATAGACAGGGCCATTTGCGAGGCAAACTGTTGCAAAGAAATAAAGTCCAAATACCCAATGGGCCGGCGGGAAAGAATGTTATCAAACGACAAAAACCCCACTTTGTTGCGTTGCACTTTTAGCGGAATATAAATAACACTGCGCGTGGATTGGTAAGTGGCGGAAGAATCAAACACTTCTTTGAGTAAATTTTGCTCTTGCGCGCTTACTTCATCTTCTTTGCGGTGGGTTACTTTCCCGGAAATATCCACCCCTAATATACTTTTGATGCGCTGGCCGTAAGGATCTGTTAAATACAAATGCACGCGGTCAAAACGAAAGTATTTTTGCACCCCTTGTAAAATAAGTTCCAGGCCGTCATCTAACCGCAAAGACGAGGCAAACACCGTAGACAAATCGTTAAGCGCGGTAGACACGTTTAAGCGTTTGTTCTTGGCCTGGTCAATTTCCGTATTACGCAAATTGTGGGAAATTTCCTGCCCCAATGCTTTAATCAGTTCTTTTTCTTGCGGCGTAAATGGGCGATCGGTGCGGAAGCGTTCCAAACGCAGTACCCCCACTTTATCTTGCATATAGGTATGCACTTCCCCGCCTTTAAGTTCCATGCTGGGGCGTTGCCATTTTACCAGTACATAAATAGCCGGGTAACTTAAATCGGTCGTTTCGGTAATGCCGTCGCACAAGAGTTGTTTTAAAAACACCGGTTCGCTAATTACCGAAATATCTTCCTGCTTATCCATGCAATATTCTTTTTTGCACATCATACGCAAGGATAAAATCGCCCGGTCCTGCCGCCAATCAAAAAAGTAAATGCGGTCTAATTTAAATAAATTGCGAAGTACCGGAAGGGCACTTTCCAACAATTCGCGCTTGTTTTGAAAGGCCTGGTTTAATTGTTTGTGAAATTTATACAGGGTATAGGATTTTTTATCAAACATACTTATCCCTCGTAAATAGAAAGCAAATATTCAATTTCTTTGGCGGCTAAGTCCAACTCCCTATCCAGCACGGCCTGGGTAAAACGGCCTTCCACAATTTGCGTGGCACATACCGCCAAAATGCGTTTTAAAATTTCCATTACTGTCCCGGTAATAATTACATTGGGCAGTGTTTTAGCCATAGGCAAAATGGCCTCATAGGCATGTAGGCGTTTGGTAGAAGAAGAAAGCACAAATAATTCGGCCGCATCTTCAAACGCGGGAAACACGTCTAACATTTTGGCCAAATGGGCCTGAATATCCGGCCGGGAGCAAAACTTCATAAAGCAAAGGGCTTCTTCTTTGTGTTGGGAACGCACGTTCACACATAAATTCATGCCGGACATATACGCCGCCGGTGTGTCCCCCGTGGCGGGTACAGGCAGTGTGCGCACGCGGATACCGCGCCGGGCATCAAACGTACTAACCCCCTGCTTGCGGGAAATCATCATACTGGCCTGGCCGGATACAATCGTTCCTAACGAGCCGCGTTCCCGCAAAATAGGCATATAGTTATGCAAGGCCAAGTTTATATAGTCACGCAACCCTTCCTTAAATGCTTTCGTTGCTACGCCGGTACTTTTAAAATCCGGGGCCAGCAAATCCACCCCGCGCCCCCATACGCACGGCAAGGCACTGCGCATGGATAAAGAACCGCGCCAATCACTATTTTGCACCGGATAGTAACCGGGCACATGTTTAAATTTTTCGCGCAGGGCGGCGCAAATTTGCATAAACCCCGCCCAGGTGGACAAATCCTTTTCCGGCTGGGAAGTGACTAATTTTAAGTGGTCCTCGCGGTAGTGAAGCGCGCTAATATCAAACCACCAGGGGTAGGAATACATATCTTTCGTACCCGGTTTGTAACAATGCGTTTTAAGCGGTTGTAAACAGTTGGCTAAAGAAAGACCCGGATCTAATTGGGATAAATTTTCCACCACGCCTTCGCGTTCCAAAAGGGCAGTCCAATAGTGCGGAATTTGGATAACATCCGGCACTTCTTCTTCGTGCGTAGGATATTTAATAGTAAACATCCGCCGCCACAACACGTTACGCGTAAACACCCGCATGGAAACAGAAATATGCGGGTTTTCTTTACGGAAAAGGGAAAGGAAAGAAGCGTAGGTTTCTTTGGTTTTATCGCCCGCATCGGGCATGACCCATACAATCATGGTAACTCCTTACTGCCAACTGCGCACCGGCATATTGGGGTTGATGTCTATATTAGCAGGCAATACTTTGCCAACGCGCTGGGCATATTCTAACTTTTTATATGCCGCTAATGCAATCATGGCGGCATTGTCCGAAGATAGTTTACGTTCTACAAAGTAAACGGTTTTGCCTTGGGCGGCGGCTTTTGCCTGCAGGGTTTCACGCAGTAAACTATTGGCAGCCACGCCTCCCCCCACTGCAATATGGGCCACTTTATATTTTTTGGCAGCCAGTAATGTTTTGGTAACAAGCGTGTCTACCATGGCCTGCTCAAAACTGGCACACACATCCGGCACGCTGATCTGTTGGTGATCGCGCAAATAATAACTGACAGCAGTTTTAATGCCGCTAAAAGAAAACTCCCACGTGCCCGGTAGTAGCGGGCGCGGAAACGCAATCGCATCCCGCCGCCCTTGCAAGGCCTGTTTGGATACTTGCGGCCCGCCCGGGTAAGCAAGGCCTAATAGTTTGGCTACTTTGTCAAACGCTTCACCGGCGGCGTCGTCGCGCGTTTTGCCCAACACTTTGTATTGTCCGTAATCTTTTACATACCACAGTTCCGTATGCCCGCCGGAAACCACTAACGCAATTAGCGGAAATTGCAAGCGGTTTTTCACTTCGCCGTTTTCAAAATCACACGCAAATAAGTGCCCTTCCAAATGGTTCACGCCCACGAGCGGCACTTCTTTATAAGCAGCCAGCGTTTCGGCCGCCACGCGCCCCACCATTAAGCCGCCGGGCAACCCCGGCCCGCTGGCAAAAGCCACACAATCTAGTGAGTAATCTTGCAAGGCCTCTTGGATGACCGTGGCAATTTTGGCCGCATGGGCGCGGCTGGCCAGTTCCGGCACGACACCGTGGTATTTTTTGTGTTCTTCAATTTGCGAATAAATCACGTTAGACAATAATACCTTGCCGCCTTGCAAGACCGCGGCGGAGGTTTCGTCACACGTGGACTCAATGCCTAAAATCGTAAAATTGGGCTTCATTATTTTTTCTCTTCTTCGGTCAAAGCGGTATCTTGCGTTTTTTCCGCCGTTTGGTTAACTTCTTTTTGTTTGCGTTTGTCGGCTTCTTTTTGGGAGGCCTTTTTGGCTTCTTCTAAAGAAATCTTCCCAGTCAAAATTTCTACGGCTTTATCCAACACCGGGTCTTTTTCCTTAAATTCAGGTAATTTAACCCCTTTGCCGGGCGTATAGACGGCCTCATTATATTGGGTAAATACTTTTATTTCCTGTTCCGGGCTGACAATCACTTCCACATCCGGGACAATACCTCCTTCGTCTTTTTTAGATTTATCCCGGTAATTACGTTGGATTAACCGGCCGGAAGGCGTGTAGTATTTGGCAATGGTTAACCGTAACCCGGCCCCGCCGGAAAGCGGCAACACTTGTTGCACGCTGGCTTTACCAAACGAACGCTGCCCCACCACAAATGCGCGCTCGTTATCTTGCAACGCCCCGCTAACAATCTCACTGGCACTGGCAGACCCCTGGTTAATTAAAAGTGCCATCGGAATATCCGGGTAGAGGGCATTTTCTGTGGTTTTATATTCCTGGTAATACTCCTCTTTGCGCCCTTTAGTATACACAATCATTTTATCCGCGGGTAAGAATAGTTTAGACATATCTACCGCCCCGGTAAGCAGTCCGCCGGGGTTAAAGCGCAAATCCAACACCAAGGAGGTCATTCCCTGTTTGGTTAAATCAGCCAGGGCTTTTTTTACTTCCTCGGTGCTATGGCCTGAAAAATCTACCAAATAGATATATCCCACCCCATCTTTTAACATGCGGTGGTATACTACTTCCGGCACAATAACGGCCCGTTTTAAGGTAACGTCCGGCAATTTTTGATACTTTCCGGTTTCATCTTTGCGGCTTAACGTAAGTGTTACTTTACTGCCTACTTTGCCACGCATGAGCGTGACGGCTTCGTCTAATTGCATTTCCGAAATATCTTTCCCATCTACCGCTAAAATGCGGTCTTGCGGCATAATGCCTGCTTTAAATGCCGGGGTGCCGGGCATGGGTGTCATCACCGTCACATATCCGTTGAGTTTCTGCAAGCGGATGCCCAATCCGCCAAACTCTCCCTGGGTATCATTTTTTAATTCCTTATAATCTTTGGCATCTAAATAAGCGGAAAAATCATCCAATTCTCCTACTACGCCTTTTATGGCACCGGTAATTAGTTTATCCGTTTCTACCTGTTCTACATAGTTTTCTTTTACAAATTCCAATACATCCACCAGGGTGCGCAATTTCTTTAAACTGTTATCAACCGCCCCATAGGCATAGGGAAACAGCGTGCCTATAAAAAACAAAGCCGCTGCAACTGTAATATATTTATTTAAGTGTGTTGGTTTCATAATTCCTCTTATTTAAGCCATATCAGCGGGTCCACCGCTGTAGTGCCTTGACGTATTTCAAAATAAACAGCATATTTACCCGTGCCGGAAGTGGACTGTGTATCCTTGCCTACCGTACCTACTTGCTCTTGGGCAGATACTTCATCCCCTACTGCCACGCTCATTTCGTGCAAAAATCCGTAAATTGTAAAGAACCCTTTTCCATGGTCCATAATCACCACATTGCCGTAAGAACGGAACGGCCCCGCATAAATAACACTGCCCTTGGCACTGGCACGGACAGGCCCCCCGTAGGAAGAAGCAATTTTAATACCGTCACGGAAAATCCACGTATTTAAATCAGCACGGTATTCTTTACCAAACTTACTAACTACTTGGCCTTGCACCGGCCATGGAAGCGAATGCGCCGGTACACTAATTTTGGGGCTTGTATTTTTGGCTACTTTACCGGCAACCGTTTTTTGCGTTTCATTTTTACGCTTACGCTCAAAAGAAGCCAACAATTTATTTAACTCCGCAGCGGATTTATTTAATTCACCAATTTCTCTGCGTACGGCCTCTACTTTTTGTTTGGCAGCATCTAACTCTTTTTTCCTTTTTTGGAAGGACTGCGCAATAACGTCCTGCTCTTTTTTTAATTTGGAACTTTCTTCCCGCAATTGTTTATTACGCGCACTAAAATTAGCGAAACGCTCGCGGGCGGATTGATTTTCCTGCTCAAGCGCGGCCGTGAAAACCCCATACCGCGTCAGCATACGGCTTGCAAAAATCTGCTCTTCTAACTCTTCTGTTTCCGGGCAAGCCCCGCAAGATGGAGTTACATAATACGCCGCCACTTCTTTCCACACGGTTTGCTGCCAGATGGGCATACTGCGGTCAAGTGCTTTACGTTTTTCTTCAATAGAAAGTAAATTTTGCTCTACCAGAGAAATATCTTTTTCCACCTTATTTTTTAATTTTTCGGCCTGTTGTTTTTTATTTTGCAGGGCAGTAACCTCTCTGGAAATTTTCTTCTCCTGGTCACGGTATTTTTGCAGTTCCTGTTCCTTTTGGCGGGCTTGGCTTTTTAATTTACTCAGTTCCTCTTGGCGCACGGAAGTATCGTCGGCCCAGGCCGGCCATGCTGCGCACACGATACCCGCCAACAAAACTTTTAAAACCGTTGCCATTTTGCCAGTGTCCATCCTAATAGCCCGCTACATACTACCCATAAAAGTTGCTCTGCCAAGGCAGTAAATTGGTGTACGGCCTCATAAAATAGTCCCCACGGATACAACACGCCCCCCACACACAAAGCTGCTAACAGGGCGGCTAATATCCCGGAAATTGCCCCGCTAAAGGGATGGGAAGAAGGATAGGGTGCGGCTTCTACCAAAAACATAAATGCCAGCAATGCTAACACAATTAGGCCCCCAATGACCCGCATAGACACAAGTAGTGCCCCTACGTAACTAATCAACCGTGCCTGCACCGGGTGATAATGTAGGGCAAGGGCCGGCAACATGGTGCGAAGTTGGTCTGCCAAGGGGCGGATGTTGCTAATCCCGGCGGGAGAAAGCGTGAGTTCAAAATAAGCAGGCATTTGATTTTTTCCAATTTGTAGTAAAGATTCCACCAACTGTGGATTTTTTTGGCGTATGCGCTGCAAAGCATCTTCCGGTGAGAATAACTGCACGGAAAGGACTTCTTGCTGTTGGGAAAGAAGCGTTTTCCAGGATGCTAACTGGTCCTGTTGTGCCGGGGACTCTACTGTTAAAATTACTTTAAAGTCCCCCAACAAACCCTGGTAGTAATTCCTTAATCCGGTATGCCCCAGTAACCACCCCTGGGCAAGCAATCCTATAGCAAACACCAGTAAAAACAGTTTGCGGTGCAAATGCCCCACGTGTCGGGTAGGTTTGGGTTTAGGTTCTTCGTTCTCAAAAAGTTTGTCCATATTCTCTCCTAATGGGCGGGATAGTTCAATACCTGCTTTAACCTTGGAGCAATATCGGTATTATGATACACCCCGGAAAATGCGTTTGCGCCGGCCCCATAGGCAATACTAATAATCGGTGCAGACGAATGATTCTGCGTAGCATACGCCAACCCGCGCGCCGTGTTTAGTTGCTTAAACAACGCCTCTAAATCCGCTACCCCTCCCAATGCGCGCACATCTATTGGTTCCCCCAACGCTTGGGAAATTTTCTGCTCTACTAATTCTTCCGTACGCTGGTCTTTCGGCAGGGCTTTTAACTCTAAATATACACTATACAAACTGCGGGTTTGTTTTTCAAATTTAGCATACTGGGCAAAAGAAGCGTAATCTTGGTTTCCGCCGTATAATGCCTCGCCCTGGGCTGTACGTTGGGAAACCTGTTCTTTATCCAAGGAACGATAGACAAACCCTCCCAGGCCGGTGTCGTGGTCCGCATTGATGTAAAGTAGCGTGTCCGGGTGCTTTTCTACATATTCTTTTAAGTACGCTAACGTATGGTCCAGCGCGCGCATTTCTGCCAGTAAAGCCCCGGGGTCATTGGCGTGTGCGGCCCAATCCACTTTTCCGGCCTCTACCATTAAGAAAAACCCCTGCTCATTCGTTTCCAATACCGATACGGCTTTCTGAGTCATATCCAGTAAAGTGGGGGTAGTAGGATGCTGTTTCATTTCTACCGCCATGGGCATCCCTTTGGGGGCAAATAACCCCAGAATTTTTTTTGTAGGACGCGCACCCGCAAGTTGCTTTTTGGTCTGCACGATCTGATACCCCTTTTGCCGGGCTTGGCGTAATAATTTTTTGGAAAAATACTTTTCTCCCCCGCCTAAAATTACTTCCGGGGCCAGTTCTAGTTGGGCGCGGGCGATTTCTTTTCGCTGGTGACGGTCCGCCACGTGTGCGGTAAAAGCAGCCGGGGTAGCATCTGTGACATAAGCATCACTGACAATGCCTACGTGTTTACCTTGTTGCCGGGCGATTTCTAATATGGTGGGAGCGGGTTGCCCGGTAGCATCTAACCCCACGTAGAGGGGACGAGAGAATTTCCCCGTAGCCATTTGGGTAGCCGCAGCGGCGGAGTCAGTCACAATGGTGTCAAACGTGTTGTTAAAAAATAAACCCCAGGTTCCTTGGTTCATCAGCGTTTCCAACGCAGATACCCTGCCTGGGAACCCGCTTAACTGCCCATAGCGCACTCCTTGCATCCAAAAACCCATAATCTCCGGCCCCATTCCATCAGCAATCACCCATACTACATTTCGGGCCGCCCCTGCTTGCACGCTGCTAGCAAACAGGACCCATACGCACGCTAAAAAAATCTTTGCACACTTCATCCTTTAAACCACCGTTTTACGATACAAATCCAAATACTTTTGGGCCGATTTATCCCACGATACGTCTGTACGCATGGCACTGCGCACCAGGCGGTTGAAAAGCACTTTATTCTTATATACGGTCAAGGCCTTACTGGCCGCATGGAATAAACCGTTAGGCGTAAGTGCTTCAATAAAAAATCCGGTAGCCGTATTTTCATTTTTACCGTCAAACCCAATAACCGTATCTACCAATCCGCCCACTTGAGAAACAATGGGCAAGGTGCCATATTTCATAGCAATCAGTTGCGATAGTCCGCACGGCTCAAAGCGAGAAGGCATTAAAAATAAATCCGCCCCGGCATAAATTTTATGGGCCAAATCTTCATCTAACCTGCCGGTATAACTTACTGTACCGGCATTGGTACGGGCCAAACTTTGGTAGGCCTTTTCCAACATAGGGTCCCCTGTACCTAAAACCACAAATTGGGCTTGTTTTTTGAGTTTTTCAATCAGCGTAATGGCCACATCCAGCCCTTTTTGATAGTCCAAGCGAGAAACAATACCAAACAAAGGTTTTGCCGGATCCACTGTTAATTTACACTGTTGTTGCAAGGATTGCTTGGCGGCGGCTTTTCCGCGGGCGGCCTCATTCGTGTCATACCCGATAGGAAGCACCGGGTCTATTTCCGGGTCCCAAACGTCCGTATCAATACCATTTACAATGCCGCAAAAGTTTTTACTTCGGGCGCGTAAAACGCCGTCTAAACCAAATCCCATGGCAGGGTCAGTTTGTACTTCGCGGGCGTAGTTGGGACTAACGGTATTGATGTTATCTGCAAACACAAGTCCGCTTTTTAAAAAACTCATACCGCCGTAATATTCAAATTTTTCCTGGGTATAATCTACCGGGTGGAACCCCGCCTTACGAAAGGAACTGTAGGAATAATGCCCCTGGTAAGCGATATTATGAATGGTGTATAAACAGCGGGTACGTGTGTAGAAAGCATCTAATTTATAAACCGTTTTTAAGTACGCCGGGATAAGGCCGGTTTGCCAGTCGTGGCAGTGGATAATATCCGGGCGGAACCCGATAAATTTACACCCCTCCAATACAGCGCGGTTAAAGAAAATAAACCGCTCATCATTATCTGCAAATTCACCGTCCTTGGTGCGGTAGAGACCGGGGCGGTCAAAGTATTTGCGGTTGCCTACAAAAAATACGAGTACATTTCCCCAATTGATGTAAGAAAGCGAGGCCTGCTCAATTTTATCCCCTACCGGGATTAAATACACCCCGGGGACAATTTTTAACGAAGATACCCGCACAATGTTGCGGTAATGCGGCAAGAATAACAATACTTTGTGGCCTTTATGCCCGGCAAATTGTTGGCACAAGGCCCCTACCACGTCGGCAAGGCCGCCTGTTTTACAAAATGGGTACGCTTCACTAGCGGCTAAAACAATGTTCATTTTTGTTCCTCCTGGTCTTTCGTTTCTTGTGTTGTTGGCGTGGCAACTTCCGCCATTTCAGGCACCGGTGCTACTTCCTGCGGCGCGGGTAACGGTTCTTGTGGGGTAGTGTCTGCTAACGGCAAACCCTCTGGCGCAGATGCGCTGTCTGTTAGTGACAAATCCCCTTGGTTATAACTGGTGCGTTTAAAAAATGGGTCTGGGGTAGACGCATCTAACGCTTCAAATTTTTCTTCACCTTCTAATTCCTCCAGCGGAATAATGCGCGGCTTTTCCAGCGGCGGTAGCGGCTCGCCAAACGGTAAATCTTCTTGTTTATTTTCTAATGTTTTGGCGGCAAACACTTGCAAATCCGGCAGTTCGGCTACTTTATTTAAACCAAACATACGCAAAAATTCATCCGTGGTGCCATATACCATAGGGTGGCCGATCGTGTCTTTGCGGCCTACCACGCGTACCAGTCCGCGGTCCAATAATTTTTCCAACGGTCCGGCCACATCCACGCCGCGGATGGCCTCCATTTCCGCGCGGGTAAGCGGTTGCTTATAAGCGATAATAGCCAGTGTTTCTAATGCGGCGTTAGAAAGTTTGGTGGTCATCTTTTCATTATACAGCCGGCGTACCCAGCGGCCGTATTCGGGCTTAGTAACCATTTGAAAACCGCCGGCAATTTCCGTAATTTGAATGGCACTGTTGCGCGCGGCGTAACTCTCCTGCAGTTTTACAATGGCCTCGCGCACTTCTTTGGCGGTGGTGTTTTCAATCACATCCACCAGGCGGGCCACTTTTACCGGGCGGTCCGTAATAAATAAAAGGGTTTCAATAATTTTTTGCAAGTCCTCACTTTGCAAGAGAACCGGTGTTTCCTGCGCGGTGTTATCAGCCGGGGGTTGCGGTGCAAGGGGCTGCACTTCCTGCGGCGTGGCCGGGGCCGCTACTTGAGGTTGCGTGTTCAAATCAGGTTGTGTTTCTTCAGTCATAAGTATGGTGGCGTTAGTCGCCGTCTCCGTGCATTAAGGTTTTAAAATCTTTGTCTTTATTTTCCGGGTTTAAATAAATGCGGATATGCCCTTGCCGCTCATCTTGCCGGGCAATAATTTTTTTAATTTTCATTAATTCCAGTACCGCCATAAAGCAGGTAATTACCCCGCGCTTTTTGGTTTCCCCCACAAAAATATCATCTAACAGCACCCATTCGCGGTTTTTAAACAAATTAACTACTTTTTCCATTTTGCTTTCAATGGGAAATTCTTCCACCTTAAGCAGTTCAATGCGCTTACGTTCGTCTAACCGGTCAAAGGCACGCTTTACCGCGGCTAACAAATCAAACAGTTGCAGGTTAAGCACTTTTTCGCCGTTGTCAAAAATGGGGGCCGATCGGTAAAATTTGTCTTTGTTTTCTTCTAACTTTTCATTTAAATATTTACTGGCCTCTTTGTATTTTTGATATTCCACCAGTTTTGCCACCAACTCTTGCATGGGGTTGGGGCCTTCGTCTTCGGTCGTGGGGGCCTGGCTAGGCAAGAGTGTTTTGGCCTTAATTTGCATCAGCGTACTGGCCATCACCAAAAATTCTCCCGCCACTTCTAAATTTAACTCCTTCATCACGTTTAAATAATCCAGGTATTGCGTGGTAATTTCGGCAATGTTAATGTCGCAAATATCCAGGTTATCTTTTTTGATTAAGTGCAACAACAAGTCCATCGGTCCTTCAAAGACGTTAATGTGCACGTTAATCGGAGTAGGAGTAGCGGTCAGCATAATAGATCCGTATTATTTAATTAGGCGCATCACTTTTTTCACCCGGGTAAGGGTAGCCGCGGCATTGGCGCGGGCTTTTTCTTTACCGGCAGAGACAATTTGAGCCAGTTGGTCTTTGTTATTTTCCACCGTTTTGCGCCGTGCATTAAAGGCAGAAAGTTCCGGCTCCATCAGTGCAAACAATTCTTTTTTGCACGCCACACATCCTAACGCTCCCGCTTTACATTCTTCGCAACGTTTGGCGGCGTTGGGGTTGTAAATTTGGTGAAAGGCATACACTACGCATCCTTCCGGGTTGGCGGGATCGTTTTTGGCTTTTTTGTTAGGGTCGGTGAACATGGTCATCACTTTTTTACGCACACTGTCTAACTCTTCCCCCAAGAAAATAGAGTTGTTGTAGGATTTAGACATTTTCCGCCCATCTAACCCCGGCACGCGGGCCACGGTCGTATAGAGGGGTTGCGGCTCGGTAAATACCTGCTGGCCATAAATTTCGGCAAAGCGGCGGGTTAAATCGCGCGCGATTTCCAGGTGGGCGGTTTGGTCTTTGCCCACCGGCACATAACTGGCCTGCTGGATTAAAATATCCGTCGCCATGAGTACCGGATAGCCCAAAAACCCAAAGCAAGAAATTTCGTCATCTGCCGCAATAGAGGCCACTTTTTCCCCCAGGGTTTTTTCATCTAACTGCCCGGCGTATTTTTGTTTTAACAGTTCCTGGATTTGTTCTTTGTACGTCGGGTTTCTAAGTAGCCAACCCAAGGGTGTAATCATGCCCAAAAGCGTGTTTAGTTCACTTACTTCCGGCACGTCACTTTGGATGAAAATGGTACACTTTTTCGGGTCCAACCCGGCGGTCAACCAGTCAATGAGCATATCTTCACTATTTTGGGCCAGGTTTTCAGTATGCTGATAAGCAGTAGTTAAGGAGTGTAAATCCGCCACAAAAAAATAACAGTTATATTTATCTTGCAAAGATACCCAATTTTTTAAAGCACCGTGGAAATTGCCCAGGTGTAATTTCCCTGTGGGGCGCATGCCGGAAAGTACAATTTTGTTATCCATATAATCCTCTATAATCCAAAAACTTTAGCCAAAATCTCTACGATAAAATATGCCGGGGGCAAAATGAGATATTTCACCACGCCCGACAAAATAAGCGCAAACACAATCCACATTCCGTAACGGCCGACCAAGTGTTCATACGCCACTGCTGTTTTAAGCGGCAATAGGGCCACTAGCACCCGCCCTCCGTCTAACGGCGGAATAGGGATTAAATTAAAAATGGCTAAAAATACGTTAATTAAAATGCCATATTGCAACATATACACTAACGTACCTAACAGGTTGTCCCCTAAAAATGCGTGGGCCAACAGGGATACCTTGAGTAAAACCGCGCACACAACCGCCAACAGTAAGTTAATTGCCGGGCCGGCAAAGGCCACTTTGCCCATATCTTTACGCGGGGAAGGCAAACGCATAGCATTAACAGGCACGGGTTTGGCCCAACCAAATAGCGGCCACCCAAACAGCCAACAAATAGCCGGCACCGCCAACGTACCTACCGGGTCCATGTGCGAAATGGGGTTTAGCGTCAGCCGCCCACTGAGGTAGGCCGTATCGTCCCCCATGCGGTAAGCCACGTAGCCGTGGGCAAACTCGTGCAAAATAATAGATAAAAACAAAATGGGTAGTAACAGAAAAATACTCATAGTAGTATTGTAGCAATTTAGCGGGGGTTATGCACGGCACTTAATAGCCACTATAAAGGCCCCTTCTTTGAACGTGCCACTCGTCAAACAAGCGCATTGTAAAATGGGTATTTTTTTATTATACTATAGGTACAATTTTATCTGTTTTTGGAACCGTATGCAGAATACGGCCCGCTTTTAATATTAAAAGCCAGAAAGCAGTCCAAGGACAGCCATACTAGGTGCAAGATGATAGGCCTTATAACCCTATTGTTTTGCGCCGAGCGTTTGCCATTAGAAAATGGCAAGCCACGGCTGTTATATTGGGGTCGCTGCTTTCGGCTCTGACGTAAAAGCCGTTTTTGTTGGGTTTTCATAAGCAGAAGAATTGAAATGAAAATAAGGAGTATGTTTATGGAAACTCAAACCACCCGGCGGGGGGTTACGCAAGAAGGAGTTTATAAAAATTGTCATTCCAAATCGGGGCATTACCTTTGGCCCCGCCCCATAATGTTTTTGTATGGGGTCTTGGAATCTCACCACGTGTTATTGTCTAAGGTAAGATCCCATATCAAGTATGGGATGACACCTTCATGTAATAACGGCAGGTGCGTGAATGATGATAAGCAAAGGCATCTCACCATATGCCAATTTAATCAAAAAGCATTTACCCTCATTGAACTATTGGTAGTGGTGCTGATTATCGGTATTTTGGCCGCGGTGGCGGTACCGCAGTATCAAAAAGCGGTAGCAAAAGCAAGCTATGTAGAAATAATGACACTGGCACAAAACATACATAAAGCAGAAGAAGTATATTATATGGAAAACGGCAAATACACAAACAATCTGGAGGATTTAGATATTACTGTACCTTTAGATTCACATATACAAAAAGACTTAGGGAAGAATGGTAATTATGTCACACTATACCTACCCAAATACAAATTGCAACACGTTGTATATTTTAGAAACACTAGTTTCCCTTTACGACAAGAATGCAGAGCTTTGAACAGTAATTCAACTGCCAAAAAAGTGTGTGAATCTCTTACAGGAAAAAAATGTGATTCCGTCTCTGCTCATGGTTATTGTTTGGCAGTTTTTTAATCTGTTGTTCGCGGGCCGCTTTGAGTTTTTAAAGCGGCCCATATAAAATGTCATCCCCGAGGAATGTTACCGGGGATGACAAATTTATTTAATTTTCTTAATTTGTGTGGCTTGCGCGGATTTTAATTTCTCTAAAAACGCTTGCTTTACGCTCATCATATTATTCAAAGGGGCCGTTTTGAGGTGACAGATGCCAATGGCGGCGGCGTCGGCTGTGTCATCGGGGTTAATCACTTTATCTAAATTGAGCGTCAGTTGCACCATGCGTTGGACTTGTTTTTTGTCCGCACTGCCTGTGCCGCAAATCATCAGTTTTACGCGCTTGGGGGAATAGAAGGTAATGGGCTTTTGGGCCTCTTGGCACGCTAAAATAATCACGCCGCGCGTCATTACCGTGTTCGCCATGGTTTGCGCGCGTTTTAAAAAATAGTTCTGCTCCATAGCCACTTGATCCGGCGCGTAGGTTTGCAAGATTTTTTGCATTTCCCGGTGGACAAATTCCAAGCGTTTGGGCAGTTCTTGCCCGGCCTGCGTATGAATTAGGCCGCACGCTACCAAAGAAAGAACGGAACGGGCATCCCTCGTAAGAATAGCCCATCCCGTTCTGTCTAAACCGGGGTCTATGCCTAAAACGGTGGTCGTTTTAGTGCTCACAACACCTCTGTTATGCGTCTAATTTAGCGGCAATTGCTTCGTCAATGTCGGAGTTGTCATAGACGTTTTTCGTGTCGTCATGATCGT
Source organism: Elusimicrobiaceae bacterium (assembly GCA_045593745.1). Lineage (GTDB taxonomy): Bacteria > Elusimicrobiota > Elusimicrobia > Elusimicrobiales > Elusimicrobiaceae > Avelusimicrobium. The sequence goes on along the minus strand of JAZNXF010000007.1, from coordinate 48,797 downwards.
CTAACGCTTCCAACATTTTCATTAAGGTTTCCGCGGTGTGTTCGTCGTTAATGGTTACGTTCGTGTCCGGAATCATGGTTAAATCGGCAGACACCGGCGTAATGCCTTTGGCCTCAATGGCTTTTTTCACGGCATCTAATTCGGCCATATCCGGGTTGGTAATTACTTCGTACACGTCGCCCGAACTACGTACATCTTCCGCACCGGCTTCTAGGGCCAAGTTCATCAAATCATCTTCGCTGATGTCGTCTTTCTTGACAATTACCATGCCTTTGCTTTTAAACATGTAAGACACACAGCCCGCCGTACCGATAGAACCGCCGTGGCTGGTGAAAATTTTGCGGATTTCTGAAAACGTGCGGTTTTTGTTATCCGTCGTACATTCTACAATAATGGCTACAGAACCGGGGCCGTACCCTTCGTAAGTAATTTCTTCGTAAGAAACACCGGGCAGTTGGCCGGTACCTTTCATAATAGCGCGTTTGACGTTATCCGAGGGCATATTGGCCGCGCGGGCGTCGTCTACGGCTTTGCGAAGGCGGGGGTTTTGGTCTGGGTTGCCGCCGCTCATTTTAGCGGCGATGGTAATTTCGCGTAAGATTTTGGTAAATACTTTACCTTTTTTAGCGTCTACGAGGGCCTTTTTGTGTTTAATACCGGCCCAGTGTGAATGTCCACCCATAGGGAGATCTCCTTGGTTTAGAATTAGTTATTTGTATTGTAGCATATTTAAGAGACGTTTTAAAACTTCAGTTGCCCCCCTGGATGCCGCAGGGAGGGTACTGTCCCTTCTCATCCTAATTTATAACAAGGCGCAAATGGCTTTCTCTCCAACACCCGCTGAAGGACAATCTGCTGACCAGGCATATCCATAACACGTCTTTTCATCGTTTATATTACAGTCAAAATATGCGGCACAATCACTTCCCATGCAAGTTAACTCTGCTCTTCTGCCAGTAGAAAGAAGCCACGCGCCCCAACGTGTTATCTCATTATTGTGGGCCACCAACCATAAAGCGCCTCCCCCAGCATCTAACGAATCCACACGAAAATATGTTAGCTGTAAAGCAATGTCTTGAGGTAAATTTCATTTTTTTAAAATATCCCTTGACATATTAATATAAATAGGTTATATTATTTATAGCGCATTAAAGTTAGTGCCAAATAATGCAAATTCGGTATAAAACCGAAAAGCCCCGCCGAAACGGCGGGGCTTTTTGCCGGAAACTTATTTTGAATTATTCATTAAGACCGATGAGTGTTAGACCTTCCTGCCGTGTGGAAATTTTACCTTCCCATTGGGCGCGGCGTACTTTAGTAAGTAGCGTAGAAATACTACGTCCATACACGCCTAAATTTTTTAGGTCCTGCCCGCGCAGTACGCATACATCTAATGCTTGCACAGGAAGTTGCGGCAGAACAGCCGTTAAAATAGTACGTTGAAAATCCGTCAGCGGGGCCAATGGGCTTAAGCGTTCCTGTTCAATTTTCCACGTTTCGTAAATGGCTTGGGCATCAGCATGCGGCAAAGAAAAACTATTAAGCATATCTTCCCCATTTTCTTTAAGTGAGCAAACCAACACCCCCAAACGCTCCGTCGCGTTATGCACTTGTTCTAAAGCGGGAGTCCACCCCAAACTGGGCCAGGCAAATTTCAGCAAATCATACATAATTAGGTAATCAAACACCGCCCGGATATTAGGTTCAGCCAGCACTTTCATAAACTCTTGGCAAAACCGCTCGCGCGTGAGAAGAAGCGGGGCCTGTTCACGGTCCGCCTCTAGAAACAGTTGCTTGGTTTTAGGCGCGGCTTTCCACCCAAACCGGCCGGCAAAGCGCAAACCGCGGTACATACGGGTGGGGTCATCAATAAAACTTTTTTCGTGCAATACACGCAGTAACCCTTTATCAATATCTTTGCGCGCACCGTAAGGGTCCACGCTTTGCCCAAAGGTATCAGGTAAGATAGAAAGGGCCCAGGCGTTACAGGTAAAATCCCGCCGGAATAAATCTTCTTTAATGTCTTTGGTAAACGTAACTTGCGGCAAAGAACCGGGGTAAGGATAGGTTTCTTTGCGAAGCATGGCCAGGTCCAGCCGAAAACCGTTATCCAGCGTTACTTTATACGTACCGAATTTGGAAAACTTACGCTTTACTCCCCCCCAGGTTTTGACACAAAATCCGGCGACGGACTCTTGCGTACCGTCAAACGTAAGGTCCATATCTACCGTACTGCGCCCGAGGTAAAAATCCCGCACGGCTCCGCCCACTACCCAAGCGTTTAACCCCAGTTTATGGGCATACGCGCCGATGGTAAGCAGTAAATCATGGTATTGTTCCGGAATGAGGCACTTCATAAACAAACAGGCGGTTGCGACCCCTCTTGCGCCATAACATCTTTAAAATGCAGCAGTAATGGGCTAGTTAAGCCGCTTTTAAGTACCTTGGCGGCAACGACGGCGTAGTCGTTAGCCGTGGGGTTTTTGACAGCCGGGGCCGGTACATACAGGGGGAAATGATGTTCCCGCGCGTAAGAAGGTTTCAGGCGGGCTACTTCCAGGCCCAACACCGCCGCACTGGCAGCAATTACTTCGGATTCGGCAGCATGTTCCTGCTCGTGGTGCAGTACATGTTGCAATTCCTCTAACCCGAATAAAGACAGGGGCGGATAGTCCAGATGGAGTTCTTTTAACAAGGTATTTTTGATAACCTGGTAATCATGCTCCATTTTGGCTTTTAGTTCCTGTTCGCGCACTTTATCTTTGGGCGAAAACACAAACGCAAGCAGCTCGGCCGGGCCGTCAAAATAAATCAGTTCCCCATCGTGGTGAAAATAATGCCCGCACTCCGGGCAGCGCACTAAATTAAGTTCCCCGCCTAAAATGGCGGATTTTAAATCTTCGTTTTCATCCCCGCGCACGAGCGACCAGTAAGTAACATCAAAATTGTCACATCCATGGGGGCAATGGGCGGCGGATTCGTTTTGTAAGGATCTCATGCAAGTATTGTAGTAAAAAGAGATTAGAAAGCGCAAGCCCCTCTACCCCCTGGAATTTGCTACAATAAAGGTATGCCCCGTTAGCTCAATTGGATAGAGTACCGGTCTTCGGAACCGAGGGTACGGGTTCAACTCCTGTACGGGGCACTTTTTTCTGCGTAAAACGGTTTATTTCGTTGTTGCTCAAGGGCTCGAATACCTCCGCGCTATCGCGCGCGTGCCGCCAGTATACTTCGCCCTTTCGCGCCTAGAACTAAGCCGTTTTTCTTTGAAAAACCGAAGGGCTAGGGTTTTCCCCCGGGGCACTTTTTTCTGCGTAAAACGGTTTATTTCGTTGTTGCTCAAGGGCTCGAATACCTCCGCGCTATCGCGCGCGTGCCGCCAGTATACTTCGCCCTTTCGCGCCTAGAACTAAGCCGTTTTTCTTTGAAAAACCGGAAGGGTTAGGGTTTTCCCCATGTGGAACGTTTTTTCTTCCTAATTTGGCACCATCTGTTTGTTGCTTTGAATGTATTTATAGGTCAGGGCAAGCCCTGACCTATAAACTATCTATAATTGGAAGGTACAAGATACTTTCACAGAACCGCCGCACCCATATTGGAATTTCTTACATGGAAAATAATCGGCACACCACTCTATATACTTCTTATCCCCTTGATCAGAACAGCTTACTGCAGTTAACTTTCCTTTAGACCAGGAAAGTTGCAAGTGTAAATTTGTATCAAAAACTAGGGCAATATAAGTAGAAGTAGCATCTTCCCCCCTTCCCCATCCTCCTAATTTTTTAAAATCAAAGGAGCAATCTCCACTATCATACGAAATAGTCCCTCCCTGTGGTGGAGCCCAGTATTTTGCATGTTTTAAGGTAGGGATTTGTACGTTTAAGGTTTCTGCCGTAATACCTTGGTATGTGCCATGCTCTAAATAATAGTCAGACACGGCCTGATTTAATGCTTTGGCAGCGGTTAATACTTCCACCCCATGGCTTTTTGATATTGCGGCAGGGCCACCGCCGCCAATATGCCAATAATTAGGACAACTACTAACAGTTCAATGAGGGTAAATCCTATACGCCCGCTATACCCCGCATACCGATCCTGCGGGGTGACGGATCGGGCGGAGTGCCCTTTATAGGTCGGGTGCGAACCCGACAATTTCCTAGCATTGCACTGTACGTTTTCATTCTTACTTGCAACTTCTGTTGGGCTAACGCCCAACCTATAAGTATTATTTTTTGTTTTATGTGCTACTTCTTGCGTAAAACCCCGCCGGGTGTTTTGCGTATTCATGATTTTTATCCTTTTAGTTACTTCTTAGTTCGGTGGCCGGGCATAAAAAACGACTATTATACCAGACCACTACGAGATAGTCCATATAAAAGTCGTAATCTACCACCTGAAGGGTGGTAAACATTCGGTACAACCAGGGTGCGCTCCCTGGTTGTACCTTTAACGACTATTTTTGACCTCGTAGTAACCCTTTTTCAAGGGCACCCGTATTCTGCATACGGTTCAAAAACAGTTTCTAATTGTGTGTACTGCGATTATAACATACTCAAATTGACTACGCGGCAGGCGTATTGTCGGTTCCCTTTTCCTGGGCGCGGAAATAAAACCACAAATACGCCGCACACGCCATTTGTAACGTAAATGCTACAGACATAAAAATATATTTGTAAACCGACCGTGTATCCACCGGCGGATTACTCATCCAATATATTAGGCCGGCGGCTTGCACCAAAGGCGTAAAAATAAAATCTGCCGTGGTAAACAGGGCCGCCAGCCCTTGCAAAAACGTCAGTACGGCTACGAACTTTTCCTGTGTCAGGATAAGCATCGTCTGTCCCGCATACAATAATAAAAACCCGGCATGCAACCGCCACAAAATAGATCCGGAAGAAAAATCATGCAACAGTAAAACAATATTGCACGCCACTCCCAACAGACACAAAAGCCACGTTAAGCGGATAAAATACGGCGCGTTCCACAATTTGGTTACTAATTCCATAAGTTACCGGCTGGTACACAAGCCCTTTTTACGCGCATGCGTTTGTTGGGCCAGGTCAATCAGTTCTTCTAAAATATGCGGATAATTTTTCCCGCTTGCTTCAAACAATTGCGGAAATAAACTCGTTTCACTCATCCCGGGGATGGTGTTAATTTCTGACATGTAATACTTCCCTTGCGCGTCCATCAAAAAATCCACCCGCGCCAGGCCGCACCCCTGTAAAGCGCGAAATAAGGTCTGTGTATCTTGGCGCATGGCCGCTTCGGTTTCCGGCGGGATATGGGCAGGCACTTGCGTTTCACAGCCGCCCGCTACTACATACTTAGCGTTGTAATCAAAAAATTCACCGGCTACGGTGCGTAGTTCCCCACACGCCGAAGTATGCACATGATTGGCGTTTCCGTATACGGCACAGAAAATTTCCCGCGCGTGGTCAATACCCTGTTCCACCAAGGCATCTGTATCAAAAGTAAGTGCGGCTTGCAAGGCGGGTTTTAATTGCTCCACCTTCGTCACACGCGTTACTCCGACAGATGACCCCAAGCGCACCGGTTTTACAAACACCGGCAAACGCTCCTGCACCCAACGTGCCAGGGCTTCTTTATCATAACTGACCCCGCGTGATACTTTTTGGTAAGGAACCGTGCGAATACCTGCTTGTTGGGCTAAAAATTTGGTTAATTCTTTATCCATCCCCAAAGCGGAAGTTAACACGCCGCACCCCACATAGGGAATATCTAATGTTTCTAAAAACCCTTGCAAAGTACCATCTTCGCAGTTGGTTCCATGCACTACCGGGAATACCACATCTGCCTTCACACTAAAAGACCCATCTAATGCCTGAAAGGTAGCATCCGGGCGCAGAACCGGGGTAACAGCCAGGTCCGTTTCCTGCTGAAGGCCGCAAGTTTGTTGCAAAAACCAATAGCCCTGCTTACTGATAAACACCGGGTAAATTTGATATTTATCCGTTTTGGCCGCCAACAACCGGCAGACCGTTTGCGCGCTATGTACGGAAACTTCATGCTCGGTAGATTTACCGCCGTATAATACGATTATTTTTGTGAGCGGCATAGTTAGCGGTTCTCCCGGAAGATAGACCACTTCATACGGCCTACAAAACTATTTGTTTTTTCTAAAAAATCGTCCCCTTCCACCAAATCTTCCTGCAGGAGAGGATCTGCCACTTTAATTTCGGGCAGGTCCGCTTCGCTTTGAACAGTTTTAACAGACGGTTGCGCGGACACTACTTCCCATTCTTCTTCTGCCGGAACAGAAATTTTGGATAAATTGCGTCCTAAAGAATGCAGCGTTGGCTCTGGTGCTTGCTGCAAAGAATCCAAGGAAATTCCTTCGGTAGACAGGGCCACCCTGTTACCGGTTTGCCGGGCTTTGGCCGCGGCCTGTTTTTGGACATGTTCCTGCACCAAGCGGGCGGCGAGCAGAGCCGCACTGCGTTGGGAAGAAACATCCGGCGTAATACGCACGGCGGGCGGTTCGGGGCGGGGCCGTTGCAAAGAACCCGCCGGTTGGGTATGTTCCGCCGCAGGTGGTTGGGAGGCCTGTTGCAGTTGGGCCTTTTCGCGGGCGGATTGTTTTTGCACCAACACTTCATTTTTGCGGGTTAAGTGTAAATTGGTTTGGGATAATTTTTCATTATCCTGCGTTAAATGCTGGTTGGCTTCCACCAAGGTTTTATTGTCACTAGCCAGGTGCGAATTGGTTTGGGACAGGTTTTTATTATCCCGCGTGAGTGTTTGGTTGGTGGCTGAAAGGGCCTGGTTATCCTTCATCAGCGTTTTATTGGCAGCGGACAAGGTTTGGTTATCTCGGGATAAGTGTGCATTGGCCTGCGTTAGTGAGACATTATTTTGCGTTAAATGCTGGTTTTTTTGCGTAAGCAGCGCGTTATCCTGTGTTAAATGCTGGTTGGTTTGTGATAATTTTTCGTTGTTAGACATGAGTACCGTAGCCGTTTGGGACAATTCCTGGTTACGTTGGGCCAAAGCCGTATTTTGGTGGGAAAGTTCCGTATTTTGGCGGCCCAGCACGTCAATTTTTTCCTTGAGTTGCCCAATCACCGCATCGTTGTGATTGATTTTTATCACCAACTCTTTAAAGTTCTTTTCAAGCACTTCCTTCTCTTGGCGAAGCGTCCCCAACGCCAGTTGGGATTTTTCCAACGCTAACGAAAGTTCCGTGCGCTGTTCTTCCAACGTACGCAAACGAGCCGTGTAATCAGCCAGTTGTTTTTCACGATCGCTTACATGCTGGTTTTGCAACGCGGCAATGTTATTTTTCAGTTCTTCTAATTGCTTATCTTTAGCCGCCAGTTGCACTTGCAGGGCCTCTTTTTGCTCAGCAGCGGCCTGCAGTTCTGTATTTTTGGCTTTTAACGATTCTATTTCTTCCACTTGGCGCATGCAGGTGTCTGACATTTCTTTTAACTGCGTTTCCAAGGTGGAAACTTTTTGTTGGTACTGGCGTTTGATGGAAATAATACGCCCTTCAAAATCAAACGATTTAAACCGCTCCTCTGCGGCAGTGAGTTGGTCCCGCAAGGATAAAATTTCTTTGGCCTGGTCGGCGGATTTTTTGAGTGCGTCCAGTTTTTCCTGTTGGGCTTTTTTAATTTCCCGGTCTAACGCGCTATTGACGGCCTTTAATTGCGAGGCCTTTTGACGTAAACTACTAAACAGGCGGTTCTGCTCGGCACGTTCTTCTTGTAAGCGGGTTACTTCCTGCTGGGCCGCGCGGGCCGTATCGTAAGAAGACAGGGTAATGTGGTCTTCCGGCAAGGGGTCAAAATTACGTTGGGTAGCACTGGGCCGGAAAGAAAAAGAATTTGTTTCCTGCGCCCGGGTTAAATTTTCCACACTGGTGCGTAAGGTAGCAATTGTGCGGGAAATATGCTCCAAAAAGGCATCTTTGTCACGCTGGCGTTCCATGGCTTCGCGCGTGCGGGAAAGTTCACTTAAAATCAGATGGTTTTGTGTGGAAGATGCTTCAAACTTTTCTTCCAATTCTAAAATTTTTTTTTCCAATTTTTCAAAACTGTGCGCATATTGCGCCGGGCGTGCCGGGGCCGTTTGGTTGCTGGTAAATAAATCTTCCTGTGCCGGCGGTTGCGGACGTGGTGAATCCTTAAATTTTTCCAAAAATTGTGCAATATCGTTGTTTGCGTCTAAATTATTTTCCAATGCCATGGTATAGTATCCTTTTATAAAATCCCTATTTTAATTAAACTACATTCGCAGATATGTGTCAAATAAATTAGCGGATGGGTTTTACCTTGTCATTGAAAAGAATTTTTATTATACTATAGGTACAATTTGTTCTGTTTTTGGAACCGTATGCAGAATACGGATGGCTTTTATAAGCGATGAGGTACTCCAAAAACAGCCGAGTTTAGGCGCAACATGGCGGGCCTTATAACCCCGCTGTGTTGTGCCGAGTGTTTGCCGCCAATCCTGGCGGCAGGCCGCGGCTGTTATTGTTTGGACATGTACCTCATCTTCAGGCAAGTCAGCCGTTTTTGTACGGGTTTCATAAACAGACAAATTGTAATTTGCATGACAGGAGATGTTTATGAAAGAAAACAATACCCGGCGGGGAGAAACGCAAGAAGTAGTAAGTGCCGTAAATCAAAATAATTGTCATTGCCGAATGTTGTTGTCGGCAATCTCCCATATCCGTTTTCGCATGGGTAACATAGTAATGTTGTTAAAACCTGCAAATGGGCAGAGAGAAGATTGCCGAACCATGCGGGCCGCTTCCTTGGGGATGACGTCCTATTTAATGTCGGGTTCGCACCCGACCTATAAAGGGTACTCCGCCCGCTCCGTCACCCCGCAGGGTCGGTATGCGGGGTATAGCGGGCGTATAGGATTCACCCTCATTGAACTATTAGTAGTTGTCCTAATTATCGGCATATTAGCCGCCGTGGCACTGCCACAGTACCAGAAGGCAGTATATAAAAGCCGAATTGCAACAATAAAAAGTATGCTAAAACCCATATATGAAGCCAGCAAAGTATGTGATTTACAAAAAAATGTCATATGCAACTTAGATGAAATAGATGTTACGCTACCACCTTATGAAAAGATTGGATGGCTTGGAGTACAAAATGCATGGGCAATGCCACAGCGATCCCCTTCTCTGCGGATGTGTGGTGAGAGAGGAGTTCAACTACTGTTTGGCCGAGGAGGAGCTACAATACTTGGGGGCTTTTGTTATGGCCCTGTAAATGGAACTGAAATGTTCGCTTGTTACGAATATGACAACGACTTTGATTGTGCCAAATTTGGTGGAACGGAAATAGAAAGTGGAATTTTCCGCTTAAACTAATTCTTCGTAAAATTGGGAAATTGAACCACTGATCCAAGATACAAGGGCCTAAACTTTACTGTTTAGGCCCTTGTGCTTACTTATAGATATTCACGACAACCGGGATTTTATTTTTTCAACTGTTCCAGGGCTTTGGAGAGCACCTGTTTGGCATCCCCCACAATGCCGTATTTGCACACATTAAAGATAGGCGCGTTGGCATCTTTGTTAATCCCAATAATCACGTCGCTATGCTCCATACCTACTACGTGTTGCACCGCACCGGAAATCCCGCACGCCACATATAACTTGCTGGCTACGGTAACGCCGGATTGGCCCACCTGCTTTTCTTTGGGCTTAAAGCCCATATCTACCGCCGCGCGGGAAGCCCCTACGGCCCCGCCTAAGGTTTGGGCAAACTGTTCTAACAGTTCAAAGCCCTCTTTGTCTTTCATGCCGCGCCCGCCGGAAATAACCACTTCGGCTTCGTCTAACTTTTGGTTAGCAGACACCGGGTCCATTTCCGTTTGAATCACGCGCACTTTAGCGGCTTCCACCGGGATAGCAATCGCTTCATTCACAATAGTAGCCAGGCGGCCCGGCGTGGTGACCACTTTTTTAAATACGTTGGGGCGCACGGTAGCCATTTGGGGGCGGTAGTCCGGGCATTTAATATCGGCCATAATGTTCCCGCCAAAAGCCGGGCGGGTTTGGATGAGGTTGCCCTCTTTAATGGAAAGGCCGGTACAATCCGCCGTTAAGCCCACAAACAGTTCCGAAGAAATACGCGGGGACAAATCCCGCCCGATATAGGTAGATGGGAAAAGCACCACACTGGGATTGTATTTTTTAATCAGCGTAATCATGGCGTTGGCGTAAGCCAGCGTATTATAGGTATGATACTCCGGCGCGCTAACGGCGTAGATTTTATCCGCCCCATATTGGGACAGTTCGGCAAAATAACTTTGCACGTTATCGCCAATGGCTACGGCGCAGAGTTCTTCGCCTAATTGGTTAGCTAGTTCGCGCCCTTTGGATAACAGTTCAAAGCCCACCGGGCGTACTTTTTGGGTGCGGCCGTCGTCACTGATTTCAATAAATGCCCACACCCCTTTATAGGCAGACAAGTCCTTCTTGGCGGCCCCGGTAGCGGGTAGCGAGAGTGCCTTCATGGGGCATACGCTTACGCACGCCCCGCACATGGTACACGCATTAGAGGCCACTGCCTTGCGGTTTACTAGAGAGAGTGCCCCAAACGGACAGGTGGCTACACATTTGCCACATCCTACACAGTTTGCAGAAATTTGAATCATTTAATTACACTCTCCTTCTTTAAAATTTCAACTAATTTATTGGCTAATTCTGCCGGGGAGCCGGTAATCATCTCCCCTTTTTGCCGCGCCGGCGGCGGGAAAATGCGGTCTACCCGCGTGGGGGAACCTTCCAGCCCCAGTTTGTGTAAATCAGCCCCAATGTCGGCGGCTGTCCAGGTGTGGATGGGTTTTTCTTGCGCTTTGTGCGCCGCCATGAAAGACGGATATTTGGCCGCATAATCTACCGGCATAGTCATAGTAACTAGCACCGGCATATCGGCCTGCAACACTTGTTTGCCGCCTTCAATTAACTTCTTAACAACAATTTGGTTGCCGGAAGCATCAATGTGGATGCAGAACGTAATTTGCGGAATGTTTAAGTGGCGCGCAATACCCGGCCCGGTTTGGGCGGTATCGCCGTCAATAGCCATTTGCCCGCAGAGAATTAGGTCATACTGACCGATTTTGCGGATAGCAGTGGCCAGTGCGTAGGAAGTGGCCCACGTGTCTGAACCGGCAAAGGCGCGGTCGGAAAGTAAAATACCTTCGTCGGCCCCTAATGCTAACGCCAGGCGCAATACGGCAATGGCCTGGTTGGGCCCCATGGAAAGCACCGTTACTTTGGCCCCGGTTTTGGCTTTAATATCTAAGGCACGTTCCAGGGCAAAGTGGTCGTAAGGGTTTAAAATGCTAGGCACGCCCGCACGAATGAGGGTGCCGGTTTTCGGGTCCACCTTTACTTGGGTGGAATCGGGGACTTGTTTAATACATACAATGATATTCATAAGGTAGTCCTATTTTTTGAAAATCTCTCTTAATTTGGCAGATACGGTGTCCATATCGTCTATGAGTCCGCGCATTTTATCTTCAATGCCTACCAGGTTGACGGCCTGAGAAAGTTCCGCCGTGTTGATGTTGGGGCAGGTGCCTAAGATCAGGCGTAGTCCCTCGCTGGCTACTTTAAACGCACTCTGCCGCGCGTTGACGCGCGCCATGGTGCATAGCGAATTGATATCAAAGCGGCTGCCTTCGGTTACGCGTTTATTGGCACATTCGCGCGTAAAGACGGCGGCTACTTCCATTTCGCTAATTAAATCACCCAGCATAAAGGTAACGTATTGGTGGCGGGTAAGTTTATTGACGCGGCAATCTTCCAGCACGCGGGCCAACGCTCTAAACCCTAAGGCCACACTGTCCGCCCCGACGCTCGGGTTTTGGGCGTGGATAGCATCAAACTCCGCGGCTTGGTTTAAGTAATACTGCCCGCGGGATTTTAAATGTTCCTGCCAGCGGCCGCGGAAGATTGTCATCTCCAACACTTCGCTAGTACCTTCATAAATGCAGGTAATTTTTACGTCACGTTTGATTTTTTCTACCGCAAATTCTTTGGTGTAGCCAAACCCGCCCATGGCCTGGATAGCATCTTCGGCCGCTTTGTTGCCCGATTCGGTGGCGTAGAGTTTGGCAATTGCCCCTTCGGTGGCTAGGCCGTGGTTGTTGACTTCCAACTGTTTAGCCGTCCAGTCAATATACGCGCGGGCCGCTTCAAAACGAATGTAATGCGGGGTAATGAGTTTTAACATGAACCCCTGTTTTTCCGCCAGCGGGCCGCCGGCCTGGATGCGCTGTTGCGCGTAGGTAAGGGCGGTTTCTACGGCTTCTTCCCCGCCGCCTAACCCAAAGGCCGCCACCATTAAGCGCGTGTAGCCAAATACGGCTTGCGCTTGCAAGAAACCCTGCCCTTCTTTTAGACCAATTAAATTTTCTGCCGGCACGTATACTTCATCAAACGCCAACCCGGCGGTGTTGGATAAGCGGATGCCGTGTTTGTCTTCGTGCGCGTCTTGCGTAAAACCGGGGGTGCCTTTCTCTACAATAAACCAGGAAGGGCCGCCGGGGGCCAACGCGAGCACCGTGTAAATATCGGCTACGCCGCCGTTGGAAATCCACATTTTACTGCCGGTAATTTTGTAGCCCACTACTTTGCCGTCTTTGACCACATGCTCGGCGCGGGTGCGTAAGGAAACTAAGTCGCTCCCGGCGTCAGCTTCGGTAGCCCCATAGGCCACCAGTTTATTTTCATGGGCAATTTTTTGGAACCATTTGGCTTTTTGTTCCGGCGTGCCGCCTACGTTAATGGGGTCACTGCCTAAAAAGGTGGCAAATACGCCGGTGGCGATACCTAAATCAATGCGGGCGAGTTGCTCGCAGATGCGGTAAATTTCGGTCGTCTGCCCGCCCAGGCCGCCATATTCTTCGGGGATTAAAAGAAGATGCACGCCCAGTACATCATGGTTATACATTTCTTTTAAAATGTCTAAGGGAATTTCGTTCTTCGCGTCATGCTCGCGGATGAGATTAAAGGAGATGCGGTTTTTAGCATATTGGCGCAAACTGTCTAGCATGAGGTTGCGCGTGGTTAAGTCATTTTTTGACATAATAACACTCCATAATAAGGATAGATATATTATACAAAATAAAAAGAGGGCCCGCTGTAGAGCCCCCTGATTTAAAAACAAGTTTTCTATTCTTTAATGAAACCTATCTGTTCGGGTAGGTCATCTTCATCTGCAGAGAGCATTTCGTTTAGCGTTTCCACAATTTCATCAATGCGGCGGTCCGTCTTGCCCATGTATTGCAGCAGCACTTTCTCCAAAATCGCCACGTGGCGAGAAACTTCTTCAGGTTTAGTGGCCAAGGCATAACGGCGCATGGCAATAAACGCGTCTATAATTTGAATATTGATTTGGATAGCACGCTCACTGCTAAGCATACTGGAAAGCATGGCAACCCCATGTTCGGTAAAGGCATACGGCAAGGCGGGCGAATACTTTAGGCCGCTGAGGTGGTCACAATTTGTGACCAGTTCCTGTTTTTCCTGACGGGAAAGCTGAAACATAAAGTGCGGCGGAAACCGCTTGCTGTTACGTTTAACAGCCTGATTAAGTGCTTTTGTCGGTACGCCGTAAAGGGCGGCCAAATCGCGGTCCAACATGACTTTTTGTCCGCGAATGGTTAAAATGTGAGGTTCAATGGAAACAATCGCTTTAGCGGTCATGACCAGGGACTAACGCTCCAAATAAGATTGTATATATTATACAAAATGAAAAGTGCCCCCGCTTGCGGCGGGGGATAGATGCTTTCAAAGCCAACCTTAAATTATAGGTTTAGTAGCGCACAATACCCTTCGTAGGATTTGAGGTTTTCATTTTCCCCGCGGTTGTCTACACAAGAAAATTCACCATCAAAATCCCAAGCCAAATATAAGTTATTATTTGCGTATGAACCTTCCATAGGATAAGCATAGATAGTAGCACCATCTGTTGCAAATTCCCAATTTTTTGTATGAAAGCAAGTATCATCCTCAATACAATCCGTAGAAATAGAGCCCGGAACTTCTATAGTCAAACTTTCCCACACTTTTTCCACGTTCCAACAATTACCGGTCCCTTCTAACTTACAAACTTGCCACGCATTTTTTAAACTGTTAAGCATGGTTATTGCCTCGGCTGCGCGGGCTTTAAATACTGCTTTTTGGTATTGCGGCAACGCCACGGCCGCCAAAATACCAATGATTAACACAACCACTAACAACTCTATAAGGGTAAAACCCCTTGTCACTTTATAAGTCATAATTACATCCTCCGTAGTTTTATTTTCAACTTACCCATTTTCGGAGTACGCAAAAACGGCTATTGCCGCTTGAGTAGTAGAATGCACTCAATCATGCAACAGCCGTGGCTTACCCATATAGATAAGCACTCGGCACAAGACAATGGGCTCATGACTTTCCATCATCTCATGCCTGTAACGACTGTTTTCGGCATTCTACTACTCTTGTAGTTGCCTACAAGCGCACTGTATTCTGCATACAGTTCCAAAAATAGAGCAAATTGTACTGACATTGTACAAAAACCGCTGGTTTTTGTACAATCATTTTATGAACTGTATATTTTGCGGCATTGCCGACGGCTCTGTAAAAAGCCAACTCATTTACGAAGATGACGACGTGGTGGCATTTAAGGATCTTAACCCGCAGGCCCCCACCCATTTGCTGATTATCCCGCGCAAACACATTGCGCGCCTGTCCGAAGCAGATGAACAAGATGCCCTGTTATTGGGCAAAGTGCTGTTAGTGGCTCAAAAACTGGCTAAACAGTTTGATTTGAAGGACTTCCGCTTAGTAACCAACAACGGCAAAGGCGCGGGGCAAAGCGTGGATCATTTGCACTTTCATTTAATGGCTGGCAGACGGTTTTTGTGGCCGGCGGGGTAGGTTTATAAGGTGAGATCCTGAAACAAGTTCAGGATGACTTTATAGTTGTTGACTTTTACTATACAAAAATAAAGGTCATTGCAAACTTGATTTGCAATCTCACCGCTTTTCACAACCCTAGGGTAGATCTTAAATCAGGTTCAGGATGACAATTATAAAAAATGTCATTGCAAACTTGATTTGGAATCTCACCACTTTTAACAACTTCTTGCAAGAGAATTAAGTTAAGTGAAATGACATTTTTAAACTTACATGAACGCCTACGTATATATACTTACTAATAACACAAACACAGTATTGTATATTGGGGTAACAAGCAATATACAAAAACGCATCTACGAACACAAAAATGGATTGTTACCTGGTTTCTCCAAACGCTATAAACTGTGTAAACTGGTGTATTGCGAGAATTGTTCAAGTATTATAGACGCTATTCGTCGGGAAAAACAATTAAAAACATGGCGTAGAGCGTGGAAAGAAAACCTAATTAACAGTATGAACCCGCAGTGGAATGACTTGTCAGGGCAATAATAAGGTGAGATCCTGAAACAAGTTCAGGATGACTTTATAGTTGTTGTCTTTTACTATACAAAAGTAAATGTCATTGCAAACTTGATTTGCAATCTCACCGCTTTTCACAACCCTAGGGTAGATCTTAAATCAAGTTCAGGATGACCTTTTAAAAACGAAGTTGCCTTTGCTAACAAAATAATCTATAATAATAAGGTATATTTTAATCTACTGACCCTAGAAGGTGGTGAGAAACACAATGGTTTTTGTAAAAGTAAGAGACGCTGAACACTTGGAAGAAGCAATCAAACGCTTCAAACGGGAATGCGAAAAAAACGGTATCTTGCGCGAAATTAAACGCCGTGAAACCTATACGCCCCCGAGCGTGAAACGCAAACTCAAATCCGAGGAAGCACAGCGCCGCGCACGCCGCACCAAACGCCGTCGCTATTAAGTTTTCCTAATTCCGGGCAATAGTCCTTGCAACATAGGGCTATTGCCTGGTTTGCCTTTTGTTTTCTAAGAGTTGCCCGTGAAAACAGATATCGTAGAACAAATTAAAGACCGCTTGGATATTGTGGAATTTATCCGCCAGTATGTGCCCGGCTTAAAACGTGCCGGAAAAACATACAAAGCGTGTTGTCCGTTTCATAAAGAAAAAACGCCGTCTTTTACCTGCAGCAGCGAAAAAGGGTTGTTTTACTGCTTCGGTTGCCAGGAAGGGGGCGATATTTTTGCGTTCTTAATGAAAATAGAAAATTTGACGTTTCGCGAGGCCGTAGAAAAATTAGCCGCCCAAGCCGGGCTGGAATATCAGCCGCAGACCCTCACCGCCGAAGAACAACGCCGCGCCGGAGTGCGCAAAGTGCTGGATTTTGCCCGCAGTTATTACCACAAATTATTACTTTCTAGTGCAGGTTCTAACGCGCGCGCGTACGTAAAAAGCCGCAATTTAACCCAAGAAACCTGTAAACATTTTGAACTGGGTCTCTCCCCCGCTGCCGGCGTTCTGCTGCGTGAAGCCAAACAAGCCGGCTACAGCGAAAGTGACCTAAAAGAAGCCGGGCTTTGCGTACAAACGGCCTACGGCTTGCGCGAATATTTCCGCCACCGCCTGATGTTTCCGATTTGGAACCAACGCGGCGACACCGTGGGCTTTGGCGGGCGCATTTTAGGCGAAGGGGAACCCAAGTATTTAAACTCGCCAGAAACAGTTTTATTCACCAAATCCCATATTTTGTATGGGCTTAATTTTGCCGGACCTGCTATCCGCAAGGTCGGGCGCGCGGTACTTTTGGAAGGGTATATGGACGTAATCGGCTGTCATCAAGCCGGGATAGAATATACCGTGGCCCCGCTGGGAACCAGTTTAACTGCCGAACATGCCAAACTGCTAAAACGCTACACGCAAAATGTGATTGTGCTTTTTGACCCCGACGAGGCCGGCCTAAAAGCCGCGTTGCGCGGGGCACTTATTTTGATGGAAGAAGGGCTGTTTGTAAAAGTGGCTTCACTGCCAGGCGGCTTAGACCCCGACGAATATATTGCCCAATACGGAAAAGAAAGTTTTGAGAACATTTTAAATGGGGCGCAGGAACTCATTTCTTTTGCGCTGGCGCGGCAACTGGACTTGTATGAACAACCGCTAACGCCGCAAGCCAAAACAACGATTGTAAGCGAACTGGTGCAACTAATTGCCAAACAGCCCGACCCCATTGTACAACGGGAATGGGTAAAACATGTGGCCGAAGTGCTGGGCATTGAAGAACAACTGGTATTGCAACGCTTGGCACAAACCCAACGCCGCACCCCGATTGTTCCTTCCGCACAACCCGCCCAAACACCCCGGGCTACTACGCCCGAAGAAGATTTGCTGGCCTGGATGTTACGTAGCCCACAGCATATTGTACTGGGGGCCGTTTTAACAGAACAGGATTTTTCTACCCCTGCATCCTGGCAGATTTTCCAGGCGTTAGTTAAAGCGTGGACGGAAAACCCGCAGGAGAAAAACTTGACCGACCAAACGGCCCAACTCCTGCCCCAGCAAAAAAATGAAATTATCAAGTTGGCGTTACTACCCACGCCCGACGATTTTGACCCCGCACGCGACATTGCCGCCTGCGTGGGAAAATTAGAGCAAGCCGGCATTCAAAAAAAATTACAACAAATTACACAACAAATGAAAACATATGGCACCGGTGAAGTGCCGCCGGAAGTTTTTGGGCAGTATGTAGCATTGCAACAAAAATTAAAAAAATACCGTAGTTAGAGGATAAATATGGCAGGCGAAAATAAAGCGTTAAAAGATTTAGTGGAAGAAGGCAAAGAAAGTGGTTTTCTCTCTTTAGAGGAGTTGAACCGTTCCTTGGCGGCCGCCGACATGAGCGCGGAAGATGTAGACGGCGTGATGGGCACGCTGGACGATTTGGGCATCCAGGTGGTGGATGAAAAGAAATTTAAAGAAACCGAAAAAGAGGCCTTGAGTGACGACTGGAACAGTTTGCCGGGCGGGATGGATGTGTCTAACTCTATCCGCATGTACTTATCTGAAATGGGGCGGGTGCCGCTATTGTCGCGTGATGAAGAAATTACCCTGGCGCGCAACATCCGCGAACGGGAAAAAGAACTGCGCAAACTGGTGTTAGAATCCCCCATTACCATGCGCGAAATTTGCAACTGGGAAGAATTGGTAGACCAGGAAGAAATGACTACCAAGGAACTCATGCCCCGCGGTAAACGGACTACGCGCGAACTAAATAACATGCGCCGCAAATTAAAAGAGGCCGCCCAATTTATCGGCAAGCGCGAGCAGGAAATTACTAAACTGATGAAAGAACTGCGCGATGAGAATTTGCCCGAAAAAAAACGCAACCGCTTTATTGAGCAATTAGAAGAGAAGCAAAAAGAAGTAGTAACGCGCATTAACAAATTAAACTTAAACCAAAACAAAATTAAGCGTTTAACTAACAAAATTAAAAACCTGGCGGACCGCCTGACCGAAACAGCTAACGACATGAAACGTTTTGATGAGTATTTTGGCCCATACAACCAGGTTAAAAAACTGGTAAATGATTTTAAGAATAAAAAAATTACTGAAAAAGCATTTAAAAAATCTACTAAATTTTCGTTAGAAGAATTAGAACGCGCGCTTACGAATATTGACAGTATCCGCCGCCGCCATGCACAAATGGTGGAAATGCTGCCCATGAGCGAAAAGGAATTTTTGGCGTTTAATGACCGTATCGTATTTTTTGAAAATATGATCCTGCAGGATAAACTAAAACTGATTAAAGCCAACTTGCGCTTGGTAGTATCTATCGCCAAAAAACATGTGAACTCCAACTTGGAACTTTCGGACTTAATTCAAGAAGGCGGTCTGGGCTTAATGAAGGCCGTAGAAAAATTTGAATACAAACGCGGATTTAAATTTTCCACCTATGCCACGTGGTGGATCCGCCAGAGTATTAACCGCGCCATTGCCGACCAGGCCAACACCATCCGCATTCCGGTACACATGAAAGAGTTAGTTTCTAAACTTACCAAAGTAACCAATAAATTCCGTCAGGAACATGGGTGCGAACCGTCTATTGAGGACTATGCCAAAGCGTTGCACCTGTCGGCTGAAAAAGTAAAAAGCGTACTTAAAATCATGCAGGACCCGATTTCTTTGTCTACCCCTATCGGGGAGGATGAGGATTCCAATTTAGAGGACTTTATTGAAGATAAAAGCGGGCCAAACCCCACCACTGCCGCGGTGGATTTTCTGCGCAAGCAGGAAGTGGCCGACGTATTGGCTACACTGTCCGAGCGGGAAGCCAAAATTATCAGTTTGCGCTTTGGAATTGATTCGGGCTATCCGCGCACGTTAGAAGAAGTGGGCAAGATGTTTAACGTCACGCGCGAGCGCGTACGTCAGATTGAGGCCAAAGCCATCCGCAAATTGCGCCACCCCAGCCGGACTAAAATGTTAAAAGATTATCAGGAGTAAATGAAACCCCCCGGGTGTAAGCCCGGGGCATTTTGTGAGGAATTTGTAAATTTTGTGTAACCGCAGAAAAGGGGCTTGAAACTTTAGGTTTGAAGCCCCTTTTGTTGAAAGCATATTTTAATTGGAATGGTATAGTGCCTCAAACTGATCGCACCTTTTGTTGTCTAATTCACTATACCTTTCACATACCACATCCCAAGAATCATCATCTCCTCTCCATACATTTATACCAAGTTCTACTGGCTTTAGATATAGTGTAAAGGCACAAACACTGTCATCACATGTAACAGAAGATGTAGAAATATTACCGTTTTTACTCTCTGCTGATGAGCCCCCAGTATCCCACTTCAATGTATCCGACAGAGATATATCCAGTAAATTAACATTTTTACCCAGCAATACCGTTAGTTCTTGCGGAAAGCCCCCATTTTGCAACAACCATAAATCAATGTCTTTTTTCATCGTGTTAATATATGAAATCATCTCCACCATGCGGGCTTTTTCCACCGCTTTTTGGTACTGCGGCAACGCTACCGCCGCTAATATGCCGATAATTAGAACAACTACCAACAGTTCAATGAGCGTAAATGCTTTCTTATTAAATGGGCGTATGCTGAGGTGTTTTTGCTCAGCATCTTCCACGCAACTGCCGTTATCAAACAAAGCATTTTCCTTATTATTATAACCTGCGTGGTAGGTCCTGAGAGAGACCCTGCGGTTCGCCAAATTCCTCAGGACACGTCCTTTTTTATTCACTACTTTCTGCGTATTACCCCGCCGGGTGTTTTGGTTTTTCATAAGTTTTAACCTCGTTATTTATATTCAACTTTTCTGCTTATGAAACCAACAAAAACGGCTCTATGTACTGTGCCTTTGACACTGTCACACTACAAACAGCCGTAATTTGCCATTGGGTAATGACAAACATTCGGCACAACACAAGCGGGTTGCAGTCCCTCTTATGTTGCACCTCTTAATGGCTGCTTTTGGCGTGTCAAAGGACTCTTACGAGTACATCCGTATTCTGCATACGGTTCCAAAAACAGATAAAATTGTATCTATAGTATACTACAAAACCGGGGGTTTTACAATGCGGTTTTATAAAAAGAAACCCGCCCTATGCGGGCGGGTTTTTGCAGGATTTTTCTTATTTGAATGGCAGGGAAGCCGGTTGGCTTTGGGCCATAAGGCGGTCGTGATAGGCCTGGTCCGATTCGCCGGGATATTTGCCTCCTAATAAAGCGGCTTTTATCCATGCGCCGATACCGGCTTTTTGGGTGTTAGCCGTAGGTTTGGCTTTTTTTGCCGGGGCTTTTTTGACTGAAGATTTTTGCGCGGCCCGGTCCACTTGTTGCATTACCTTGCGCGTCAGCGAGTCCGCCCATTGCGTGCTTTTCCGTCGGTCTATCTGGCCGGTTTTTTTATTGCCATTTAACGCCCCGCTAGTAAGGGCTACTTCTACCCGGGGGGATTGGGCTTGCGCGGCAACTGCCACACAAACGATGCTGATTACGGCGAATACTACTTTTTTCATGTTTTCTTTCCTCTTTTATTAGTATCCAGGTAGTTCTTTTTTTTACTTTTTCTACCTGTTTTGACCTTGTTTGATACAAGACAAATCCATTAAAAAACCCGCTCACTTATTTTATTGAGCGGGTTTAAATAATTTCACAAATTTAATTTAATTTCTATTTCCGCCCAACACAAAACGCCTCAAACCAGTTCATTAGGTTGAAGCAATAAACGTGTTCCATGGAAATAGATAACTTCTGCATACAAATAGATTAGCATAAAAAAATAAAGGTGTCAAGTTTGTTAAAAATTCTTACTTTTTCTGGCATTTGCTTTTCCGAGAATTGCTATAATAAAGGTATGAAAAACAAACCTGTAACTTCTTCTTGGAAATATGCCGGTTGGTTTGCCGGAGCCATTTTATTGGGTATTTTTAACGGTTTATATCCTACCGAATTAGGCCTTACGATCGCCCAATTTTTAAGTGACGTATTTGTGCGCTTGTTTAAATTTATTAGTGTGCCGATTATCGCTATTACCATTTGTTACACGATTGCCGGCCTGGGCAGTGCGCGCACGCAAAAAACCTTGTGGCAGCGTACCCTGGGGTATACCCTCACTACTACTTTAATAGCTGCCGGGGTGGGGGCCGCGCTTTATTATTTCTTTACGCCCGCTAACGCCACGGCTACCCCCGCGGCCGACGTGGGCCTCGCCGCCCAAAAAGGATATTTGGATTATTTCGTCTCCGTCGTGCCGGATAATCCGCTCGCGCCCCTGGTGCAAGGCAACGTGTTAAGCGTGCTAATTATTGCCATTGCCGTAGGGGTGGCAATCCGCTATATTTCGGATGATAAACAACGCACCACGTTACTTCAATTTATAGGCGGGGTACAATCGGTTTTGTTTACGCTGGTAAACGTGATTATCCGCGTGTTGCCACTAGGGATTTTTGGATTTACTTCTTTATGCACGCGTGATTTTGCCGGCGGGATTGCATTAAACGGCCTGGGGCATTATTTTGTGTTGGTGGTAAGTGCTAACTTAATTCAAGGAGTAATTATCCTTCCGTTATTTTTACTGGTCCGGCGCATCAACCCCTGGCGTACTGCGCGCAATATGTCTAAAGCGTTGCTAGTAGCATTTTTCTCTAAATCTTCGGCGGGTACCCTGCCGGTAACGATGACCTGCGCCGAAGAAAATAACCACCTTCACCCCACCGTTTCGCGCTTTGTGTTGCCCATATGCACCACCATCAATATGAATGGGTGTGCGTCGTTTATTTTAATTACGGTGGTATACCTGATGCAAAATAATGGGCTGGCTATTACTATCCCCACACTGCTTACTTGGGTGGTGATTGCCACCGTTGCCGCCATTGGTAATGCGGGCGTACCCATGGGGTGTTATTTTTTAGCGGCGAGTTTGCTTTCTTCTATGAATGTGCCGATACAGCTCTTGGGGATTATTTTGCCGTTTTACACGGTGCTGGATATGGTGGAAACGTCTTTAAACGTATGGAGTGATTCTTGCGTAGCCACACTGGTAAATAAAGATTTATCCCACAAATTACCCAAAGCGTAGAAAACTAACAACAAATATGCTATAATAAGTACAGATTTAAGCCGGGGTGCTGGAATTGGTATACAGGATAGTCTCAAAAACTATTGCCCGCACGGGCTTAAGGGTTCAAGTCCCTTCCCCGGTAAATTTTTCTTACTAAAATACGTTTCTTCGTTGTTGCGTACTTGCTCGAATACCTCCGCGCTAACGCGCGGGTGCCCACAGTATACTTCGCAAGTTCGCGCCTAGAAGAAGCGTATTTTATTTTGAAAAATTATCCCGCACACTTTTGTATGCTTTTATTTTTAGTAGGGGGAACGCATAAACTGCTTGGTGCGCGTAAGGGGCTTGAAAGGCGCAGCGTTGTACGAGTTTGCGTGCGAACTAGGTGAGCCGCAAGGCGAGTACCGCGAGCCCGGCCTTGATTTAATTTCAATTTCTCTGTCTATGAAACCAACACAAAGCGGCTCTTGCGGGTAAGCCAAGCAAGCGGTCCTACACGTAACAGCCGCATTTTTAAAAAGCATTCTACAAAACAAAAGATCAATTTAAGTTACTTATGTTGGATGCGAAGCAAATAAAGTTGGGCGGCCCTGGTAAGACGCTCTACAAACGAAATTCTTTGGTAATATCTGTCATCTAATGATACCAACCCATCAAATCCGCCTGATTTAAGCATGCGGGCATTATCCTCTGTTTCTGCATAAGACGTTAGCGCAATCAATCCGCCGGTATAGCCCATTTTACGCAGTTGTGAGGCCAAATAATAACCATTAGAAGTCCCCAGTTGCATATCGGTAAATATAATATCTGGCATAGAAGAGGTGTGTGCTAACTTGAGTAGGAAATGCAAGGGTTCTCCGTACGTGCGTACATTTGCGCCTGGCAAAAGAACCCCCATATGCACTAACCGTTCAAAATAGGACAACAAAGCCCCATCGTCATTGATTAATACAATGTTCTTTCCATCCAGGTCAATAGAAGGATCCCCCAATTGCTCCGCCGGAGGATATAATAAAAACTCCTGCATATTAAAATGTGTTGCCGGTTGGGCCTGTAAACGTAATCTGGGAACAAGGTAAGGGTCTATTAACGAAATAGACGTTTCCATATAATTTAACGCGCGGACCAGGAACTCGTCTTGCTGGGTGGATGGGTAAAAGTCCAGTAATCGTTTGTATAATGGAACCATTTGTTCCAACCATTGGCATTTTTCCTCCTGGGAAAGTATTCGGCTTTCTGAAGGCATAGATTGGTAAAACAAAAAAGTAGAGGAGTTTTTCTTAAAGGTTTCAAAATCATTTGCCAACATTTGGTAATTTGCCATCCATTCCCTGCGTTGCGCGGTAGTGAGTACAATTTTATCATGCAGTTTAGGCCACCGGGCAGCTTGATAGGTGTGGACAGAACTCGTAGACAAGGGTTGAACACGAGCTGGAGTTAACCAAGGTACGTGAGGGGAAACTGCGGGGGAAACAACAGTTGCCAACTGGTGGAAGCTAATTTGTTTAAAGAATTTTAGCCCTCTGAGCTTATGTGCCTGCCCCCACATGGGTATACACACAAAGAATAAAATAAGTAACTTTTTCATATAAATAGTGTAGCAGTATACCAACTACCCCGACAAGGGACTAAAGGGGAACTTCTTCCAGGGACAAAAGACCTAGGTAGCCATACATACGTGACATTACCAAAAATGCTAGTATATACCTATGACACTGCTCATTATTACCCTGATGTTAGCCCTAAATGCACTATTGGCCGCGTATGAAATGGCATTGGCCTCTATTTCCCGCACCAAGTTGTCGGTGTTAGCGCAAGAGGACCCTGCCGCTGCCAAAACCGCCCTATTTATGAAAGAACATCTGGAAGGTAGTTTGGCAGTAGTGCAAATTGGCATTACCCTAGTAAGCAGCATCGCGGCCGCATTGGGCGGGGCCGGGGCCGGGGCCTCACTGGTTCCGTTTCTAGAATTGTATGGTGTACCCTCTCATTTGGCGCATGTATTGTCTATTGCGTGTGTGGTCTTACCGCTAAGTTTTGTAATTATAGTGTTTTCTGAACTTATTCCCAAAACATTCGCGCTAAAAAATAAAGAGTGGGTAGTCCTTCAGTTTTCTCCGGCTATGTACATACTCTACAAAACACTAGCCCCCATTGTGCTAGTGATGGAAAAACTGGTCCGCCTCTGTACCCAAAAAGAAGTCCCCGCCCCTTCAGACCCCAAAGCTGAAAAAAAAGCCGCGTATGCGGATTTGCGTACTGCTGCGGCGATTGCGTCTTCTTCCCGTTTGTTTAGCAAAACAGAAGAAAAAATGGTGCTGGCTAGTGCCCAGTTTTGTACCCGAACTATTCAAGAAATACAAGTTCCTTTGGACCATGTTTATTTCTTGACCGCCAGCGATTCCATCGCAGAAACGTTTTTAAAAGCCCATTTAGATATGCACACGCGTTTTCCGGTATTAGAAAATCCGCAAGATAAACAAAGCATCATTGGATATTTAAACTTTAAAGATATCTTTTCTTCCACCAAAACGAGCAGTGCACATACGTCTACACGTTCCATTGTGCGCCCACTTATTAAACTGGAACAACATACACTTATTTCCACGGCCTTGCAACAACTGATGAAAACCAAACAGCATATTTGTCTGGTTACGGATGAGAACAAAATTACCGGGATTTTAACACTAGAAGATATTTTTGAAGAACTGGTAGGGGAAATTGAAGATGAATACGATTTTTCTTCCGCCTATATCCGCCCCTTTGGGGATTCTGTAATAGTTAGCACAACGGCCAATCTGGCGGATGTGTTTATGGCACTTGGTATGCCTGTGCCGGAGACACTGCCGCCTGCGCTTATGGTGGGCAAATGGGTGGAAGAAAAGTTAGGCCACTTACCTACAACTAATGAAAAATTCACCGCAGATGGACTCCTCTTAGAAACCCGCAAATTCCGCCGGCAACGGTTAGTGGAAGCCCTTATTACCCGCGCGGAAAACACCTAACCCAAAAGACCTACTAAAATTTGGGCCTTAGGACCCTGGCGTCCTTCCTCATAGATTGGTATCATAAAAACATGAGGATAAGAATTCTGCTTACTAAAGCAATTATTTTAGTTGTTTGTGTGTCGGCCTCTATGGCAACATTTGCAGGCCCTATAGGTAAATCCACCAAAAAAGCGGTGGAAGGGTTGTTTGAAGCCCCCCGGCTTTACCGTGGGAAAATACAGCATTATACATTTCCCAAAGCTACGGTTGCTCGTATTCAGGCAGGTGTTGCCGAAGGTAAATTAGACCGTAAAGTGAATCAAGCACAAGCGCGGGCCGTATCAGCAGTGGAGGAGACGCACGCCCCTATCGTACTAGGCCATAATTCCCCGGACATTACGCATTCGCTACAAATGCTTATAGCGCATACTCCGTTAGAAAAAGAAGTTTTGATTGCGCAACAGAATGAAGAAAATTTTTATAAAGAGGAAATTGAAAATGCCAAACAACTTCAACTTATTTTAAGTTCCCTTCATTATATCGGGAAGGAAGAAACCATGGCAATTGCTTCTACCATTGTGCAAACTATAAAAAATCATGCGTTGCAGACGTATATGCTAGAAGCATTGATGGCAAAAGATGTTTACACGATGAATAAAGATTTGAGTGACTATTTTTGCTTGAATAAACCGTTTCACCTATGTGCCTTTAATTATACAGTCCGCCATCCGCGGCAACAGATTTTAATGATGCGCCGCTTACTCAATAACCCTCTTGTGGATGAAAACGCTAAAATGCGTGTACGTGCCTTTTTGGCCAAACCGCAAATCACCCTGGAAGATTCCCCGGCATTTTTAGAGGCCATTGACCAACTATATACGCAGTATCACCAACGTTTGCTGGTAGCCCGAGAGTCGGAAATTATCCAAATGCAGATAGCATACTATGCCAAACTTCTGGACCGTTTGAATGCTTTTTTGGTACGTAAGGAACGCATTCCTAAATGGAATACGACGGACCCGGAGGAAAAATTGCTATTTGATGAATTAGAGTGGGTGAAATTAAACCAAGACCGCAACACGTTTGAACCGATTGCTTCTTACCAGCAGGCCATTGAGTCCACCTTGCGAAATGCAGCACCTGTTTATTTGACCCAAGAGGAAACGGTGGCGTTATTTGACGAATTTGTAAAAGTAACCCACCGGATTTATCCGCGCTCCTTGCGGGACTTGCCCAACGAGGGAGATATTCCATTTGCGCAGGAAGAAGAATTGTGGGATAATCTGTCTTATTGGCGTATTCGGGATTCGTCTATTAACGGAAAGTTGGCAGAGGTGTATAAGAAATACCCCCGCCTCCAATAATATTAATGTAGTTTACAAACCACAGATGCAAAAAACATTCCCCGCATAACCGGGGAATGTTTTTTTGCATAAACCGCTAATTTACTTATATTCTAATTTAACTAATTGATAGGTACGTGTGCCGCGGGGAAGGAGGACCTGGAACGTATCCCCTTCTTTTTTACCTAATACACCCCCGGCTAAAGGGGATTTTACAGACAACAATCCCTTTTCCGGGTTGGCTTCGGCCGGGCCAACCAAGGTATAGGTAAATTGACTACCGGTGGCAGTGTCTGCAATGGTAACCGTAGCCCCTATACGGGCTTCCGTGTGGTCCACTGTTAAATCATCGGTAATTTCCGCATTACGCAAGCGAACTTCTAAATCGTTAATTAAAGACAAGGTTTGGGCCTGTTTTTCTTTGGCGGCATGGTATTCGGCATTTTCTTTAAGGTCCCCTTGGGCTGCCGCTGCCCCAATTTCTTCCGCCAGTTGCGCTTTAACTTGCTTTAAATCTTTTAACTCATTAACCAATTCTTCATATTTTTTACGGCTTACATAAAATACATCTGACATAATTTCACTCCTCTTTACAATTAAGTGTACTATTTATGCGGGTTATTTTCAACTCATGTGTATTTCTTGCTATAATAGAAAGATGAAACGGATTCTCGCAATAGGATGGGCGTTTTTTACCATGAGTGGCGTTCTATATGCCCAGCACAATCACGCGCAAATTGCCCAACAAAATATGCCGGCAGTAGTGACTGTAAATGTCCTGCAAAAAGACGGTAGCACCTTTACAGGAACAGGGTTTGTAGTAACACCGCATGGCACTATTATCACAAGTGGGCATGTGCTGCATAATGCCTTATATATCAATATTTCGTTTCCCAATGGTACTACCTCTGGGGAGGCCCTTGTCCTAGCCCGCCATCCAAACGTGGACTTAGCCCTGCTACAAATAGCCGCCCGCCAGTTACCTACGGTCACTTTGGCGGATAACCCCACCGTTCAACCAGGCCAAACGATTACCGTGATTGGAAACCCGCGCCGTCTTCAAAATACAGTTACCTCGGGGTTAATCAGCCAAATCCGCCCCCAAAAAGATGGTTCCGTATGGCTTCAGATTAGCGCACCTATTTCTCCCAGTTCCAGCGGAAGCCCGGTTTTTAACGAGAATGCCGAAGTAATTGGGGTGGCCTTTGCATCCTTTCAAGGAGAAGGAAACCAAAATTTAAATTTTGCCATTCCCATAAGTGATGTTAAAAATTTACTGAAACAAGCGCAAATTACGCTGCCTGCACCGCATACGGCTACTTCACGGCATCCGTTCTTACAGCATATTCATAAATCCTGGCAAATCACAAAGCGGCTTGTGCGCCATTGGCAAGAAAAATTGCTTGCTAATACCACCCACAAAAGATAGACTATACCTTAGGGAGATGTTGAAATGAAGAAAACAATCGCCAAAATGATGTTTATAGTAGCGTGCATCAGCGGTATTATTTTTTTATTATTACCTTTTTTAGAAACCACTCCGCCTGCAACAACCGATTTAAAATCTGCCCAAGTGCAGGCAAGTTCCGCAAATCCCCTTGCCGTTATTGCCAGCCGGTTACGGTCTTTATTTGCACGGCATACTCCGCAACGGCGGGAACATCTGCTAGCGGGAAGACCCACTACCCCTATTTCCTATACTCCCCCAGCGTTTGGGCAAGACACGCGCGCAGCCCTAAATTCTTCTTCTCATCAATTATTACCAAACCGGGCAAACAGTGCAACGGATACGCCAAGTGCCCCGGAAGGAGAAGTGCAAGTTTCCCCGGTGAGTGCCCAAGAATATGGGGAGGCCTCTTTTTTAACAGATTCCGGGGAGTGGGTGCTGGTACAACAAACGATCCCGCCCAGCGGGAACCCCGGCATGCATGAAATCAATGTGCATGAAGACCCTTACACGCGTTACATAAAGCAAGAACGAGTACGCCGTTTTCATGCGGCAGCTGCCACTCATCAAATACCGGATTCTAAATGGGCACGTCTTTGGCGGCCTATCCAGTCCTTTTTGGGCTTGGAATCCGCTCGCCCAGTGGAAAACAACCCGCTGGCACTGCGCCGGGAGGGGCAAACGGCACATCCTGGCAACGGAACCGGGGCATTGGACCGCGCACGCGACATCACCCAATCCGGCCGCCGTATGCGCTTGCCTTGGCCGGATATTACCCCCCAACAATGGGCGAAGATGACTCTGCAAGAACGGGAATATGAATGGGAACGCCGGGAAGTGGCTGATTTTGTGGATATGCTTTCCGGGACCCGGTCAGCGGAAGAATCCGCAGAAATTGTGGCGCAAGCCCAATACCCGGACCCGAAAGACGAAGGCAAAAAAGAAGCCCTGCGCCAACGCCTTAGCGAAGAAAATAAGCAAAAAATCAAAGAAGGGCTTTTAGCCGCTATGCGGGAAAATGCCCAAGGAAAGCAAAAAGTGGACGAACTGGCAGCAATAATGGCCGGATGCACCAACGCCTCACTGCCTAAATCCGGTTGCTCCGCCGACCCCGAGCAAGATTCCTCCACGCCCGGGCAAGAATCTTCCCTTTTTTCTGCGGATGAAATACTGATGCAACAAGAAAAAAACGCCCAAAAATTTTTGGAAACAACCCACTACAATATGCCCAAGGATTTACCCTTGCTCTTAGTCATGGGCCCTACTACGCCGGAAGCAATTGCAGAAATGAGTGGAGCTACGGATGATGTGGAAAAAACGATCGATTTGGGGAGATTTCTCTATGACAAACAAAACTGTGCCACCCAAACTTGTTTTTGGATTCCTAACACGATTCAGCATGATAAAAGTTTGAGTGAGGCCGTTCGTATGGCCAATGCAAAACCGGTTACGGACCCGGATAATACCTACCCGGGGTTCTTAAATGATTTTAAACAATATAAAAAGGAACAA
This sequence comes from Elusimicrobiaceae bacterium, assembly GCA_045593745.1. Taxonomy (GTDB): domain Bacteria; phylum Elusimicrobiota; class Elusimicrobia; order Elusimicrobiales; family Elusimicrobiaceae; genus Avelusimicrobium. The sequence continues at coordinate 19,012 of JAZNXF010000007.1, read as the reverse complement.
GCCCAAAACCAACAATCAACAGAAAGTACCCAACCGACTCCCACCGACAAGGACTTGGAAAAGCAATTCACCGACAACGCCCCAGGTTGGATTCCTATAACCGAAGAACAATTAAAAAATCTTCACCAACGTTATACGGTGGATCCGGTTACTTTCCGAGAAGCCACCTCTCATAAGGACGTAATCGTCATCTATGGCACCAACCCGGTTTATGCCGAAGACATATACCACGCCATCGGCGACCATGTGACTTTTGCCTATGCCAAGCAACCGCTTACCGCAGCACAGGCAGATCCAAACGGTCTATCCCAGCAACAAGCCGACAAGCAAACGGTGGTTCAGACATCAGAACTCATTGAAGAATCTCTGGCGGAGAATTTTAATACCGCTCTGGCTGAGGTAAGAGATGTCACCCAACAGGCCGTTAAACAAGCAACCCAGGCAGGTTTATCCCGGCCGGTTAATCAAAGGGGGCATCACTCCCAAAATGGGAAAACTATAAGTAAACAAGTGCAAAACCGGAACTCCAACACTCAAAATGGTAAAAAATAGTTTATTTTCTACCCTAAAATGGGTATAATTTTAAGGGTAGTATTTGCTTTGATTATGGGGTTATAAGGAGTAAGGCATGAAAAGAAATTGGATGATAAGTATACTGGTAGTGGGTTGTTTAATGGTCATTGCTTGCCGGCATAAAACTCCCGAACGTTACGATCCCCAACAAAGTTACGAACGGTTTATAAATTCCCATGTGTTTGCCAAGTGTGAAGCCGTCAATACGCCCTATGCCCGCTATTCGCTAGCCAAAGTATTAAAACGGCCTGAAAATGATGTGGATTATTATAAAGTGCAGTTTGTAAACGGCCCTTGTAAAGGCGTAGCCGTGTGGACACGCGATTTGGTACTTAAAACGGCCCCTGTGGAAGATGTGGATATACCTACCGGAACCGTAGTCCTGCGCAATTTTGACAACCCAAAAGATCCGTTTAACAAAGAAATTACGGACCATTGGAATGCCGCAGTTGTGCTCAGTACAGAACGAGCGAATAAAGGGATTTTAGATCTTGGATTTCCGCGGGACCGTAATGACTTTTTCCCCGCCCGGGAAAGTATTTATATACATAACATTCGTTTAATTAAGAAACCCATTTTAAAAGATATTCGCCAATTTATTAAATAGGAGAGCAACATATGAAATTTATGCGTTTATTAGTAGTTTTATGCGGCCTGTTGGGCCTAGCCGCCCCGGGGTGGACGAATGAGGGGGACCCCATTTCTACTGAAACCACCCTTATTGATGTGCCTACTGCCGATGTGTTGGATCGGTACCAGGCCTCTTTCCTCACGCGTGTATATGAACACGGAACAGTCATGGAAAGCATTGATTTTGGGGTATACCCTCGCGTTAACATTGGCCTTAGTTTAGCCATCCATGAATGGATTGGAGATTCTACCTCTGTCAAAGTGCTAGACCCGGACTTTCAAGCCAAATGGAAAATATATGACGGAAGTTTATATTTGCCGGCCATTGCCATTGGCTATGACGGCCGCCGGTATGGGTATGGGTATAACGAACACACACGCACCTACTCCCGCCACTCCAAACATTATTTAGATAACCGCAAAGGCGGATATGTGACCATGACGCGCGAAATCTTTGTACCCGGTCTAACTCTAACAGGGGGGATGAACCTTTCTGATTTTGATTGGGACGATTTGTATTTCTTTACCGGCCTATATTATAAAATTCTTCCGCAAATCACTGCTATGGCAGAATGGGATGGCATACGCAATATCCGTGATTCCCGCTTTAACATGGGCGCGCGGTTTTATTTGCACCCCTCTTTGGCATTAGATGCGGCCTTCCGCCGCATTGGCCGCGGAGATGAAAACGAACGTATTTTACAATTGCGTTACGTAACCACATTTTAAGAGTTGCTATGAACCCAAAAACACCGTTCCAACGCCGTACTATTTTTATTAAAAAAGGCCTGCAACTGCGCTATATGGTGCTGATTTTAGTAAGCGTTCTGTGCGGGTTAGCCATTATGACGTTGGAACTGGCGGTTACGCTAAATGAACTCTTTGATGCCTACCCGGTGCTGATGCAACCCATTTATGATGAGTTTCTTCCGATTGCCTCCAGCTTTTTCTATAAAATCTCTATCTACATACTTTTTGTTGTAATTATTTCGGCCATTATTTCCCATAAAATGGCCGGCCCTGTGTACCGCTTTGAACAAACCTGTAAAAAAATTGCAGCGGGGGATTTTTCCCAACGTATTCATTTGCGTGAAGGGGATGCCCTGACCGATTTGCAACAGGACTTTAATAAAATGATGGACGTGGTAGAGGGACACATTAAAAATAAACCGTTACCTTAATTATGAATAAAAAAGTAATCTTGCTGGCCGTTTGTTTCAGTATGACGGTAACAGCCGTAGCGCAGAGTAATTATGGGGTTAATTTTTCCAGTTTGATGAGTGATCATTTAACCTTGGAAAATGCCATCCGTTTGGGTCTTGAAAATAATTCTGAATTTTTGGCTGCCCGGCAAGAAATCATTATTGCGGAACAAAAAGTAAGTGAGGCCAAATTCCGCTATCTGCCGCAATTTGCATTGCAGGGCAGTGCCTCCTGGTATGATGCGGACTCTGCAATGATACTGCCTGAAGTGGCCACCAACCGCTTTCTTCCTCCTTCTAAAGCACTAGACAGTAAACGTTATTATGGGGTAGGTGTGGGGGCTACACAATATATTTATTCCGGTGGGCGCATCCAAGGGGCCTTAAAAGCCGCACGTGCCAACTTAAAACAAGCCCAAAGTAAGTATGAAAGCGTAAAAAATGCTACGGTGCTAGACATTAAAAAATCATTTACCCATCTTCTCTATGCCCAAGAAAAGGCCCGCATCACCCAAGATATATGGCAACAGGTATCTCATTGGAAAGTGTCTTCCAGCGGTTGGAGCCGCGTGCAAGAGCGGGCATTACTGGATCAATTACGCGCACGCACCCAAACGGCCCAGTATGAACTAGGCCAAGCCCGCCTGGCGATGCTAGTAAGTTTAAACAAAGAAACAAATGCCCCGCTTACCATTTCCGGCACATTAGAACCAGTAAGCATTACCGGGGATTTGCCGCATTTTCAACTATGGGCCACCGAATTTCGTCCGGAACTCAAAACAGCAATTTACGCACTGGAACTAGACAGTATTGCCATTGATTTGGCTTTATCTAAACGCTATCCGGATATTTTGCTCAATGCCTCGTATGAGCGGGTGGGAGATTCCGATTTAGACGATGAGAACAAACAACTTTCTTTAGCCGTACGCTTGCCAATTCCGTATACATTTTCCCAACAGGTAAGCCAACAGAAAGCCGAACAGAAAAAAGGAACCTTGCATCGCGCGGCTATTGAAGACACGATCCGCGTGCAGGTATCTTCCAGTTTTAACAAAATGATGTTTTGGCAAGAGGAAGTACAAGACAGGCAGGCAACCTATCAAGAACTTTCCGCCCTGGTGGATAAACAACTGCGGGGGGGGCATGTCGGTACCGCTCCTCTACAAGCACTGCAGGCCTACCTGCAAACAGCAAATGAGTATTTAGAAGCCCTGCGAGAAAACCACATTGCCAAGGCCGAACTGGAATGGGCTATCGGCAAGGATTTATGATGAAAGTGCGGCGCATGCTGCTTGCTTACGCAAGTATACTGTGTTTCAGCACCCCTCTAGCAGCACTTTCTCCCCAAACCAATGATGATATTTTGCGCGAATGGATGTGGCAACGGTTTATTTCTTTGCCTGCCCAAGACCGCCCCACGATTGGATTAGCCCTATCGGCTGGCGGTGTGCGGGGGTTTGCCCATGTGGGGGTGCTGGAGGTATTTGATAATGCCCAACTCCCTATTGATAAAATTGCTGGGACATCTATGGGATCGGTCGTGGGCGGATTATACGCTGCCGGTCTTCCTACTGAAAAACTGTGGGATTTAGGCAAACATATTACATTAGATACCATTACGCCGGATTTTAACACCCTTGGATTATTACGGTTTATTTTTGAGCGCAAATTACCCTCTTCCACAAATCTTTCTAAATTTTTTGAAGAACAATTAGGTGACATGCAATTTGAAGATATGCCCATTCCGTTTGCCTGTTCAGCTATGGACGTCAAAACAGGTGAACGCGTGTTATTTAATTCCGGCCCATTGGCTATTGCGGTGCGTGCCAGTATGAACTTGCCCGGCGTTTTTGAGCCGGTATCCTACCGCCACCGGGCGTTAGTAGATGGGGCTGTGGTGGATTATTTGCCGGTAGGTACCGTTAAACAAATGGGGGCGGACTATGTGATTGCTTCCGTAACACCGTTGGATTTTTCCTCTAAAACCCCTACTACTATTTTGGGATACGTCAACCGAGTCAATGATGTGCGCGCAGCGGCTATGATTGAAGAATCCGCACGCAACGCTAACTTTGTGCTGACTAACCGCGTATTGGGTATGGGTACGCTAGAATTAAATAAACTCTCCCAAGCCGGGGAAGTGGGGGTAAAAGAAGCATACAAAAATTTAGTACCTTTACAAGAGGATTTGCTATTATATGCACTGCCGTATATCTTTAAACACTAAATTACTTATCTGGGCGGGAGCCATGGTACTGCTTGCCGGGTGTACCAACGGATTTTTAGGCCTGGCTCCTGTGGGAGACAGAAAGGAATATGTCCGCGCGCGCAACTTGTATAATCAGCAGAAATACCAGCAGGCCATTATAGAACTTACCGGATATATCTATAAGGCAGGAAACGTCAAACGCCGCGAAGCGCGCGCTTACCGTTTGCTGGGGATGAGTTATGAAAAACTGGGCCGGTTGGACAAGGCGTTAGAATCTTATTTAGAAGCATTAGAATTTCACCCCAAAAATGTACCTTTGTTGTTAGCGGCGGCAGGGCTTTACCAACGTACCGGACTAACGGACCGTTCCCAAGTGTTATATGAACGTGCCCTAAAACAAGAACCGGATAATTTAGAGGCCCTGGCCGCACAAGCAGAAAATTATCGTTCTTTTGGGTTTTATTCCAAGGCACGCGCGTATTATGACCGGGTGTTTGCATTGGATGAAAATCCTTCCCCCCGCTACCGGGCACGGTATGCATCTACCTTCTTAAATCAAGGCAATTATGAACAGGCCTTTATTCACATTACCCAAGCCCTTGCGTTGGAACATGACAACCCGGACTATTGGCTACTTAGTTCCAAGGCCGCCTTCGGGCTTAAAAATTACCCGCAAGCATTGGCGGATATCCGCACGGCACGCCAGTTAGCCCCCCAACGTACGGACTTGCACCTATACCTGATTATAGGTTTATACCAAAATGGGCATTATAAAGATTCTTTGCAGGAAGTAAACCTGTTATTAAAAGAGAACCCCAGAGAACCCTTGGGGATGTTTATGAAAGCCCTGAACGAATGGCAACTAAACCACCCTTACCGCGCCCGCAAACACTTGGCGCAAGCAGCCGCGTTGGGGGAAAACAGTTTTGTAGGCAGAGTGGCAAACAAATTACTAACCGAGTGGAAACAGGGTTTATAACAACCGGCAAAGTTCCGTGTTAGGGTTCGTAACCTATAAGACCGATTAAGAGCCATCATAGGGCGTTTGTGTGGTTGCGGGGGTTAGGATACGGACGATATGTAGCAAGACGTGTGGCGTGGGAGTGGATACACGTACGTAGCATGTCTTTTTTGAGGCCTGGTGCTACGTCTGTATTTGTGCATTCTTTGGGTTTAACGTATGCTTTTACGACAAATCAATTAAGTGCCAGTTTTGTTGGTATAGTTCCTGCAACTTCTTTTTAAATAAGGCGTGTTCCGGCTTTACTAATCCGGGGTCTTGCGCAAGTAGTTCATCCCGGTCAGTAATGGCCTGGTACAAAATAGTGCGATCCTTAAAAATATCCCCGGCTTTAAATTCCAACTCACCGCTTTGCCGCGTGCCTAAAATTTCCCCCGGGCCGCGTAGTTGCATGTCACGTTCGCCGATTTTAAACCCATCGCGCGTGGCGCAAATAATGTCCACCCGTTCACGCGCCACACTGCCCGCATGCTGGGGGACAAGCACGCAGTAACTTTCATATTCTCCGCGGCCTACGCGCCCGCGTAACTGGTGCAAACTGGCTAGCCCAAACCTTTCCGCATTTTCTATCACCATGACCGTAGCATTTTTGACATCAATGCCTACTTCAATTACAGGCGTGGCCACCAAAATATCGGTCTTATGGGCGGCAAAATCCGCCATGACGCTTTCTTTTTCTTGCTGGGTCATTTGTCCGTGCAAAATCCCCAACCTAAACTGCGGGAATACGGTTTTTAATTTTTCAAATTCTTCCGTAACGGCTTTGGCGGAAATTTTTTCACTTTCCTCAATAAGCGGAAACACAATATAGGCCTGCCGGCCTTTTTCTACTTCGCTGCGCACACGGTCGTAAGCCAGTTTAGAAGTGGCGCACTCGGTCACAATGGGTTGCCGGCCCGGGGGAAGTTCACTTAACGTGGAAACATCCAAATCCCCATAAAAAGCCAGGGCCAAGGTGCGCGGAATGGGCGTAGCTGTCATAGTGAGAAGGTCCAGTTTAGACGTTTTTTCTTTCAGTTTACTGCGTTGTTTTACGCCAAAGCGGTGTTGTTCGTCAATAACTGCCAGGCGCAGTTCTTTAAATTGCACGTCATCTTGAATAACGGAATGCGTGCCTACTAACAGGTTAATTTTTCCCTCGGCCAGTTCTTTTAAAATTTTCTTTTTGGCGGCGGTTTTAGTGCTGGAAGTCAGCACCGCTATATGAATGGGCAACCCTTTCAGCATGCGTTTAAAGGTTAAATAGTGTTGCTCGGCTAAAATTTCCGTCGGGGCCATCAGCGCGGCCTGGTAGCCGTTTTCCACGGCTAGTAGCATAGCACATAATGCTACCACGGTCTTGCCGGACCCCACATCCCCCTGAAGCAAACGGTTCATAGGACGCGCGGATAACAAGTCACTAAAAATTTCGTTAATTACTTTTTTTTGGCTATTGGTAAAGTCAAAGCCCAGTTGCTGGCGAAACGGCGTTAGCAGTGTTCGTTTTACGTCGTAGGTATATTCTTTGGCTAAAATTTTTGTTTGCGTACGCTTAATGCCCCATGCCGTTGCCAAGAGTAAAAATTCCTCATAGGCCAGGCGTTGGCGGGCCACCTCTAACTCTGCTTGCGAATTAGGGAAATGAATGGCTCTTAATGCCTGTGGCGCACTTAAGAGTTTGCGTTTTTGCAAGAGAAACGGCGGCAAAATTTCCGGGGTATGGGCCAGGGTATCACTTTGTAAGGCCTCGTAAACAAATTGCCTAAACTGTTTGTTGGTCAGGCCTTCGGTCAGCCCATAAATAGGGGTAAGCCGCCCGGCATGCAGTTGGGTGAGTACGTCTGCCGCCACGTAGTATTCTTCCACGGTAATTTGGTTACTAAACATAGCCCCGCGGTCGTTTTTGCGGCCAATGACCCACACTTCGTTATTAAGATGAAAATCTTTTTTAATCTGCCCAAATGGGTCAAACCGCGTGCGGAACATGCGCCGTTTAAACCAGGTGCCTTCTAGCGTATGTCCTTTTTCATCCTCTAACACGGCTTTAAAAATAAGAATACTTCGGGCGGGAATCTGTTGTGTGCTTAATACGCGCCCTTTAAATACAATAAGCGCACTAGCGTTATATTCGTTAGGGGGGGTATTTAATCGGCGGTCCTGATACGTGCGCGGATAATACGCCAGCAGGTCTGCTACGGTGTGGATATGTAACCGTTCAAACAGTTTGGCTTTAGCCGGGCCGATACCTTTTAAGAATTGAATGTGTAGTGGGGCGGACATATACAAATTGTACTAATTTCTGTTACGCCATAGGTACACAGGACTGGAAAAACCGGCCCTTTTTTATTATACTATAGGTACAATTTTATCTGTTTTTGGAACCGTTTAAGAAACGGAGTACTTTTGGGAGCCAAAAGTCATTCTCTAGTCCAAAAATAGCCGATTAGGCACGGTAGGGTCTCGAGCCCCTGCTGTGCCGAGTGTTTGCTAATTCCGCTTTGGCAGAATTAGCAAGCCACGGCTGTTATGCGGGGACTTTGAGAATGCTCTTGTATATCAGCCGTTTTTGTATGGTTTTATAAATAGACAAATTGAAATTAAATACAAGGAGTATGTTTATGAAATACATACAAAACACCCGGCGGGGAAATACGCAAGAAGGAAGAGTAGTTAAAAATAAAGTCATCCTGAACGTGATTCAGGATCTCACCTTAGGTGTTAAAGCGGTGAGATTCCAAATCAAGTTTGCAATGACAGTTTTATGTAATAACTACGGTTTTACGCTGATTGAACTGTTAGTAGTGGTGCTGATTATCGGCGTATTAGCAGCCGTAGCGTTGCCGCAGTATCAAAAAGCAGTATTAAAAGCCCAAGTGGTAGAATATGAAACCAATTTAACCGCATTGGGGAAGGCCGCCGCGGCCTGCAAATTAGCAAAGGGAGAGGCCTGCACCATAGATGAGTTAGATGTTGATGTGCCAGAGTGTAAATTTTATCCCCAAATTGCTAAGGTGGGGTTTCTGTCATGGGAAGCTACCAAATGTGTATATGCCATTTCACAAAGTACCGTTAGTGTAGTGGCACAGGGCGGCAACTATGGGAACGTTCCGTTATTCACCTATTACTATGAACCAACTTCAGTATTAGGAAATATGTCGACAACCCAAGAATGGAATCCACAATATGGCCGTTACGAGACAGTGACGAAAAAAGAGTATAACACTATAAGTGGTTTTTATTGTACATTAGGGACAGGAACTGGTAGTTGTAGCGGTTGTGCAAAACTGGGCTTCCCAAAACAAGTGGGATATTATGGTAGCCAATGTTCTCGTTAATCTTGCTCACCGCTTAACGTTCAATAAAGCACGCCGGCTATCCAAAATATCGGAAAGCCGGCGAACACTTTGTATCAGTACAATTTATTTTATTTCAGCCCGGTTCTGTCCTTTCTATCGGTATAGTGCGTATGCAACAGTTCATGGGCGCGTTTGCCCCCAATCTTATCCATAATCCGCCCATACAGGGCCATCACCCCGCTGTTATCTTGTGACTTATAGGCCAGTTCCGTATCTTCCTGATACAGCCCTTCGGCGCGGCGTTTGCGCGGGGCCCAGCCGTCAAACTGCGGTTGCCCCGCCCCGGCCACACAGCCGCCCTGGCAAGACATCACTTCAATAAAGTCATACTTATTTTTACCGGCTTTAATGTCATCTAACAGTTTGCGTGCATTTTTAAGCCCGCTCACTACCGCTACGCGGATTTCATGCCCGCCGATTTTAACGGTTTTTTCTTTAAATACCGTTCCTTCGCGCAAACTGGTAAATTTAACACTATGGGCATTTTCCGGGTCCAGTTCGGCCAGTGCAAAGCGCAGCGCGGCTTCCATCACCCCGCCGGACGCCCCAAAAATAACGCCCGCTCCGGTTTTCGTGCCAAAGGGCATATCAAACCATTCATTTTCCAGGTTGACAAAATCAATGCCCGCTTCTTTAATCATACGCGCCAGGCCTACGGTAGTAACTACATAATCCGTATCCGGGTTTCCGTTGACGGAAAATTCTTCGCGGGTGGCCTCGTATTTTTTGGCCGAGCACGGCATAATGGCTACTACTACCAAATCCTCGCGTTTGCCGCCTTTTTGTTCAAAATCGGCTTTAATCACCGGGCCCATCATCTGCATGGGGGAACGCGCGCTAGAGAGGTTTGGGATAAATTCGGGGGCATATTTTTCTACATAATTCACCCAGGCCGGGCAGCAACTGGTCAGTTGCGGCAGGCGGTCTTTTTCGGTGAAGCGTTTGATAAACTCCGTGGCTTCTTCCACAATGGTTAAGTCCGCCGCAAAGGCGGTGTCATACACATAGTCAAAGCCCAGCATGCGCAGAGCCGTGGCAATTTTACCATCCACGTTAGTTCCTTGCGGCAGGCCAAAAATTTCACCCAGCCCCACACGCACCGCAGGCGCAATATGTACGGCTACTTTCTTTTTAGGATTGTTAATGGCCTCAAACACTTTTTCAATCTCTTGCGAGTTGGGCATCAAGGCCCCCGTCGGGCAAACGCGCGCGCACTGCCCGCAGGACACACATTCATGGCTTTGGCCTAACTCTTTATTAAACGCGGTCGCAATTTTGGAGCGGAACCCGCGGAAGGCAAAATCAATCGCGCCAATGCCTTGCACTTCGTTACAAATACGCACACAGTTGCCGCATAAAATACATTTGCTATGGTCGCGCACCAAGGCAGGGGAAGTGGCATCTTTGTGGCTGTCAATCTTTTTGGATTTAAAACGGATTTCTGTCACATCCATATCTTTGGCTAGTTTCTGCAGTTTGCAGTTGCCGGATTTGGAACACAGCGTGCAGTTGTGGTTGCCCGAAGAAAGTAGCAGTTCCAGGTTAATGCGGCGTAAGTGGCGGATTTCGTCACTGTTTACGCGCACCTTCATGCCGTCTTTGGGGGCCACGGTGCAAGAAGCCACAATACCCATTCCTTCCACTTCTACCAAGCATAACCGGCACGCGCCGTAAGCGGCCAGTTCCGGGTGGTAGCAGAAGGTTACAATGTTAAAATTTGCTTTGCGGATGAGTTCCAGCAAATTTTTCTCGCCTTCTATTTGTACTCTTTTTCCTTCAATCGTTACAAATTGTTCTTTTTCCATAAAAATCTCCTACGCGCACACGCTCACTGCGCCAAACTTACAGGTGGCTTTACAGCCGCCGCATTTAATACATTTTTTGGGGTCAATTTGGTGCGGTTTTCCCACCGTGCCGCTAATGGCCTGCACCGGGCAAGCGCGTTTGCACATGCCGCAACCTTTGCATTTATCCGCCTGGATTTCGTAGCGGGCTAAGGCCTTACACACCCCGGCGGGGCAGCGTTTGTCTACCACATGGGCCAGGTATTCATCGCGGAAATGTTTTAAGGTAGAAAGCACCGGGTTGGGCGCGGTTTTGCCCAACGCACAGAGCGAGGCGGTTTGCACCGCTTTAGCCAAGTCCTCTAAATTTTCCAAGGTTTTTAGGGTGGCGCGGCCTTCTACAATGTCGTTAAGCATGGTAAGCATTTGCTCGGTTCCTTCGCGGCAGGGTACACACTTACCGCACGATTCACGCTGGGTAAATTCCAAAAAGAAACGCGCCACATTTACCATACACGTTTTTTGGTTCATCACCACTAGCCCGCCGGAACCCACCATGGCCCCCGCGGCTTTTAAGGAGTCATAATCTAGCGGCAAGTCCAAATGTTCGCGCGTTAAACAACCGCCCGAAGGTCCGCCGATTTGCGCGGCCTTAAACGCGCTCTTGTTAACAGTTCCGTCGTCTTCGGTGGTTCCTCCGGCTACGTCGTCAATTACCTGGCGCAATGTGGTTCCCATGGGTACTTCCACCAGTCCGGTATTGGCAATATGCCCGGTAACGGCAAAGGTTTTAGTGCCCGCACTGGTTGGCGTACCTATTTTCTTAAATTCTTGCGCGCCCATTTCAAATACTTTGGCTACGGTGGCTAATGTTTCCACATTGTTAATAACAGTGGGCTTGCCAAATAAACCGCTGTGGCTGGGGAACGGCGGCTTAATGCGCGGCATACCGCGTTTACCTTCTACAGAAGCAATTAACGCGGTTTCTTCGCCGCAGACAAATGCGCCCGCCCCTTCCATGACGTTAATTTTAAAGTTAAGGCCGCTACCAAAAATGTTTTTGCCTAAAATACCTAACGCTTCGGCCTGTTCAATGGCTTTGCGGATGCGTTTAATAGCCAGCGGATATTCCATACGCACGTATACATATCCTTCGTCTGCCCCAATAGCGCGCGCGGCAATCATCATCCCTTCTAATACGGCGTTGGGGTTTCCTTCCATAACAGAACGGTCCATAAATGCGCCCGGGTCGCCCTCGTCAGCATTACAGATGACATATTTTTTGTCGCCGGGTTCCATGCGGGTAAACTCCCATTTTTTTCCGGTGGGGAAACCGGCCCCGCCGCGTCCGCGCAGGCCCGATTCGGTCATCTCTTTGCAAATTTGCTCCGGGGTCAGTTCAGTATAGGCGCGTTTGGCTTGGGCATAACCGCCGTGAGCAATGTACTCGTTAATATCTTCGGGGTTGATACGCCCGCAATCGTGCAGTAAAATGCGTTTTTGCTTGGCGTAAAAAGGGATGTCTTCAATCGTTTTGGCTTTTTGTCCGTTAGCGGGGTTATGGTATAACAGGCGGTCAATCACTTCACCTTTTAAAACCGTTTTTTCTACAATTTCGGGCACATCTTCCGGTTTTACTTTGGTGTAGAAAATATCGCCCACACTTACTAGCGGCCCCATGGCGCAAAATCCGCGGCACCCGCTTAAACTTAAATAATTTTCGTGGCAATCTTTGGTGATTTGCAGGCAAAAACCAATGTTGCGTTTTTGCATTTCCTGTTGGAACGCTTCATACACTTTTAAGGAACCGCCGGCAATACATCCGGTTCCGCCGCAAATGACGACACGGCCGGTAATGTTTTTATATGCGCTGTTATAATCGTTGGCAATTTGGGTAATATCGTTAGTGGGCATTAGCGGCCTCCTGTTTCATAACTTCGTCAATAATTTGTGCGGCTTTGGCGGGGGTAATTTGCCCATGTACCGTTTCATCCATTACCATAACCGGGGCTAAGCCGCACGCCCCTAAGCAAGAAACACATTCCAGGGTAAACATGCCGTCTTCGGTGGTGTCTTGCCCGGGTTTCAATTTTAGTTTTTCTTTTACAGTGTTAATCACAAACGAAGAACCTTTTACGTGGCAAGCGGTTCCGTTGCACACGCGCACAATGTGTTTACCTTTGGGGGTAATAGCAAAGTGGGCAAAAAAAGTCGCCACGCCAAACACCCGGGCGGGCGAAATTTCCAGTTCATTTGCGATATAACGCATAATATCTTCGGGGAGGAATCCGTAAGCATCTTGTACTTTCTGCAAGATGGGAATGAGTTTAGCAGAGTCCTTGCCAAAATCTTGCAGGATTTTAGCAGCGGGTGCGAAGCGGTCTGACATAAGTTCTCCTATAATTGATATGCAAAACAACGTAGAAATACTAATCCGTGTACTTCACTTCTCATTATAACAAAATACAATAGGAAAAAAGCAAGCACCCCCTACCCAAGAAGGTGCTTGTATTTGTCAGAGAGGATATTTAATATTCGGCTATATTCCAACCTTGGCTTTCTAAACTTTCACAAAGGGATTTTCCCAAGTTAGTATGATACAAACACGTTTTATACCATATTCCCCCGGGATGATATTCATTATCAAAATGAAAATCTCCCCGTAAATCAGTTACCCATACACTCCCATAGAACTCTGTTCCGCTGTACTCTCCCCAAGAGGCAAAAAAGTTCATATTGGCAGTATTACAGGAAGAACTAGCACAAGAAACGGAAGGAAGATCAATATGTAGTAGGTTTGTCTTTCCCTCTCCAAAAAACTCTGTAAATTCATCCCAAGGATGTTCTAGCGCATACAATTCTATCGCATGCCGTAAAGAGTTTTCCAGTGCCAGGGCTTCTGTGAAACGGCTTTTTGCTACTGCCTTTTGATACTGCGGCAGGGCCACGGCCGCTAATATGCCGATAATTAGGACAACTACTAATAGTTCAATAAGCGTAAAACCGCGGTTCTCCTTCCCCCTCATGGGGAAGGGCCCCTCTCCAGTGGGGGAGAGGATGGGCGTAGCCCAGGTGAGGGGGGGTATATTACATAAAGCCGTCATCTCTGGTTTTTTGTTTTTATTAAATTGGCGTATGCTGATGTGTTTTTGCTCAGCATCTTCCACGCACTTGCCGTTATCAAACAAAGGGGTCATCCCATACTTGATATGGGATCTTCCACGCAGGTTGTTTATCAGTGGCACCAACAACCGCAACGACAAGCGTTGAAGATCCTGAATCACGTTCAGGATGACTTTATTTTTAACTACTCTTTCTTCTTGCGTTTCTTCCCGCCGGGCATTGTTAGTTTTCATGTATTCTCCTTGTCAGGCAGGGCCTGACCTACATTTAGTTTCAATTTCCTCTGTCTGAAAAACGCAAACAAAAACGGCTGATATGTGCCAGGCCTTTGAGCATGCCCACCAGTAACAGCCGTAGTTTGCCGTTATATAAAAACGGCAAACATTCGGTACAAAACCCAACAGGAGCTACCTGTACGGATTTTGTACCTGATTGGCTGTTTTTGGCGCTCAAAGGACTGCGTTTTGTCAGTCATCCGTTTCTTAAACGGTTCCAAAAACAGAAAAAATTGTACTTATAGTATAATAAAAAAATCTTTTTCCGACAAGGACCTTTCATCAATAATAGTTTACCTCTCCCGGGGATAAACTAAACCCCCTCCATTTGGACTTTTTGTCCAACTTTCGGGGTTCAGTTCCATTCGCCGGGGGAATACTGATTACGGTTTTTGAACAAAGGGTTTTTTGTCCGGCTTGGCATCATCCGGCACCAGTTCTAATTCTTCCAATAACAGGGCCGGGGTTACCATACTTTGCCCCGGAAGAGCGGCTGTTTGGTCTGCCAAAGCGTAACTAACCTCGGGCGTATCCCCGGCGGCGATAACATCCCGCAAAGAACGCGGGGTAACATCACTTAATTTAAGGCCGTAGACCATTTCTTTGTGTCCGTCTTTCGTGTAGATACGTTGGGCCATGGGTAGCACTGTAGTGCTTGGCGGATAGAACGGCAAAATATAGCAATACTCCAGTTCCAGGGCGCGGCACTTTGCCAGCAGTTGCTGCTCTAACTGCTCTTGGGAAAGCGGGCGTTTGGCCTCTACAAACAAATTCGTAAGCAGTTCGCGCGGTAAACTGCGCTGGGTTAAACGCGCATGTCCATTACTTTTGGCTCCTTTGCTAGCCGGGCGGGAAGAACGCGGCAACGCGCGCAGTTTACCCCCCATAATTAACGTAAGGTCTTGCGCGGCAACCCCTTCATCATCTACCGGCATGTAGCCGCCTAACGGGGTGGTATTATATGCTTGGGCGGAAGGGCGGTCATAGACGTCTATTACGTTTGAAAGCACGCGAAGGCCTAGTTTATCGCGCCATTTGCCGGCAGAAGTGTCCGTTTCCCGGCGGGCAGACAACAAGGGGGTAATCCGCTGTAAGTTAGGCATCAGTATATTTTGCAAGAAGTTCCCCGCCGCACTTGCTGTTAATAACACAGGGCCTAAGTATGTTTCCCCCTTACGAGCGTGGTAAATACCCTCTAACGTTTGCAGAAACTGTTCATTTTTTTGGCGCAGCGTACCTGCCGTTTGTTCATCCACGCCATTTAAAAAAATGGTTTGACGCCATTCTTTTTTGTAGCCGTCTTGATTGCGTAAACGCGCAAACCAGGAAACCCGCACCGAAAAGCGGCTTTGCTGATAGGCCCCGCCTAAACTGTTTAGATAGTATGTTTCTTTTTGTATAGGAGCAAAAGAAACAGCCAGTTGCTCTACATACGGGCGGTTGCCGGCGGCAGAAAATTCTTTGGCCCACGCTTGCAACTGTGCCATGTCTACCGAGGGAGGCGTAACCACCGGTTCAAATACGCGCGCTTGTTTGGCGGGGACAAAGTCCGGCTTATCTTGTGGAAAATTTTTTAAACGCTTATAGGCCTGTTTTTGTTGATATACTTCGCTAGCAAACAAGTAGGCGTTGTCTGTCGTTTCCCACAAGGCCTGGCGGATACCGTCGTAACTTTTAGACAGCGATTTTCCCCACTCCGGGGCGTAGGCATAGTTGGGGGAATAAGAATCGTGCGCGTAACCCATGCTGTCTTGCCGGGCAGTGCCAATATCCAACAGGGTATATACATTCAACATGGCATCACGTTGTTGGGTGGGGTACAACGCCCCTAAAGAGGCACTTACTTCCGGCAACGGAAGTATATTTTCTAATTTATAAGCCACATAAAAAGGCCGTGGTGACCCGGGGCTTTTTAACTGTTTTAAGGTGCGGGTCATTTCATCCTGCATAGCACGAAAATACATATTATCCGGCAGTTTTTCAGCCCCAACAAATATGCTTCCTCCTAAACAAACACATAATAACAAAAATTTTTTCATATTATTTTCCCTCCGCAAACGGCGGAAGAAGTAACGGCGGTTTTACGTTACTTTTGCCCGTTTTTTCAATCTCCAGTTTGCGTAGTAATACACTAGGTGCAATTCCGGATACCGGCACCCAACCGCTTTCGGCCCCGCAGGAACCGTTAAATACATCGTAATCATCCGCAGCGGCAATTACTTCGTTAAAACTGACTAGCGGAGTTCCCACCATATCGGCCCCGCGTACCACTTCTTTGCGCCCATCCGGATAGATACGGTAGGCCAATGTGGGTTTTAATTTGAATGTTTGCGGATAGTTGGTTTGCGTCATAGTAAACCCGCCGGAAAGGTCCTCTATAATATACCCATAAGGTTTGTGTTGGCGTTTAATTTCTGCCAGTAACTTTTGCTCCAGTTCCGGGTACGAAACGGTTTTAGAGGCAATCACCCGCGTATTGCCCATGCGTGCTACCGGGCGGCGGCCTGCTTCCCCACGCCCATGACCGTTAGAAACCGGGAAACCCTTGATGGGAGAGGAATTCATTAAGAAATTTTTAAGTACGCCGTTTTCAATAAGCACCACCGGGCGGGCCTTGACCCCTTCGTCATCATATTCATAGAAACCGCGCAAGGGAATGTTATTAAAATAGGCAAGTGTGGCATCATCCACAATGGTAAGTAGCGGGGAAACCACTTGCTGGCCCAGTTTGTCTGTGAATGTTTTGCCAAAAGAATCCTCCTTCTGGCGGTGGCCTTCCACACGGTGGCCTAATACTTCATGTACAAATACGGCCATGGCGCGGTTTTTTAAAATAGCAGGCACAGTTATAGGTTCGGCCTCGGGCGCGGTGGTAAGGGCTTCTAACTCTGCCATACTTTGCTTAACAGCCGCAAATAACCTTTCTTCGTTAGGAAGTTCCTTTTCTGTAAGCACGTCATAGGTTTGGGTGCGCGTGAGCGTAGAGCCGTCTGCCGTTTTCCCTTCTAGGGTATATGCCAGGCGGGCCAGTTGTATGGGGGTTTTTAGGCGGGTACCTACCGAATCGGCAAAATAGCGGGAACCTGTTTCGTAATTAAAAGAAAAAGAACTGGACAGTACAAATTTTTTCCCGCGGGTTAATTGGGAAGCACCCAGTAAAAGGGATTTTATGTTATCCATATTAAACTGCAAAGGGGGAACTTCCCGGCAGAAAGTTTCAGCCGGCGGAAAAACAAAATCCGGCGAATCGTCGGCGCGCTTAGACGAGGTTTGTACATCGGCTTTTACACGGTTAAACCCCTGCAGGGCCTCTTCGGCGGCTGTTTGCGTGGCACGCCACACGGCCGTTGTAAAGGCCTTCCCATTGCCGGTAATTAAGGGAACTTCTGTAGTTAATTGTTCATAATTGGTGGCATCATTTTTAAGTGTACGGGTATTATCCTGCCCGGTACTGCCTGCGCGGGCTTGCACTTCCAACACGGACTGCGGCTCATTGTGATGGGAGCGTACGCCGTTTTCCTCTACATATATGCGTTGGCCGGTAGTTTGCGTATAGGTATAAGACAAATAGTAAATGGGCGGGTTTTGCTTGCGCAGGGTTTTAAAGGAGCGGGCAATTTCCGCCGAAAGAAGTTGAATAGGTTGTTGCTGGGAAATTTGGCAATTTTGTTGGGCGTTTGCATATAATGCAAAGCACGCCACAGAAAAACAGAGAAGGTATTTTTTCATATAAGGTATTATAACAAAAAAGAAAAGTGCAAGGGCGGGCCTAAAAATGCTATTATAAAATATATGCTGAGGTAGCTCAACTGGCAGAGCAACGGTTTTGTAAACCGTAGGTTGTGGGTTCGACTCCCATCCTCAGCTTTTTTGCTTCTCTTTTTGCCCGCATACGTTGTCCTCGTTCACGTCGCATACCTCCGCGCTATCGCGCGCGTGCCGCCAGTATTGCTCGTTCTCTACGTTCGCGTTTGCAGGCAAAAATCTTTGCAAAAATACGCTTGCTATGTCCACATAAAAAACGCAAGCCCGGAAGAAATTTCCGTCAGGAAACCTCCATTTTCAATTAAATATGAAGTACCCCCCGGCCTAGCAGGGGGATATTGTGACCGATATACCGCAAGCGGATTGAAAACAGTACCACATGTTCTTTCCTCTTTTCTGTGACAGTATTAAAACGTTTTACTAGTCCTTATTTTATGCTGACAGTTCCAACCTGGAATTCCTCTCCGTCAAAGTATTTACGGCATGCTTCTGCTGGCCGACAGTGAGCAAGGTACAAACGTCCATCCCGCCAACAAGCATCTACTGCTATTCTAGCACTTGGGTCAGTCCCTATTTGAATGCCTGTATCATCCTTGTAAATCCTCACACAAGATGTTGGTATTTCGATAGAATAGTAACGGTCTTCTTTTAGATTCGAAAATGAAGAAGATTTTTCCCCATCATCAGTCCAAAAATAGAAATGTTTCAATGTAGGAATTTCTATATTTAATGCTTCCTGACTTACCGGCGAGGAAACACCACCTTCTCCTTGCATTTCATAACTTCCATATTCCAAATAATAGTCCGCTAATGCTTTGTCCAAGGCATCAATGAAAACATGCACTTCCCTTCCTTGGGCTTTTCTCACAGCATTCTGGTACTGCGGCACGGCCACGGCGGCGAGAATGCCGATAATTAGCACGACGACTAGTAGTTCAATGAGGGTAAATCCCCTACGCCCGCTATACCCCGCATACCGACCCTGCGGGGTGACAGCGCGGGCGGAGTCCCCTTTATAGGTCGGGTGCAAGCCCGGCTGTGGAAGGACGGAGCGAATCCCCCTCATCCGGCCTTCGGCCACCTTCCCCCTCATGG
>JAZNXF010000006.1:0-46859 GCA_045593745.1 Elusimicrobiaceae bacterium | reverse complement strand
CTTACGCCCACGCAGAAGGACGATAGCGTACTGGCCAAGATTATTAAAGTGTTGGCGGCGTTGGGTTTATTCAACCCGGACGGGTCTATGATTGGCAAAGCGGATAAATAACGGCATGACGTACGTTTATCTGTGTATTATCCTGTGCGGTATGGGGCTGTTTTCGGTGGCGATTTATTTGGCCAGTAAAAACGGCTCCAAAGCCGCCCAGTTAGCGGCCCTAAAAGCCGAAATCAAAAAGCAGGCGGAGGAACAACGGCGTGCGAACAAGATTATGGATAATGTGCGTAGTTTTGATGAGCATACTGTTCGTCAGCGGTTGCACCAAATTGCAAACAAGCAACGCTAGTGCGTGCCGTGTGCCGTTTGATTATTCAGATGACGGCGTAAATGAGCAAAACGCCCGCGCGCTGTTAATTCACTATTGCCTGTGTAAGGACGAAAAGGCGTGTAAATAAGAATTATTACTAAACTGTTCGGAATTTCCGAACAGTTTGGGCTTGTTTTTATAGCAGTTTATGCTGACATTTATGCTGACACGGCTATGGCCATTTATCGCTTTTGTGGGTGTTTGTTGCGGGTTGTTGTAAGTGCAAAGTTGTCGACGAGAAAATAGTGAAAAAACGGCGTTTTAGACGAAAAAAAGGAGCCCTTTTGGGGCTCCGTCGATGGTTTCCGGACTAGGACTCGAACCTAGAATGACTGGACCAAAACCAGTAGTGATACCATTTCACCATCCGGAAGTAAATTCTATATTTCTATGTTGCTAACAGTTAAAACACATGCTGGGCATCCGCCGGAAAAACCTCTGTCTTTGAGTGATTTGCGCGACCGGCCAATTCACTTTGGTACGCATCAAGAATGTGTTTTTCTAAATAACTGCGAAATTCACGTGTAATGGGATGAGCTAAATCCCAATGCTCATGAGTAGCTGTTTTGCGGGCAGGCATACAAAGAAGTAATCCTCTCTCCCCAACAACTACTTTCATATTGCGCACAACAAAACAATTGTCAAATGTTACGCTTGCAAATGCCTTCAAGCGTTCTTCATCCACAAGATGAATTTTTATTTCCGTGATTTGCATGAACAGAACCCCTGTAAAAAGAGACCGGATACACCGGCATCTTTAAATTGTGCAACCGGTCAGTTGCGTTCTGCGCGTCTTGGTTAGTGCCAACTAATGCAAACACGGTAGAACCGGAGCCAGACATTCTGCAAATCCCGCCGTACTGGATGTTAAGCGCATCTAACGCTTTTTTCACCGCAGGTACGTACGGTAGAACATAATCTTCTAATCTGTTAAATAACAACGGCTTGCAAGCAGGTAACGGCATGCCGTCTCTCACAACATCTATTAGTTTACCTAATTTAGAAACATTTGTCAAGATTTCTTGTTGTGAAGGGAGAACTATCCTGCTAAACACCTCTTTGGTGGATACCCCCACCCGCGGGTAAATAAGCACCAAATGCGCAAGTTGCTTCGGGGCAGCAACCGGGGTGAGTTTTTCCCCGATACCTTCTCCTTTTAAAAAAGTATCCGGGTACATAAATAAAGGGACATCTGCTCCCAGGCGGGCGGCTAAAGGGAGTAAATCGAATGGATTTTTGCCAAAAATTTCACACAAGCCAAGTAACACACCTGCCGCATCAGAGGAACCGCCGCCTAGCCCGGCCCCGGTGGGAACATGTTTTTCTAAATGCAAATTTACATGGGCCTGCAAAGCAAAATGTGTTAAAAATTGTTGGGCGGCTTTCCACACTAAATTTTGGGGGGAGCAAGGAATGCACTTGGCTTGTGGACCCGTGATGTGAAGGGAAATATGCGTATGGGTCGCTTTTTCCGCGTTTATGTACAGCATATCCCCCAGGTTAATTTTGGCAAATAGCGTGGCTAATTCATGGTAGCCGTTGGGGCGTTTGCCAGTAACCTCTAAAAATAAATTGACTTTAGCCGGGCAGAACCGCGTGACGTTCATAGCGGGCGGTACTCCGTATTGTGAATAATATTTCCCCAGTGGTATTCTTCACACGCAATTAAATTACCGTCATGAGCATAAATATTGCGTTGCCCATTTAACATGCCGTCTGAATAAAATTCTGTGAGGCGTACGGTGCCGTCTGGGAAAAATTCTTTGCGCTCCCCTTCTAATCTTCCGTTTTCGTAAGTTTCCAAATACCACAGTTCCCCGGAGGGGTAGAAAAATTTGCGCTCCCCGGTGGGCTTACCGTCTATAAGGGTTTCTTGCATTTCCGTCGTCCCATTGGGGTAATAGGTAGTGTGTTCCCCGGTTAAACGGCCTTTGTGGTATTGCCCGCGTTCGCGCACGGTGCCGTCTTTTTGGGTGACGGTAAAGGGCCCCTCCAGTTGTGCCCCTATATAAGTGCATTGGCGGTGCAATACTGCGTTGAGCAGGTAGGAATTATAACTGGCCGGGCCGTGAAGTACCCCTTGCTTGTAGGTCTCTTTGGAGAGAATCCTGCCCATATCATCATAGCGTATCAACTCCCCATGCAATTTATTGTTTAAATAGGTTGCTTGCGTTTTTAGTTGTCCACCGTCGGTAAATTCTTTTACGGTACCGTCGGGTATTTGGCCTAACACTTCTACGCTTGCATCTTTATCGGATAAAGTTTCCTGGGCTACCTGTTTGCCATTTACATAAAAAGTGCGTGTATCTTTGGTAGATTTTAAGATAGTACCTGTATGCACTTTTCCCTGCGGCGGCACCGGGGGCTTATTGGGGGAAGAAACAGGCGGTAGGATGGTGCGCGATACAGAAACAGGTTGCTCACTTACGTGCATGAGTTTGCCATTCTCATATTCTTCACTAAAGGTAACGGAATTATCAGCCAGGTTAATTACTTCTAATTTACCGTCTAACTTACCTTGTTTAAAATGCTTAATAGTAAAAGAACCGGCGTTAATTTCGGTCACTTCACCGTCCGGAATGGTGCCGGTAGTATGGACGATATTATGGTCTTTGTCTAAAAATTCTTTAGAAACGCACACTGCCTTATAATATGCGCGGGATTCAGGGGTAACAATGCAAAATACTTTTTCAGTCATAGCCCTATTTTACAATACTTTATAAATAAAAACAATTTAACATAGATTGAATATATTTAAATTTTTTATTATACTATCAGTACAATTTTATCTGTTTTTGGAACTGTATGTGGAATACAGGCACTTAGTAAATAAGTACACCGAAACGCCAAAAACAGCTCGTATAGGCGCAATGTAAACGGACTAATTACCCATTTATATTGTGCCGAACGTTTATCGCTTTGTAAGTGATAGATTACGGCTGTTTGTTTAGGTTGCGTTTCGGTGGCCTGGGCATAATGGCCGTTTTTGCATACATCCTTCCGGGACAGGTGAAACAAATTCAACAGGAGAAAGTATGAAAAAACGTCAAAAACGGGCATTCACATTGACCGAACTGCTGGTAACGGTTGTTATTATCGGCGTATTGGCGGCTGTGGTATTGCCTAAGTTCAACAAAGTCATGGAAGGAATGAAAACCGGGGAAGCCGAACGCATGCTAACTTCGGTACGCACCGAGCAGGAAGCGCGCTGTACCCTGGGGCAAAATTACCTGGCAGACGGCGCAAAAGTACGTGCATTCCCGGGAAATACCAGTAAAAACTACACCTACGCTTTTAGCGGAAGCGGCATGAGCGCGCGAAGCAAAAGCGGGACCTATATACTACAAATGCCGTCTTACATGGACGGACGTATTTGTTGTGACGGCGCGGGATGTGCCGGGTTAAATAAAGATTACCCGACTTGTGAAGCGTTAACAGCCCTGCCGAACTACCAGCCGGGTACGGAATGTGCGGCCGCATCGGCAACACCGACTCCCACGCCGCAAGGGTGCGGGGAAAAACCGACACAACCGGAGGATAAACTCTGCGGATGTAATAATACCGGTCACCAATCTTACACGTGGAATGAAGAATCTTGTGAGTGGGAGTTAGACAGCACTTGCGAAGGGGAAAATACGGCCCCCTGTGAAATACCCGCGTGTGTCAAACCCGCTAAACCGGAAGACGAACCTTGCGGATGCAACAACACCGGGCGCAAATCCTACACATGGAACGAAGAATCCTGCCAATGGAAGTTAGGTTCTACCTGTGAAGGGGAAGATACTACCGAATGCGATGGTAAGAAATGTTACGGAAAGAAATTCAAGTCACTAAAACTGGAACAATATGAATTTTTAGGTTCCTTTGGATGGAACGCATGGAAGACGTCTTCCACTCCTTCAGTTCCTGTAGTAGGTCAAGAATTTTTGAGGTGGGGAGGGGCGGTTGCTGAACCCAGACCACGACAGACCTTTCAATCAGGTGGAGGCGCTTGTGCAAACAATACGTTTGCTGGATATGTTTTCCCTAATGAAAACTGTTACACAGATGCCTGGGAAGTGCGAGTAGATACCCCGGTGGAATTTGTGTGTGGTGCATATCAGGGGGAAAATATTCCAGGGTTGGCTCAGCAATCTGGAGTTGGGGAAGATACATATTGGCCTGAAGATGGTTCCAACAGTATATCGTGTCAACAATGTGTCGTGGTAAAATGGAATGATGCTTATGGCGGGGCGGGCCCCTATGAAGCCCGCGTGCGTCTTACCTGTGAGTATGAAGAAGACAAGAGTATCAGCTGGAAATGTTCTAAAGACCAAACGTGCGGAAGTTCTTACGGTACCTGTAAATAAGAGTATTGTTCATTGAAACCCTTACAAGTGTACCAGGTTTTAACTAAACCCCAAAAGTTGGCTATAGCCCGCTTTTGGGGTTTAGCAGTTAGGTAGTAACCCGAAGAAATAAAAGTATCCCCGCCAAGTTGGCGGCCCGCAGGGTGGCGGGAACTTCGGTGGATAGTTTTCCAAAAGTTATTTATTTTTGCTATACTAACCTTATAGAACAAGTGAGGTATTTTATGAGTGAAGTAATTTTGACAGATGAAAATTTTGAGCAGGAAGTATTACAAGCCCAAGGCCCGGTGTTGGTGGATTTTTGGGCTACCTGGTGCGGGCCGTGCAAAATGCTGGCCCCGGTAGTGGAAGAACTAGCAAACGATTTTGCCGGCAAAGTAAAAGTATGTAAACTAGACGTAGACCAAGGCATGAACGCCGCCGGGAAATATCAAATTTCTTCCGTGCCCACGCTGATTGCTTTTAAAAACGGACAAGTGGCCTTTACGGCGGTGGGGTTGCAATCCAAAGAGGCAATCACCGCTAAACTAAACGAACTTTTAAAATAACTTAGTGCCCCGCCCCACTTTTTCGGGGCGGGTTTTCCTATCCTTTTCCCTGCATATATAATGAACCTGTATGACCCAACCGGTTTCCCCTTTTTATTTAATTGATGCCCACGGTTTTTTACACCGCAATTATCATGCGCTACCTAAATTGTCTACGGCTAACGGACTAGAGGTGGGGGCGTTGTATGGGTTTGTGCGGTGGCTATTAAAAATGCTGCAGGAGAAAAACCCCGCGTATGTGGCGGTGTGTTTTGATTCCCCGGGCGGGTGTGCGCGGCGTAAAGCCCTCTTGCCCACCTATAAGGCCAACCGCGCTAAACCGGATGATGCGCTTGTGAGCCAATTAAATTTGGCGCGCGATTTGGTGCGCGGCCTGGGCTTACGTGTGGTGGCGCAAGACGGTATTGAAGCAGATGATTTAATGGCCTTTTTGGCGCGCCAGGCCCAACAGGTGCAAGTGCCCAGCGTACTGGTAACGGCGGACAAAGACGTGTACCAGTTTTTAAACGAGTGGATTTCTATCTGGCCGTCGGGAAAAGAGGCCATCAAAGGCCCCGAAGCCGCGCAAGAACGCTTTGGCCTAGCCCCGGCATTTTTGCCGGATTATTTGGCGTTAGTGGGGGACTCGGCCGATAACATCCCCGGTGCCGCCGGCATTGGGCCGAAGGGGGCGGTGTCGCTCATTACCCAGTTTGGGCACGTGGAAGATATTTTGCGTGCTGCGCATCAAGGCGTGCCGTCACTAAAACCGGCCCTTGCTAAAAAATTACTGGAAAGTGAAGGAAGCATTTTGCTTTCCAAACAACTGGTGGTGTTGGATAAGACCCTCTCTATGCCCTTTGCGTTGGAAGATTACCGCGTGCACCTGCCGGACCGGGCGGCGTTGGCGGCGTTATTTGCTCCGTACGAATTTAAAAATCTGTTAAATCTGCTGCCTGCGCCTGCTAAGCAAGAGGGGGACCTCTTTACGCCGATACAAACTCAGCCCTTGGCAGACATCTTGGCCCGCGCCCAAACGGCTCCGCGCGTGTTTGTGCATACGGATGAAGAATATGTGGTAGTGGGGCTTAACCCGCAAGAGGCCGCCATCGTGCCACTCTCACAGGTGCAACCCTGGGAACTGGCACAACTCAAAGAACTTTTTTTAAAGGACTCTATTGAAAAAATCGGGTATGATTTAAAACTGACCCTGCGGTTGTTGGATTTAAATTTACAAGGTCATTTTTTAACCTGTTTTGACGGCCGTTTAGCCAAGTATTTGTTGGACCCCTCGGGCGATTTAAGTTTTGCCGGGTGCGTGGCGCAGTATTTTTCCGCTACGGTTAGCGAACAAGACCCGGTTGCCTTATTAAGTGCGTATAACCAATACATTTGGCCCTTGCAAGAAAAACTCACCTCCCAATTAAAACAAAGCGGGCAATATGACTTATACCGCACATTAGAACTACCGTTACTAACCGTACTGGCGGATATGGAGTGGCAAGGCCTTCGCATAGACCCGGGGTGGTTGGAAGGGTTTCAGGTACTTTTGGAGCAAGAAATTGCCCAATGCCAGGCCTCGGTAGATGCGCAAGCCGGGCATGCGGTCAATATCAACTCTCCCAAGCAACTGGGCACGTTATTGTTTGAAGAAATGAACATTCCGCCGGTACGTAAAACCAAAACCGGCTATTCTACCGACGAAAGTGTGTTAGAAGAAATTGCCGAGGCGTATCCCATTGCGCGCACGATTTTGGACTATCGCGCCAGCAGTAAATTAAAATCCACTTATGTAGATAATTTATTGTTACTGGCGGATGAAAATAACCTGGTCCACTCGTATTTAGACCAAACCGGCACGGTGACAGGCCGCCTGTCCAGTTCCAGCCCAAATTTGCAAAATATCCCGGTCCGTACCGAAAAAGGCCGCCAACTGCGCCGGGCCTTTTGCGCCGCGCCGGGCAACGTGCTGTTAAGTGTGGATTATTCCCAAATTGACTTGCGCGTACTGGCGCACGAAAGCCAAGACCCGGTGCTGATCCAATCCTTTCAAGAAGGGGGGGATATTCACACGCAAACTGCCGCGCAAGTGTTTGGGGTGATGCCTTTAATGGTTACGCCCGAAATGCGTGCTAGCGCAAAAGCCATCAATTTTGGTATCATATATGGGCAGGGGCCGATGGGCCTATCCCAATCTCTTGGCATTTCTTTACGCGAAGCAAAAGAATACATAGACAATTATTTTAAGAATTATCATACTGTGCGTGAGTGGATTGATAAAAATATTGCGCTGGCCCGCCAAAATGGGTATGTGAAAACCATGTTAGGCCATGTGCGGTACTTGCCGGAGTTTAATATGGGGGTGGGCAGTATGGCCAGTTTTGCCCAACGCGCCGCTATTAACACCATTGTGCAGGGCGGTTCGGCCGATATTATTAAAAAGGCCATGTTGGATGTGTTCCGCTTTACGCGCGGTACAGACGTGCGGATGCTCATGCAGGTGCATGATGAACTGATTTTTGAACTGCCGCAGGAAAAATTACACACTGCGGCGGGCACAATTAAACAGTTAATGCAAAATGCGGTTACGTTGCGCGTGCCGCTACTGGTAAGCACCAAGGCAGGCCCTAACTGGTACGAGTTGCAAAAATTTTCTCTATGACAAAAACCCCCTGGATTATTGGCCTTACGGGAAGTATTTTAAGCGGCAAAAGTACCGCGCTTACCTATTTTAAAGCGCAAGGGGCGCAAGTGATTTCATGTGATGAAATTGTGCGGCAATTATATAGCCGCCCATCTGTGTTAAAGCAGATTCAAGCGGCCCTAGGGACTACGGACCCCAAGCAACTGGCGCGGGTCGTGTTTACGCAACCTGAAAAACGCCGCCGGTTGGAACAGATTTTACATCCGCTTGTGCGTAAAGAAGTGCGCGCACAACTAAAACAAAATACGCAAGAACTGGTAGTAGTGGAAGTGCCCCTGTTGTTTGAAGCCGGGTGGGAAAAATATACGGACTTAACCGTCTGTGTACTGGCAGACCCCCACACGTTGTCTGCGCGCTTAAAAGGCCGCCAGATGACCCGCGCGGAGTATGCACGCCGTTTACGCACCCAACTGCCGCCCGAAGAAAAAGCCGCCCGGGCAGACGTGGTATTTTTCCACGCCAATAAAGCGCAACTAAAAAAAAGTGTCACCTGTTTTTGCCAAAGTTTTAAAGTATTACACAAAGTAAAATAGGAGTAATCATGGAAGAACAAATAAAGCAGGATACCCCTGCTGCAGTAGCCGCCCCGGCGCAAACCGCCGCCAAACCGGCCCCCAAAGCGCGTACCCCGCGCACCGGGCGTACCCCGCATAATAACCGCGCTAACAACAATAATCCGCGCAATTTTACGCCGCAACAACCGCCGCGCCAGCCCAATGGGGCCAAAGTGTTAGACGCGCGCGAACTGAATAAATTAAGCGTAGCAGAACTAACCAAACTAGCCGTTAATTATAATTTAGATGATATTTCCGGCCTTCGCAAACAAGAGTTAATTGGCCGCATTATGGCCATTCAAGCCAAAGAAAACGGTTCTGTGTACGGCGGGGGCGTATTGGAAATTCTGCCGGATGGCTTTGGCTTTTTACGCTCCGAAGAAAACAACTACCTTTCCAGCGGGGATGATATTTATGTGTCCCCTTCGCAAATCAAACGCTTTGGTTTGCGCCGCGGGGATACGATTGAAGGCCTCATCCGCCCGCCCAAAGATAACGAGCGGTACTTTGCCATGCTCCAGGTGCAAAAAGTAAACGGCCTGGAAATGGATAAAATTTACAACCGCCCGCTGTTTGAAAACTTAACACCTTTGCATCCCAACGAACGCTTTACGTTAGAAACCGGCAAATCCGCCTTGACCCAGCGCGTGATTGACATGATTGCCCCTATTGGCAAAGGCCAGCGTGCGCTGATTGTCGCCCCGCCCAAAAGCGGCAAAACCATGATTTTGCAAGCCATCGCCCATTCCATTGAAGAAAATTACAAAGACACCATTTTAATGGTGCTGTTAATTGACGAACGCCCCGAAGAAGTAACCGACATGCGCCGCAGTGTAAAAGGGGAAGTGGTGGCCTCTACGTTTGATGAACCGGCCGATTACCACGTGCAAGTGGCGGAAATGGTGCTAAACAAAGCCAAACGCTTGGCCGAATCGGGCAAAGATGTAGTCATTTTGTTGGACTCTATTACCCGCTTGGCCCGCGCGTATAATACGGTGGCTCCGTCGTCAGGCCGTGTGCTGACCGGTGGGTTAGAAGCCACTTCCCTGCAAAAGCCCAAACGCTTTTTAGGGGCCGCGCGCAACATTGAAGAAGGCGGCTCACTTACCATTATTGCTACGGCTATGATTGAAACCGGCAGCCGCATGGACGAAGTTATCTTTGAAGAATTTAAAGGAACCGGCAACAGCGAACTAACGCTGGACCGCAAACTGTCCGAGCGGCGCATTTTCCCGGCGGTGGACATTAACCGCAGTTCCACGCGCAAAGAAAACTTGCTCCTTACGGAAGATGAACTAAACAAAGTGTGGATTATGCGCAAAGTGTTGGCCCCCTTAAGTTCGGTAGATGCGATGAGTATGCTGTTAGAAAAACTCTCGGCTACTAAATCCAATAAGGACTTCTTTAAACAAATGGAAGTAAACGCGTTTTAATTGCACACGTGCTTGAAAACTGCAAGGCGGAACAACAAATTACGTTGTTCCGCCTGCTTTTTTGGTATACTATAAGTACAATTTTATCTGTTTTTGGAACCGTTTAAGAAACGGGTAATTGCTACTAAGCAGTTTCATCGTACTCCAAAAATAGCCGAATGAGGTACAGTATTGCCGAGCCGATCCCTTGGTGGTACTGTACCGAGTGTTTGCCGCTTGTAAAAGTGGCAGGCCGCGGTTATTATGTGTGGGTACAGTACGATGAACTCAAGCATAATGGCCGCTTTTTAATGGTTTTTATAAGCAGAGAAATTGAAATTAACATGAAGGAGTTGTTTATGAAAAACCAACCAGTACAAGCAATAACCGGGTTCACGTTAATTGAACTCTTGGTAGTAGTTCTTATTATCGGTATCCTAGCCGCGGTGGCCTTGCCACAATACCAAAATGCGGTGAAAAGGGCCCAAATTACCCCTTATATAAATTTTGCTAGAAAGATTGTAGAAGCAGAGCAGGTATATTTTTTGGAAAATGGAGAATATACTCCCGATCTTACACGGTTGGATATAGATTTTACTAGAATTTGTACCAGGTTATCGGGTACCTGTCATAACGAATTGCGAGATTGTAGGGGGAATATTTCGTTCAATTTATCAGCAGAAGTTAAAGATGGGAAATGTGAATTCACCGGCTCTTCCCCAACCCTCCAGTTGCGATTTTGTCCGGATTCTACTGCTCCTTGCGATTATACAAATCAAGATTATGATTTCCTTATGTTATTAAATATTCAAAATGGTTCTTATACTACTGGCGGGAAATTGTGGAAATATTTCCAAAACAAGATATGATCAACATATTTTGGATTGAAAGATTTTTTCTCCTTCAAATTAGCATGGGCAGAAATGCTACTTTCATTTCCTGTAGCAATTTGCTATAATAAATCATAAGATTTTTTAAAGGAAGAAATAAAATGAAAGAAAAAATACACCCTACTTATGAATTTGTGGAAGTTACCTGCGCTTGCGGTAATAAATTTATGACTCGTTCCACTGCCAAAAATTTAAAGCTGGACATTTGCTCCGCTTGCCACCCGTTCTTCACCGGTAAACAAAAACTGTTAGACACCGAAGGAATGGTAGAAAAATTCAACAAACGTTTTGCCAAAACCGAAGGGAAAACCTTGGTACGCAAACCCAAAACCGAAGTAAAGGCCAAAGCCAAACTTAAAAAACCGGTTGCCAAGAAAGTAGCCGTAAAAAAACCGGCCGCTAAAAAAGCCGCTCCTAAAAAAGAAGAGAAAGCCGAAGCAAAAGCAAAATAGCCACGCTTTTTTACTAGAGCAGACACTTCGGTGTCTGCTCTTTTTGCATATTATAAGGAGTTGTTATGGATACGTCTAAATACGCGCAAGAATTTGCCGAATTGGAAAAAGAACTTTATTCGGGTAGTTTATCCGGGGCGGAACTAACCAAAAAAGCCAAACGCCACGCATTCTTAAAACCCATTATTGAAAAAGAAAACGAAATCGCCCAGACCGAAAAATCTATCGCCGATGACCGCGCTATGATTGAAGCCGGCGAAGATAAAGACCTTGTTAAAATGGCCGCAGATGAACTGGCCGAATTAGAAGAAAAACTGCCGCAACTTCAAAAGGAACTGCGCGTATTGGTGATTCCGCCGGACCCGAATGATTCCAAAAATATTTACTTAGAAATCCGCCCCGGGGCAGGGGGGGATGAATCGGCCTTATTTGCCGCGGAACTCTTGCGCGTGTACCAGCACTTTGCCCAAACCAAAGGGTGGACAACCGAAATTTTGGAATTTACCCCCACAGGGCTAAAGGGGTGCAAATACGTCAGTATGTTTATTAAGGGGGACGGCGCATACTCGTGGTTGCGTAACGAGGCCGGCACCCACCGCGTACAGCGCGTGCCGGATACGGAGACCTCGGGCCGCGTGCATACTTCCACCGTCACCGTGGCAATTATGCCGGAGGCCGAAGAAATTGATATTGAAATCCGCCCCGAAGACCTGGAGTTGGAAACTTCCCGCGCGGGCGGTCACGGCGGGCAGAACGTTAATAAAGTAGAAACCGCGGTGCGCATTTTGCATAAACCCACCGGCATTGTAGTATCCTGCCGCGAAGAACGCCACCAGGGGGCCAACCGCGAAAAAGCCCTGGCTATGTTGCGCGCCAAACTCTACCAAATTGAGGAAGAAAAACGCAATAAAGAAATTTACGACGAGCGCAAAAGCCAAGTAGGCACGGGGGACCGATCCGAAAAAATCCGCACCTACAACTTTCCGCAAAGTAGGGTGACGGACCACCGCACCAACATTTCTTATCATAACCTGTTAGAAATAATGGAAGGAAACATTGAGCAAATTTTGACGGATTTGCGCACCTACCGCGTGGAGCAAAAGTTAAAAAACCTACAAATCTAATACGCTTTTCTAAACGTATGTAAAAATACTCCAAATAACATTTGTTATTTTGGAGTATTTTTTCTATTAAAAATGCATACACTCCATCAGTAAATATCTTTTTCTGGTATTTGGCCAACAATACGATGTAATACTGACAACAATATATATAGTGCCTTACATGTTTATACTCCCTATCTATATACTACCCAAGGAAGATATGCGCACAGGCGGCGTTCTTTTGCAAAAACGGTTAAAATACCAGTAATACTAGGGCCATAAACAGCATGCCGCCAAGTACACCGCTAATTACCTGGTGACCGTGACCATAATCATGCGCAGTGGGTAATAATTCGTCTAACGCCAAATATACCATAATGCCGGCCACCCCGGCAAACAGCACCCCTAACAGTGCTTCATGCAACATAGCAGTAAGTAGGAAATATCCCGCCACAGCCCCTACCGGTTCAGCCATCCCGCTGGCGGCACTGGCCCAAAAGGCCTGCTTACGGTTGCCGGTAGCGTGATAAATCGGCAAGGCAACGGCCATTCCCTCCGGGATGTTATGGATGGCCACCGCCAGCGCGACAGACACACCTAACGTCACACTGTCCAAAGCCGAGAAAAACGTCGCTAGCCCTTCCGGGAAATTATGCAACGTTAATGCCACCGCCGTAAACAACCCGGTTTGGCGCAGTTTGGCAGATTGTTGAAGGGTTTCTTCCCGCACGTGCAAGGGTGGCAAACAACGGTCCACCCCCCAGGCAACGGCTGTCCCTACAAAAAAAATACCTGCCGTCAGCCAGGCCCCCAAATCCGTGCCATATATGGCAGAAAGCGCATTTTTGGCGTGGGGGAAAAGTTCTACAAAAGAAACATATAACATCACCCCGGCCGAAAAGCCGAGCAATACTGCCAGGGCAGAGAGGTTTTCTTTTTTAATAAAAAAGGATAAAAGCCCTCCCACCGCGCTGGCGGCCCCTGCCAAAAAACTCAGCAAAAATGCAAGTGCTAACGGTGGCATACACAACACTATAGCAATTTACACGTCCCGCGCCTACTCTTTTTTTAGGTTAGAAAATCTCTGTATGCCCAGTGGCAACGTATTACTGGTTTTATAAGCAGGGTAATTGGCGCGGGCGGCCACCCATTGCTTATACACTAAAACGTGACTGTACCCATACTTGTTTTACCGCACCTACCAGATAAAACGAACCTGTACATAGCACAACAGGGTCTTGTTGTACTTGCTGTAGCGCGGCATGGTAATCTTCTTCAAATGTGCTATGTGTAGTTGATACAAATGGTTCCACTTCCGCTCGGGTAGCGGCGCGGACAGCAGGCGGTTTGGTTATAATTATACGCGCAAAATGCGGGGAAAGCACACGAAGCATTTGCTTAAAATCTTTATCTTTCATAAACCCGCACAAAAGCGTAGGGCGTTGGTGTGCATACGGCGTTTTTTGCCAAAATTCCAACAAATTTTGTACGGCCGGCGGGTTGTGTGCGCCGTCTAAAATAAAGGTGGTTTTTCCACGGCGAATCTGTTCAAACCGCCCCGGCAAATTTACTGTTTCAAACGCGGTTTTTATAGCATATTCCGCCACGCCCAACTGGCGCGCGGCGTGATACACTAAACACGCATTTTGGGTTTGCTTCCCGCCCAACAAATGCAAATTCCATTCCTGGCGGTCCGTCGTATGTAATGCAGTGAACCCATTTACAAAATCATACGCATATTCATAAAATGGGAACCCCTCTTTTATCCAGGTAAGGGGGGCCTGCTGGGTAATGGCCGTTTGCTCCAGCACGCGCGCGGCCTGGGGAACGGTATCCCCGCACAGCACCGGCACACCGGGTTTAATAATACCAGCTTTTTCAGCGGCAATTTGGGCTAGCGTTCCGCCCAAAATATGCGTATGATCTAGCCCTACCGAAGTAATCACCGATAATACAGGCGTGCATACATTGGTAGGGTCTTTGCGCCCCCCCAGACCGGTTTCCAACACTACATATTGCGCGTTTTTTTGTGCAAAATACACAAACGCGGCGGCGGTTAACATTTCAAAAAAATTAAGCGGTTCTTTTTCTTGTGCAAGTACCGTTTGCACCGCAACGCAAAAATCTCCTTCACTTATTTGCGTACCGTTTAGTTGGATGCGCTCTGCCGGGGAAACCAAATGTGGGGAAAGAAACAGCCCGGTTTGAAACCCCGCGCAAGCCAATGTGCGCGCCAAAAGCGTGCATACGGTTCCTTTGCCGTTGGTTCCTGCTACATGGATAATTTTGTAGTTGTTTTGCGGATGCTCCAACCGTTCCAACAACCGTCCAAACGCAGGCAAACCCGCGCCGGTTTGCGGGCGGGTTTGCAAAGTGTGGTAAAGCGTGTTAAAATTCATTTTTATCTGGGTTGTAGCGGCGAATATCTGCGCCCAGGGCCGTGAGTTTTTGCTCTAAATTTTCATACCCGCGGTCTATGTGATACACACGCTCCACTTCGGTTTCACCGTCGGCACACAGGCCCGCCATAACGAGTGCAAACCCGCCGCGCAAATCAGAGGCCTGCACGTGGGCGGCGGACAACTTTTCCACCCCGGTTACGCGCGCGACGCTTTTTTCCGTATAAATGTTCGCGCCCATGCGCACCAGTTCCGGTGCGTGCATAAAGCGGTTCTCAAAAATATCTTCATCAATTTCTGCGGTCCCTTTGCACAAGGTCATTAGCGTCATCCAGGGGGCTTGCAAGTCCGTTGCAAAACCAGGGTATGGGGCGGTACGCACGCGCACAGGGTGAATGTCTCCGTCGTAAGCATGCACGCGCACGGAAGTATCGGTTACGTCTAGCGTAAAACCCGCCTCGCGCAAGTCGCTAAGCAAAATAGCATTATGGTCCGGCACACAATCCGCCACAGTTACGTCACTGCGCGTAGCGGCGGCGGCCAATATAAAAGACCCGGTTTCAATGCGGTCCGCCACGACGGTATGTTGCGCCCCATGCAAGGCCGTTTTTCCATGCACCACCAGGCGGCCTTTATCGTCGGTATGAATATCGGCCCCCATTTTGTTTAAGAAAGCAATCACGTCGTCTACTTCGGGCTCTTTGGCGGTGTTTTCTAAAATGGTTTCACCCGGGATTAAGCACGCGCACATCAGTAAATTTTGCGTAGCCCCCACACTGGGAAAGCGTAGCACAATTTGCGCCGGGGCCAACTGGTCTGCGCGGATGAGTACGTTGCCTGCCTTTACTTCACATACAGCCCCTAATTTTTCAAATCCTTTTAAGTGAATGTCCACCGGGCGCACCCCAATGGCACACCCGCCAGGCAAGGGAATATCGGCCTGTTTAAAGCGTGCAAGTAGCGGGCCTGCCACCCAAAAACTGGCGCGCATTTGTTTAACAAGTTCATAGGGCAAATCATTTTTGAGTGCGCTGTTGGCTTCCACAGTTACAGTATTATTTTGATAGGTTATTTTTTTGCCCAGATACTCCAAAATTTTTAAAGTAGTGCGCACGTCGCGCAAATTGGGCACGCGGCGAAGCACGCATTTTTCGTCAGTGAGCAAAGTGGCTACCAAAATAGGTAGCGCGGCGTTTTTACTGCCGCTAATGTGTACCGTGCCGTGTAATTTTTTTCCGCCTGTAATTAAAAACCGGTCCATAAAATTCTCCTAGTTACGCGTTGCAAATACAAAACGCTCTATGTTAAATATATCTTTTTTGACGACGGCTTGCCAACCTATTTCGGCTAGGCCGCGCGCCAACGGCCACGCTTGCCCATCATCTAATTCTAAGGCCAGCAACCCGCCTGGATTTAAAAAACTGTCTGCCGCTTGGCATAAAGGGCGCGTAACTTCAAAGCCGTCTGCGCCTCCGTCTAGGGCCAGTGTTGGCTCATGCTTTACTTCGCGTGTTAAATGGGCTAAATTTTCAGTAGGGATGTACGGCGGATTAGCAATAATTAAATCAAACGTGCCAGACACCTCTTCCCATAAATTACTTTGCAAGAGTTGCACGCGCTCTTGTAGTTTGTGTTTGCGGATATTTTGTGCGGCTATTTTTAATGCGTCTTGCGAAATATCCACCGCCAGTACGCGCGCGTTCGGAAATTTTTTAGCAAGGGCCAGGGCAATACATCCACTGCCTGTGCACATATCTAAAAACGTGTACGCCCCCTTTTTATCAAAATGTGCGGCGGCCTGTTCTACCAAATCTTCGGTTTCCGGGCGCGGGGTAAGCACCTCGGGCGTAACTAAAATATCCAATCCGCAAAAGGGTTGAAAACCGACAATGTGGGAAAGCGGTTCGCCTTGTTCCTTGCGCACAAGTAACTTTTCAAATTGGGCCTGGTCTTTTGCGGAAATTTCAAAAGTGCTATTAGCCAGCACCCACGTGCGTGTAACGCCCAGCACGTGCGCCAACAACCATTGGGCGTTGGCGGCGGGTTCGTCTGATTCGGCGGTCGTTAGGCGGTGTTCGGCAAGTTGCAACAGTTGGGCAATCGTCATAAAAACTCCCTTTAAAATTAACTTATTATATTATAGTTTTTAAAGACGTGTTAATGTAAAATTCTCTATGGATTTCCACAATACTACTTCATTTTATAATACATGTAGCCGGATTTACTTCCGCTCGGTGTAAATACCTCCCAGGATAAGGTTGCACTGCCCAATTCTTTACATAATTTTGTGGAAACGGCATGCGTCTTTTTGGCAACACAGTACTGCACCTTGGCCTTGTTTATAAAATGAAATATGAGGTTGTTATCACTATCTCCGCAGTTAATGGCTTGGCTAAATCCAGCCCTCTCTGGGATTAAACAGCAAAAAAATTCATCATTTTTAACGCAAGGATAACCCACCACGACGACCGTGCCGGCGGGTCTGCCAATGGCTAAATCATCAAAATTGATAGGATAACTACCGTTAGCAAGTTCATATTCTTGGATAACGCGGTTATATGTCATTGCCAAATTATATAATTTGACAAAGCGGGTTTTTTGAACAGCCAACTGATACTTCGGCACCGCTACCGCGGCTAAAATACCAATTATCACCACCACAACTAACAGTTCAATGAGTGTAAAGCCGCGGGTTGCTATCCAATTAGGAGTCATCCCCGAAGGATGTAATCGGGGATCTTCCACGCACCTGGTGTTGTTTAACAAAGCCGTCATCCCATACTTGATACGGGATCTTCCACGCAGGTTGTATATCAGTGGCACCACCAACCGCAACGACAAGCGTTGAAGATCCTCAATCACGTTCAGGATGACTTTATTTTTAACTACTCTTTCTTCTTGCGTATTTCCCCGCCGGGTATTATTGTGTTTTTTCATGTGTTTATCCTTATTGGTTTTCCCGGCAAAATAAAAACGGCTACCATACCGGGTTGCCGCAAAGTAACCCACGCAAAATAGCCGTAGCCCACCGTATAAAACGATAGACGTTAAGCACAACCCACCCGGTTTGCAGTTCCGTTTGCGTTGTGCCTTAACGACTATTTTTGGCTTTGCGGCGTATTTTTTAATACACGTTGCACCTTATGTGCAACCCCAAAAATAGTTCAAATTGTTAATTTAGGCCGTCCGGGCGGCAGTATTCCTCCTTACATCTGCACCCACATAAAGGAAAGTATCATTCCTAATGTGTAACTACTTACATTCATCATCACACTTAAAATAGCAGATTCTTTGAGCGTAATATCTTTACGGTTCACTAGCGCAATAATACCGGTTTCCGCCAGCACGCAAAAAAACCACAACCAGGCACTTTGTGCAACGTGGTGAACTAAAAATACCCATACAAGCAGCGTGGTCATTAGGTTAGCCAACGCAACCCCATACAAAATGCAAAAGCGTTTTTCTTTGTAATATGCAAACGCGGCGGCACAGGCAAGTTCTAATATTAAAATCAGCAGTAACGCTCCCCACATTTGTGTGCGTTTATAAAGCGGCTCGTTGGGAGGAGTATCCACCGGCTCCACCGACAGATGGTCCTGTTCCACATATACGTTTAACTGGTTGATAAGCGTATTAGGTAAAGCAAACACATTGCTGGTGCGGGCAGTGTTATCTTCAAACGCCACCGTTAAGCGGGCAAACGGTGCAAAATCATACGCCGTGGCGTGGCAGGTGCCGGGGCCACAGTCCAGTTTTTGCGCACCATAAATACCCAATGGTTCCGGGGTTGTACACAGGCGGTCTTTGCATTGTAATAATTCGCTGCCGTGCGGCACAAGTAAAGGGTGTTTATCGGTATTATAAATAAAATGGAACTGAATTTCCGGCAGGGGAAATACATCCGCCCAACCGGGTAGGTAGGCACAGCATGCAAGTAAAACAAGTAGCAATTTTTTCATAAAAAACCTCTATATTTGCTATTATATCATTATAATGAAAAACAGGGGGTTTTTTATGTTTACCACAAGCCAACTTCAAAAATATGCCGACGTGCTTATCTGGGCCTTACAGGCCGCGCGGCGCAACGGAAAATTTAAAAAATATGACAGCGTACTCTTGCGCACCGATATGGCGGCCGCGCCGCTAGCCAAAGAAGTTTACCGCAAACTCTTAGCCCAACGCTACAACGTGCTACTGCGTTGGAATGCGCCGGAAGATTTTACCACCGCTTTTTATGAGCAGGCCGATAAAAAACAACTGGCCTATATACCTGCCGGGGAATTGGATATTCAGGGTAACATAAATGGGCTGATTGCTTTGCACGCTCCGCAGGATTTAACACACCTTAAAAAGATTGACCCAGCCAAAGTGGCCCAAAGTGCCGTGGCCCGCAAACCCATCCGCGAGATTTTGGATCTGCGCGAGCAGAAAGGATTATTTTCCTGGACCTTATGCAACTACCCCACCGAAGAACTGGCCAAACGCGCAGGCCTTAGCGTTAAAGAATATGCCAACCAAGTAGCGCGTGCTTGCTTTTTAAACGAAAAAGACCCGGTTAAAACATGGAAAGAAGTCACCCGGCAAATTAACGAGATTGGCAAGTGGTTGTCTGCCCTGCCGATAAAAACGCTACGCGTGGAAACTGCACACATGGATTTTGAAGTTTTATTGGGCCAACAACGCCGTTTTATAGCAGGCGGCGGGTGCAATATTCCGTCGTTTGAAATTTTTACCTCACCCGATTGGCGTGGTACACGCGGAGTGTATTTTGCCGATTTATCTTCTTACCGAAGCGGAAATTATGTCAAAGGCGTGCGCCTGGAGTTTAAAAACGGCCGCGCAGTAAAGGCAGATGCACAGCAGGGGGCCGACTTTGTGCGCAAAATGTTGGCCATGGATAAAGGTGCGGCACAAATTGGGGAGTTTTCATTAACAGACCGCCGTTTCTCTAAAATTACCAAATTTATGGCAGATATTTTATTTGATGAAAACTTTGGCGGCAAATATGGTAACTGCCATGTGGCTATCGGTTCCAGTTATGCAGATACGTTCTGCGGCGCGCAGAATAAGTTAGATAAAAAGATGAAAGAAAAACTGGGCTTTAATGATTCTTCTTTACATTGGGATTTAATCAATACCGAAAACAAAACCGTTACCGCTACCCTTAAAAACGGTAAAAAACAACTCATTTACGAAAAGGGGCAGTTTGTGTATTAAAAAGGGTATTATAAAGGCCTATTCCTACATGGGCCTTTTGGCCTATGGTTTTTTAGCGTAAAAAACTCTATACTGTAGGTAAGAAAGCAGTACAGGAGAACCCTATGAAAAAAATAATGATGCTATTAGGTGTTGTGTTGTTTTCCGCTTCTGCATTTGCCTTAAATGCACAAGCGCCGGCTGATGAAAAATGCCCGGGTAAGGCAAATTTTGAACAATATGCCGCCCGGCAGAGCAATAATTATTTTATTGCCCAATATATTTTAATCAACTTGGCTGACCCCATGGCAGAAATGACGGACACGCAGGCGGCCCCTTTGGCGGCGTGTTATGCGTTGTATCAGGTCAAAGGGAAAAGTTTAGTATCCTTTGTACGCGCCCATAAAGAGGAGTTCCGCCCCAAAGAAGAGGGCGAATTGGCCGCGTTTGCGGACCGCGTGGAAATTTTGAACGAAAAGGCCGAATTTGACCGTGTAGCCGCCCAGAAAAATGAATCATATATGGTGCAACACATATTGGGCAACATGATTGACCCGATGGCTAAAATGAGTGATGAGCAAGCCACCCCCAGAGCCAAAGCGTATGCTACCTGGAAGGTAAATGGATTGCCTCTGGTGGAATATGTGCGCGCACATTCTAACGATTATACCATGGATGTTGAAATTGATATGGAAAAATTTGCAGATCGCGTAGAAGAATTAGCCAAATAATAGGTAGTTTTAAAAATTGAAACCGCCGCGAAGATTACTCCCGGCGGTTTTTTTCGTACAATGAACCCCGCACCGCCCATACCGTTGCGGGATCTTCTATTCTGTCCCCCTATGCTGAAGTTAGTTCATCATCATATATCCTGCTGTTAGATACGTGGCAAATCCTAACCACAACCAATACGGCCACAACATAGCCGCCGCCAGTTTACTGTGTTTGGCATACGCCCGGTGCATAAAAAACCCTTCGCACAGCATCAGGGCCACTACGGCCAGTGCCAAGGGCAGGTTATGCAGCCCGAAGAAAACCGGTGTCCAGCAAGTATTTAGAGCCAACTGGATGGCTAATAGCCATACCGCGGCCCGGTGATGGGTTTGCACTCCTTTGTAAAAGACAATCACCGTGGCAATCCCCAATAATACATACAAAATGCCCCACATCACCCCAAACAACCAATCCGGCGGCACGAGGGGGGGAGTAGCCAACGTGTGATACCACGCCATATTCGGCTCTACTACAGGCGTACTAATAAGCGCGGGCAGTTGGCACACAGCCAACCAAAAGACAATCCTTCCCAGTATTATTATGTATTTCATACACTTATAACGTAGTGAAAATCCCTTTCCCCAGCCAGAGGCAAAAATTGATTAGTATGCGAACCGGGCTGTGTGTTCAAATCCCTTCAAAAATGCTAAAATAATAATACTTATTTTTGTGAGGACCTTATGGATACTAAACTGATTAGCGAAGTAACCCAATGGATGAAAACCACCGATTTAGCCGAATTCTGCTACGAAGAAAACGGCAACTGTATTGAAATTAAAACACAAGAGGCCTTGCCCGAGCCGGCACATTACGAATGTTCGTTAACGGCTGTTACCGCGCCTGCGGTGGGTATTTATCACATGGCTGATAAAGGCAAAAATTTGACATTGACCGAAGGCCAAAGCGTAAACGAAGGCGACACACTGGGCCTGGTGGAAACGGTGGGGCAAAAGCACCTCATCACCGCGCCACTGGCGGGGAAATTGCGTAAAGTAACCGCACAGGAAGGGGCCGTAGTAGAGTTTGGACTTCCGCTGTTTTTTATTGAGAAATAAGTATGACCGCTAACGTAAAAATAACCCCTTTTAAAAAAGTGTTAATCGCCAACCGCGGCGAAATTGCCTTGCGTGTAATCCGCACGCTTAAAGAGATGAACATTCAGTCCGTAGCGGTTTATTCCGAGGCGGACCGCAACAGTTTGCACGTGCGCATGGCAGATGAGGCCATTTGCATTGGGGCGGCTCCGTCGTCTATGAGTTATTTAAATATAGATGCGCTGGTGACGGCGGCAAAAGTAACCGGGGCGGATGCCGTGCACCCGGGTTATGGGTTTTTGTCTGAAAATGCGGATTTTGCCAAAGCCGTTACAGAGGCAGGCATGACGTTTATCGGCCCGACGGCCCATTCCATTGAAATGTTGGGGGTGAAATCCACCGCGCGCGAAATTGCCATTAAAGCCGGGGTCCCGATAACCCCCGGTTCCGACGGCATTGTAGGGAAAAATTACCACGAAGTGGCCCGCAAAATCGGCTTTCCGATTATGATTAAAGCCACCTTGGGCGGCGGCGGAAAAGGCATGCGCGCGTGTTTTAAAGAAGAAGATTTAGACCTGATGATGAAAACCGCGCAAGGGGAAGCCCGCGCCAACTTTGGCGACGACCGTGTATATTTTGAAAAACTGGTGTTAAACCCGCGCCACATTGAAGTGCAAGTGGCCGCCGATAATTACGGTAACGCTGTTGCCTTTGCCGAACGGGATTGCAGTATGCAACGCCGCCACCAAAAACTGGTGGAAGAATCACCCTCTCCGTTTGTAGACGGTAAAACGCGCAAAAAACTCCAAGAGGCCGCGGCCAAATTAGTCAAAGCGGCGGACTACCGCGGCGTGGGAACCGTAGAATTTTTAATGGCGCAGAATAAAGAATTTTATTTTATGGAAGTAAATACGCGCCTTCAGGTAGAACACCCGGTGACGGAGTCCGTCTGCGGGCAGGACCTGGTGAAAATGCAAATTCAAATTGCCCAGGGGGAACCCTTACACTTGACCCAAGAGGAAGCCGGCAAAGTGCGTTGCCATGCCATTGAACACCGCATTAACGCCGAAGATAGCGCGCATAACTTTATGCCCTGCCCCGGTACGCTGACCGAGTGGGTCCCGGCGGGCGGCCTGGGTGTGCGTGTGGATAGCCACATGTATAGCGGCTACACCATTCCCAGTTATTACGACAGTTTGATTGCCAAACTAATTGTCACCGCGCCGGACCGCGAACGCCTGTTAAAACGCTGTGAGCGGTGCTTGCAGGAATTTATGGTGGGGGGGGTGAAAACCACGATTCCGTTCCACCAAAAAATTTTAGCCAATGCCGATTTCCGTAGCGGCAATATGGATACCGGGCTTATTGAACGGATGATGCAAGCGGAGAAGCAACCCAGTGAAAGCAAAAAATAAAATTCTCAGCATGCGCACCCTAAAAGCCAAACTGGCCGCGGCGCGCAAACAAGGGAAAAAAATTGTTTTTACCAACGGATGCTTTGATATTTTGCACGCCGGGCATGTGAGCGTGCTGGAATTTTCCCGCAATAAAGGCGACGTGCTTGTGGTGGGGGTAAACAGTGATGCCTCTGTGCGCCGCTTAAAAGGGCCCACCCGCCCGGTCAATACTGAAAAAGACCGTGCGCTCGTGTTAGCCGCGTTAGAAAGTGTATCCTATGTATGTGTGTTTAAAGAGGACACACCGTATAATTTAATTAAAGTCGTCCGCCCCGACGTATTGGTAAAGGGCGGGGATTATAAGCCCAGTGAAATAGTCGGGCGCGAATTTGCCGGAAAAGTGGTGCGCTTTGCTTTATTAAAAGGCAGAAGCACAACCGGAATAATTAAAAAAGTAAGTTCTAAACCGCGTTAAGCGGAATTTGTCCACGAGGAAACTATGTCTGATATTTTTGAAAAATGCAGAAATTACAAAGACGCCAAAATAGCCATGCGTATGGGTATTTATGGTTATTTTCAACCCATTGAATCGGCCCAGGGCCCGGAAGTTCAATTAGATGGGAAAACCTACATTATGGCCGGTTCTAACAACTATTTAGGCCTGGCTAACGACCCGGAAATGAAAAAAGCCGCTTTGGAAGCGGTGCAAAAATACGGTACCGGGGTGGCGGGCAGCCGTTTACTAAACGGAAATACCAAACTGGCTGACGAACTGGAAAAGAAACTGGCTAAATTTAAAAACAAACAAGCCGGGCTGCTGTTTGCCACCGGGTATCAGATGAATTTAGGGGTAGTGTCTTCCCTTATTAAAAAAGGGGACTACGCCATTGTGGACAAATTGGATCACGCCAGTATTTTAGACGGTGTACGCCTTTCCGAAGGGGAAATGGCCCGCTTTAAACATAACGACCCGGCGGACTTGGAACGTGTCATCTCTAAACTACCGCAGGAAGCCGGCAAACTGATTATTGTAGACGGCGTATTTAGTATGGAAGGGGATATTTGCCCGCTGCCGGAAATTGTAAAAATCGGCAAAAAATACGGTGCGCGCATTATGGTAGATGATGCCCATGCTACCGGGATTATCGGTAAAACCGGGCGCGGTACCTGTGAATACTTTGGTTTGGAAAATGGGGAAGTGGATTTGATTGTAGGGACCTGTTCCAAAACCTTTGCCACCGTGGGCGGGTTTGTGGTAGGGGATGAAGATATTATCCACTACATGCGCCACAATGCACGCAGCCAGATTTTCTCGGCCTCTATGCCGCCTGCTTGTATTGCTTCTATTTCCAAAGCAGTGGATTTAATCTCCAACGACACTTCCCGCCGGGATAATTTATTCCGCTTAACCGCTTTACTCAAAAAAGGCCTGGAAGACCTGGGCTATGACTTAGGGACCAGCACCACGCCTATTTTGCCGGTGCATGTGGGAACCAACGAAAACTGCTTTAAAA
The DNA here is from genome assembly GCA_045593745.1 of Elusimicrobiaceae bacterium. Lineage (GTDB taxonomy): Bacteria > Elusimicrobiota > Elusimicrobia > Elusimicrobiales > Elusimicrobiaceae > Avelusimicrobium. The sequence goes on along the minus strand of JAZNXF010000006.1, from coordinate 22,184 downwards.
TGTGGAAGGCGTTGCACGAAATGGGTATTTTTGCTAACCCGGTTATTTCACCCGCGGTGCCGCCAGGCCGTTCCCTCATTCGCCTGACCTTAATGGCCACTCATACCGAGGCACATGTGCAAAAAATTATTGACAGTTTTGCACAAGCCGGCCGGGCAGTGGGCGTGATTAAATAGTTTTATAACCCCGCCAAAAGCGGGGTTCTTTTTTAGGGGGAAGTATGCTGATAATCCGGGAAATAACCGCCAAACAACTAGACCAATTCATTGATTTTCCGTTTGAACTGTATAAGGATGATCCATTTTGGGTGGGGGAGTTAAAGGCCGACACCCGCAAACTGCTTGCGCCGGATAATCCTTTTTGGCAACACGCCGCGCGTAAACTGTTTATGGCCTATCAAGACGGCAAACCGGTGGGACGGTTGTGCGCGCTGGTGAACCGCAAATTTAATGAGTACCATCACGAGCATATCGGGTTTTTTGGTTTTTTTGATTGTGTGAACGACGAGCGTGTTTCTGCGGCCCTTTTTGCGGCCGGGGAAAACTGGCTGAAAACCCAGGGGGTTACTGCCGTGCGCGGTCCGGCCAGCCCGTCTAGTAACCACGTGTATGGGCTACTAGTAGAGGGGTTTGACAGTATCCCCGCTATTATGATGCCGTATAATTACCCCTATTATGCCAAGTTACTGGAGAAAGCCGGGTTTACCAAAGCCAAGGATTTACTGGCGTTTAAGAGAAGTAAAGAGGACCAGTTTTCCCCGCGGTTTTTAAAGGTCTGTGAGCGGTGCGAAAAGCGCGGCAACATTACCCTGCGCCGCCTCAATTTAAAGGACCTGGAAAACGAGGCCGAAATTATCCGCACCATTTACAACCAGGCCTGGGCGGAAAACTGGGGTTTTGTGCCGCTGGATAAACAGGAAATGCACGATATTGTAAACGAATTAAAACCCATTGTGCGCGTAGAAGGAACGTGCATTTTAGAAGAGGACGGCGTGCCGGCGGGGTTTTATATTTGCATTCCTAATATGAACCATGTGCTTAAAATTTTGCGCGGGTCTTTAACTAACCCGGTACGGTTGGTACGCGCGCTGTGGGCGTGGCGGAAAATTAAAGATGCGCGCTTAATTATGCTGGGCGTACTGCCTGAATTTAGAAAGCGCGGCATTGACTTAATTTTAATTAAGCACATTATTACACATGGGGTAGCCGTGTGGGATTGGGCCGAACTTTCCTGGGTACTAGAAGACAATGCCGGCATGCTGCGCGGCATAGAAGAATGCGGGTGTCATCCGTACAAACGCTACCGGGTCTATGAAAAGAGTTTATAACGGTTTATCTTGTGCTACATGTTCTTGCCATGACAGCATATTTTGTAGAAAGGCCGCCGCTTGCGGTAGCTTGTTTTGGGCAAGGATTTCATCTAATTGCTGACGTTGGGCCGGATTGTCCAACAAATTAGCTGCATGCTTTGCAATAAACGGCCCCACAAACACTTCTTTGAGGTCTTGTGTGATAAACGGTTGCGCTGTAAGGGTGCGCGCCATGCCTTGGGTACTGTGCTGTTGGCGGGCTTTTTCGTAATGGGAACGCAATGGCTCTAAACAAACCAAAATAGAAGGCACCTCACTTACCGGATGTTTCCGGATACACTGCATAGTTTGTGCAAGCAGGGTTTTCTGCATTTCCCAAGGGCCATGCATGCCTACGGCGGCCCCATCCCCTTGTTGTCTTTCTATGCGTTGTCGCACGTTTTTTTCTAAACTATCCAGGCGGGAGGTTTGTTGGGGGGAGAGTATTGCGAGAGGAACTAGTGTAATAGAGTATGAGGATTTTACATGTCGCTTGGGTTTGAGTACGTATGGATACGCTATACGCTGTCAGGATAATAATCCCCATACGCCACACTTGGAACGCTATTTTGATGAATCACAGTTTAAGTGTTGGCATTTGGGTGACTCTATAGCCAAACAAATTTGCTCCACACTTCCACGGGCAAGGTGTGGGAAGAATAATGAATGCTGGTTTGATTAGAAATGTATTTAATTACCCACAAATTTTGCTATAATGTATACAGGTAATTGTGCGGGTGCACCGCGCCGGCACGTAACCTAAAACGCAAGAAACTAAAAGTATTATGAAAACGTACGAAAGCGTAATTATTGTAAAACCCCAACTTGCCGATGGTGAAGTAGGGGAATTTGTAACCAAGGTCAAAGACCTGATTGCAAAAAACGGCGGGGAAGTAACCAGCGAAGAAAAATTGGGCAGAAGAAAATTCACCCATGAAATCAACCACGTTCGCGATGGTTTCTACCTCTATCTTAAGTTTAAAGCAGAACCCAAGTTTGTAAAAACCTTGGAAGAAACTTTAAAACTTAACGACAACGTGCTTCGCTCCATGACCATGGTGGCCCTGGAAATTAAAGCAAAGCCCGTAGTAAAATAAATAGGTCTAGTGTATGCCTGCTCAAATTAAATTACCGGAACAGAACCTGGTGCTTCTAGTCGGACGGTTAACACGTGACCCGAATGTGGCGTTTACGCAAAAGGGCCAGGCAGTGTGCCGTTGTGATATTGCGGTCAACCGCAGATATATGGATAAAACCACAAACGAGTGGAAAGACGATACGGTGTTTGTTCCTGTCGTAATTTGGGGGGCTGCCGCAGAACGGTGTAAAGACCGCGTAAAGAAAGGTACCCCGGTTAGCGTGGAAGGCCGCTTGACGCTTAGCGAATACACCGACAAAACGACCGGGCAGACCCGCAGATCCCTGCAGGTGACTGCCAACAGAGTCCAAATCCTAGAATTTGGAGCAGCGGGTGCTTCGTCCTTTGCGGACAATGAAGGAGTATCCCCGGCTGTAAAGGATGACATCCCCACCACTGACGTGACGGAAGACGATGTCCCTTTCTAACCTAAACATAAGAGAGAATATAAAAATGGCTGAAGAAACCAATCAAACCCAAGCCCCGGCCGCAGAAGTGACTGCTCCTGCCGCCGCGAATACGGCCCGCCCGGAACGCCCGGCCCGGCCGTTTGGCAAACGGCGCTTTGAAAGCAGACGGAAAGTTTGCAAACTCTGCGCTGAAAAGATGGACAACATTGACTATAAAAACTTCCAGTTTGTGAAATCCTTCACAATGGAAAGCGGCAAAATTTTGTCCCGCCGCATTACCGGCACTTGCGCTAAGCACCAACGCCAAATTACCCGCGCCATTAAGCGGGACCGCAACTTGGCAATTTTGCCGTATTCTTTACCTAAGAAATAAGCGAGGTTTTGTATGAAAGTAATTTTGAAACAGAACGTAAAAAACTTAGGTATGGTGGGAACCGTAGTAGACGTGAAACCCGGCTACGCCCGCAACTTTTTAGTGCCGCACCGCTTGGCGGAAATTGCCACCGAAGGGGCCATTAAAAATTGGCAACTGGGTGCCGAACGCCGCCAAAAACGCATTGAGGCCGAACTGGCCGAAGCGCGCGCCCTGGCTGAAAAATTGACCGGCATTGTACTGCCGTTTACCAAAACGGTGAATGCAGACGGCGTAGTGTTTGGCTCTGTCAACAAAGCCGACATTTACAAAGCCCTTACCGAAAAAGGCCACAAATTGGGCAAAGACGCTATTGAGTTAAATATGCCGATTAAAGCCCTGGGCGAAACGGAAGTAAGCATTTACTTAAAACCGACGGTATTTGCCAAAATTAAAGTGCAAATTAACCCGTTAACCGCGGTAGAAGAAAAAATTGCGGATGCCAAACCGGCCGCTGAAGAAGCCAAATAATTACCATAAACTTGCGTTTTAAATAAGCCGCCCCCGCTCTCACAAGCGGGGGCGGTTTTGATAGTTACTCAATTCTCGACATATCCTTTACATGTGTTTTGTTCACTGGGATATATTGGGTAATTGCGTGCTTTTAAATATTGACATATAAAATTGCTAGGAACGGAGATTTCTCCTACTGTCCATTCGTCTGGGTCGCCAAACCAAAGTTGAAATTGTCCCATTCCTAATTGGGATCCTGAACTGCCATCTGCCTTTTTATCTGTCTTGATGTAAATTGAACATAAGCCATCTTCACACCATACCTGCAATTCTCCAACATCAGTATAGCAAGAACCATAGGATAATTTACAATTACCAGGCATCTCTATGTCCCCATTAGCACTTGTACCTGTTAAATAAGTTTGGTCTTCTGGATATCCATTCTGTAATAGGAATAGTTCAACGGCTTTTTTAGCAGCATTTATGGCTATATCCAACTGAGTATAACGAGCTTTTTTCACCGCCTTATTATATTGTGGCAGGGCCACCGCGGCTAAAATGCCGATAATTAAGACCACTACTAACAACTCAATAAGCGTAAATCCCCGCTTACTGTTTATGTGAAACATCTTATTTTTCATGTTATTTTCTCCTTTCGGTTTTGATTCCAATTTACCTATTTGGAGCCAACAAAAACGGCTGCATAGGCAGATCCTGTCCAAAGCACCTATCCTAACAGCCGTGGCATACCGCCCCAAAGGGCGGTAAACACTCGGCACAACACAAGAGGGTAATTAGTCCTCTCGCGTTGCGCCTGATCGGCTGTTTTTGGATTTGGACAGGCCTTTGGGTTTCCCCGCAGGGCTCCGTATTCTGCATACGGTTCCAAAAACAGAATAAATTGTACCTATAGTATAATAAAAAAATACTGGTTTTACCAGTATTTACAAATTCCTCACAAAATGCCCCGGGCAGGAGCCCGGGGAGTTTCACTTGGTGCAGATAAGGGAAAATTTATAACTCTTCGTGCATGACTTTAAGAGCACTTTTTTCTTTGGCTACCGGCAGGCATTCTTGCACTTTGTAGTGCTGTCCGTTCACTGCCAAAGAAATAGCGGCAATATCCTGGTCGTTTAAAATTTCTTTATCGTAGGTAGTGCGGAACTGGTATTCCAGGCCGCTTTGGCGGATTAAATCCATAGATTGGCGGATGATGTTTTCGTTAGTTTCTACCCCGGTAATAGCGGAGTATTTAGCCATGGGGGCTTTTAAATCCATGGCAATAAAATCCACCAGTTTTTTGTCTATCAGTTCTTTGATTACTTCCGGGCGTGTGCCGTTTGTATCTAACTTGGTTTTGTAACCCAAGGCCTTAATGTCTGTCATAAAGCGTACCAAGTCGTCGTGCAGGGTGGGTTCCCCGCCGGAAATAACAACGCCCTCCAGGGTCCCCTGGCGGCGTTTTAAAAATGTCATAATCTCCTCTTCCGATACGGATTCTTGAAACAGGTGGGGGTACACTAATTCCGGGTTGTGGCAATAGCGACAACGGAAATTGCACCCTTGGGTAAATACAACAGCCGCTGGCCTGCCCGGGAAGTCAATCAGTGTAAATTTAATTAACCCGCCTAGTTTCATAGAATCCGCAAATAAAGAGGAAAAACTTATTTATCGCTGGCGCATTCGCAACCGCAAGAGCAGGTGCCTTCTACGCCGTTCATATTTTTGCGAAGGGCAAATTCTTCTTTTTTGCCTTTGTTCCAGTTTTGTACCGGGCGTAAGTAACCTACTACGCGGGAGTACACTTCACATTTGGAACCTTGTACTTGGCTCATTTCTTTTTTAAGATCGGTAATTTTGGTTTCTACGGCTTGTCTTTCTTGTGCGGTCATAATTGTCTCCTTTAGAATATGTTCTTTTTTAGGGGAAGGGTCCGTGAAAACCCTTTCCCATATTATGGCAATTTGCCAAATCGGTTTCAATACCTTTTTAGGGTTAGTTTCCTAAAAGGTTATTTGCTGTAGAGTTGTTCCTCTAACAAAGCAATTTTGCGTTGCAGTTCTTGCATGCGTTCGGCTTTGCATTTGGGGCATTCAAAATGTTCACCCGGAATGTAGCCGCATTTGGGGCAAACACTAAACGTAGGCGTAATAGAAAAATACGGCAACGTGTAGCGTTCGCAAACGGTTTTAATGAATTTCTTCATGGCTTCCAGGTCTTTAATACGTTCCCCGGTAAAGATGTGCTGTACCGTACCGCCGGTGTATTTGGACTGGATGGTGCTTTGCAAGTCCAGCATTTCAAACACGTCGTCGGTATAGTTAACCGGAAGTTGGGAAGAGTTGGTGTAGAACGGCTGGTGGCCTTCTTTGTAAAGGGCCTCGTTGGCGCAGATAATTTCCGGGTAGCGTTCCTTATCTAATTTAGCCAGGCGGTAGGAAGTACCTTCCGCGGGCGTGGCCTCCAAGTTATAGTTATTGCCGGTTTCTTCCTGGAATTTGACCAGGGTTTCGCGCATAAAAGTAAGCACTTTTTCAGCAAACTGTTTGCCTTTTTCGGTGCCGATATCCTCGCCAATTAAGTTGACGGAACATTCGTTTAAGCCCACTAACCCAATGGTAGAGAAGTGGTTTTTCCAGAATTCCCCAAAGCGTTGGCGGATAGAACGCAGATAAAAACTCATATACGGATAGAGGTTTCCTTTGGTAAAGCGTTCAATCACTTTGCGTTTGATTTCCAAACTGGTTTTGGCTACTTCCATACGGTCTTTTAAGTTGGCAAAAAATTCGTCTTCGTTTTTGGACAAATACCCTAAACGCGGTAAGTTAATAGTTACTACGCCAATAGAACCCGTCAGCGGGGCCGAACCAAAGAGCCCGCCGCCGCGTTTGCGCAGTTCGCGGTTGTCAATACGCAAGCGGCAACACATGGAGCGTGCATCTTCGGGGCTCATGTCCGAGTTAATGAAGTTGGCAAAGTACGGAATGCCGTATTTGGCCGTCATTTCCCATAGCGGTTCTAATTTGGGGTTGTTCCAATCAAAATCTTTGGTGATGTTATACGTGGGAATGGGGAACGTAAACACACGGCCTTTGGCATCCCCGGCTAACATAACCTCGCAGAAAGCGCGGTTAAACATGTCCATCTGGTCTTGAAATTCCCCATAGGTTTTGTCTTGCAGTTTGCCGCCAATGATGACCGGCTGCTCTTTGTAGTAAGAGGGAACGGTTAAATCCAACGTGACGTTGGTAAATGGGGTTTGAAATCCCACGCGGGTAGGCACGTTGACGTTAAACAGAAACTCCTGCAAGGCCTGTTTTACTTCATCATAGGTCAGTTTATCATAGTAGATAAACGGAGCCAGTAAGGTATCAAAGTTGCTAAACGCTTGCGCCCCGGCACTTTCCCCTTGCAGGGTATAGAAAAAGTTGACTACTTGCCCCAGTGCGGTGCGGAAGTGCTTGGCCGGTTTACTTTCGGCCTTGCCCACCACGCCGGTAAAACCGCTTAATAAAAGGTCTTGCAAGTCCCACCCGACACAGTAAGCCCCTAACAGGCCCAAATCGTGCAAGTGAAAATCCCCTTCGCTGTGCATGCGGCGTACGTTATCGGGATAAATTTTGTTAAGCCAATATACTTTGCTAATTTCCGAAGAAATATAGTTATTAAGCCCCTGTAACGAGTAGCCCATGTTGCTGTTTTCATTGACCTGCCAGTCAATCTTTTGCAAATATTGGTCTACCAAATCTACATTAAATTTGGAAGAAATTTCACGCATGCGGGCGTGCTGGTCCCGGTACAAGATATAGGCCTTAGCGGTTTTGTGGTAGTTAGAAGTTAACAGTACGTCTTCCACAATGTCTTGTACGTTTTCTACGTTAGGTACGGTGTCCGAGTATAACTGTTGGATGATATTAATAGCGCGGATAGTAAGTTTTTTGGCGGTTTCGGCGTCAAATTCTCCGGTTGTTTCGGCTGCTTTACTAATTGCGTTTGTAATTTTTTTGGGTTCAAAGCGTTCGGTGCTTCCGTCGCGTTTTACAATGTGGGTAATAACTTCTGCGTTCTCCATAGTTTTGTAAGTCCTGGTTAAAAAATGCCGCAAAGCGCGGTAATGTAAATTTAAACATAAACAAACTAAAATTGCAAATCACTTCTGAAACTTTCCTGCCCCGGGGGGCAAAAAATGCATGTTCCCGTCTAAAAACTGAGGCAAACTACTTTTTCAAAAGAACTACAATCTAGTTGTTAATAATAATTATTACTAATAAGCACATTTCTGTCAAACTTTTTGAGGGCCCAGATTTTTTTCGTATAAAAAATAAGACAAAATTAAAAATTCCCTAGGTCCAAAAAGGGCTTGCAAAAATATGGATACTTAATTAAGAATTTGTGCAGTGCTGTTTCTGCAACAAACTACGTGAAAGGTCATCCAAACACATATAACAAAACAGCATGGGTTCTAGCATAACAAAAGCCCCACATACAGTGAGGCTTTTGCTAGCAACGTATCTGGGATAACACCTAGAATTTTACACCCAATTTGGCAAGGCCCGCTACAGACAAGAAATCTTCTTCCTTCACGTGTGCCCCTTGCAAGCGTGCTTCTACCCCAAATACTAGATTTTTGGTTAAGGATGCTTCTACCCCCATACCGCCGTAATAGGCAAAACCGTGGTCTTTGTCGGTTGCTTTGACCGTAATTAGTGGGGACGAAGCTCTGCTTTCAATACGTTGAAAGGATACCCCGGCACCGAGCGGGAAATAGACACGCACGCGGCTATTCGGGTTGACGTTTAAACGCAGAGCAAACAGCACATTGTCCATTTTGACCTTGTCGTAGATGTCAAAATACTGGAAACCTATGATTTCGCCACCAATTTTTGCTTTCCGAAATTGGGTGCTGTTAAATTCCACGCCAAGCCCGATAACACGGCTAGGGAATACCAATACAGAGCCGCCCCATGTGAGTCCGCCCTTTTTGCCCCACTCGGCATCTTCTACTTTGTTTACACTGCGGGAGTATCCGCCAAAGACAGAGATCATTACATCCCCGCCATGAATACCGTATTCACTATAGTGATTAGAAGCAGTCGCAGGTACAAAATACACTCCGTTCGGCCCTTGTTGCTTTTGGTAATACGTTTGCGCCTGCGCAGGAGTGGCCACCCAACTGCCCAGGAAAACAGCCACCAACAACATTATTTTTTTTGTCATTTTTGTCTCCTTAATTTCTATTCAATTTATCTGTCAAGAAAACCATATAAAAACGGCTACCTATGAAGGACCTCTTGATCTAAATCCACCCACAAACAGCCGTGGTTTACCGATATACGGCAAACACTCAGCACAAAACGGCAGGTTTCGAAGGGCTACCATCTTGTGCCTTAATTGGCTATTTTTGGAGATCAAGAGTTGCTGACTAGCAATCCGTTTCTTAAACGGTTCCAAAAACAGAATAAATTGTACCCATAGTATAATAAAAAAAAGTATTTTTGGCTAGGGGTTTTTGATAGAAGCAGGAGAAAATATGGCTTATCCCCTTGACGAACGGCCCCAAAGCCGCTACAATAATAAAAACAAAAGAGGAGGAAAGTATGGATTTTTACCAAGTATGTACGTTACTGGCGGTAGTATTGTTTGGCGGGTTGGTGATTGTAGCCGTACGCGCCATTTTGCAAATTACAAAAACGGCAGAAGCCGTAGAGTATTTGGCCTTAACAACGGCAGAAAAGGTGGATAAAACCCAAAGCACGTTTGACCTGTTAGAAAAGGCCTCTACCTTTGTAGATAGCGGCGTGTACCGTACCGTGGCGATGGGTATTGACCTGGTAAAACGCTTGCGTAAATAAGTAAAATTTGCCTAAACCCATAAGCCCCCACTACAGTGGGGGCTTACTCGTTCAAATCCAGGCGCGAAAAAAATCAATGTAAGTTACTATTGGTATACCGCGTAGGCAATTTTGCCCGGTTTCGGTGGCAAAGGAATGCCGGCTTGCCGGCAGTTGCGTTCATGCACTTGTTGGTTTTTAAGCAGGCGGCGTACTTCTTTGTGCACAAAAGACGCTTCCGCGTGGGTTAAATAGACCGTATTTTCTTCAATACTTACGATGGGAGACGGACTAGCCGTAGGAATAATACTGCAAAGCATTTCCGGTTCTTCCGATAGAAGGTCTTGCCGGCGGATTGCACTGACTACCCCATTTCGGCAAGAGGCGGTGCGTACGCGCACACAACCGCTAGTTTGGGTAAACATCACTTTGCACCAGTTAATAATCAAATTTTTCATATTTTCCTCCTTCTCTTTCCATACTTATATGATAGCGGACTGGAAGCCAAAACCCCAGGGTCCTAAGGCCGGGATCTCCGCTATTTTTTGGCCTACTTATTTCTAGGTCCAAAGACCCAAAACGCCCGCTCACAGGCCGGGGCAGATAATGCTATAATATACAAAGATATATGTCTTTATTCTCTAAGTTATTCAAACTGTTTTTGGCAGTGGTATTTTTCCCGCTGATTCCGCTTGTGTTCTTGTTAGGGTATTACCAGTTACACCTGAAAGATACATTGCTGGAAACCCATGCCAATTTGGCAGAAATGGTGGCCTCATCTATGGGGCAGCACTTGCGGGATCTTTCCGGCCGTTTAGCATTTGTCCCGCAAGTAACTGCTTTGCTGGAGAAAAAGCAAGATCCGCGCCCTGTTTTAAATGAAGAAATTGCCGCCAATGCGGATTTTTTGATGCTGGCGGTTTTATCCGCTGAAGGGAAGGAAATATACCGCGCCGGACACGCGCCTGTTTTGCGCAGGGTGGCCCCGCTTGATTTGCAGGGGAACCCATCGCTAACGGAACTGGCCACGGATCCGCATTTATTAGTCAGTCATTTTGATGTGATGCAAGAAATGCCGGTCAGCGAGTTTTTGTACCCGCTTTCTAATGGGGAATATTTATACGGAATTGTCAGTTTCTTTGAGTTTATTACACGCCTGCAAGAGCAACGCATTGGCAACACCGGGCATATTTATGTGTTTGATGCCCAGGGCCGCGCGTATGCGGACCGGTTGCAGTATACCCCCGCATTTGACACGCAAGAATTGCAGCAGGCCTTTTCCTCGCACTCGGCACTGATTAAACAATTGCGTACCCCGCAGCAAACCTATGTGGGGGCATACGCCAAGGCCCCGGTTTTGGGGGCGTATATTGCGGTACTGCAACTAAAAAGTGAAGCGTACCGGATGATTTACCACACCAATATCATACTGGCCTTATTTTTGCTGACCATTTTTACACTGGCCTACTTTGGCGCACTGACATTTGCCGAGCGGTTGGGGGAACCTATTGAGGCCCTGTCCCGCGCGGCAGAGCAGGTAAGTAAAGGCAATTTAGAAGTGCGGGTCGCCCCGGATATGGGATGGGGGGAATTTAAGCATTTAATCAATGCCTTTAACCAAATGACGGCGGATTTAAAAGATTACCAAAATTTGCGTTTGCAGGCACAGGTAAGTGAACTGAAAGAGCAGGTATTCCGTGCTGTCGCGCACGATTTACGCGCCCCACTAATGGGATTACAGGGCTATATTTATATCCTGCAAAACGGTAAAACTACGCCAGAGGAAAAACAACACTATTTGCAACTGATGAACCAGGCCGCGCAAAATTTATCAGCATTACTGGAAGATGTGTTGGACGTTTCCCGCCTGGAGGCCGGCATGACCCGGGTGCAGAAAACCCCGGTAGATTTGCCCGCCCTATTGCAGGAAGTAGCCGATACGTTGCGCCCGGCTGCGCAAGAAAACCACCTCACCCTTACCGTAGAAAACGGCATAGACCGCTTGCCGGCGGACGGTAAATTATTAAAGCGTGTAATTATGAATTTGGCTTCTAACGCGGTTAAATTTACGGAGAAAGGTTTTGTAAAACTGGTTTCCACGCAGGATGAAAATTCATATACTGTAAGTGTGGCAGACAGCGGCATAGGCCTTACGCAGGAACAGCAAAAAGGACTGTTTGAGAAGTACCACCAGGTAAACCCGGATAAACCCGGTTATGGGTTAGGGCTTTTTATCAGCAGACAGTTAGTCCAGGCGCATGGCGGTAAACTAACGGTCACTTCCGTTCCCGGTAAAGGAAGTACGTTTTCTGTCATCTTACCTAAGGAGCGCGTATGATTGTATTTTGGCGGTTGTTTTTAGCATTGTTTTTGACGGACTTTGTATTTTTTAGTAAGCGTATTTACAATTTGCAGCAGCGTAGCCGCCTAGGGGCTATGGCTGTGCGCAGTGGTACGTTTTTGGTACTGGCAACCGCTTTCTGCTGGAAATACCTGCCTATCCAGTGGCCGTTTTTAGAAGAAGTGTTACTGCCCGGGTGGGCGTGCATTATTTTGTTTGCGCTTTTTTACGGATTTACGGATTATTATTTCCAACTGGGCGGCAAGGTGAAATACGGCTATACGTTGTCTTTTTTCCTTAAAAATTTTGTAAACATTTTATTTCTGGTATTGATTGCCCCCTTTCAAACCTTATACGAAACCGGTAATTTCTTTGCTGAACCCTGGGTAGTATTTTGTGTGGGGGTACTGCTTGCTACACGCGGGATTGGATGGTTTATTTTTTCCGTAGAGCAGGATAAATATGGGCGTGATTATCCCACCTTTGATGAACAGTGGATGCTGGGGCTGATGCGTGCGATCTTCTTTTTAATTATGCTGCTGCCCGGGATCCGGTGGGCCATTTTCTTAATTGTGTGGATAAGTGCCTGTTTATATGCGCGGCGCATCCGCTTATTGGATATACCCGGGTGGGCATTTGCTGTCTGTATTGTAGGCGCGGTCCTGGTAGGATTTCTGGTGCGCTTGCGCTTTTATTTGGTGGGTTAATATGTTACTAACAGATGCTAAATTTGCCTGTTTAGATACCGAGACGACCGGGCTTTCCCCACAAGAGGGGGGGCGGATTTGTGAAGTAGCGGTAAGTGTATCCCAGAATGGGCGGCCCTTGGAGGAATTTTCCACGCTGATTAACCCGCAAATGCCCATGCACCCGGATGTAATTGCCATTCACGGCATTACCAATGAGATGGTAAAAACAGCCCCGGTGTTTGCCGAGGTACTGCCTAAACTGGCTGGAATTTTAGACGGATGCGTGCTAGTGGCGCACAACGCGGATTTTGATTTAAACTTTTTACGTTACGAATTTGAGCAATGCGGCATGAAGTTTCCGCAGTTGCCGGTGGTGGATACACTAAAACTGGCCAAAAAGAGCGGACGGTTTGAAAAGAACCGCCTGGGCTTTATTGCCGAAAAATTGGGTATTAGTGCGGTGGGCTGGCACCGCGCCATGGCAGACACAAAAATGGCCGAACAGATCTTATATTATTTTTTGGTGGAACTTTCCAAGCAAGGCGTTCATACGCTGGAGCAGTTAACCCTGTTTGAGCAGAAACGCTGGAAGGATGTGACAGTTCCCCAGTAAGGAGAAATCTATGAACAAAGTAGTGCTTTTAATCCGCGATGGGTGGGGCGATGCCGCCGCCGGCCCATACAATGCCGTTACCAATGCCAAAACCCCGAATATGGATAAATACCTGAAAAATTATCCGCACACCCAAATTGAGGCCTCCGGCGAAGAAGTCGGCCTTCCGGCCGGGTATATGGGTTCATCTGAAGTGGGCCACTTAAATATGGGGGCCGGGCGCATTGTCATCCAAGAACTTAAACGCCTCAAAGATACCATTGAAGACGGTTCTTTATTTGCCTCTAAACCGTTTGCCGCCTGTATTGAAAATTGCTTGAAAAATAATAAACCCCTGCACATTATGGGCTTGGTGCAGGATGAAGGCGTTCACGCCCACCAAGACCACCTGCACGCAATTATTAAATTTGCCGCCGAACAAGGCATTCAACAAGTATACGTTCACTTTTTTGCCGATGGGCGCGATACGCCGCCGCAAAGTGCGGTAGGGTTTATCCGCACGCTGGAAGAAAAAATGAAAGAGTACGGCGTGGGAAAAATTGCCACCATCCAGGGCCGCTACTACGCTATGGACCGCGGCGAGGACTGGAACCTGACCGATAAGGCCTATAATTTAATTGTGCGCGCGGAAGGATTACACGGCACAACGGCTGAAGAAGTTATCACCACCGATTATAAAACCATGCAAACGCCCGACGGCGGCCCCATGGTAGATGAATATATCCCGCCCACGGTATTGGGGGATTATAAAGGCATGGAAGAAAATTCTTCCGTCATTTTCTTTAACTTCCGCCAGGACCGCGCCATCCAACTGACCCGCGCGTTTATTGATGATGATTACCCGGGCAAAAACCGCGGCAAACGCGTACCGTGCGTGTATTGCGGACTCACTAAATATTATGATGCTTTCCCGTTTAACGCGCTCCCGTCTATGACAGACGGCGGCGGTATGAATAACCTGTTAGGTGAAGTAATTTCCAACGCCGGCTTAAAACAACTGCGTCTGGCCGAAACCCAAAAGTTTAAACATGTGACTTCTTTCTTTAACGGAAAGTTAATTAAACCCTATCCCGGCGAGGACCGCATTGAAAAGAAGGGCCGCTTTGACCCGGCCACCTTTGCCGACCACCCGGAAATGGAGGCGTATATCGTCAAAGATGAGGCCATTACCCAAATTAACAGTGAAAAATATGACTTTATTGTCATCAACTTTGCCAACTGTGATATGGTGGGCCATACGGGTAATTTTAAATCCGTCGTCAAGGCCGTAGAAGTGGTGGACGAATGCACCGGGGCAGTAACGGAAGCGGCCCTGGCCAAAGGGTACACGGTATTTATTACCGCCGACCACGGCAACGCCGAAGAAATGTGGGATGCTAAAATCAACATGCCCAAAACCGCCCATACCACCAACCTGGTGGACTTTGTGTACGTAAGCAAAGACCATACTAACGCCGAAATGGCCAAAACCGGCAATTTGGGCGACGTAGCCGCGACGGTGCTTGACGTCATGGGGATAGAAAAGCCGGCGGATATGACAGCCAAGAGTTTGATTGTAAAAAAATAATTTCTGCCTAATTTGCGCTATAACTTTGCTAGTCAAGGGCTCGAATACCTCCGCGCTAACGCGCGCGTGCCGCCAGTATACTTCGCCCTTTCGCGTCGCGTTCTAGCGCAAATTATGTTGAAATTACCCCATGCTATTTAGTTATTAAGTGTCATCCCCGATTTTGCCGTCCGCAGGACTCGGGGAGCTCTTCCTTATTTCCCTAGTCCTTGCGAGCGGTAGCGCGGCAATCTCGCAATTATAGGTCGGGTGCTAACCCGACAATTCCCTAGCTTTACGCACAATATTGCCCGGCCCGCTTGCGGCTCCTGTTGGGCTGACGCCCAACCTATATACTTATTTCTCTCTCCCCCCTGGAGGGGGAGAACTAAAAAGCCCCTCTCTATGAGGGGCTTTTTGCCATTGTATACGAGAATCCCCGGCTTCAGCGAAGGATACTTGGCACTTCCGGGCAACCATTTGCCACATTTGAGCATCTTTGCCCCCCTTACAAAACTTGACACACCTGTATACCACAACCACTTTTGATGTAAACGTATTGAAAAATGAAATATTTTATGTATAATAACAGTATGGAGCAGTATGTGAAGGTAAAAGTCCACGCGGGGGAAAAGAAAAACCGTTGGGAGCAAAAAGCTCCGGATTGCTTTGAAATTTGGGTCAAAGCGCCTGCACAAGAAGGGCGTGCCAACGAAGCGGTTCGGGCGTTGTTGGCTCAAGCACTCGGCATTTCGGAAAATAAACTTTCACTTATCAAGGGGGCTACCAGCCCTTCTAAAATTTTTTTAAAAAGGGGTTAAATTATGAAGCAATTTTGGCTAATTGTAGTATGCTTGATTATTTTGGGGTACATGTGGAGGGAACAGATTTCTGATAAAATACAGCGTACCTTCTTAACCGCTCCGGTCAAACCGTCTATGGCGTGTGTGGTGAATGGAACCTCTTGCGATAATTTGGTGCGTATGTTAAATGCCTTACGCTCCGGTCAATATTATGACGAGGCCGCCCGCCTGATGGGTATTAATGTGGAAGGGGACAGTATCCGCCGTTCCGGCGGGGCGATGGTCTTTTCCTTGCCGGATGGGCGTACGGTAGAACATAACCAAGGAGTAGTCAATTTAGAAAAAGGGTATTTAATTGTTAAAATGCCTAACGGACATTGGCTAAAATACAATGACAAAGGTACTTTTGTATCAGAAGGGGATTAGTGCCTCTTTGTAGGTATGTATAAAAAACGCCCCCAACAGGGCGTTTTTTAGGGTTAAAAAAGCCCGCTGGTTTCCAGGGCGTTTAATGCTTTTGTAATATCGTTTACCACAATAATCCAACGCGTAATTCCGCCTGCCACCGAAGTGCCGTAAATAGTGGTAATGTTAATGTTATGGGAAGATAACACGGCCCCAATATCACGTAAAATTCCTAACCGGTTGGGCATATCCAGACAAATAGCATCTGTCTTTACACTGGTAAAGCCGGCTCTGGTAAGTGCATGGCTAATGCCTTTATCTTGCTGGACGGCTACGCGTACTACGGCGGCATCATAACGTACATCTTGCGCCATGGCAATAATGTCTACCTGCTCGCGTACGAACAAATCGGCAAAGTTTTTTAGTGTGCCGGGTTCATTGAGTAAAAAAATACTGTATTGTTTTACGATAGTTAGTGCCATAATTTTATTATAGCACGTCGGAGAGAAACGTGCAAGCGGGTTATAGGCCGGCGGGGTCTAACACGTTGGCTTTTTTAAGGGCTTCTTCTACAACCAGCATGGCTTTGCAGTCATCTTCATTATACATAAGAATTTTATTAAGCAGGTGTTCGTCGCCGGTTTTCAGCCAGTTGGTAAAATAGACCATACTGTCCATGGCTCCGCAATCATCCTGCCGCCAGTTAAACCCAAATACCGGGGCTACGGCTTTTAAGGAAAAACTGGGCGCAGGCAAATAAAAGGAATCATTGACGGACACTTTTAAATCAAAACATAAATCACACAAACGGTTTAAGTGGGCCGCATGCTCCGGGAAGGCCGCCGCCAGTTTACGCATTTTGCGTACTTCGTACTCGGTCCAGTGGTACAGGGCGGTGTTGGCAAAATCCTGCACGTAATTATAAAAATCTTCAAAAATATTGATTTCTTCTTCCGGTGTTTTGGCGATAAATTTAACGTAGGTATCTTTTTCTTTATCCCAAATACCAATTAAATACACAAAGGATTTATTGTCTTTGGTGAATGTTTCCGTGGCTTCAAAATCAAAATACAAATTGTATTTTTTGACAGGCGGCGGGAAACACCCCTTCTTGCGCCAAATGGGGGTATTGTGCAAAAATGCGCGCGCATTGTAATAGGTTTCTGTAGCAATGGGTTCTTCTAAAATTTCCTGCAATTTTTCCAAAGAGGCCTGGGCTACGTCACCCGTAGTAAACATGCCGTTAATTTTAAGGCATTGGCGCAGTTCGGTATTTAAATGCGGCAGCATGACCAGGTCTTTGCTTTGGGCCATCAGTTTATTGGCATACACGCGCCAGGGGGCCGCGGCGGCCTTGGGTGGTTTGTGTGCCTCGGGCTTGGCAAGACCTTTCTTGATGTTACGCCAAAAAGCCAGTTCACTATTTAAGCGTGCCACATGGTCGGCATAAAATACGTCCACAGAGTGTCCTTTTAAAAATACACGCGCTTTAGAGGGGGTATAATCTTGAATTTGCCCTAAAATTAAATTGGTTAATGACACTTGCAACGCGTAATGTTCTTTTAAATCGTGTGCGCGTTTAAACTGAAAAATTTTGTAATAATAGTTGCCAAAGCGGCTGGCATGGTCATCAAAGCGTACCAGTAAATTGACACTGCCGTATATATTTTCCGGCAGATTCCACAGCGTAGTGTTGGCAATAGCACTTTCCCCGCGGGCCATAGCGGCCAGGGTTTGTTGAAAGCGTTCTGCATCCGTGTGGGCCTCTATAAAGTGTACTGTAGGGAATTCCTCTTTGATCCATTCATCCCGGGCGGAACGGTCCGTGCGGATTTTTAAGTTTTCATACCGGTTTGATTCATAGACCGCTTCTTCCTGCGGGGCATGAAAGTTGCACCAAATACAAAACGGTTCTTCCAGCAGCGTAAACATCCTGCTGGCATTAAAGTCCTGCCCATCCGGCGTGCGCCCGGCAGAAAACGTGGTAAACAGTTGGTCTAGTTCTAAATCGGTCATTTTATATATTTTATCTTTTTTGGCCTTATAATAAAACACCTTTAATTTGCTACAATATAAATATGGCTATTTTACGTGTCACAAAGTATGGCGAACCCATCTTACGTCAAAAATTAAAACCGGTAAAGTATGAGGATATTGCCCCGCAGTTGCCGCAGTTGTTAGCCGATATGGAAGAAACCTGCTTGGCCGTGCATGGGGTGGGCCTAGCGGCCAACCAAATTGGCCTGCCGCTACGTTTGGCGGTGATTTTGCTACCTAACCCGGATGATGAAGATGCCCCGCCTACGCGCTACGTGATTATTAACCCGGTTATTTTGGCCAAACGCGGGGAAAAATTGGAAGAAGAAGGGTGCCTTTCCTTGCCCGGTTTGTGGGCAGATGTTAAGCGCGCAACGGACATTACCGTGCGCTACACCGACGAAAACGGCGTAGAACAGGTCAAGCGCGCGCGCGGGCTATTAGCCAAGGCCTTCCAACACGAAGTAGATCATTTAGACGGTAAACTATTTATAGACCGGGTGGATCCCAAATTAAAACCCGAAGTCAAAAAAGCCATTAAAAAACTGCGGGTGAATTGGGATTAGAATAAGTCAATTTGCAGGGTGCGCGCATGGGGTTGTATCTCCATGTTTTCAAACTTCACTACCAAAAACTCCAAAATTGGGCCGATGAGGTACTAACGCTGTCTAAACATCCGCTGGTAGCCGGGGCATTTCCCTGGTAGATTTTCTTGTCTTTTTGGGAATAACACCATTGGGCTAAGGTAGCGGAAGAAAGAGATTTAAGCAGTTCATCACACGCAGCAATAAATTTAAGTTGTTGCGGATAAAATGAGTCCATTTCAGGTTCCAAATGGGCGTTTACGTAATCCCGTTGCTTTTTTACAATCGCCCGCAGGGACTTCCAGTCATTATACTCATCTGTAAAATATCCTGCAAAGGTTTTATCCATTTCTTCTGTGCCCATGAAGGAAAACAATTCCTTATACTCTGTTACATAGTTTTGCAGGGGGCGGCGTAATGGGGCCAGGGATAGCGCGGAAACATTGTTGGTGCTCGTACTGTTGGTAGCATGTAAGATGTTCATTCTGTCTTTTACCGAAGAAATAGCGGCCTGGCGGGGGGAATCTTTCAAAAAGCGCAATACCCGGTAGTACATGTGGCTGTTACTGTCTGTGCAAATATCCGACGAAGCCACCACGTAATCAATTTGCGTGTTTTTGGTCCAGTGGTAGATATTTCTTAAAGAGGACATGTGGCAAGCATGCAATTCCAGCAAATCTACATGCAATTTACTGCTAGCCAGTGCCCGCAGTACCGTTTCAGCCGCAAAGGCGTTATCTTTTCCATAAAAGAAATGATAACCGCTGGCGTGGGCATCAATAATCACCCCGGTTTGGTACTGTTTGTCCCCTGTTTTTAATTTGGCGAGCAATTCTTTCCATAAGACATCGGGGTTATTAGAAAGCGGAAATGTATATTTTTCTTGCCTGTTAATCATGCCGTCGCGGTATAATACATAGAGGGTAATTTGCTGTGGGGAGGCAAGCGGTTTTTTACAACTTCCCTTTTCGCAATTACATTTTTGGGTAGAAGTATTATTATCCGGGGTAAGGTCCAAAATGGCAGCTAATTTTACATTTTCCCAGTTCATTTTACCTTTAATTTCGGTTAAGGTTTCGTCAATATCCCGGTTACGGGCCGCTAAAAAAAGGGCCAATTGCCAGGGTCTTTGCTGTTTGGGTTCTTGGAATGGGGAAATCTTGTTTTGGGCTGTTTGGGCCGCATACGCACGTTGCAAGACCTGGTCTATGGCTCGGACCGCATGTGCATGCGTTTTTGGGGCGAGCTGCGCCCACGAGAAGGTGTTTAGAGAAAGTAACACTATTAAGACAGAAAATTTTTTCCACATATCATACCTCCTACAGATAGGATAAGGGAATTTTTGAAAAAAAAACAGGGTAAAAAGACCTATACGTTGGGTTAAAAAGGCCTAAAAAGAAGCAGCCGGCAGGGGCGTTTGTGCGGGCCAATTGTCTGTTAAGCCAAGGGGCTTTATGCTGTTTAGGGGGTAGGTTAAATAGCGGTCCAAAAAGCGATGTACCACGCTGTTACACTTGGCTAAAAAAAGCAAGTCCTGCGGGTCTTGAAATACTAAGTTAGAAAATTTGTCCTCGTGCATCCGTTTCCAAAACTCCGGGGAAATATGTAGTACAGGGCGGGCCAACCCAAAGCCAGCCAAGGACATCAGCCGTAGCGTAAACGCCGGTGCGAAAGCGGGGGTCGGCTCGCCATATTCCAGTTCTGTTAGGGCGCAAGCCAACAGTTCAAATTTTTCCGGGCTGGGCTGGTGCAGGGGGGTTAAGCGCAACATTAGTTCGCATACATGAAATGCTAGCAAAGTGCGTTGCAAATCTGCACGCAACTGTGTGAACACATTTTGCAATTTACCCCCGGTCAACGTGCCAATCACCCCGCCGCGTTTGACGTAGATACGCAGTTCAGATAACGTAAGCGGTTCACACAGGGCCTTTAATTTACCGGTAGGGCGCAGTACACTGGGTACGCGCACATTAAGCCGCCCATGGGTTTGTGTATACATAGATACAATGCGGTCCTGTTCGCGGAAGTCCTGGCGTAAAAGGATAATGGCATTATCGGTAAAAATCATAAATATATTATAACAACTTTGGCGCGGTGTTGCGTAGAGTTGGCGGAGTTGAAACAGAGGAACCTGCCGGGCTGTTGGCCAAGGCCTTCCAACTGACCCCCGAAAGTTGGACAAAAAGTCCAAATTTCGGGGTTCAGTTCAAAGCCGGGGGATTTGTTGGTGCCCGGTATAGCGCAAGCGGGTTAGAAACCCATATTATTTTAATACGAACTCCCGACGACTTCCAAAATAGAATTCCTTTCCGTAAAAATATTTACTGCATGCTTTTGTTGGCCAACATATAACAGGTTGCAACATTCCATCCATCCACGTAGCTGTTATATGCATGTCAGTATTTGGGTCAGTTCCTACTTGAATGCCCGTACTGGGTTTGTATAAGTGAATATAAACATCACTATCAGAATTCCAAGAAGAAGAATACATCTCCCCAAACGAAGAAGACTTAGAGTCATCAGTATTTCCTTGAAAATAGAAATGTTTAAGCGTGGGAATTTTTATATTTAACTGTTCCTGACGTACCGGTACACTAACAGAATTATATACTCCTGGCATTGTAGTACATCCTATCTGTACTTGTGTTTTATAATTTCCATGTTCCAAATAATAGTCCGCTAATGCTTTATCCAACGCATCAATGACGGCATGCACTTCCCTTCCTTGGGCTTTTCTAACAGCATTTTGATACTGCGGCAGGGCCACCGCCGCTAATATGCCAATAATTAGCACCACCACCAAGAGTTCAATAAGGGTAAAGCCGTGGGCCGCACGCTTCGTCACCCCGCAGGCCTGTAATGCGGGGCATAGCGTGTGGGCCGCCCCTAGTTCCCGCATAGAAACATTGCGGGATGACGAGGGGGCGGAGTCCCCTTTATAGGTCGGGTGCGAACCCGACAATTTCCTAGCATTGCGCTGTACGTTTTCATTCTTACTTGCAACTCCTGTTGGGCTAACGCCCAACCTATAAGAGGGGGCGGAGTCCCCTTTATAGGTCGGGTGTGAACCCGACTGTGGAATGACGGAGCGAATCCCCCTCATCCGGCCTTCGGCCCCCTTCCCCCTCATGGGGAAGGTATCCCCTCTTTTGATTCCCTCTCCCTGGAGAGAGAGAAATGGCGCAGGGTTATACGTTTTGAGCCCCTCTCCCTGGAGGGAGAGGAGGGGCGTAGCCCAGGTGAGGGGGTATATAAAAGTGTTCTTCTTCTGTTTCTCATTAAATAGGCGTATGCTGAGGGGTTGTTGCTGTGCATCTTCCACGCAACTGCCGTTATCAAATAAAGGTGTCATCCCGTACTTGATACGGGATCTCACCTTAGAGGGGACGGAGTCCCCTTTATAGGTCGGGTGCAAACCCGACAATTTCCTAGTATTGCGCTGTACGTTTTCATTCTTACTTGCAACTCCTGTTGGGCTAACGCCCAACCTATAAGTATTGTTTTTTGTTTTATGTGCTACTTTTTGCGTTTGTCCCCGCCGGGATTGTTGGTGATTCATAAGTGATTACCTCGT
>JAZNXF010000005.1:0-4033 GCA_045593745.1 Elusimicrobiaceae bacterium | reverse complement strand
AAATCCCCCTCATCCGGCCTTCGGCCACCTTCCCCCTCATGGGGAAGGGTTCCTCTCCAGTGGGGGAGAGGAGGAGCGTAGCCCAGGTGAGGGGGGATATAAAAGTGTTCTCCTTGTGTTTCTCATTAAGTAGGCGTCTGCTGAGGTGTTTTTGCTGTGCATCTTCCACGCACATGCCGTTGTCAAACAGAGGTGTCATCCCCGATTTTGCCGTCCGCAGGACTCGGGGATCTCCCGCCTCCTGGTTGTTGTCAAATAAAGACGTCATCCCATACTGGTTGCGGGATCTCACCTTTTGAATACAAGTGGTGAGATCCTGAAATAAATTCAGGATGACTTTCTTTTTAGTGACTCTTCCTTCTTGCGTTTCGCCCCGCCGGGTTTGTTGGTTATTCATGAGTTTACTCTCCTTATTTTACGTCAGGTTTCACCTGACCTATATTTTTAACTTGTCTGCTTATGAAACCAACAAAAACGGCTCATATACTTGAGTGCGATGAACAGCCCAAAATATACAGCCGTAATTTACCGTACAAAACGATAAACATTCGGCACAAAACCACCAGGGAGCTACCCACGCTGATTTTGCACCTTTAACGGTTGTTTCTGGCTTCATCGCAACTTTTATGTAACATAAAAGTAGTCCGTTTCTTAAACGGTTCCAAAAACAGATAAAATTGTACCTATAGTATAATAAAAAAAAGACGTAATGACAAGAAAAAGTAAGTAATACTTATTGAACCAACTTCGCCTGGCGTAACAGATCCGTAGCGGCCTGTTTGTCCCGGGCTAATTGGGCTTTGAGGGCTTCTAATCCGTCAAATTTCGTTTCGTTGCGCAATTTTTCAAAAAACCAAACGGTTATGTTGCGCCCATAAATACTTTGCTTGAAATTAAAAATATGCACTTCCACCAAAGGTAGCAGGGTATTTAAAGTGTTGACCGTCGGGCGGAAGCCAATGTTGCAAAATCCGTCGTAATATTTCGTACCCACGCGTACTTTTACCGCAAACACACCCAGGGGTAAAATTTTGTAAATCCCGGTATCTAAATTGGCAGTTGGGTAACCCAGTTTGCGCCCCAGTTTATGCCCGGTAATTACCCGCCCGGTCAGTTCATAGGGGCGGCCCAGCAGCATATTTGCGCGCGGAATATCCCCTTGTGCTAAAATTTTGCGAATGAGTGAAGACGAAACTTTCTCATACCCATCCTTATAAAAAGGAACTACCTCAAAGGGAATATTTTTTTCCGCACATGCTTCCCGCAAAAACACGGCGGACCCTTCACGGCCCTTGCCAAAGGCAAAATCTGCCCCAACCAGTAACCCTCCCATATCGTAATGATGCACCAGGCGGTTAAAAAACTGGCGAGGGGATAACGAACGCAGTTGCTGAAAATCCAACGCTTCGGCGCGCATGCCCAATTTTTTAAAAACGTTCTTTTTTTCGTCGGGCAAGGTCAGCACACTCATTTCCGGGTGCGCACTTAACAAGGTTTTAGGCGGTAGCGGGAAATAGAGAACCTTGGCGCGCATTTGTTGCCGTACGGCGCGGGCCTCTAACGTGTTAAATAGATGTTGATGCCCCAGGTGTACTCCGTCAAATGTGCCAATGGTTAAAAATTGTTTCATAATGCTTGCACCTGTTTATAGAGGGTATCGGTTTCACATCCTTTTAGTAAATTGCCGTCAAAGGCGTTTTCTACCTGGTACGGCCCAATCGCCACGCGGCGCAATTTACTTAAATGCCCTACTGTTCCTAGCGCACGCGCCAACATAACCCCCAGGGAGCGCACATACGTACCGCTCGTACCTGTAAGAGTAAAAGAAATTTCATCTGGCGCGGGTTGGCACACATTTTCCCACGAAACACTTACTTCATTAAAACGCGGGGCCAGTTCCACGCCTTTGCGTGCCAGGTCATACATTTTTTCACCTTTAATTTTTTTTGCACTAAAGGGGGGAATTTGTTGGGAAATTTTCCCGGAGAGTTTTGTAATTTGCGTGCGCAACACTTCTAAAGAAATTTCCGGCACCGGGGCGGTTTGCACTACTTCACCGTATTTATCCCAGGTATCTGTTTCGGTCCCTAGTTTTAGTACGGCCTGATAGGTTTTGGGCAGGTTTAAAAACTCCGGCTGGCGTTTGGTGGCCTCTCGCCCGATGAGCAAAATAAGTAGCCCGGTGGCCATGGGGTCCAGCGTGCCGCTATGGCCAATTTTTTTTGTGCGCAGGACCCGGCGGACAATCGCAATCATATCGTGCGAAGAAAAATCGGCCGGTTTATCAATTAGCAAAATGCCGCTTTGTTTCGGTTCAGTGGGTGTGTAGGAAGGCATGTTCTAGGGCGCGGGCCAGCTCGTCGGCGGCTTCTTGCATGGTTTTGCCGGTTATTTTGCACCCGGCGGCGCGGGCATGTCCGCCCCCGCCAAATTGCTGGGCAATTTTGCTTACGTCTACCGCCCCGCGGGAGCGCAGGTTAATTGCAATATGTTGCGGTTCTTCTTTAAACAGGGCAGACACTTCCACCCCTGGGATAAGCGTTGGCATACTTACAATGCCTTGCGCGTTAGCCGGCACAGCGGAAAATGCGTCAAAATCCTGTTTAGTCAGTAAAATTTCACTATAACGCTTCTCAAAGCGTAAGGTCATTTTTTCCAGGGCACGGCCGAGTAATTTTAATTCTACATAGGGTTTTGTAAAGTAAATATGTTGGTTGACGGCCGGAATATCAGCCCCCAAGGCCGCCAGGGCCGCCGCCACGCGCAATGCCTCGGGCGTGGTGTTGGAGTGTACAAACCGCCCGGTATCGGTAGCTACGCCGGTGTATAAGCAGGTGGCTTCGTCGGGGGTAGGTAAAAATTCGCCGTCACTTTCTTCAAATAACTGAAAAATAATTTCAGCCGTGCTGGAGGCCTTGGCATCAATATAATTCACATGTCCATAAGGGTCGCTCACGGCGTGGTGGTCTATATGTACGATTGTTTGCGCATGCTGTAAAATTTCTTCCACATCTCCGCCGCGTTTTCTGTCCGAACATTCCAGCATAATAACCGTATCAAAGGTTGGCTTTTCGGGCAGTTGCCCTACGTGAATGTTGGGCAGGCCCGGCAAAAATTGTAAATCCGCCCCGATACTGGGTGCGGCATAGGCGTAAGAAGTTTTTCCCATGCGGGCCAACAAAGAGCACACGGTTAGCGTACAACCGATAGAATCCCCGTCGGGGTTAATATGTCCTGCTACAAAAAAGTGCTTGCCCTGGTGCAGGACCTGCCACACTGCATGTAACCCGGGCACGTTAGCGGGCATCTTTCTTTTCCTTATCAATAATTTGGAAGATAGATTCTACCCGCGCGGCTTTTTCCGGGGTGTCGTCATATTCAAACGTAAAAGAGGGGATACGTTTTAAATGTAACCGCCCGCGCAGGTGCGCGCCAATTTCTTTACGCAGTAAAGATAATGCCTCTTGCGTTTTTTTGCGGTCTTCCGGCCCGCCAAAGACGGAAAAATACACTTTTGCGGTGGTTAAATCTTTCCCCACGCGCACGGCGGTAATGGTCACAATGCCGCCCAAATTGCCGTTGGCGGTCATGCGGGTAATCAGGGTGTTAATTTCTTCTAAAAAAAGGGCTTCTAGTCGTTTAATGCGGTCAATCATACATTCCTCGTTTTTAATTATTATACCATTTTGGCTAATGTCTGTGGCGGGGTTGTATGGCGGATAATTCTTGTTATTAGTTCGTTTTTTTATTATACTATAGGTACAATTTCTTCTGTTTTTGGAACCGTTTAAGAAACGGATCACTTCTGAGTGCATCTCTACTCCAAAGACAGCCGATTAGGCGCAAGGAAACGGACCTTCGAAACCTGTTTTCTTGTGCCGAGTGTTTCCTGTACAAGCAGGAAGCCGCGGCTGTTATAGGTGGGTTATGTAGAGATGACTCAAATCTAGCGGCCGTTTTTTGTTGGTTTCATAAGCAGACAAGTTAAAAATATAGGTCAGGTGAAACCTGACGTAAAATAAGGAGAGTAAAC
>JAZNXF010000004.1:0-10474 GCA_045593745.1 Elusimicrobiaceae bacterium | reverse complement strand
GCGATACAATTTTCCACATTTGGGCACCTTCGCACCGACTTGCCCTTGACGTACCATCCAGGTACGCCTATGCGGGCAACTTAACGGTGCTAATCTGCCTCAAATCTGAAAAATCATCTTCTCGTCTAACTTTTTCGGTGCCCTTCTGCACGGCACTTGCCAACGACACAACGGCTGGCGCGGGGAATGAACGACCTGGCGCAATTATATAACAACTGTGCGACGTTGCGCTTTCATGCTCTCTCCACATGCTTGCGAAAATTACTTGACCCCTTTATTTACAAAAAGTATAATATTTATAACCGATTTTTAAGTACGAGGTATATCATGGCAAAATTAAAAACGGGCCGCCATACTAGCGCCCTTAAAGCACAGCGTCAAGCTGAAAAAAGAACTTCCGCCAACAAAGGGCTTACCAAAAAGGTCCGCGTGGCTACCAAAGCGGTAAAGACCGCCGCTGCAACCAAAGCCAAAACCTTGCAAGAGGATTTGAACAAAGCAAATGCTTGCATTGATAAAGCTGCTAAGAAAAAAGTAATTCATTGGAAAACGGCTGCGCGCAAGAAATCTCGCTTAGCCAAAGCCGCAAACAAAGCCGCAAAATAAAATTTAAAGTTAGTTTGCACAACTAAAGAGCCCTCGTTTCTAACCAAGCGGGGGCTGTTTCTTGGGGTACATGTTGCGAGTAACGTATATCAAGAGATTGCTCTTTTCATTGTCCGCTTATACACTCACCCCAAACGGCATAACAGCCCAAAACTCACCCGGCATGGTGCGCCCATTTTTATAAATAACAGGGCTAATTGACGGCGGGGAAATGTTCCCCCGGCGCAGACGGTTGGGTGGAAAGAGGCGGAAAAAGTTCATCCGCCAGATTTTCAGCTTGCTCGCGTGCTAGGTTGTACTCTTGTGCGGCTTGTAAAAATTGCGCGGTGGGGCGGTTTGTTTCTACGTTTTTGGCCATCTCCAGTTCCAGTACGGATTTTTTAAGTTCAAACTCTTCTAACGCCAAAAATAGTTTAATGTGGTTAATTAGGCGGTTTTTTTCTTCATCCACCACTACCGGGCAGGAAGATAAGGCCTGGTTTAAGGCGTTAAGTTCTCTTTGGGCAGTTTCCCGCGTGGTATGGGCCAATACCGGGTTGGACATATCCAACTGGGGAACTGACACCGCAGACGAACGTACCAACGCATGTTCCGGCAGGTATACGTTACCGACAATCATTCCTCCGGCAAACAACAGTACCACGGTTAAAAAATAAAGTGCATATTTCATTACAGTTATTATAGCAAAACATACAGAAAAATTAGTATACATCCTTCCTTTTTATTCTGTTTTTTTACACATGTGAAAGTTTTTTGCACATAGTTTATAGATATTCTTTAATCACTTTGTACACTTTGTCCGCCACTTTGGCATATCCTTGTGCGTTGGGGTGGATTTGGTCGCTCTTTAAACTGGGTTTAAAAAATATTCCTTTCATAATGCCGGGAACAAATAATGCCCCTTTTTCTTTGGCTATTTTTTTGTATTCCTTGGTATATTCCCCCATCCCCGGGCCGCCTGTATCCACAATAACAGCAATCGCGCCTGCGCGTTGTACCTCATCTACAATTTGCGCCACGGCATTGACGGCCGCCTGGCGGCTTTGCTTGCGCATAAAATCATTGGCCCCAAATTCTATAAGTACCATATACGGCCGCTGGGCTAACACGTCGGGCAGGCGGGTAGGCGCATGGGCGGCGGTATCGCCGGATAGACCCAAGTTAATAACCGGGCGGTTTATTTTTTTGGCTAGCACGTCGGGGTAACTCTGTCCGGCGGATGCACCATATCCGGCCGTTAAGCTATCCCCAAAGGCAACCACCGCGCGGTTAGCATTAGGGAAGTTTTTTACCTGCGTTTTTCCTCCGCGTACCCACCAAAAGAGTCCTGCTACTACTATCACTACAAGTATTATTTTCATAACACTATTGTAGCAAATTCAAATTTACATCCAATTTCCTGGGTATACGATTTTTAAAAACAAGCACATTTCTTCGCCTTCTTTATTGCCTGTTTCAACAGCACATAATAAATCTTCCTCTCCTGTTACGTATTTGCTGATATAAGCCCTATTATCCAAAGGGCCTGCTTTTAAAAAACCAATCTCTGTTCCATATTCATCCGTGGATGATTTTTCATAAAATCCCCTATATGTAAAATAATCCTCGTTGCACAATTGATTAGTAAAACTACTTGTACCACTGCAATTTTGCTGTTTTCAAAAAACGTATGCAAAAAACGGCTATTATAGTTGGGCTTCTTCACCGGAACCCTTGTATCATAGCCGTGGCCTGCCGCACTAGGCGGCAAACACGCAGCACAAGGCCCCGGTTTTCGACGATGTTTCCTTGTGCTTATAATCGGCTATTTTTGGCGGTGAAGAAGATTGCTTATCGCAATTTACTGTATTCTGCATACAGTTCCAAAAACAGTTCAAATGGTACGGATCGTATAATAAAATTAGGAACACGTTATAACTTTTTTATAAAATAAAGAAAAGGAGTTTTTATGAAGAATATTTTAGTGATCGGCGGGGCCGGGTATATCGGCTCCCACACGGTAAAAATGCTAGCCAAACAGGGGTATACTCCTGTTGTGTTTGATAACCTTTCCAAAGGGCATAAAGAGGCCGTGGAAAAGTATCCCTTTGAACTGGGAAATTTGGGCGACAAAGCCCGCTTGGCAGAAGTTTTTAAAAAATATGCCATTGAGGCGGTGATGCACTTTGCCGCGTTTATTGAGGTGGGCGAAAGTGTAAAAGAGCCGTCTAAATACTACCACAACAACGTAGCACAAGTGCTGAATTTATTAGATGCTATGGTAGAAAACCACATCAAGTATTTTGTGTTTTCTTCTACCGCGGCCACGTTTGGGGAACCGGTGCGGAAAACAATTGACGAAACTCACCCGCAAAACCCCATTAACCCTTATGGAAACACGAAACTTATGGTAGAAAAAATGCTGGCTGATTTTGACACGGCCTACGGCTTAAAAGCCACCGCACTACGCTATTTTAACGCTAGCGGGGCAGATGATAGTGGGGAAATTGGCGAGTCCCACACGCCCGAAACGCATTTAATCCCACTCGTGTTGCAAGCGGCCGCGGGCAAACGCCCCAGTATTAAAGTGTTTGGAACCGATTACCCCACGCCAGACGGAACCTGCGTGCGCGACTATGTGCACGTCAATGACTTGGCCCGCGCGCATATTTTGGCCCTGGAAAAAATGCTACGCGAAAACAAAAGCGAACGGTTTAACCTGGGTAGCGGGTCGGGCTTTAGTGTGGCGCAACTCATCAAAGAGGCCAAACAAATTACCGGGGTGGATTTTACCGTAGAAACTGCCCCGCGCCGTGCGGGAGACCCAGCCATATTGGTGGCCGACAGCACTAAGGCCCAGCAGGTACTAGGGTGGAAACCGGAATATACGTTGACCCGCATCATACAGACCGCGTGGAATTGGGAACAACACCGCCGCTATTAGCCGATTATGTGTTTGTGGCTTCTTTCTCTGTTACCTGGGGTTTTAGCCCGGTTTTTGCGTGGTACGCCCCCGATAACAATTCTTGTAAGCCATTTGGCCTATAACTTCATCCACTTAAATTCAGCCCAAACGGCTACGGAAAAAAGGACCACCGGTCCCCAGCCAGCCAGGTAGGAGTTAATATAGCCGTTCTGGCCAACAGAGGTGGCCATGGAAATCAGCCACCAGAAGGAAAAGGCAATTACCAAGGAAGCAATAATGTTCAAAATTTTGCTTTTGCGCCGCGTGCTAATGGCAAACGGCATGCCGAGCAGACACATCACCACCGTTACAAACGGCGTGGCCAGTTTGGCCTGGCGGGCGGTTTCGGCTGAATAATGCGCCAGGCCGCTTTTACTGTAAAAACGGATTTTGTTGGATAAAGCCCGGATGCTTAAGAGTTTATCTTCTGCCTTACTCACCGCCATTTTGTTAGGAGGTGTGGTGAAGGGGGCCTTTTTGGTTTGGAAGGACTCTTCTGTGGTATCCATATCATTTAAAAAGGTGCGCTCTATGCCGTTGTGAAACGTCCACTGGTTATTTTGTGCGTTCCAGGTCATAGTGGGGGCGATAATTTGGGTAGCAATGTTCCACGCACCGTTATACGTGTCTAACGACACTTGGCGCATCATACCTTGTTGCGGGTCCACCTGTTTGGCAAAAAGCATTTGTTGCGGAGAAATTTTAATCACTACATTATTTTCTACATGCGGGTTAAAGCCAGTAGTGGGTTTAATGCGCGTGTAGTAAATTTCATCTGCTTTTAAATTTAGGGAAGGAACCACAAATTCCTGCACCAACATGGTACCAAACACCACTACTAAAATGCACGCAATAATGGGTTTAAATAAATCTTTGGGGGCAAACCCGCCTGCCACGCAGGCGGTCCATTCTCCATTGGCTACCATTTCACTAATCACCGAAATAGCCCCTAGCAAACAGGCAACCGGCATAATGGTTGTCAGCCAGTTGGGAAACGTACACGCCGAATACGTTAGCAAATCCCATACCGTTGTGGTTCCATTAGATAAATTTTTCATTTTTTCAAAAATATCTCCTAGAACCACTAGGGTAGTAAAAATGCCCAATGCAAAGAAAAACGGCCCCCAAAACTTGCGGGCGATATAGCGGTAAATACGCATTAAATGTTTAACCTCTTTTTCCACAAATACCGGCCCGCAAAATACCCTGCTACAACCGGCAACCACGGCCCCGGGTAGGCCAAGAATCCTACTTTTTTACCGACAGAAATACCTAACGTCATCAGTAAATAAAACGCAAAAATGATGATAACACTAAACAGCATGCCCCACCCTTTGCTGGTGCGCTTGCCTAGGGAAAAGCCAATCGGGCAACTTACTAAAAGTAAAATCAGCGGAGACAGAGCCATCACATTGCGCATGCTAATTTCGGTACGGTATTCGTTGCGGGTGGATTTGTCCAGCGGAGTATTTTTGAGCCGGCGTAAGAGTTTGGAAGTGGTCATTTCTCCCACGCGCAAACGGCGGGTTTGGTTTCTAAACAGGGAAATCTGCAAGGTGTAATCCTCAAAATTAGCCGCAATAAAAGAGGAAGGGTCTTTATCGTCCAAGCGGCGCATTTGCCCATCGTGCAGGGAAAGGCCTATGTTGGTGTCTGTTAAGACCACCTTTCCGCGTACGGCGTTTACGGTGGTGGATTGTGCGCCGGAGTCGTTTTTACGGATAAGTTGAATTTGTTTGGCTTCGTTGGTTTTAGGGTCCAGGTCTTCAATGTAAAGTTCCCATTCCCCCAGGTCCAGGAAGGTGCGCGGCTCTAATTTTACTTTGGTAATTTTACTGCGTGCCTCGGTACGCAAATTTAACACTTTTTGATAACTGCGCGGCGTAACCCAGTTACTTAAAAATACCAGTATTACTGCCAGCACCACCGCGCATCCGGCTAATGGGCGGACAATTTCTTTAAACGAAAACCCGGCCGCGCGCAAGGCGATCAGTTCGCCCTGTTCGCTCATGCCGGTTAAGGTGAGTAGTACCGCAATTTGAAAAGCCATGGGCGCGCTTAAACAAAAAACGTCGGGTACCAGGTTTAACAGCGAGGAGGCCACCCACGCCCAACTGGTTCCGTAGGTCATAGCCATATCCATCACGCGGATAAAGTGGTTCATAAAGATAACAAACGTTAAAATGCCCAAAATGCCGGCAAACAGCGTGAGCAAACTTTTGGCAATATATTTGGTAAAAATGCTAACGTGCATACTGTTATTGTAGCAAAATACACGCGTGGGCGGGGATGAAAGTTCAGGTAACCTGTGCGGGAAAATAAACTATGGGCGTGAACCCGGCGTAACATAGCAAAAACTCTGCGCAATTACACCCGGAAGGGTTTAATATACACCCTAACACAGAAACAAATACAAATAATCCCACTTTTTTATATAATAGGAATAATCACTTTTTATAGAGGTTTTATGGTATGGCCAAACGATTTACCGAAAATGCGCAAAAAATTATCTTAATCGCGCAAGAAGAAGCCAAACGCTTAAATCATGATTACGTCGGCACGGAACACATTTTGTTGGGCCTGTGTGCTATTGAAGGAACGGTATCTAACAAAATTTTAACCACCTTGGGCGTGAGTTTCCGCAAAATCCGCCTGGAAATTGAAAAAATGGTGGGCATTGGGGACACGATTATGCTACTGGGGGAAATTCCTTTTACCCCGCGCGCCAAAAAAGTGTTGGAAATGTCGGTAGAAGAATCCCAAGTTTTAAATTCCAGTTACATTGGTACAGAACACATTTTACTGGGTCTTATCCGAGAAGAAGAAGGCATGGCCGGAAAAATTTTATCCAACCTGGGCTTAAACCTTGCCCTGGTGCGCGAAACCGTGCTTAATTTTGTGGGAGACGGCCAAGTGAACGACGACGAAAAACCCGCCGACCAACCGCAACGCGAAGAACCGGAAGAAATGTTTTCTGCCCCGGCGCGCCAAACACCCGCCAAAAAAACAGGCACCCCCACGTTAGATGAATACACGCGCGATTTAACCGCCCTGGCTGCCAAAAACCAGTTGGATCCGGTAATCGGCCGGGATGAAGAAATTGAACGCCTGGTACAAATTTTAGCCCGCCGCACCAAAAATAACCCGGTGCTTATCGGCGAACCCGGCGTGGGAAAGACCGCCATTGTAGAAGGCCTGGCACAAAAAATTGCCAGGGGGGAAATTTCCGACGTGTTGGCCGAAAAACGCCTGTTGGCGCTGGATATGGCTTCTGTGGTAGCCGGGACCAAATACCGCGGGGAATTTGAGCAACGCTTAAAAAACATTATTGATGAACTGGCTGCGGCCAAAAACGCGATTATTTTTATTGATGAACTGCACACCATTATCGGGGCCGGCGGGGCGGAAGGGTCTATTGATGCTTCTAACATGTTAAAACCCGCGCTTGCCCGCGGGGAAGTGCAGTGCATTGGGGCCACCACGTTTGACGAATACCGCAAATACATTGAGGCCGATACGGCTTTAGAACGCCGCTTTCAGCCCGTCGTGGCGGACCCGCCGGATGTGGACCAAACCATTACCATTTTAAAAGGCCTGCGCCCCAAATATGAAGAACACCACGGCGTAAAATACACCGACGGAGCCGTACGCGCCGCAGCAACGATTTCCGACCGCTATATTACCGACCGCGTATTGCCGGACAAAGCCCTGGATTTGTTTGATGAAGCCGGGGCACGCGCCCGCCTGAAAAACGCTATTTTACCGCCGGAAATTAAACAAAAACAGGCCGCACTCAACCAGGCCCAGCAAGAAAAAGAAAATTTCATGGCGCAAAAAGAATTTGAAAAAGCCGCCCAGGCCAAAGAGACCGAAAAATCGTTGCGCGCCGAAGTAGACGAATTGAAAAAGAAATGGCACGAGGCACACGGCAAAGCCACGCCCAAAGTAACAGAAGAAGATATTGCATTGGTGGCCTCTAAATGGACGGGCATCCCGGTTACGCGCCTGACGCAAAGCGAAATGGACAAAATTTTACACATGGAAGAACACCTGCACCAGCGCATTATCGGGCAGGAAGATGCGGTAAAAGCCGTGTCACAAGCCATTCGCCGCAACCGCACCGGGCTTGGTAACCCCAACCGCCCCATTGGCGGGTTTCTGTTTTTGGGGCCCACCGGGGTGGGGAAAACCGAACTAGCCAAAAGTTTGGCCACCTTCCTCTTTGGGGATGAAGATGCCATGATCCGGTTGGATATGTCGGAATATATGGAAAAGTTTGCCGTTTCCCGCTTAATCGGCGCGCCGCCCGGCTATGTGGGCTATGAAGAAGGCGGCCAATTAACGGAGGCCGTACGCCGCCGCCCGTATAGCGTAGTCGTGCTAGACGAATTGGAAAAGGCACACCCGGATATTTACAACATTCTGTTGCAAGTGTTAGACGAGGGGGCTTTAACGGACAATTTGGGCCACAAAGTAAGTTTCAAAAACTGCGTGGTGATTATGACTTCTAACGTGGGCGCGCGGGAAATTACCAACAAAGGCAATTCCCTCGGCTTTACCGCCCAACAATCGGCGGAAGAAGAATATAAAGGGATGCGCCAAAACGTCATGGACGAGGTCAAAAAAACCTTTAATCCGGAATTTATCAACCGCATTGATGAAATTGTGGTGTTCCACGCGCTTTCTAAAGAAAACATTGGGGACATTTTAAACGTGGCCCTCAAAAAAGTGGATGCCAAATTGGCAGACCGCGGGCTGTCTATCAAACTGACCCAAGAAGCCAAAGCATATTTGGTGGAAAAAGGGTTTGATGCCAAATTCGGCGCGCGCCCCTTACTGCGCACCATCCAGCGCGAACTGGAAGACCCGCTGGCAGAGCATATTTTAATCAGCCGCGCCAAAGCGGGCAGTAAAATTAACGTAGATTTTGACAAGCAGGCCGGGAAGTTGACGTTTTCTACCGCGGCAGCAGGAAAAAGAAAAACGGTACTTATTTAGGAGGATTTATGGATGCAAATAAACAAAAAGCGTTGGACCTGGCCTTAGGCCAAATTGAAAAGGCCTTTGGCAAAGAAGCCATCTGCAAATTAGGCGGCGGCAGTGTAGCCAAGGTGGAAGCCATTCCCACCGGGGCGTTATCCTTGGATTTAGCATTAGGCGTGGGCGGACTACCCCGCGGGCGCGTGATTGAAATTTACGGGCCGGAAGCCGGCGGTAAAACGACGCTTTCTTTACACGTAGCCGCGCAAACCCAAAAAATGGGCGGTACGGTGGCGTTTATTGATGCCGAACACGCGCTAGACCCGGTATATGCCCAGCATTTAGGCGTAAACGTGGACGAACTCTTGGTTTCCCAGCCCGATTCCGGCGAACAGGCGTTGGAAATTGCCGAAAAACTGGTGCGTTCCGGCGCGATTGACCTGATTATTGTGGACTCGGTAGCCGCGCTTGTTCCGCAAGCAGAAA
Source organism: Elusimicrobiaceae bacterium (assembly GCA_045593745.1). Classification (GTDB taxonomy): domain Bacteria; phylum Elusimicrobiota; class Elusimicrobia; order Elusimicrobiales; family Elusimicrobiaceae; genus Avelusimicrobium. The sequence goes on along the minus strand of JAZNXF010000004.1, from coordinate 1,458 downwards.
TTGAAGGCGAAATGGGCGATGCGCATGTAGGTTTACAGGCACGCTTAATGAGCCAAGCCCTGCGCAAGTTGACCAGTTTACTTAATAAAACCAAAACCAGCATTATTTTTATTAACCAGTTGCGCCAAAAAATCGGCGTGATGTTTGGCAACCCGGAAACCACCCCCGGCGGTTTGGCTTTAAAATTCTACGCCTCTGTACGCATTGACGTGCGGCGCATTGAAAACCTCAAAAAAGGCGACGAGGTAATCGGCACCCGCGTGCGCGCCAAAGTGACCAAAAACAAAGTGGCCCCGCCGTACCGCCAGGCCGAATTTACCATGATTTTGGGCCAAGGTATTTCCCGCGAGGCGTGCATTATTGACAAAGGCGTGGAAGCCGGCATTGTGGAAAAGAGCGGCAGTTGGTTCCTCTATGGGGATGAAAAACTGGGCCAAGGGGCCGAAAATGCCCGCCAGTATTTAAAGGACAACCCGGAACTGGCCGCCGAAATTGAAGACAAGTTGTATGTGAAGTATTTAGGGATTCACTACAACGGCAAACCGGCTGATAAGGCAGAAGAGCCGAAAAAAGCCAAAGCCAAATAAAACGGCTTACAACTTAATCAAAACCCCGGGTACTACCCGGGGTTTTGTGCGTACAAGCGTTAACAAAAACCGCTGTCTAAACTGCATAACGCTGCGCAAAAGCGCGCGCCTTCATCGTCATTGGACTCACAGAATTTAACTAAACCGTTTGTATCTCTCTCTACATAGGCCCAGGATCCTGTTTTCTCCCCATCGGGAATGTCACTGTAATTATACATCACTGTTACATTCCAATAAAATCCTTCCCACGAAGCACTGTATGCAAATGTGCCGTCAGAACAATCATGTTCGCCGCACGTCATGCCACCGGTTAAATCCACATCCCATTGTAGATTGGCAGAAGTACCTGTAAAATACTGGCCTCCTAGGGATGGTGTACCGTTTTCTAAGACCCAGCGGTCCATGGCCTGCCCGGCGTTACGCATAAATAGTAAGGCCTGTGCTGCTTTACTCTTTTCTACCGCTTTTTGGTATTGCGGCACCGCCACGGCCGCCAATATACCAATAATGAGGACAACGACTAAGAGTTCTATGAGCGTAAAACCCCTCTGCCCTTTATAGGTCGGGTGCAAACCCGACAAATTCCCGGCTTTGTGGCAAGTATCCCACAGCTTGCTTGCGGCTCCTGTTGGGCTACCGCCCAACCTATAAACTTTATTCAGGGCGTCCTTATAGGACAGGTGTGAACCTGACATCAAATTAGCCACCGCCGCTAATATGCCGATAATCAGTACGACGACTAACAACTCAATAAGCGTAAAACCCCTCTGCCCTTTATAGGTCGGGTGCAAACCCGACAAATTCCCGGCTTTGTGGCAAGTATCCCACAGCTTGCTTGCGGCTCCTGTTGGGCTACCGCCCAACCTATAAA
>JAZNXF010000003.1:0-51992 GCA_045593745.1 Elusimicrobiaceae bacterium | reverse complement strand
CTTACGCCCACGCAGAAGGACGATAGCGTACTGGCCAAGATTATTAAAGTGTTGGCGGCGTTGGGTTTATTCAACCCGGACGGGTCTATGATTGGCAAAGCGGATAAATAACGGCATGACGTACGTTTATCTGTGTATTATTCTGTGTGGCATGGGGCTGTTTTCGGTGGCGATTTATTTGGCGAGCAAAAACGGCTCCAAAGCCGCCCAGTTAGCGGCCCTAAAAGCCGAAATCAAAAAGCAGGCGGAGGAGCAAGCGCGTGCCAGTAAAATTATGGATAATGTGCGTAGTTTTGATGAGCATACTGTTCGTCAGCGGTTGCACCAAATTGCAAATAGGGAGCGCTAGTGCGTGCCGGGTGCCGTTTGACTATGCTGATGACGGCGTAAATGAGCAAAACGCCCGCGCGCTGTTAATTCACTATTGCCTATGCAAGGATGAAAAGGCATGCCGGTAGATAAGTGCAAATAGGCAAAAAATCCCGGGGTAATTCCCGGGATTTCCGTTTGAAAAGCGAGGGGTTAAAAATCGTCCGTGTTTCCCCCGGTAATGGCGTTACAATAGTCAACGCCATCGTCTGATCCGTCAGAAGTACACGATCTAACAGCAGTATAGGCATAATCACCTGCCGTGATTTCCGTGGTCAGTGTATATACACCCGCCCGGCGGGCCGCAGTAACTGTAGCACTATTGCCGTTTCCCGAAAAAGACAAGGAAAAATATTTTCCGCCATAATCGGAGCAGGAACCGCCGCTAGAGCTGGTGCAAGGAATATCTACATCTAACTTGTTAAAAGAAGTAGGCCAGGCGTTTCTTTGTGCATGATAGCGTTCCATAGCAGTGCGTACGGCATGCATTTGTGTTAATGCTTCTGTCGCGCGGGAACGTTCCACCGCGGTTTGATACTGCGGCAAGGCCACCGCGGATAAAATTCCAACAATGAGTACGACCACTAATAGTTCAATTAACGTAAAACCTTGATTCATATTTTTCTCCTATTTAGTTCCTCTACAACTACTAATAGTATAGCATAAAAAAATAAAAAATCCATATATTGTTTAAAAAATAACAGGTGCAAAAAAAGAAAAATTTTAGTACAATATATACATTGAAATTAAGATTGTTTTCATGCCAAGATAGCTCAGCTGGTAGAGCAGCCGCTTCGTAAGCGGCAGGTCCGGGGTTCGATCCCCCGTCTTGGCTCTTCTTGTTGCCTATTTTCCCGCTTACTTCGTTCTTGCTTTAATCGCATACCGCCTTATTGCTATTTAGGTAATGGGATATTTAATAGAGGTTTGTTTTTCCATCCTTTCTTATCAAAATGCCACCATTCGGTGCGCGTAAAGGTAAACCCGGCTTGTTTCATAATGTACAGTAGCGTATTGCGCCGGGTGAGAATATCCGCCGGTAAATGGGTATAATCCGTATGGGCTTTTGGTGTGAAACTGTCAAAATCCGTCGGCATAGGCAACGGGTTTCCCAAAAAATCGCAGGGGGTTAAATCCACTGCCATGCCCCGGCTATGGCGGGATCCTTTTTGTGGGGGAGCCACATAACTGGGGTTGGGCTTGGCAGCCCATAGTTTGGCATGTTCGTCTTGCGGTCGGTAGCAGTCCCATAAACAAAAAGTAAATGGTTCTTTTTGTTGGGCGGCCAGTTTTACGGCTTTTTTGAGGGCGTTTACGGCTTCTTGGTGCAGATAACAGCGGGGAGAGGTATAAATTGGTTTTCCGGTGAAATTGTTTTCCGTCGCATAGCGCAACTGAATAAATACCGGCAGATCTTCTACCGTTTCCACATCCACCAGCCCGGCTTCTTCTAATGGATTGGCCCTTGTGGCCCATGGGGCGCATAGCAACATCACTACAACGCAAAATTTTAGCCATTTCATACGTTCATTCTAACATTTTTTAAGGTATAATATAGAATATGCACGAGAAACATTTTAAAAGCGGTTTTGCGGTACTGGCGGGGCTGCCCAATGCGGGTAAGTCCACGTTGTTAAACCAGGTAGCGGGCGGGTTACTTTCTGCCGTTACCCACAAACCCCAAACCACGCGCCAAAACATTTTGGCGATTGACGAGGGGGAAAACTACCAGGCCGTGTATGTAGATACGCCCGGCTTTTTAACCCCCAAGTACAAGTTACAGCAAACCATGGCCGACTGTGTAGACCGCGCCGTGCGCGAAGAAGCCGACGTGGTGCTTTTTTTGCTAGATGTTACAGCGGATTACGCGCTAAATGCCAAACTGGTAGAAAAATTAAAAACGGTTTTCTGCCCTATTTTTCTCGTGCTAAATAAAATTGATTTACTCAAAGATATTTCCGTATTAACCGCGCTGGAACAAACCGTAAAAAAAGATTTAAAAATAGCGCAAACCTTTCATATCTCTGCCGCCAAAGGCCTTCATATTGAAGAACTAAAGCAAGCCGTAGCAAACGTACTGCCGCCCAGCCCGGCGTATTTCCCGGCGGGGCAGTGGACGGACCGCTGGGAGCGTTTTTACGCGGCGGAATTTATCCGGGAGCAAATTTTTCTGTTGTACCAGCAAGAAATTCCGTACAGCACGTATGTGGAGATTGAAAAATTTACCGAAGGCCTTGGCCCTAAAAATTTTATCCGCGCCGCCATTCACGTGGAGCGGGAGAGCCAAAAGCCCATTATTATCGGCAAAGGTGGCAGTATGATTGCCCAACTGCGCGAAAAAAGCCAAAAGCGTATAGAAGAATTTTTGGGCCGCCCTTACCGGGTGGAGTTAAATGTGGTCGTATCGCCGGATTGGCGCAATAACACGGCGTTATTAGAGCAGTTTGGGTATATAAGTAAAGACCCGCGGGAGCCCTAATTTTGTTACAATAAACAATCCTAGTAACAGGAGGATATTTACCCGGCGCACGCGCGCCACACATACAATTTAAACTGTTTTTGGAACTGTATGCAAGATACAGTGTGTACTACTTAGTAGTATTTTCAAAGGGCCAAAAGCAGTCGTATCAGGCACAGAATGGCGGCGTCGAAACCCGCTATTTTGTGCCGAGTGTTTGCCGCTCTATGAGCGGTAAACCACGGCTGTTTTTGTTGAACTACCCTTTGAAGGTTCAATAAGAATGGCCGTTTTTATTGGGCCCGGCAAAAGTATCCAGGAAATTGGTATATGAACATTCGAAACCCCCGGCGGGGGAAAACGCAAGAAGGAGAAAATAAAAAAGAGACGTGTCCTGAGAAGTTTCTGCTCAGGACCTTCCACGCGTGTCGTTATAACAAAAAGGAAAATACTTTATTAAATGAATGCGTGGAAGATCCCCGACAGAAACATTCGGGGATGACATCTTTATTTAATAACCCCCTCACCTGCCCTGCGGGCATCCTCTCCCCCGCGGGAGAGGGGCATAAAAGCCGGTATGCCTTCCCGGAAGAAGAAGAGGGTAAATCCCACGAATTCGCGGGAGAGGGGCCCTTCCCCATGAGGGGGAAGGTGGGCAACGCCCGGATGAGGGGGAACCGTGGTTTTACCCTCATTGAACTATTAGTCGTGGTCCTCATTATCGGCATCCTGGCCGCCGTGGCACTGCCGCAGTACCAGTTGGCCGTGGAAAAATCGCACGCCAACCAGGCAATGGCTTTATTACCATCTATTGTTCAAGCGCAACAGTTATATTATATGGAAAATGGAAAGTATGCCACCAAATTTGCCCAGTTAGCCATTGATATGCCAAATTGGATAGGGAACGAGGAGTATCGGAATGGGGGTGATGGGTTTGTGTCGGACACTCGTTCCAACGGAATATGGTCCATTCAGTTAGTTAATAATGCTCCTCTCTCTCATAATATACTTGTCGGGCGTATATCTGGTGCTTATGCCGGCGTAGGGTTCGCAAAACTATTTAAGTATAATCCTAACGTTTCATTAGAGGCATTTCCTATATTGTGTGTGGAACGATTTAACAAAGGAGTTATTTTTAAAAAAACAGCAGGGGATTATTGTCAAAGATTATATAAAGGCCGTTTGGTGTATACGTCAAGTGAAATGCGTTTTTATAGTTTGCCTTAATTTGAAAGGGTTATCTGCCGTGCTATTTCATCTAGTACGGCAGTTAATTTTTTATATTGTTCTATTCCTTCACTGTCCACAAACGGAAAACACGCCACGCGGATACTTTCCTGCGTGATTGTACGGTATTTTTTAAGGCCGTCTGCCAGATTCGGGCGGCCTGTTTCAAACAGCGCGCGGGCAATTTGTGCGCCGGTTACTTGCGGGTGGGTAATGGCTAGCGTAAGCGTAGTAAAAGAGCGGTAAACTTCATCCGTAATCAGCGGTTTAAAATAGGAGGATTTCTGTGCCCAATTTACTAAATAATCCGCGTGTTGGCGGCACAATTTATCCATAGCCGACAGGCCGCCATGAGCCAACATCCATGCGCAGGCCTCGTGGGTCATCCAAATATTGATAGTAGAGGGTGTGTTGAGCGTTTGAAATTTGTCTGCATACGCAAGTGCATTTTTTAAATCCAACAGATACGGTACGGCCCGCGCGTTTTGTTTTGCACGCACAACCGCCCGGGGGCTTAGCACCATACAGCATGTGCCGCCGCCCGCGCCAAAACACTTTTGAAGGCCAAAGAGAAATACATCATACGCGCCCGCCGGCAGGTTTCGCCCGCCCGCGCACGAAGTTGTGTCCCATACTACTAGCGTATCTTTGCCGTGCGCTTTCCACACATTTACTAAATAATCATCCGGCAGTTGCACCCCGGTGGAGGTTTCATTCGGGGTGAGTAACACTAAACTGGCGTTTGGGTCGGGCAGTTCACGCGGGATAAAGTCCGCCCCGGCGGTTACAAAGTGGCGTTTAATACCAGGCACGCGGGCGGCAAGTGTTTGGCAAAACAAATGGCTAAACGCGCCCATATCTACGCCGCAAACCGTGTCTGTAGCCAAACTCCATAGCACGCTATCCATAGCCGCAGTGGCTCCTCCCGGAAAAAATAAAACGGTATAATCTGCCGGGATGTTTAACAAGGTGCGTAGCATCTGGGTCGTTTCCCGGTACATATCCACCACGTCGTCAGCGCGGTGGCTGCGCTCAAAATAGGTGGCATACAAGGGGGTGTTGCGCACACGGTCTAATCCCTGCCCCGGTCCGCAGGAAAAAGACGACGTGGGTAACTCCAGTTTATCTAGTGAAACTTGCATATAGGTATTTTACAAAAATTTGTTATAATGAAAATGATGTAAGAAAATTTTATCTGTTTTTGGAACCGTTTAAGAGGCGGTGCGCCTGGGGAACCGGGCACAAGACAAGTCCAACAACAGCCATTTGAGACACAAAACGAAGGGCCTTCGAACCCCTTTGTTTTGTGTCGAATGTTTCCTGCTTTTCCAGGGGACTACGGCTGTATATTTGGGTTACTTGTCTTGGCTTAAATATGCCAGCCGTTTTTTATTGGGTTTCATAAACAGGGGAATTGGAAATAAATATACAGGAGTAACTTATGAACCTACAAAACACCCGGCGGGGAAGTACGCAAACAATAGTAAATAAAAAAAAGACGTGTCCTGAGGGGTTTCTGCTCAGGACCTTCCACGCATGCCGTGGTAAAAATAAAGGGGAAATCCTATTTAATAACGGCGGTTGCGTGGAAGATCCCCAATTACAACCTTTGGGGATGACAATTTTTTTTAATAACAACCAGGAAGCGGAAGATCCCCGGCAGAAGCATTCGGGGATGACACCTAATTTTAATACCCCCGCACCCGACCTGACGGTCACCCTCTCCCCCGCTGGAGAGGGTCCCTTCCCCATGAGGGGGAAGGTGGGCAACGCCCGGATGAGGGGGTACTATAAGGAGGAGGCCCTGAACAAAGACCCTTTCAGGGCTCCGCTTCGCTCCGGGTTTACCCTTATAGAACTACTGGTAGTGGTGCTGATTATTGGTATTTTAGCCGCGGTGGCCCTACCACAATATCAGAAGGCGGTGATAAAAAGCCGGGTCGCTGAATACAAAGCAAATCTGAAAACGATTGCTGAGGCGGCGGAGGTATGTAAATTATCTAAAGGGGGGGTATGCTCCTTAGATGAATTGAATATTGATGTTGAATTACCTACTCCTATTCCACAATTTCATGGAAATAGCACTTTGGCATATGGAGTTGGTGAGAATTATGTAGAGATATACACGCCTAATTCTTACGCACAGATCAAGTATTATTATACTCCGACAGTGATAAGAAACTATGATCCGGTGAAGAGCCAAGTAATTACGAAGAATTTAGATGCAGGTTTCTATTGCGCTTCCGCTGGGAAATGTTCAAAAATAGGATTTAATAAATATGTTGATGATTTTGGGAGTATGACACTATACAAGGAATAACAGGCATTAAGTAATAACCCCTAAAACGTTATGCTTTAGGGGTTGGCATCTTTTGGAAAATTGTATCGCTGAAAAGCAACAAAACCCAGGAACGTGCTCCTGAATCAAGTTCAGGAGGACGTTCCTGGGTTTTGTGCGTTAAATGCAACTTCGCGGTGTGTGGTTAGGGCCGTATTTTATCCATCATTCTGGGGAAAGGAATGGTTTCGCGCACATGTTGCAACCCACACACCCACCGTACCATGCGTTCAATACCCATGCCAAAGCCGGAGTGCGGCACACTGCCGTAGCGGCGCAAGTCCAAATACCAGTCATATCCGGCGGGATCCAGGTCCTGCTCTTTCATGCGGGCAAGGAGGGCCTCATAATCGGTCTCACGTTCACTGCCGCCAATAATTTCGCCGGCTCCTTCGGGGCCGATCACGTCCACAGCCAGCACCACTTTGGGGTTTTTCGGGTCGCGTTTCATGTAAAACGCTTTGATAGCGGCCGGGTAGCGGTGAATCATAATCGGCGTGTCGTAATCTTCGCCCAGTAGCGTTTCTTCGTCGCCGCCAATGTCGCCGCCCCATGCGGTGTTGTTGCCTTTTTTGTGTAAAATTTCAATGGCGTCTGTGTAGTCAATGCGCGGGAATTTCTTTTCCACGGTGGCTTGCAGTTTGGTGGTATCGCGCTCTAATGTTTTTAAGTCCGCCGCACAATTTTTGAGTACCTGCGCCACAATGTATTTAATGAAATCTTCCGCCAGGTCCATGTTATCGTCCAGGTCGTTATAGGCCACTTCGGGTTCCACCATCCAAAATTCAGTTAAGTGCCGGCGGGTTTTGGATTTTTCTGCGCGGAACGTCGGCCCGAAGCAGAAGGTGCGCCCCAGGGCCATGGCACTGGCCTCGCCGTATAGTTGCCCGCTTTGGGATAAGAAGGCCTTTTCCCCAAAATAATCGGTTTCAAACAAGGTGCTTTTCCCTTCGCAAGAGGCCGGGGTTAAAATGGGCGAATCGGACAGAATAAACCCATTTTTATGAAAGTATTCGCGGATTGCAAAAATAATTTCATCCCGCACGCGTAAAATAGCCATTTGCTTGGCCGAGCGCAACCACAAGTGGCGGTTGTGCATCAAAAATTCGGGGCCGTGTTCTTTGGGGGTAATGGGGTAATCCTTAGCCATTTGCACTACTTCCAAATTTTTTACGCCCAATTCATAGCCCAGGGGGGAGCGTTTATCTTCCCGCACGGTGCCGGTTACGATAATAGAAGATTCCTGGGTTACTTTGTCGCCCAGTTCAAATTGTTCCGGGGAAACGTCGCCCTTAAACATCACACATTGGATAATGCCGCTTCCGTCGCGCAGTTGCAAAAAGTGCAGTTTGCCGCTGGAGCGTTTGTTATATAGCCAACCCTTTAAAGTAATTTCTTGGCCCAGGTATTGGCCGACATCTTTCACACGGTATTTGCTAGACATAAAAACCTCGTACTAAATAGATATATATATTTTATCTTTTTAGCAGGAAATAAAAAAGCCCTGGCGTACGGCGCGGCGTGAGGTTGCGTAAAACTGGACCCACAATTTGCCAAAATTTTTCAATTTCACACTGGCTTTTACCTGCGTACTTGCCGCGCGTTGCGCAGTCCGGCTGACGTACGCGGCGTTCAAGCGGTTCGCAACTTCGGTACATAAGGGAAAGAGAGAAAGGGTTGGAAATTTTAAAAAGAAAACACGCTAGTTCTAGGCGCGAGGTTAGGAGGAATACTGGCGGGACGCGCCCGAAGGGCGGAGGTATCCGACTAACAGAGCAACAACGAAATAGCGTGTTTTAATTTAAAATTTTTTGGACGTGATCGTGGACCCTCCCGACGACCTCCTCGGCTCACTTCGTAAGCTAAAAAACGCCTTACGGTTCGCAACTTCGTCGGTCGTTCGGCTCCGTATACATACAAATTTAAAAAGCCCCGACAAGCGGGGCTTTCTAAAATTGGACGTGATCGGGATCGAACCGACGACCTCCTCGTTGCGAACGAGGCGCTCTCCCAGCTGAGCTACACGCCCATAAATCGGGTTTCATGCGCCGGATACATTCCCGGCAACACAATTATTATAGCATATCCCAACGCAAAAATAAAATGTTTCCGTTTTCACGTGTAAGCAGATGAAATGATACGTCAGGTGCAACCTGACACACAAACCGTCCGCTGGTTTTAGCGGGGCACAGGGTGTTTATTTTCTTCGTTTAATCATCTCTTTTACTTTGGGAGTGTTTAGTTCCCACAACGTATTTTTGGCTACCCATATGGCGGTGCGGTTGTCAGCGTACAAGTCCAAAATTTCCTGGGCGCATTTGATAGCGTGCGGGGTAAGGAATGGGTTTTTCTTGCCTATGTTACGCAAGGCCCAATTAACGGCTTTATGCACCATGGGGCGCGGGTCACACGCGTGTGATTTAATTAAAGGGAGCATTTTAAGTAGTTCTTTATCTTCTGTTTGGGCGCGCGGCATAGCCAGGGTAGCCAGTGTGGCAAAACCTGCGCGGCGGACAAATTCTTTCTCTTTTTTTATCCAATGTTCGGCTAGTTTAAATGGGCTTTTGACGTGCGCAAATAAATGAAGTGCGCACGCATCACACAAATCCCATGAATTTAAATCATTTGCCCACACGTCTAATTTTTCGCGTGTCATTTGGGCGGGATCGGCTAGCATAGCGGCCGTAATGCGCGCCTCGTGAATATTTGTTTGCCACAACGCTTCCGCCAGTTCCTGGTCCGGGCGGGGCAGGGCTTTAATAATTTGCCGCAAGGTAGTAACCGGGGTTCCCAGGGCAAGTTCTGTGTTAATGCCAAAGCGGTTCTTCATCTGCGCTTTAAACGCCGGGGAAGAAAACTGCTCTATGCGCCGCACCAGTTCTTGCGTGCGCGATTTAATCAGCGCAGAAACCATTAAATTCCTCCAAATCTCCGGGTGCGGCGGGCGTATTCATGTAATGCTTTTTGTAGTTCTTCGGCATTAAAATCCGGCCACAGAATGGGGGTAAAGTAAAACTCGCTATACGCGGCCTGCCACAAGAGAAAGTTGGAAAGACGTTCTTCGCCTGACGTGCGGATAATAAGTTCCGGCTCCGGCACTTGCGGTTGGTAAAGGTGGGTGGAAATATCTTCTATAGAAATTTGCGTTTTCCCTTCGTTAAGTAGCGCATTGACGGCGTGTACAATTTCCTGCCGGGCCCCGTAATTAAGGGCCAAATTGACCGTTAGCCCGGTATTTTGGGCGGTGGTGGTGACGGCTTTGTCTATTTTAGCAAGTACGGCGGGGGGGAGTTTCTGGCGGCTTCCGCTCATAATCAGCCGGTAATTTTTTTTCTGTGCTTCGCCTGTATAACTATCCAGCGTTTTGGCTAACAGGTCCATAAGGCCGTTAATTTCCTCTTGCGGGCGGGACCAGTTTTCCGTAGAAAACGCATACAAGGTAATAAACTTAATGCCTAACTTGCTTGCCGCTTCAATGGTGCGCCGCACGGCGTTGGCCCCTTCGCGGTGGCCGGCCAGGCGCGGCAAGTGGCGGTTTTTGGCCCAGCGGCCGTTGCCGTCCATGATGATTGCGATATGTGTAGGCAGTGCGTTTGACATAGAGATATTGTAGCATTTTGAAGGGATGGAATACGATATATGCGCAAGTGTGCCTAAACTAAAAAGAAATTATGTTATAATAGAAATGACGTAAAAGAAAATTTATTCTGTTTTTGGAACCGTTTAAGAAACGGATTACTGCGTAGCAGTTCTCTTCTACTCCAAAAACAGCCGATATAGGCGCAAAGTAACAGGCCTTATAACCCTGTTATTTTGTGCCGAGTGTTTCCCGCATTGGCGGGATTCCGCGGCTGTTATGGTTGGAAAAGGTAGAAGAGTTCCAAGTATACCGGCCGTTTTTGTTGGTTTCATAGGCAGACAAGTTAAAAATATAGGTCAGGTGAAACCTGACGTAAAATAAGGAGAGTAAACTCATGAATAACCAACAAACCCGGCGGGAAAATACGCAAGAAGGAAGAGTCGCTAAAAATAAAGTCATCCTGAATTTAATTCAGGATCTTCAACGCTTGCCGTTGTCGCTACCATTAATAAACAACCTGCGTGGAAGATCCCATATCAAGTATGGGATGACCCCCTTATTTGATAACAACGGTTGCGTGGAAGATGCACAGCAACAACCCCTCAGCATACGCCTATTTAATGAGAAACACAAGGAGAACACTTTTATATACCCCCTCACCTGGGCTATGCCCCTCCTCTCCCCCACTGGAGAGGAACCCTTCCCCATGAGGGGGAAGGTGGCTGAAGGCCGGATGAGGGGGATTCGCTCCGTCCTTCCACAGTCGGGTTTGCACACGGGCTATAAAGGGGACTCCGCCCGCTCTTATAGGTTGGGCGTTAGCCCAACAGGAGTTGCAAGTAAGAAGGAAAACGTACAGCGCAATGCTAGGAAATTGTCGGGTTTGCACCCGACCTATAAAGGGGACTCCGTCCGCTCCGTCACCCCGCAGGGTCGGTATGCGGGGTATAGCGGGCGTATGGGATTCACCCTCATTGAACTGTTAGTAGTGGTGCTGATTATTGGTATATTAGCCGCAGTGGCCCTGCCTCAATACCAAAAAGCAGTAGTAAAGGCCCGTAAGGCGGAAGCGCGCGTGATGTTAAATACTATTTTAAAAAGTTATCAAGCGTGTACATTGCAGTATGGACCGGATGCACCGGAGTGCCAGTTACAAGGCAGTACCGGCCTTGCCGCACATACGGATATTGACTGGGGAGAGGGTACATTTCGGGAAAGTAATTGCCGGGGGAATGGTTATATAGATCAGGGGTGTTTTGTTACAAACAACTGGTATTATTACACTACTGGTGTCTCTTGGGGAATGTTGATTGCTGATAGTGTAGAATCTGACCCGGATTATGAGGATGAACCTCGCTATAGTATGTCGTTTTGGTTAGAGGATGGTTCATTAGAAAGCGAATGGTAGTGTATGAATATAGAAAATCTAATGTATCTTATACGCTGTTTTTCCGCTTACCGTTATTTCCCCGCCGGGGCGCATGCGGCTTTTGCAAAAACTGGTCCCCCGCGCATTGGCGGGCACACACGCAAGTTCCCTAAAGTTATTTACCGAGGTAATTTGATACTGTGCCCCCGCCCCTGCGTTGCGGGTAAATACAATTTCAAAGCAGGGCGTTCCTTCGGGGGCTCCTTCCCGGCAAATGACCTGCCCGCTAAAATGCTTAAGGCCTTTTTTGGCAAGCATTTCGTTAATTTTGTTTAACTCGTCTTGCGATAAATTTTTACCCACCACATAATCCTTTTGCCGCCCCCACAACAGGCGCAGTTCTGTCAGGCGTGCGTTTTCCACCGCGTTAAAATATTGCGGCATGGCTACCGCGCTTAACACGCTGATAATTAGCACCGCCACCAATAGTTCCAGTAGCGTAAACCCTCTCATGCGCTCACCCCCTGCAAATATGCTTGCACCATGCGGCGGATTGCTTCTTCCTTAATTTGCAACCCCAGCGACCACGCCGTTTCATGTAGCATATTTTCTAAAAGGGTAGGTAAATTATTTTGAAGATCCGTCAGAAATAAATTCCGGTCCAGGCGGATGTAATCTTCCAGCACAGTGGCCTGTTGGGCTGCGCACAGAGCGCGTTTGCCGCGCGTGTTGGAAATTTTCAGCCGGAACTGTAGCGGCCCGGCAAACGCAATTTTTTCCAAGAATTTGCGCGCTGTACTAAAAAATAACACCAAACTCTGCCCCAGTTTTTCAATATGCACACTTTGCGATACATGTCCGTTTACAATTTCATCGCAAGAAACCACCTGTTTGTTCATCACTAACCCATAGGCGTTAAACTCCGTCATCTTATAGATGCCGCGCTCGTTAGAAATAACCGCCACGCCGTCTTGCACCGGTTTAACCGGATAGTCCGGGTTGGCCATTACGCCATAGGGCGCGCGTGTGGCCGCGGCCGTTACTAACGCCGGCAACTGTTCATAGGGGCATAACGGCTCTTGCGGGTACAGGGGGATAAGCGACAGCGTACTTACACTTTCCCCGTCGGCTGAAACCGCACAGGTTTTTAAATAATTTTCAAAATGACTCTCGGCCTTGTCATACAGAATATGGCGCAAGCGTTCGGATTTTTGCCGGTGGTCTAGAAGCCAGGGCAGTTTATCCGGGTGGACGATAACTTCCGGGCGGGAAGATTGCCCGGTGCGGATGTAGGCGCGTTTACTTTTACCCACCAGGTGCGGGGTTAAATTACTTTGCGGAATTTCTATTACTACAAACATGCGGTCCCCGCGTTTGTTTAGCACAATGGTTATATCTACAAATACAACCGGGTCAATATACGTTTGAATAATGTCTTCAATAGAGTTGCGCACTTTTTCGTGGTAGGCAATGCCTAAAAAAGGGGGGGCGGGCTTGTCGTTTTTATCATCCTGCACGCCCACAATCACCGTGCCGCCCATGGCATTGGCAAACGACGCCAACGTCTTGGCGAATTTCTCGTGGTTTTTAGGGAGCATATATTTATAATCCAACTGTTTATTTTCCGGAATACCCCGCTTGCAAAATGCCACCACGTCATTAAACGTTAATTCGTGCACCGGTTTATTAAAAAGCATATCTCACCCCTTTTTTATTAGTATAATACTTTTTGACGGAGAAACAAGAGTATGTCCAAAACCATTTACAATTTATCCTTTAACGAAACCCTGCGCTACCAAAAAGACGGCCTTACCTATACCTGGCTACGTGTGCCGGGCGGTTGGAATTTGACGGTGGAAAATAAAATAGGCCTTACTAATACGTTTATCCCGCAGAGTAACGAGTTTAAAGAAACCCTGCGCGAACTGGAAAACAAAGCCACCGACGTGGTCGGCAAACGGTTTATAAAATCGGGCGGCAAAAATCCCCGCAAACAGGTATAATAGTTTATATGAACCCCGGTATTCATGCGCTAGCCAGTAAAATTACGGAAAAATTTATCGCTTCCGCCCCAAAAGAGGCGGCAACTGCGCTTGCCGGGTTAGCCACGCACGAGGTTTTACTGCTGATTAGCGGTTTAAAAGCGCAGACGCTTGTAGCCGTTTTAAACCCCATGGACCCTGCCAAAGCCGCGGCCATTCTGCGCCGCTTGCCGTTTAAACAGGCCGCCTATGTGCTTACCCATTTACAGGTTCCCCAAGCCGCCAAACTGTGGAAAGAATTTTCTGCCCCCTACCAGCAGCGGCTAAAGGAAGTGTTATCCCCGGCGTTTATCGGGGTACTGTGTGAAAAAGGGGGATTTTCCGCACACGCAGTAGGGGCGCATGTGCGCACGGATGTGGTTGCGGTTCGCACGGAAACCACCGTGGCGGAACTAGTTAAACTACTTAAAAATTTACCGCGTACCAAATTGCCCCCGGTATGTTTTGTGACCGGGAAAAATGGAGAATTAAAAGGCACTATCCGCACCGTGGAACTGGTATTTTTAAATCCGCAGACCGTGTGCGGCAGTGTAATGAGCCGCGAGAACGTCACCGTTAGCCCGCATGAAACTGTGCAAGCGGTGGCCCCGCGCTTTGCCCAAGCGCAAACAGATGCGCTGGCCGTAGTAGATGAAAACGGCCTTTTAGTAGGTATGCTGACAAAAGCCGAAACCCTGGCTTGCCCGCCCGCCCCCAAAACCTTGTGGGAGAAAATAAAAGGGTAAAATTTTAGTAAAAGTATATTTGTAAGGAGGACTTTTCACCCGCGCGATTGATGCGCACACACATACAATTTAACCTGTTTTTGGAGTCGTATTGAAAGAATACGAATGTTATAGTTAGCAACTGCTGACTATACAAGAACAGTCCAAAAACGGTCGTTATAGGCACTGTATAATGGACCTTCGAAACCCATTATATAGTGCCGAATGTCTGTCATTTATGATGACGGACTACGGCTGTTTTATTGGAGCACACTGTTCTTGGCTCGGGTATAATGGCCGTTTTTATTTGCCAAATTACCGGGGCCCGACTAATTCAAGGAAGAAATAATGAACATAAAATACACCCGGCGGGGTTTTACGCTTATAGAGTTGTTGGTAGTTGTTTTAATTATTGGCATTTTAGCGGCGGTAGCATTGCCGCAATATCAAAAAGCAGTGGCAAAAGCTGAAACTGTAAAACTACTAAATGTTATTAAAACAGCCGAAAAGTCAATGAAAGTGTATATGCAGGAAAATGCAGGCGTTGATAAGGAGTTTTTTGTTTCGGGAGATTGGGGAGATGTTAATAACTTAACAGATTTACCTATTGCGATTCCCTTAACGGAGGAACTAAAACAGAAATATGATTGGTATATTGATATTATGGCAGATGGTAGCATAGTAGAAATACTCATAAAGAATAGTGATATTAACTTTGGTACTGATTTTACGGAGGGGTACTGTACAGGGGAGACGAATAAAGGTATAGTGATGTGCCAGTATCTAAAAGATGGTGGTCTAAAGATATAAAAGGAAAAAACTATCCCAATGGAATTTTTTTGAGAAATTGGATCACTAAAAACAAACTTCCCGAGCTTATGCCCATTGTGGTTTGCTAAACAATTCGCTTGGAAGCTGCTTTCAAAAAGGTCTACCCTGTGAGGGGTAGACCTTTTTGATTTTTTTACTAGGTCCCCTCGCGGGGTAGCATATTTAATAATTCAGCAACTTTGCGCGCGGGCAAAGGCCGGGGGCGGCTTGCATCTATTTTACTGTGTCGGAAAAATAAAACCTCTCGCGGGAATAAACCGCAAGAGGTTTTTTAAATAGTTAGCGCGGAAACTGCCGTCCGCAGGACTATTTTACGCGGCCGGCGGAACCGAATACGTTTTCGTTCTTTTCAGCGTACATTTTAATCAGTTCTTCGCGGGCCGGGCCTAAGTATTTGCGCGGGTCAAATTCGCCGGGTTTGGTGGCAAAGATTTTGCGGATGGTGGCGGTCATTACTAAGCGGCCGTCGGAGTCCACGTTAATTTTGCACACGGCAGATTTAGCGGCTTTGCGCAGTTGTTCTTCGGGAATCCCGGCGGTGTTATCTAATTTGCCACCGTATTCGTTAATTTGTTTTACAGCCCATTGCGGTACAGAAGAAGAGCCGTGCAACACAATCGGGAAACCGGGCAAGCGTTTAGATACTTCTTCCAAAATATCAAAGCGCAGTTCGGGCAGTTTTTCACCGGGTTTTACTTTAAATTTGTAAGCCCCGTGGGAAGTGCCGATAGAAATCGCCAAGGAATCCACCCCGGTGCGTTTTACAAAGTCCTCTACTTGGGCCGGGTCGGTATAAGTATGGTGTTCGGCGGAAACTTCATCTTCAATACCCGCCAAAACGCCTAATTCACCTTCTACGGTTACGTCGTGAGCGTGGGCATATTCCACTACTTTTTTGGTTAGAGCCACGTTTTCTTCATACGGTAAGTGAGAGCCGTCAATCATCACGGACGAGAAACCATTGTCAATGCAGTCCTTGCACAATTCAAAAGAATCACCGTGGTCCAAGTGCAAGCACAGCGGAACCGGTTTGCCCAGTTCGTTCATCATTTCCACAGCACCGCGGGCCATCCAGCGTAGTAGCGTGGAGTTGGCATATTGGCGCGCGCCTTTGGAAACTTGCAAAATTACCGGGGAACCGGTTTGCACACAAGCAGTTACAATTGCTTGTAATTGTTCCATATTGTTGAAGTTATACGCCGGGATGGCATATCCGCCAGCCATAGCATCTTTGAACATTTGGCGGGTGTTTACCAAGCCAAGTTCTTTGTAAGAAACGGTCATGTAAAAATCCTCCTAATAAAATATACTTCTTCCTATATATTGTAACATATTTGCGTGGTTTGCGGGGGCGGTTTTCCGGTTTGGTTAGTGGGTTGTTTTATTATTGTTATTTTACGGTTTTTTTATTATACTATAGGTACAATTTTTCTGTTTTTGGAACCGTGTGCAGCATACGGAGGCCTTAGGAGCCGTTTTTGTTTGGGTTTTCATAAGCAGATAATTGGAAATATAGGTCAGGTGCAACCTGACAAAAATAAGGAGAGTAAACTCATGAATAACCAACAAACCCGGCGGGGAAATACGCAAGAAGTAGCACATAAAACAAAAAATAATACTTATAGGTTGGGCGTTAGCCCAACAGGAGTTGCAAGTAAGAATGAAAACGTACAGCGCAATGCTAGGAAATTGTCGGGTTCGCACCCGACCTATAAAGGGGACTCCGTCCCCTCTAGAAATAAAGTCATCCTGAACTTGATTCAGGATCTTCAACGCTTGCTGTTGTTGTTTCCATTAATAAACAACCTGCGTGGAAGATCCCATATCAAGTATGGGATGACACCTTTATTTGATAACAACGGTTGCGTGGAAGATGCACAGCAACAACACCTCAGCATACGCCTATTTAATGAGAAATACAAGAAGAACACTTTTATATCCCCCCTCACCTGGGCTACGCCTCTCCTCTCCCCCACTGGAGAGGAACCCTTCCCCATGAGGGGGAAGGTGGCCGAAGGCCGGATGAGGGGGATTCTCTCCGTCCTTCCACAGTCGGGTGCGCACCCGACTTATAAAGGGAACTCCGTCCCCTCTGTGCGCATGCCGGCATACTTTTTTAGTATAATGAGTATATGCGGAAATATCTTCTTATTTTGCCGTTTGTATGGCCATGTGTTTTGGGTGCGCAAGAACTGCCTGCCCCGCAAGATACTGCTGCGCCGCAAACGGTGTCTAAATCTGCGCTGGCGGCTAAACATGTGGACAGTAAACTAAACGAAACCCTGCTACATAAAACCGTGCTGGACTATTCGCTCCTGCCGGAAATAAAAGAGGCCGCCCAAACCTGCGCACAGGGAGAGGAAGATTGTTATTTTACGTTTAAAACCTTTGAAAATGCCGCGGACACCAAACTGGCTGCCGCCGCAAATTTGGAACTGGCTGTTCTTTCCTTACAGCGCGGGCTGGTGAAACAGGCCCTTACTCATATTGAAAAAGCCAGTAAACTAACTCCGCAGGACCCTTTTATTGAACTCACCCGCGGGTGGATTTTTTTGTCTGCAGGAAAATACAAAAAAGCGCGTGAAACCTTTGAGCATTTACTCTATCTGTCGGCGGATTTGGAATATGTCTCTTCGGCTAAATTAGGCAGTGCGTTAGCGTGGTATTTAACCGGAAATAAAGAAAAATCTGCCGAGCAACTTCAGTATTTGTATGTTTCCAATCCGTATACGATTTCTTTTGTTTCTTATATGTTAGGGCGTATTGCCTCGGAAACAAAATCTGCTAAAAAAATGGCTCCGGTTTTTTTGCAACAGGCCCTGGCGCATGATGAAAGAAACTACGCCGCCGCCGAACTGTTTGCTAAATTAGCCGAACAGGAAAAAAATAAATTGCGTTCGTGGCAATATTATGCCACCCTGTACAGTTTAGACCCGCAAAACCCCGCGCTTGCCGCCAAAATAAAAAAATACGCCAAAGACCTGGGGGATAAAAGTATAGATTACCTATTTTATTTACGCCTGGAACAGCCCATTGTTCACGAAATGAAGACAGTTTCTTCCCCGCGCGTTAAAATGGCACTTTATGCTAACCGCAAGCAAATTCCGCAGGAATTAAAGCAAATTTCGGTTATGGCTTCCGGCACGTTTACAATTGCTGATGACACCCGCGCAGAAATTTTAAAAGTACCTTCTTACATTGAAAAGAAAATTGAATTTAATCCCCAAACCGGCGGGGTGGATTTTAAAAATTCCCGCGGACAAGTTGAATTTTCTGCCTTGCATCCCTTCACGCTTTCGCTTATCAATGAAAATAAAACGTTATTAGTAAAATCTGCCCGTGCGGAAAATATTTTTGCGGCGGACTTAAGCGATAAAGAACTTAAAGGCCGCTTGTGGGTAATTCCTTCTTCTGCCGGGTTTACCCTGGTTAATGAGGTCTATGCCGAGGATGTACTACCCGCCTTGTTGGCTTCCCGCGTGCAGGAAATAACACAGCAACCGGCCCTGGAGGCATTAGCCGTGGTGTTACGTTCGGCCCTTTTGCAAGCGGTTAAGGAACACAAAGATAATGCGTACCATATTACAGATAACGACGAACAGTTCCATTTTAAAGGCATTAACCTTATTTTTAAAACGTTGTTAGATGCTTCCCGCCGCACGGCTCCTATCCGGTTAACACAAGCCGTTGCCGGGGCGTATCAAAATTGCGGGGTAGTGACAGCGGAACATGTGCTAAATACCGCGCAGAAGCCAGCGTACGAGTATTCTCCGGCCAACGTCAGCAAATACTTGCTTTCCAACCCGCCGGCGGATTTGGTTTCCCGCCCGCAAGATCCAACCCAGTGGTCCGGCATTAAATGGCTCTACTGGTTAGAAGGAAAAGATATTGAGCGGCGTATTTCCTACGTTACGCCCATTGGTAAACTGCGTGCCATGATGCCCACGCGTATTTCTCCCAACGGACGTATTTTAGCCATGCGTTTTGAAGGGAGTAAAGCCGTTTATGAAGCCACCGACCCGCAGGAAATCCTGTTTATTTTAAGCGCAGGGACCATGCGCTCTAATTTCTTTGACCTGGTTCCCTTATATCATGGTAAAAACATAGCGCACGTGCTTGTGCGCGGGTATGATACCGGGTTAGGGGAAGGCCTTTGTCTGCGCGGGGCAGAAGGCCTGGCCAAACAAGGGCGCGATTATGTGGGCATTATTAAGTATTATTTTCCCGAAGCCCGCATTTTAGACACTGCTACAGGGATGGTTCACTAATGCAAAAAACAAAAATTCTTTATTTCATTACCCGGTTAGATCAGGGCGGCGCACAAGCCAGCGTTTTAACCACCCTAAAAACCGTGAACAAACAACAGTTTGATACCTACCTGGCCACCGGGCCCGGCGGACGGTTGGACGGCAAATTTAAGGGGGAACCGAATCACCTGTTTTTCATCCGGGCGTTAAAACATGATGTGAAAGGCAACTATTTTTTGCACGATTTTGTAGCATTTATTCAAATGGGCATGGTGCTTTGGAAAGTACGCCCGGACATTGTACATACCAACGCTCCCAAAGCCGGTATTTTAGGCCGTTTGGCCGCACAAATTTTTTATCCCAAGGCCAAGGTAATACATACGTTTCATGGCTTGGGGTTTGCTAAAGAACAGGGGGACAAACACTTTAAATTTTTCGTGTGGGTAGAAAAAGCATGCGCTAAATTTACGGATGTTTTAGTGTTTGTTTCCCGCAAAAATGCGGCGGAGGCCAAAGAACTGGGTATTGGCAAAGGAGTACGGAGCGAAATTATCCGCGCCGGGGTAAATTTCAACCCTATTTTGCCTTTAAAATTTGACCCGGTTTCCAAAAAGAAATCGCTAAACATTCCGCCAAATGCCCAAGTGGTCCTTGCGCTAGGAAATTGTAAACCGCTTAAAAACCCGCTTCATTTTGTTTTTGCCGCTTATAAGGTACTGCAACAAATGAAAAATGTTTACTTTATTTTTACCGGGGACGGACCGCTTAAAGAACAAGTCACCACACTTGTTAAAAACCTAAACATTGAAAAACAGGTTTTATTTCCCGGGTGGCGCAATGATGCGCTTGAACTGTTAGCCATTAGTGATGTTTACGCCAGTGTTTCTTTACGCGAGGGACTGCCTATGTCACTTCTGGAAGCCATGTCCATGCGCGTGCCTGCCGTATGCTATGATGTGGACGGTATTAGTGAAGTCATCACCAACAATAAAACCGGCTTTTTAGTACCGCCTAGCGACATTAACACCTTTGCCGATAAATTAAAAGTGCTTTTGCGCCACACGCAACTGCGTGAGCGGTTTGAAGCCAATATAGACCGGCGTGACTTTAGCGAATTTACCGCCGCTACCATGGTTAAAAAGCAAGAACGTCTGTACCGCAGTTTGGTTCCGCCTACTAAAAAAAACGGCGGAAAGCGGCGTTTTTTCCGCCGCAAAAAACAGTTTAAAAAATCTACCCAACAGGGGGTCAACTAATGGATTACGCAATTAACGAAATGGAACAGGAAGTGCTTAACACCACGCGCGAACTGGCCCAGAAAAAATTAAAACCCTTGCGCGCTGAAATGGACGCAAAAGAAGAATTTTCTAAAGAAATGTATGAAGAGTACCGCAAATCCGGCATGTTCGGGTTATGGTTGCCGGAAGCATACGGCGGTTTAGGCGGGGGGATTACCTGTCTTGCCATGGCCTTTGAAGAACTTTCCCGCGCGTGTGCGGGCCTTGCTTTAACGCCGGGAACATCTGCCCTGGGCGCAATTCCCATGTTTTTAGCCGCCACCAAAGAACAGCGCGAAAAATGGTGCCCCGATTTGGCTAGCGGCAAAAAACTCTGGGCGTTTGCCTTAACCGAACCGGAAGCCGGCTCTGATGCTACCGCCCTAAAAACAACCGCTATGAAAGAGGGGGACTATTACATTGTAAACGGAACCAAACACTTTATTTCTACCGGCAAAGAGGCCGATTTTTACACGGTAGCCGTCAATACCAATCCCTCCCGCGGGCCGCGCGGTATTTCGCTACTTGTCATAGAAAAAGGTACGCCCGGTTTTACGTTTGGCAAGAAGGAAGAAAAAATGGGCATCCGCTCTAACCCCACGTATGAACTGATTTTTGAAAACGTGCGCGTGCCGAAAGAAAACCTGTTAGGCAGTGAAGGCCGCGGCCTACTTTATTTGCAGGAAACATTGGATTATTCCCGCCCTGGTGTAGCCGCCCAGGCGGTTGGAATTGCACAAGGCGCGCTGGATACCACCATTCCGTACTTGCGCACCCGCCAACAATTCGGCCAGCCGATTATTATGTTCCAAGCACTCGGCCACAAAGTAGCCGAACTTTCCGCCAAGACCGAGGCCGGGCGAGCCATGGTGTATAACTTAACACACCGCATGGATACGGAATTTTTGCCCGCTGTTAAAAATGCGCTTGCCAACGGTACTACCGTGCATGATGAACTGAAAAAATTAAAAGGCCAACGTTGGACCAAATACAGCGCGCAGGCCAAATTATTCTGTTCAAACGTGGCTATGGAAGTAGCCGACGAGTGTGTAACCTTGTGCGGCGGTATTGCCTACATGCGGGACTTTCCGCTGGAAAAATACATGCGTGATGCCAAAATTACCCAAATTTACGAAGGAACCACGCATATCCAAAAAAATGAAATTTTAACTGCGCTAATTAAAGAATATGCCGCGAAAGGAGACGAATAATGTTACATATTGTTGCCTGTGTCAAGCAAACTCCCAAGTCCGATAACGTAAAAATTGACCCGGCTACCGGGTGTTTAATCCGCTCCGGCACGGAAAGTGCCATGAACCCTTTTGACGAATTTGCGTTAGAAGAAGCCGTCACCTTAAAGGAACAGGTGGGCGGAAAAGTGTCTGTGATTACCATGGGCCCGCCGCAAGCAGAGAATGTTCTGCGCGACAGTATTGCCCGCGGAGCCGATGAGGCCTTTCAATTAGGGGACCGCGCCTTTGCCGGTTCGGACACGTGGTCCACTTCCTACGCCCTTTCTAAAGGCATTGAAAAAATAAACAGGTTGCAACACGTGGATTTGATTATTTGCGGCAAACAAACTAATGACAGTGACACCGGGCACATTGGCCCGCAAATTTCCGCCTGGCTGAAAATCCCCAACGCGGCCTTTGTAAAAAAAGTAGTGCGCGTGGATGAAAAATCCATTGTAGTGGAACGCCTGACTGAAGACGGCAGCGAAGTAGTAGAACTGCAATTTCCGTGTGTGCTGTCGGTAGTGAAAGAAATTAACAAACCCCGCGTGCGCAGTGTAAAAGGGCGTATGCTTGCCAAACGCGCTAGTGTAACCGTCTGGACCGCGGGTGACGTGCAAGCCGATAAAACCATGCTGGGCATTAACAACTGCCCCACGCGGGTAGTAAAATCCTTTGTGCCCAAGCGCGAAGTAAACGCCGTCGTGGTAGAAGGTCAAAACGGTAAAGAAAAAGCCGCCAAACTGGTGGAACTGTTAAAAGAGAATAACTATATTTAAGGATTTTTTATGAACATAAACGAGTATAAGAATGTATGGATTTTTGCCCAAGTGCAACGCGGCAAGTTAAGCCCCACGGCTTACGAGTTGTTAACCGCCGGGCGCAAACTGGCAGATGATTTGCATGAAAAACTCTGCGCGGTGGTATTAGGGCACAACGTCAAAAACCACGCACCGGATTTAATTGCCCACGGGGCTGATGTGGTGTATGTGTGTGATGACCCCGCGCTAGAAAATTATATGGATGATACCTACGCGCACGTACTGGCGGACCTGGTAGCGCAGTATAAGCCCAACAAATTTTTAATCCCGGCAACCAATATGGGCCGCGCGCTTTCGGCTAAAACGGCGGTATTAGTGGGCACCGGCCTCACCGCGGATGCTACAGACGTTTCCATTAACGCGGCAGATGGGCAACTTTATGCCACGCGCCCGACGTTTGGCGGCAATTTAATGGCCACCATTACGTGTGCCAAAACCCGCCCGGAGATGTGTTCGTTGCGCCCCATGGCGTATGAAAAATCCGCCGCGGATGCCACCCGCAAAGGGGAAGTGATTGACGTTAACGTAGACGCACAAAAATATGTTTCTGCGCTTGCCAAATTTGTAGAGTTTATCCAAAGTAAAGAGGGGGGATTAGACCTTTCCGAAGCGGAAGTAATTGTAGCCGGCGGGCGCGGGGTAGGCAAGCAAGAAGGATTTAAACTTTTAGAAAAACTCGCCGCGCGTTTAGGCGGGGCCGTTGCGGCTAGCCGCGGCCCGGTGGACAGCGGGTGGATTGATTACCGCTACCAGGTGGGTTTGACCGGACGCACCGTAAAACCGAAACTTTATATTGCGTGCGGTATTTCGGGCCAAATCCAACACATGGCCGGCATGAGCGGAGCGAGCGTGATTGTAGCCATTAACAAAGACCCCAACGCCCCCATGATGAAAGCGGCGCATTTTGCGGTAGAGGGGGATTTGTATGACGTCATCCCCGCTATGTTAGAAGCGTTGCATTAAGGAGCCATACGCATGAAAAAATATCTAACAAGTTTGTTTATTGTGTTGGTGGGCTTTTGTGCCTGTTCGTTTAAAGGGGAACACATTGAACCTTTATCGGAACAGGAAGTATCTCAAGTAATGGACAGTTATTATAAACAACCGGATGCAGATAAGTTTATACGTATGTTAGCGTATTTTGATGATACAGAATTTTTGCCAACCCATCAAACAGTCGTTGCTCCTTTAGAAGGAATGCTTGCCGGATTAGCGGTAAACAATGCTTCGGAATGGAAAACAGTTGACCAGGAAGTTGTTTGGGAGAAAAACATGATTCCTGTTATGCAAGCCATGCCTAACCGTATTGCTATGCTCAAACGTATTCTTGCCAGTAATAGTGCGGTAGCACAAGAAGCGGCTGCCCTGGACTTTTTGTGGGGGGCTTTTTTGGCAACAGGTGATCCTAAATTTGTTGAAATAATTATTCGTACTAAAAATAATCCGTCGGTAGATCCTGTTGTTCGTTCGGCGGCACTATGGTCTTTATATGCCCAGCGCGCTCCTCATCCAGCCGTGCAACAATTGCTGGAACAAGCCCCTTCTGCGCCGGATAAATTCATGCAACAGTTAGAAGAAAAAATAAAATCTACTAAATAGTAAAGGAACCTATTTATTACCAGGGAACATCTTCGGGTGTTCCCATTATTTTTTCTTAAAAAATACGTTTTGACCGTGGGCGTTAAAAAAGCGTTTGAGTAACCACACGGCTAACAAGGTAGAAATACCGTCTGCCACTACCGGGGCGAAAAATACACCGTTAAGCCCCATAAATAACGGCAGAATAAGCACTAGGGGAATGACTAATAAAATCTGGCGCGACAAACTTAAAAACGCCGCTTTTAGCGGTTGGTTAATGGCTTGGAAAAACGTGGTTGCCATCATCTGCAAGGGCACTAAAGGAAGTAAAATATTTACAATGCGTATCACCCGCCCGGCCATGTCAATAAGGGCGGTGTCTTGCCCATTAAAAATACTGGCAACCGGCCGCGCGAAAATTTCCAGTAAAATAAATCCCGCCGTAGTTACCAGCATGCCCCAACGCAGCGCCATTTTAAGCGTGTGAATAGCCGTTTTAAATTTGCGCGCCCCATGGTTGTAGCCGATAAGCGGTTGCGCGCCCTGGCTAATGCCCATGGTGGGCATAATAATAATGGTGTTTACGCTTAATGCTACCCCCATGGCGGAAATTGCTAAATTGCCGCCGTACTTTAACAGGGCATGGTTTAAAATCACATTGAGCACCGCGGAAGACAACTGAAACGCAAATTGGGAAAACCCGATCGCCAGTACGTCTAGGATAATTTGTAACTTGAGTTTAAAATTGTGCCACATCAGCCGGTACGTCGCGCGGGTTCCGGTTAAGCAATACATTACCCAACTAAACGAAACCACCTGCCCGCATACGGTAGCCAGCGCAGCCCCTTTAATGCCCAGGCCGAACTTAAAAATAAATAGCGGCGCGGCAACCAGGTTAATAAACGCGCCGATAAATTGGGTAGCCATTGCTGTTTTTGGGCGGCCGGAAGAACGGATAAAGTGGTTCATCCCCGCGCCGATAGCAAACAAAAAATACCCCGGAAATACCCACATAGCATACAGGTGCGAATACGGCAAAATGGTTTCATCCGCCCCGCAAAATAGTAAGAGTTTATCCAAAAACAAATAACTAAACGCCGTTACCAGCCCGGCCACAATCCCCAGTAAAATAAACCCATTGCCTAGCACTAGCAGGGCCTCTTCTTGCTTTTTTTCACCCAGGCGGATAGAAAACAGCGCGTTACTGCCAATGCCTATTAGCGCGCTAAACCCCATATATAAAAGCCCAATGGGGAAGATAACCGTAATCGCCGCAATGCCCACCGCGCCCACATCCTGCCCCACATAAATGCGGGAGATAATGTTAAACAGCGCATTAACGAACATCCCCGCCACCGCGGGGGCGGAAAATTTAAATAACAGTTTAGATAGTTTTTTATCTTTAAATGGGTTTTTAATGTGTTGTACGGCGGCACTCATCCCTATATTTTACTAAATTAAGCGGGGGCATAAAATGCCCCCTGGGTAGAAAGAGTAACAATGAACAAAGGTTACTTATATATGGAATCTAAGTACGCCCCAATTGCTTGGTGAACAGCATCGCTTGCGTCGTATGTGGATCCTATCCATTTTCCACTTTCATTGTCCATTTGCCAAACGAATGTTTGTTCGTCTTTAGAATTAATAGATATTGTCCCATATCGGGAGTTATTTCCTTCCCAGTACACCTGTAGTATATAATTTTCTTGCAGGTGTGGGCTAAGTGCAACGCTTATTGCCGTATCAGACAAAAGATTTGTTCCGTCTTCAGAATTAAAAACCAGGATGGGATCCTCCGCAGTTTCTCCTAAAGAATAAAGTTCCAGTGCTTTTTTTGCCGCATCTATTGTGCTTACCATATCCACGGCGCGTGCCTTTGCTACGGCCTTTTGATATTGCGGCAGGGCCACTGCCGCCAAAATACCAATAATAAGTACCACTACTAACAACTCTATCAGCGTAAACGCTTTTACATTAGGTGTCATGTTACGTCTCCTTACGTTTTAATTTTCATTTACCCGCAGGAAACGTAATAGAAACGGCTGATACAAACGAGGTGTTTCTACCTACCCATTCATAACAGCCGTGGCTTGCCGTTGTAGTAAACGGCAAACACTAAGCACAAAACAAACGGCTTGCAATTCCGCTCGTTTTGCGCCTAAAACGACTGTCCCTGGAGTAGAAACACGCTACTTGCGTAGCAGTCCGTATTCCGCATACGGTTCCAAAAACAGGATAAATTGTACTTATAGTATAATAAAAATCTTCCACAATAACAAGCAGCATAAATGAGTGTATTTTATTGAATTACACCTGCTTGCAAATCGCCCCTGAAAATGTTATATTTTTCTTATGAAACGTTTTGTGTGTAATGTTGTATATGGGTTACTTCATTTTTGGACTACATCTGGGCGCGATAGCCGCCAAACCTATTGTGATATTTACCGGGGTTTTATTGTACTAGCATTGGCTGGCATCTGCTTTTGCATGTGGCGAAACACCTTGGCGGTGATGTTTGTTCGCCAATGGCTAGTTATTTCCGAAGGGGCCTGTTGGGTGATAACCGCTTTGTTTGAAATTTGGTTACTGGCGGCTTATGCGGCCGCCGTTATGCGCCGCTGGCAGGACCTGGATATCCAGATCCCTAAAGGGGATTCGTTTAAAGACCTTATCCAACGTCCGCGCTTTTATGAAGTGCTGGCCCACGAAGAAGGTTCCTGCGAAAAAAACAAATTCGGCCCGGCCCCGAAAGATAATCCTGTTCCGCTAATTAGTGAAGACGATTTAAAGAAAGTGATTAGCAAAAAATTGTTTGTGGATTTGGACTACGAACAATTAAAATAGTTTTGCTAGCACCCCACGGGGTGCTTTTTATTTGCTATAATAATAGCGTACTTAGTGTAAGTATAAATTATTATAGGAGAAGGACTCCGCTCCGGCTCGGTCGTTTTTCGGATAAATACGGCTTGGTCGGCAGGTTGCAGTCCTAAGAGTAAACTAAAATGGTATTATCCAACCAAGACAGAAAAGACATCATTAGCAAATTCCAAACCAGCCCGGCCGATACCGGCTCCGCTGCGGTGCAGATTGCGCTCATTACCGAACGCATCCAATATATTTCCAACCACCTCAAAGCCAACCCGAAGGACTTTGCGGGCGAAATGGGGTTAAACAAACTCGTCGGCCAGCGCAAACGCCTGTTGGCTTATTTGAAACGTACGGACTTAGCCAAATACCAAGCCGTTACCAAAGAATTAAAATTAAGAAAATAGGAAATTTAAATGCCAAACTTTAACCACAAATTTGATATTCACAGTGTGGAAGTAACCGTCGGCCGCGATACGATTAAACTGGAAACCGGTTTAATGGCCAAACAAGCAGACGGTGCTGTGGTAGCCACCCATGGGGAAACCATGATTTTGGCTACTGCCGTTTCCACCAAAGAACAAAAACCGGGCATTTCCGATTTTACGCCCTTAACTGTCAATTATAAAGAAAGAACCTACGCCGCGGGCAAAATCCCGGGCGGTTTCTTTAAACGCGAAGGCAAAGCCAGCAAAAAAGAAACGCTTTCTTCCCGCATTATTGACCGCACCATGCGTCCTATCTTCCCGGAAGGGTTTGCGTGTGAAACCAACGTAACGGCTATGGTCGTATCTGCCGATAACATTCACGATGCGGATATTTTAGCGGTGTTGGCGTCTTCGGCCTCTGTCGTTATTTCTTCCATTCCGTTTAACGAACCGGTTGCCGCGGTACGCATTGGGCGCATCAATGGGGAATATATTGTAAACCCCACCGCCCAGGAACAAGCCCTGCCCGAATGTGACATGGACCTGGTAATTGCCGGTTCTGCCCAAGGGCTGTTAATGGTAGAAGGCGGTGCCAAAGAAGTAGAAGAAGAAGCCATCATCAAAGCCATGGAAATTGCCAAGCCGGAAATTGACAAAATGTGCGTTGCGCAACTTAAACTGCGCGAACTGGCCGGCAAACCGAAATTTGAATACGTGGTAGAAAAACTGCCGCAAGAAGTGGTGGACTTGGCTAACGGTGCTTTCCGCGAAGAAGCCAAAAAAATCTTGCACGCTTTTAGCGACAAGCAAACCCGCGACACCCAAGTAGCCCAACTCAAAAAAACCTTCACCGAACAATTAACGGAAAAATACGGCGATAATGCCGCCACCTATGCCGGGATTGCGTTGGAAAACATTATGTATGAAGAATCCCGCAACCTGGTTCTGCACGAAAACGTGCGCGTAGACGGCCGCAAACCGACCGAAATCCGCCCCTTAAGTTCCTTAGTAGGTTTCTTGCCGCGCGCCCACGGTTCTGCCGTGTTTACCCGCGGTCAAACCCAATCGTTAGCTGTGGCCACCCTAGGCACTGCCGACGACCAACAAATGGTAGAAGGGTTGGAAGATACCTCGTATGAACGCTTTATGTTGCATTACAACTTCCCGGGGTTTGCCACGGGTGAATGCAAGCCGGACCGCTCTCCGGGCCGCCGCGAAATCGGCCATGGGGAACTAGCCCGCCGCGCGCTTATGCCGCTTATTCCCAGTGAAGAAGAATTTCCGTACACCATCCGTGTCGTGTCGGACATTACCGAATCCAACGGTTCTTCTTCTATGGCCTCTGTGTGTGGGGGATCCTTGGCCCTGTTTGATGCAGGCGTGCCGATGAAATCGCCCTGCTCCGGGATTGCCATGGGTGCCATTAGCGGGGAAGGAAAATTTGTTGTCCTTTCCGACATTATGGGCTTAGAAGACCACCTGGGCGATATGGACTTTAAACTGACCGGTTCGCGCAAAGGGATTACGGCCTTCCAAATGGACGTAAAACTTAAAACCGGTATGCCGTTAGACGTTTTACGCCAAGCCATTAAACAAGCCACCGAAGGCCGCATGTTCATCATGGACCACATGGAAAAAACGATTGCCGCGCCGCGCACGGAAATTTCCAAATACGCGCCGGTTATCTACAAAATGCAAATCCCGGTGGATAAAATTGGGGCTGTTATTGGGCCTGGCGGTAAGAACATTAAACGCATCACCGAATCTACGGGAACCAAAATTGACATTGCTGAAGACGGTACAGTAACTATTGCCGCCGCCAATGCTGAAAAATTGGAACCCGCCAAAGCGGAAATTGAAATGATGACAGCCGAGCCGGAAGTAAACAAAATTTACAAAGGCAAAGTGGTCTCCATTCAGCCGTTTGGTGCGTTTGTAGAAATCTTGCCCGGCAAAGACGGACTCTTGCATATTTCCGAAATTGCCAAACACCGCATTAACAAAGTGGAAGATGTACTCAAACTCGGCGAAATTGTTGAAGTAAAATGCGTTGAGATTGATAACAGCGGTAAAGTACGGCTTTCGCGTAAGGCCTTACTGAAATAAGTAGTATTTCTCCTGGTTGTCTCCCTCCCGGTGTTTCCTAGCCGGGAGGGTTTTTTTTAAGAAATAAGCCAAAAATCTCCACCACCCTGGAGGGCCTACGTATTCTCTGGGTCTTTTTACCCTTGTTTTTTTTACGAATTTTACCACACTATTTAATATGAAAACACGTATACTCTTCATAATTATTGCTTTGGCTGTTTCCCCGGTGTTTGTACATGCCCAGGCCGCTCGTACTTTTCCTAAAAGTGCAATGGATACGCATAGTTCGGCCGCAAGCCCCAAGACACAGTCCTTAAATGCGGCTATTACCCGGCAGGTAGCGGTGGCCCAGGTCCATGCTGCCCGCCCATTCCAACCCCATTCCGCCACCCCAAAAGGGTCCTCTCTGACAAAAGAGGAATTGGCAGATGGGAAAGATTACATCGTTACACCTGCTGGAAATATCAAAAAAACTTCCTGGCAGGCATGTGAGTATTT
This sequence comes from Elusimicrobiaceae bacterium, assembly GCA_045593745.1. GTDB lineage: Bacteria > Elusimicrobiota > Elusimicrobia > Elusimicrobiales > Elusimicrobiaceae > Avelusimicrobium. The sequence goes on along the minus strand of JAZNXF010000003.1, from coordinate 22,043 downwards.
TTATAACTGGCAAAAACGGCAGGCAGAACTGAATATGCCAGAATCGCAAATTGAAATAGACCGGGAAAGGATACTTATCCAGTTTGATATTTCTGATGAGTATTGCCAGGTAGTAGCGCAAGCGCGTACGCCCGCCACCCTAAACCTGGAAACTTTTCCGGCCGCTTCTCTAACCCCGGTTGATTTAACGGTATCTGTAAACCCGAATGTACAACTCCCGGCCATTAACCCTGCAGAAATTGCTGCTTCCCATCCTATTATTGCGGAACAGAAAAATCCAATACTGCGGGGCCAAACTAACATGGACCAGAAATTTGACATTCCGGTCGGAATAACTAAGCGCAAAGCCAAACGATACCTAAAACATTTCGTGCGGGAGAATTATACTAACTTGCACGCGGCATTAGAAAACCGGGAACAAGGCCAACGTCTTTCTGTCGCACAACACCGGGCATTTACGAGTTACGACAGTTTGTGTGCCTGGTACGAGGGAACGCATCACCAGCCGTGTCCCCCGCCGGAAGCATTTCTCTAACATCCACTCATGTATTATAACAGGCGTATGCATTGTGTACGCCTGTTATACAGTATAAAACAAATCAAACAACACAGTGTAACTCCCCGGGCCCGGGGTTTTTTCGCTTTCTAATTTGCTATAATAGGCGTATGAAATTCATACGCCTAGTTTGTCTGTTATCTTGCGCCGCCCTGTTAGCCGCTTGCACCTATCACAGCAAACTGCCGCGGGATATTTTTGCCGCCCCGGTAGCCGAAACCCGCGTGCCGGCTTCGGTACTGGTCTGTGCGGACAAGACGGCCCAAAAACAGGTGGTATTTAAAGATTATCATTCCCAAAATTCCGTACATGCGTATAAGATTGACGTGACAGACGGCTCTTTAGTTGCCGCGGCAGAGGCCCTGGCTACTGTGTTTGAAACGGTAGAGGTGGCCCCTTCCTCCCGCGCCAAACAGTATACGTACCGCGCCGAGTTAAACTATACCGTAACAGACAGCAAAACCGACCCTGCCGAAAGTATCCAATGGTTTGGCGGACAGCCGCCGGTACTGGAAACGCGCGTGCAACTTACTCTGTTTAACGCGCAAACCGGAGCGCAAATTTTATCGCTTTTTTCAGCCCGCCAAAGCCGTATTGAAATGAGTACCGCATCTGCTGTGGCCCAGCGCGTAGAAAACAAAGGCAAGACCCTCTTTTTACCGGTTACCGGCCCGGTGTATACCCAACAATTTGGGGATGATTTACGTGATACATTATCGCGGGATTTGGCTTACTGCCTGGCGGAAATTGCCCGCACGCTGGAGCAGCAACGCAACTTGTTTGAACCCGCAACCTAAAATAATGTAAAATAAAAGTACGTAGTTTTTAGTGAGGAACTTATGAAAAAAATAACTGCTAAAAAACCGACGGCTAAAACCGCTGTCAAAACAGCTAAAAAAACTGCCGTAAAAGAATCACCGATTTTAAAAGATGTAAAACAACTCTATGCCTTCATGCAAGACAACCACCTAGACACCATTGAGTACGACCAAAAAGGCCTGTACTTGCGTTTGGTAAAAGCCAAACCCGCCATGATGCCGGTTCCGGTAAATGTGGGGGGGAGTGTAAGCGCGGGGGGAGCGCAAAATTTTGCCCCGGCACAAGAGCAATATAAAGAAGTAATGAAGTCCGCCTTAACCGGGATTTTCTTCCGCGGTTCTACGCCCTCTGCCCCGCCCTTTGTAAAAGAAGGCGCGCAAGTAGCCAAGGGTGACGTGATTTGCCTCATTGAAGCCATGAAAGTATTTAATGAAGTGCGGGCGGAATTCCCATGCATTATTAAAAAAGTATTGGTGGAAAACGGCAAACCGGTTAAACAAGGGGACGCGCTATTTGCCATTGAGCGGGTGTAAGTATGAATCCTTTACAAGATAATATTAATGACGCTGTAAAGCAAATGACGGAGTACCTAACCGCCAACCCCAAAGCAACGTCTTGGCAGTTAAAGGTGATGTTCCGCCTGTCCAGTTCGGTGCTGTATTTAGCATTAGGCAAACTGTTAGCCGAAAAGAAAATTACGCTGGAGGCCGACGGTATTAACTACAACGTAACGTGGGGGGCCGAAGCGGTAGCCAAACAAGCGGCCGAAAACGCCAACCCATTTCAGCCGAATTAAACAGGTAGTTTGGTAAGTTTGTCTGTTATAATTTGGCCCCTTGTACAAACAAGGGGCCTTTTGTATTTGTAAATAGGTTATTCTAATTCACAAATTTTAATAGAAAGAACAACAGTTGGGCAAGATGCTATTGGAATACCAGATGATGCCGCACATTGTTGCCTTTGAGACGTACTTTTACAAGTAAAATACGCATCACAATCATCTCCTTCGCATACGGTGGATGTCCTTATACCTGTGGTTTGATTCCAGCGTACCTTAACGATTGCGTTTGTTCTTTCCAACCCTAGATCTGTATTACTACCCAAGGCAAAAAAATCCGCTGAAGAATTATTACTTCCAGATACGCGTTTATATTTAAAATATTTTAAAGTAGGTAAAGTGACTCCTAATTTTTCAATTGGTGCATCAGAACCAGGACGTACCATATCATTGATACTTCCATGTTCTAATGCATAGGAGGCAAAAGCATTGTCTAACGCCTCCAATGCTACTAATACTTCCCTTCCTTGTGCCTTTTTAACGGCTTTCTGGTATTGCGGCAAGGCGACAGCGGCTAAAATGCCGATAATCAGCACCACAACTAACAGTTCTATAAGCGTAAAACCGTAACCACACGCTCCGTCACCCCGCTGGCCTGTAATGCGGGGGATAGCGTGTGGTTTGCCCCCTATATTCCGCATACCAACACTGCGCAATGACGAGGGGGCGGAAAGTAGTACCGTCATAAGGCGGGGTAGGAGGGGCCAAACAAGGCATTCTCTATTAGCCCCTCTTTTTGTCGGCAAGCCGACGTTTTCCCCACAAGGGGGACAAATAACATTATTTTTTCCTGCATTTCTTTCGTTCATCATTCTCTCCTTACTTATGCAGGAAGCACCCCAAGCCCCTTGCAATGGCTTAGGTATGAAAAAAGACGACAATTATTACCTAAGCCATTGCAATAACCCGTGTAATAACCGTCGCCCGCCTATCCCCATAAAGAGATAGGCGCAAAAGCAGACGGTTATTTATTGGATTGCAATGTGCTTTGCGGACTCATCCGCCCAGCTCAACGCTGGCTCTCCCAGCGCTTCCAACAAATAACCTTAATTTTTAACTACCTTATTATTCTAATAAACAAAGTAATTTTTTTCAAGCAGTCCCCTCCCGGTGTTTATACAACTAAAAAGGGCGAATAGAACCAGGGGGGAAGTGTAAGAGATTGTTTTTTGCTTGTGAAAAACTTAAGTTACCATCCGGCAGGCGCGTATCTGGCGGTAAACAATGCCTGGGAATTACCAAACTATCCCCATGTTACCTACGGTTCCTACCTGGAGCGTACTACTCCAACACACTGGGGATAGGTAAAGGATTCGGATGGGGGGTAGGTGCAACAGGCGTAGGTGCAACAGGCGTAGCAGGTTGTTCATCTTCTTGCGGTATCGGGGAAATGGATTCTTCTTCGTAGGAATTGTCCAACACGTCAATTATTTCTTCCGTAACAGCGGGGTTGCCTGCCTGGCGTTTGGCGCGGTTATCCTGCACATTTCCGTAGCGGTTATTGGGGTTCCACCACGCGGGGGGATTACCGGCACACGCCCCTAAAAGAGACAAACAACACACAACTAAACACAATCGTTTCATACTTACTATTATACGTTTTTACAGATTTTCCCCGCAAGTATGGCTTCTTGATACAGAGCCCCCGCCCGGTAACTGCTACGCACAAGCGGCCCGCTGGCTACCCCTTTAAATCCCAGGGAAAGGGCTTCCTGTTTCCAGGCATCGTATTCGGCAGGTTCCGGGTAGCGTGCCACCGGGTAATGTGCCGCCGAAGGGGCTAAATACTGCCCGATCGTCAGCAAATCCACCCCTGCTTGGCGCAAATCCTTGAGTAACTGGGTAATTTGAGCCGGGGTTTCTCCAAGGCCCACCATAAAGCCCGATTTGGTCAAAATCTCCGGCGCATATTTTTTGGCGTTTTCAAGGAGTGTAAGTGTGCGCGTATAATCCGCCCCCACACGTACCTGGCTATAAAGAGCCGGGACAGTTTCTACATTGTGGGCAAGCACTGTAGGGCGGGCATCCAGTAGGGTATGTAAGGCGGGGGTATTGCCGTGTAAGTCAGAAATAAGCGGTTCGGTAAGTATGCCGGGCACTGTAGCGTAAAGGGCCTGTAGTACGCGCGCAAAATGGGTTGCTCCCCCATCGGGCAAATCGTCCCGCGTGGGCATGGTTAGCACCGCATAACGGATGTTCCACTCTTTAACGGCTTGGGCAATGCGGGCCGGTTCCTGCGGGTCCGGCGGGAGCGGGCGTGTTTTATTTACTGCGCAAAAGCGGCAAGCACGTGTGCATTTATCCCCCAGTACCATAAACGTGGCATCCCCGCAGGAAAAACATTCCCCGCGGTTGGGACATTTTGCCGCATGGCAGACCGTATGCAGTTCATGGCCCTGAATAGAAGTTTCCGCATGAAGGGCACTAGAAGAACGTAATAACTTCTTTTTGGTGCGGGCCAGTTCTTTTAAAAAATCAGGAATCGGTACAGTCATACAGGTATTATACCTAAATTTGCCGTACCGGCGCATTAGAAAAAAGTATAATATAGGGGGATGAATATGAAAAAATTTTTCTTACTGGGGGTTTTGTTAGTTGCGTGTGCCGCGTACGGCTTTACGGCCGCATATACATTGCCTGAACGCATGCAGGAAGCCAAGAACCTGTATTTTTCCTACCACCCCTTGGAAGCACTTTCTAAATATGTTGCCATTACCAAAGAAACCGCAGACCGTACGGCCTTTTTAAACGCGGTATTTATTGCCATGGAGCAGAATAAACCCAAAGAGGCCGTAGATATTGCCTTGGAAGCGCACCGTCTCTATCCCAATGATACTGAAGTAGTGAAAATGGCCGCTGATGCCTTACTGGCAGACGGACAATATGCCGCCGCAGAGCGGATGCTTTCTTTTTTGCCGGAAGATAACCAAACGGCCGGGTTTTTTTACATCAATTTAGCACGCGCCCAACTGGGCTTGCAAGAAACAGATCTGGCCCAATACAATTTACAACAGGCCGTGAAAGCCGGCTCGCACCCCGGGTTGGCTAACTTTTTACTCGGGCAAGTGTATGAGAAGCAGAAACGCTACTCCCTGGCGGCCGCATCCTACAAAAAAGCGTTGGACTATGACCACCAGTTTATTGAGGCGCGCATCCGCTATGGGCGTATGTTGGAACGTACCGGCGATTATAATGAAGCATATCGCCAATATAAGATGATTTATGCTACAGATAAAAAAAATACACGCGTAGAGCAGGATATTGCCCGCGTAAAACCTCGTTTAACCCGCCCGGAAAAAGAACTGGCCCCCGCTACGTCCCTGACCGAACATACCGAAGCGCAGGCCCTGGTACTCCCGCCGGGGATGGACACCCCGCAAGAAATTAAAATCGGTTTGGGAACCACGGCTAATGGGCATCCTTCCCCGCGTAAAGAAGTTACCTTTATCCCTTCGCATTCGTTTACCCTGTTAAATGCCCGGGGCAAACAAATTGCCGCCGGAAAGGGAGGAGAATCCTGGCAAGTGACTTTAGAAAATAAACAGCCCTATATCATCAGCCCAGATGGGGAAAAAATTGCATTTTCCAAATCGGTAACCATGGTTCCTTCTCCATCAGAAAATCCTACCCAGGCCCCCACATTTATTGTGCGTCACATTTTAAGCGGCCCTGGGATGAGTTGGGCCAGCATGGGCGATAAAGAATACCGCGGCAAACTGCAAATTCTACATGCTGCCGGCACGAATACGTTAGTTCCCATTAACGTGGTGTTACTGGATGAATATGTGCAAGGGATTATTGCTTCGGAAATGCCGGCCGGTTTTCCTTCCCATGCGTTGCGCGCCCAGGCCGTATTGGCACGTACCTACGCCCTGAAACACTTGGGCAAACACAAAGTATACGGCTATGATTTGTGCGATGCGCAAAACTGCCAGGTATACGGTGGCGTAACCGCTGAAACCGAAACCGGAAACGCCGCCGTAGAAAACACATTAGGCCAGGTGCTTACCTATAAAGACAAACCCATTGAAAGTGTATTTTCGGCCAATTGCGGCGGAGCCACCCAAAGTGCCAAAGACGCTGGATGGTTTGATACCCCCTATTTACAGACCGTGTCTGATTATAAACAATTTGATTTTGATACGTTAGAGCCGTATCACTTCCAGGCCTTGCTGCAATACCCTTCGGCGGCGTACAGCAACTACAATAAACACGTCAGTTTGGCGGCCTTCCGTTGGACGCGTGTTGTCAGCGAAAAAGAATTACGCGAAGTGATTAAAAACCAAAAAAAGGATATTGGGCAAATTACGGCTCTTATCCCGCAACAGCGTTCCCGGGCCGGATACGTTACAAAACTGTTGGTGAAAGGCACCAAGGGAAGTGTTACCTTGCATAAAGAAAACGTCATCCGCAATAATTTAAGTATGGGGCTGCTTAGAAGCAGTTATTTTATTGTGCAACCTAACTATGAAAACCGGCAACTCAAATACTTTGTATTTTACGGCGGCGGGTGGGGGCACGGAGTAGGGTTTTGCCAAACAGGCGCGGCCGGGCGCGCGGATGCCGGGCAAGATTATAAAACCATTTTACAGCATTATTTCCCATTGGCTGAATTAAAGACATGGGAATAACGCCCCGAGCGTACCGGTCATGCAAGCAAACGTATTTATCCGGCATTTTCCTGCCGGATAATTATTTTGTATATGTGTTCTGCCGACGTTGACTCTTCCTGCCGGCAACAAAATTGCATCATTAAACAAAATTTTGTACAATAAATCAAGGAGTTTTTATGCTCAGGGAACAGCAAGTAATTCGCAATTGGCAAGATGCAACCCGTTCCTTGAAATTGGCATGCCAACGCGCAGGCCGTAATCCGCAGGAAGTAACCCTGCTTGCTGTTACCAAGTACGCCCATGATGCAGACGTGCTGACGTTACTAAAACAAGGATTACTGAGCGATATTGGCGAATCCCGCGTACAACAGGCGTGGAACAGGTGGCGCGAAAACCCTGCGTTTGCCCCATACGCGCAGGTTAAAAAACATTTTATCGGGCATTTGCAAAAAAACAAAATTGCTAAAGCAGCCCAACTGTTTGACGCGGTAGACAGTATAGACGATTTTGAAACAGCGGCCTTGTTAAGTAAGCACCTTGCTGCCGGAAAGAAATTATCCATATTGGTGCAAGTAAAATTAACAGATAAACAAACCCAGTCGGGTTTACCGTTGCCAAAGGCGCGCCAGTTGGCCTATCGGTTAATAGGTGCGTTTGATAATGTGGACGTGCGGGGATATATGGCCGTTGCCCCCCAAGGGGCTGACGAAAACACCTTGCGCGGATTGTTTAAAATGCTTAAACAAGCGTTTGACGAGGATTTTAAAACAGTACCCCAAAGAATACTTTCTTTGGGAATGAGTGATGATTTTATAATTGCAGTGGAAGAAGGTTCCACATTGCCCCGGCTGGGCGGACTGTTATTCAGCCGAAATTTGGAGGAATTATGATTATTAAAGTACGTTTAATCCCGGGTGCGGACCGTAATGAAGTGATTAGCCGCATTGGCAGTGTGTTGCGCGTGAAAATCAAATCCCAAAAAGTAGATGACGACCCGGCCAACGCCATGATGAAAACATTTTTAGCGGATTTTTTCAATGTAAAGGAAGGGGGCATTATTTTAGTAAAAGGGGCTAAGGGTAAAGAAAAAACCGTAGAAGTACGTGAAAAAAGTGAAGAAGAACTTCGTCAGATTATGGATTCCATTCCGTAGGTTGTTGCTACGGCTTGCTTGTTAATCCCTGGGCTTTTGGGCCCGGGGATTGTTATTTTGGTACATCAGCGTCTAAATTTTGTAAAATAAAAATATCGGGCGGAAACTAGCCGTCCATATTACAAGAAGGAGCAAAACTGTATGAATTTTGACAAAATCAAAAAAATCCAGGATATGGATTTAAAAGACAAAAAAGTGCTTGTGCGTGTAGATTATAACGTGCCGCTTAAAGACGGTAAAGTAGATAACAACAAACGTATCGTTGCTACCGAAAAAACCATTAAACATTTGTTGGCTAACAACTGCCGCGTGGTGTTAATTGCCCACTTAGGCCGCCCGAAAGGCCAGGTTTGCCCGGAATTTAGTTTAGCCCCTGTAGCCGAAGAAGTACAAAAACTCTTTGGCGTGCCGGTGCACTTTGCCAAAGATTGCATTGGCGAGGAGGCCGACAAAGTAGTCGCCGCCACCAAGAATGGGGAAATTGCCTTGTTAGAAAACTTGCGCTTCCACGCTGAAGAAGAAAAAAACAATGCCGATTTTGCCAAACAACTGGCTAAACATGGGGAAGTATTTGTGCAAGAGGCCTTCGGCACCGTGCACCGCGCCCACGCTTCCACCAGTGCCATTGCGGATTATTTGCCCGCCTGCGCCGGTTATTTAGTACAAAAAGAAGTAGAATTTTTAGGTAAAGCGTTGGAAAACCCGGCCCGCCCGTTTGCGGCTGTAATCGGCGGAGCGAAAGTGTCTGACAAAATTTTACTGTTAAACAATTTGTTAGACAAAGTAAACGTGCTTATTATTGGCGGCGGTATGGCGTACACGTTCCTTAAAGCCAAGGGTATGGAAATTGGCAAATCTTTGGTAGATGACACCAAGATTGACGAAGCCAAACAAGTGATGGCCAAAGCACAAGAAAAAGGCGTTAAAATGTTAATGCCGGTTGATTTCCGCGTTTCCAAAGAATTTTCCGAAACCGCCACCGCTACGGAAGTAGACGTCATCCCGGCGGATATGGAATCTATGGACATTGGGCCCAAGACCGAAAAATTGTTTACCGAAGAATTATTAAAATGCAAAACGATTTTCTGGAACGGCCCCATGGGTGTATTTGAATTCCCGAACTTTGCCAAAGGCAGTTTTGCTATTGCCAACGCCATGATTGAAGCCACCAAACAGGGTGCTATCTCCATTATTGGCGGGGGGGACAGCGTAAACGTGCTGAAGAAAGGCAAAATCAACCAGAAGGACTTCTCCCACGTTTCCACCGGCGGTGGTGCCAGTATGGAATTTGTGGAAGGAAAGGAATTGCCGGGGTTGGTGGCACTAGCCAAGTAATCACGGCAATTCGTGGAAAAAAATTTATAGCAAAACTTCCACAAATCTGCCCCGCAATTTTTTGCGGGGCAGGATTTTTTCCGCTAATATAATTGCGATAGGTGTTTCACTCACGTTCTAAATAAGCGCACACCGTGTTGCCAAACGTATCATTCTGCGGGGTGCAACGAAACTGCCATTGGTTATCCACCAATTCCCATTGAACGTCCACGCCGTATAATCCGCCTCCACTTATATCAGATAACTCAATCATACAATTATTATCTTCCTTCCAACAGGAAATACCTATACTAGACATATTCTCTTTTAATTTTTCCGACACCGGGATTTCCAAATCCAGTTTGTCCCGGTTATCTGTTCGCACGTCCTTGTTGTCATACGAATAAAACACCATGTCCGGTATACCATGTGCTAAAACGTACATATCTACGGCCTTTTTAGCCGTATCTAAAAACGTTTGTATTTCCACAGCGCGTGCCTTGGCCACCGCCTTTTGATACTGCGGCAACGCTACCGCCGCCAGAATGCCAATAATCAGCACCACCACCAACAGTTCAATGAGGGTAAAACCGTGGGACATCTCCCTCCCCTGTGGAGGGAGTACCGCCACTAGGCGGGGTAGGAGGGGCCATAAGGTATTTCCTTTGTTTTGCCCCTCTTTTGTCGCTTGCGCGACCCCCGGATTAAAACCTTCCGGGGCTAAAGACTGTTCCCCACAAGGGGGACAGATGACTACATTGGCTTTGTTTTTCATAAGTTTTCTCCTGTTATGCTATATCGTCAAGCATGATATCTCTTTAGTTTATTTTCAATTTACCTGTTGGAAACGCTATAAAAAACGGCTGTTCCGCTTGATGCTCTTGCACGAACTCAAACCAAAACAACCGTAGTTTACCATTAAAACAATAAACATTAAGTACAAAATGAACCGGGAGCTACCCAATTTCACTTTGTACCTTATCGGCCGTTTTTGGAGTGCAAGAGCCCGCTTGCAATAGCGGTTCTCCGTATTCTGCATACGGTTCCAAAAACAGATAAAATTGTATCTATAGTATAGTAAAAAACCCAGTAAATAACAAGTAAAATCCATGGGTTTACGCCCGGGGAAAATAGCATTGCAAAACTACTTTACCTACGCCATGGGTAGTGTCCGAAACACTCCCTTCGTTACGGTAGAAAATACAAGTGCCTAGCATATCACCCGCCGTATGTCTTTCCGCCGGTAGGGCCAATATGCTACAATATAAAAACTTAAATTTAAGCCACTCTGAACTGCGGCTGTTACGGATGCTCCGTACCCGGAAGGGTTTTTGTTCAGTGTCTTAAAGTTCCTTTTTTAACTCCTGTTGGCGGGGAAAGTACCGTTTAACAGGGGGAGATAATTTCTAGCAGGAGTTTTTTATGGATTTACTGGCAGTAAAAAAAAGTTTGCAACAAAATTCCCTGGGCCGCGGCCTGTTAAAAGCCGCCAGCAAGTGCTATGGGCTAGGCGCGTGGGCGCACCGATTCTTGTATGATAATGCCTGGAAAACGGCCCAAACCGTCAATTCCCGCGTGGTGTGTATTGGCAATTTAACGGCGGGGGGAACCGGCAAAACCACTACCGTGCTACTGGCCGCCACTACGCTAGCCAAGCAAGGCACGCGCGTGGCTATTGTGTCGCGCGGGTATAAACGCCAGCAAAAGACGGACGGCCCTGTCATCCTCTACGATAACCCGGATGCTGACTGGCGGTTAGCTGGGGATGAACCCTTTATGATGAGCCGCGTGCTTAGCAAAATGCAAGTTCCCATAGTTATTGCTAACCGCCGTGCAGATGCCGCCAACGAGGCCTTGCGCCGCTTTAAAAGCCAGGTTATCTTGCTAGATGACGGTTTACAGCACTTTGCCCTTAAGCGGGATGCCAACATTGTGCTGATTGACGCCAAAAATCCCTTTGGTAACAAGGAACTGTTGCCTTATGGTATTTTGCGCGAACCGTTAAGCGGCCTTAAACGTGCAGACCTGGTTATTTTAACCCATTGTGACCAGGCAACCCCGCGCGAATTAGAAGACGTGCGCGACCAGGTACGCCTGTATAACGATACGGTAGAAATTTTAGAAAGCGAACACCATCCGGAATATTATATGGATATTTGTAACACCCGCCAAGTGCCGCTAGACCAAATAAAAGGCCCGGTAGCGTGTTTCTGTGCATTAGGTCATCCGGAAAGTTTTGAGCGCACCTTAAAAGATTTAGGCCTTACCTTGCGCCAAAAGTGGCGCTTTGCGGACCACCAATATTATACCGAAGAAAACTTGCGCACGTTTGAAGACACCCGCGCCGGGATGCCCCTTATTACCACGTTTAAGGACTTTGTAAAATTTCCCGATAACTGGCGTGATATTTTAACCAAAGACGTATACGTCTTATCGGTCAATTTGCACATCCGCGGGGGGGAGAAAGAGTTTCAAAAATTCACGCAAGTTCTCTATCCCAGAAAGAAATAAATTTAACACAATCAGGCAAAACCACAATTACAGCCCCTCTCTCAAACAAGAGGGGCTGTATGATTGTCATCCTGAAAAAGTATTTCTCCCCGGGTGTTTCTATCGGGGATCTCTGCCTTATTTCCCTCTCCAGTGGGGGAGAGGGTGGCACGTAGTGCCGGGTGCGGGGGAAACGCAAGGGGGTATTATAGGTCAGGTGTAAACCTGACATTAAATAGATTGTCATCCCCGAGGTAGCGGCCCGCAGGGTTCGGGGATCTTCTTTTTGCCCATTTACTATAATTCTTTCTTGCGTATTACCCCGCCGGGTTCGGGGATCTCTGCCTTATTTCCCTCTCCAGTGGGGGAGAGGGTGGCCGGGGTATACACTTTGTTTTCCCTCTCCAGTGGGGGAGAGGGTGGCACGTAGTGCCGGGTGAGGGGGAAGCCCAACTACCTGTCTTGTTATTTACTGGTTTTTTTACTATACTATAAATACAATTTTATCTGTTTTTGGAAGCGTTTAAGAAACGCAACGCTAACCTAGGTTAGTTTACTTGACTCCAAAAATAGTCGTTAAAGCACATTGTTTCCTTGCTGATCCCTTGGGAATAGTGTGCTGAATGTTTGCCGATATGTTTTTCATATAGGTAATCTACGGCTGTTTTAATTGAGTGGGTCAAGTAACTCAAGTACATCAGCCGTTTTTTATTGTGTTTCCAATGGGTAAATTGAAAATATAGGTCAGGTGCAAACCTGACAACTAGGAGAACATATGATAAAAGAACAAAATGTAGTATATAAAAATAAAGTCATCCTGAATTTAATTCAGGATCTTCCACGCATGTTGTTACGCACGGATAAAGGCAACGACAAGCGTGGAAGATGCCGTATCAAGTACGCCGTGTTTACCCTCCGACACTTGTCATCCCGACCCTGCGGGCGGCAAACTATGCGGGATATAGGGGCAGCCGCGCACGGGTTTACGCTGATTGAACTGTTAGTAGTTGTTTTAATCATTGGCATATTAGCCGCCGTGGCGTTGCCGCAGTATCAAAAAGCCGTGAAGAAAGCCCACGGGGTAGAAATACTGACGGCACTGGATACCTACGATAAAGCCCTGGCTGCCTATTACTTGGAACATGGAAATTACCGCGGTATCACCCAGGACACTCTAGGCGTACAAATGCCCACCTTAAAACACTTTGAATATCTCAGTAATTCAGTTCAGTCGGCTGATTTCCAGGTAGGTTGTGGTGGAAGCGACCAGAGTGCTAGCTTACTCGTTAATTTTGTCGGTAGTGACGGTGGTGTTATTCGTGCTCACTGGCAAAGTGGAAAACTAACAGAGGTACAATGTTCCATGGGCTCAGCATCGTGTAAAGAATATTTTAGTAACGTTCAGTGTTTGTACCCTTGGTTGCCCTGTACGTTAATGTTACGTTAGCCCCGAAGGGCCATTTTTATGCTATAGGGGTTGGTATGTAATGCGTGCCTTACTATCTTAACAGGGGGGAAACCCAACCAATATAAGGCCCGGGGTTTTAAACCGGGCCTTACGTTTGTTACGAATTATTTTTTAATCAGTTCTTTTAACTTTTCCACCGCCTCGCTTAAACTCCAGCGCACGCTGTCTTTTTCTTTGCGGTTCTTATACTCACATTGTCCTTCGGCTACCGTGCGGGAGCTAATTACCAGGCGGTGCGGCAGGCCGATTAAGTCCATATCCTTAAACTTAATGCCGGGGCGTTCGTCGCGGTCATCTAAGAGGACGGAAATACCCGCCTCTTCCAACGCGGCGTAAATGGTATCCGCCTGTTTTTTGACGTCTGGGTTTGTGTCATAATCAATCGCCACCAACGCCACCGTAAATGGGGCCAAGGGTTCGGGCCAAATGATACCAAAATCGTCGTGGCTTTGTTCAATGGCGGCGGCCACCACGCGGGAAATCCCGATACCGTAGCAACCCATAATCATAGGTTCACTTTTTTGTTTTTCATTTAAGAAATTGGCCCCCATAGCGGCGGAATACTTCGTGCCCAGTTTAAACACGTGGCCTGCCTCAATGCCGCGCGTAAAATTAAATGTTTCTCCGCACCGGGCGCATGTATCCCCGGCAGAGGCCATTTTTAAATCGGCATATACGTCTACGGTAATGTCGCGTTGGGGGGTGACGTTAATCGTATGCACATCTTTTTCATTTCCGCCGGATACGCCGTTGACAATGTTTTTAACGTAATTATCGGCGTAAATTGGTACAGACGGATTTTTTTCTTTGAGCCCTTGCGCGCCTGCAAAGCCCACAAAACTGCCGGTCACCTGGGTGTAAACTTCCTCGCTGGCTTTTTCCAGTTCGTTGCATTTTAAGAGGGCCTTCAATTTAAATTCGTTTAACTCATGGTCTCCGCGCACCAGGGCCACCACGGGTTTACCGTCGGCTGTAAAGACCAACAATTTAATAATTTTGTCAGTCGGCACGTGCAAAAGTTCAGCTACATCTTCTACTGTATATACTTTAGGCGTAGCGCGGTTTTCCATGGGTTTTAAATCTGCCGGGTTTATTTGAATATCCGCCGGGGCTTTGATTTCGGCCTTTTCTGTATTAGCCGCATAGCCGCAGGAAGGGCAGTTGGCAATAGCATCTTCCCCGGTGTCTGCCAGCACCATAAACTCATGGGAATAGTTCCCGCCAATGGCCCCGGTGTCGGCTTCCACGGCTTTAAATTCAAAGCCGCAACGTTTAAAAATGCGTTGGTACGCATCATACATTTTTTGATACCACGCGTTGGCCTGCTCGTCGTTAGCGGCAAAGGAATACGCATCTTTCATGTAAAATTCGCGCGCACGCATCACGCCAAAGCGGGGGCGGATTTCATCTCTAAATTTAGTGCCAAACTGGTACAAACAAAACGGCAGTTGCTTGTAAGAAGTGGTATCTTTTTTAACAAGGTCCGTCATTACTTCTTCGGCGGTGGGGGCCATACAAAAGCCGGCTTTTTTGCGGTCTTCAAAGCGCAAGAGTTCCTTGCCGTAATAGGTCCAACGTCCGCTTTGCTCCCACAGTTCTTTGGGTTGCACAATGGGCAGCCACACTTCGCACGCTCCGGCGCGGTCCATTTCTTCGCGCACGATATTTTCTACTTTTTTAAGCACTTTTAAGCCCAGCGGCAACCATTCATAAAGGCCGCTGGCTACTTTGCGCACCAGCCCGGCGCGTATCATCAGTTTGGCCGAAAGTGTATCAGCATCTTTAGGTGCTTCTTTTAACGTAGGGATATAATAGTTTGATAATTTCATAGTTTATTTTTCCTTAATTTGATTTTGGTTTGGTACAGGCAGCCCTATTTTTTCTAGGGGCAAATACTCAAAATAATAAAAGCAATTTACTGAGTGAATGTAGTTTAGTACATCTCTATATTCAGGTTTGCGAAACCAATCGCTTAAAATATAAATATATTCAATATCTATATTCAAAGGAGCAAGTAATTTTTGGTATTGCTTTTTTTTAAAATCACAGGTTTGTAATTTTTCATCTACGGAACCGGCTACTTTTTGAAACTTTACTTCAATAATATAAAGCGTATTTTTTATAATTACGAAAATAGCATCATCTGGCAGCAATCGTTTTGAAATGATTTTTGTCCAGTCAATATCATGTTCTTTTAAAAATTCATAAAAAGCATATTTCTTATATGTCCGGGCAACTTCGGTCCCTTGATAATAGACAATATTACCCGCTACGGAGTAATCTTGCTGTTTAGAAAGGAATGTTAAAATATCTGTTTTCCCTTCAAATGCGAGTCCAGTTTTGGTATTAGCACCACCTGTTCCACCTGTTTTCATTGTTTTTTTCCTTTAATTTTTTGTTGTAATTCGTTAAATCTGTTAATTGATAAATCCACATACTGTTGTTCAATTTCTATTCCCACGAATTTACGGCCATAGTAATATGCGGCAAGCCCTGTTGTAGAACTACCCGCAAAAGGGTCTAATATATTATCTCCCGGGTTTGTGCTGGCAAGCACAATTCTTCTGAGTAGTTCAAAGGGTTTTTGCGTAGGATGTTTGCCGAAGGTCTTTTCGGTAGGTTTAGGCGTTCCAATAGCCCACACGGAACGCATTTGCAAATTAGGTTTTTTTAAAAAATCTTCTTCCCAAGCACCGTTTTTCATTTGGTTATAATTAAAAGTATGTTTCCCTTTTTTATCTTTACGTGCCCAAATTAATGTTTCATGACTAGCGGTAAAGAAGCGGCAACTTAAATTTGGGGCGGCATTGGGTTTAAACCAAGTTATATCGTTTAAAACATGATATCCGTTGCGTTGCAAGGCAAACCCGCATTGATAAATAGAGTGATAGGTCCCGCTGATCCAAATCGTTCCGTTGGGTTTTAATAGACGATGGCAGGATGAAATCCATGCATTTTGAAATTCAAAATCGTTATCAAACCCATTGCTGCGGTCCCACTCTCCTTTATTAACGGATACACGTTTGCCTGCCTGTACGGAAAATCCGTCGTTAGAAAGCAAATAAGGTGGATCTGCAAAAATCATATCAAACGTATTATCAGGAAATTCTTTTAAAATTTCTAATGAATTACCTAAAATAAGTTTGAAGTTTTCTGTATCAAAGGAGTATTTCATTTTTCCTTTTTCCAATGTTGAATTTTGTCCAGTAAAAAATCTACCCATTTTTCTTGGGGGAGTTTGAACATGGTTTGCCCATGTTCAAAATAAAGCCCTTCGCCTTTTCCGCCGGCGATACCAAAATCCGCATCCCGCGCTTCGCCGGGGCCGTTTACAATGCACCCCATGACGGCAATTTTTAGGCCGGTGGCTTTTTCGCGTAACGCGCGGTTATTATAAATTTTTTCTTCCAGGGCGTGTACAGTGCCGGTTACGTCTACTTGCGTGCGCCCGCACGTCGGGCAAGAAATTAAATTCGGCCCATATTCGCGTAGCCCCAGTGCCTTTAAAATTTCATACGCCGTGCGTACCTGCATGCGCGGGTCTTCTGTTAAAGATACCCGAATCGTAGCCCCAATGCCTTGTTGCAACAGCGTGCCTAAGGCCACGGAACTTTTGACCGTACCGCTTAAAAAACTGCCCGCCTCGGTCAAGCCCAAATGCAGGGGAATATCACTCTGTTGGGCAAAGAGTTGGTTGGCTAGCACGGTGCGGCGGAAACTATCTGACTTTAACGATACAACCACCTGCTTAAAATTGAGTTGCTCTAAAATGTTGGCTTGTTCCAGGGCTTCACCCACCATTACTTCGGCCCATTTCTCGTCGGAGAGTTCCATGCGCCCTTGTACGCTTTTTAAGTATTTTACACTGCCGGCGTTGACCCCAATACGTATCGCAACCCCATGGTCTGCGGCAGCTTTTACCACTTCTTTGGTGTTTTCCACCGCGCCAATGTTGCCGGGGTTGATGCGTACTTTATCCACGCCTTGTTTAATGGCCTCTAACGCTAATTTATAATCAAAATGAATATCGGCTACCAGCGGTGTATGAATCCGTTTTTTAATTTCGCCAATGGCCTGTGCGGCTTGCATATCCGGCACGGCTACGCGGTTAATTTCGCATCCGGCTTCTTCCAACGCGTTAATTTGCGCGGCGGTGGCGATCGGGTCGCGCGTGTCGGTATTGCACATACTTTGCACGCGCACCGGGTGGCCGGTTCCTAATATAAAATTACCTACTTTTACTTCTCTAGTTTTTTGCATTTGTTTCCTCTTGGGGGGCCGTTTGCGTGCGGGTTGTTTCTACCGCGGCGGCTTTGGGTTTAAAGAAAATACGTTTAATATCTGAGTAAGACGCATACACTACCAGTAATACCAAAATCCCCAGCCCCACATTGGCGGCGCGGTTTAAGGTTTTTTCGGTAGGTAGTTTATGGGTGATTCCTTCCCATAAATACACCAGGGCATACCCGCCGTCTAAAATCGGTATCGGGAACAGGTTAAACATGCCCACCGCCACAGATAATAAAGCAATTAAAAACACAAAGTTGACCCAATTACTGTGCGCGGCCTGGTGGATGATATTAACAATGCCAATAGGCCCGGCCAGTTCGGGGGCTTTTTTCTGACTGAAACTTTTGCCGAGGGACACCAGGGAGAGTTTTGTCCAATAATAGCAATCATACGCTCCGGCCCCGATGGCTTTCCACCAGGAAATTTTTTCATAGGTAGGGGCTACTGTAATGCCGAGTGTTTTGGGATGGTCCGGCAGAAAGTCATCCGCTTTGACCGTGGCGGTAAGGGCTTCATCCCCGCGCGTATAATCTAATTTCAAATCCCCGGTGCGCGTGTCCAGCGCGCCCATTAACTCCTTCCAGTTGGAAATTTTTTGTCCGTTAATTGCGGTAATGGTATCCCCCTCTTGAAGGCCTAGGGTTTCTGCCGGGTATCCTTTGGCTACCGTCCCCACCACGGCGGGCAGTTTGATGGGGTCTGTTTGCGGGCGGCCTTGAGTAAAGGCCAAAAAACTAAAAATAACCGCGGCGAGCACATAGTTAAATAGTGCACCGTTTACCACCATAAAAAATTTCGCATACCAAGGTTTAGCGGCAAACTCGTAGGGCTTGGGCGGTTCTTTGGCATCTTCGGGGTGAAACATAGGCCCGGCGGGCTCTACAAATCCGCCAAAGGGAATGGCGCGGATTTGGTAATCGGTGTCGCCTTTTTTCTTGTGCCACAAAATTTTACCAAACCCAAAGGAAAATTCATTGACGCGGATGCCTGTCAAACGGCAGGCCAAAAAATGCCCGAACTCGTGAATAATTACAATAGGGCTTAATACGACTAAAACGGCCAGTACAGAAAGTAACATAATTTCTCCTTATAAAACAGCGTTTTTATACGCACCCTCTTGCAAAATAGCGGTGGCTTGTTCGCGCGCCCACGTATCTGCCTCTAAGGCCTGGTTAATGGTAGCGATACCGCCGGTAGCAGGTACTTTGCGCAAGGTGGTGTAGATGAGTTTAGAAATATCAGTAAATTTAATTTTACCGTCTAAAAATGCCTGCACCGCAATTTCATCAGCCGCACTTAATACAGCCGGGGTGATGCCCCCTGCGCGGGCGGCGGCCAGGGCTAAATCCAAACAGACAAAGCGGTCCAAATCGGGCTTATAAAATTCCAGTTTTGCGGTTTCAAACAGGTTTAATTTTTTTACCATACTGGGCATACGCAGGGGGTAGGTAATGGCATACTGGATAGGCACACGCATATCGGGCTCGCCCATTTGCGCTAAAATAGCCCCGTCGTTAAATTCCACCGCGGAATGGACAATGGATTGCGGGTGAATGACAATCTGCACTTTTTCTTCGGGCAGATTGAATAAATTCATAATTTCAATTTTCTCAAACCCCTTGTTCATTAAGGTGGCCGAATCCACCGTAATTTTTTTACCCATTTTCCAGCGCGGATGGTTTAAGGCCTCTTGCGGGGTTACGTCATCTAAAGACCCTTCGCGTTTGGCAAACGGCCCGCCGGAAGCAGTTAAAAACACGCGGGAAATAACCGGGGAAATCTGGTGGTAACTGTGCGTGTCTGCCATGCCGCACAAACACTGAAAAATAGCCGAGGGCTCACTGTCTACCGGAATAATAGCGGCCTGCCAGCGTTCACACTCGTTCATTAAGGTTTGCCCGGCCATGACCATGGGTTCTTTGTTAGCAAGCGCAACGGTTTTACCGGCTTTAATCGCGGCTACTAAAGGGCGGAACCCCACCGCGCCTACCACCCCATTTACTATTAAATCTGCCGACGGTAACGACGCCATAAACATCAAACTATCAATTTCCGGCGGCAAAAGTTGGGTTCCTTCGGGAATTTGGTCTTTGATTTTTTGGTAAGCGTTTTCGTTTAATACGGCCGCAAAGCGCGGGCGAAAGGTGTGGAGTTGTTTTAAAAATAAATCGGTATTGTTGTTGGCAGACAGGGCCAACACTTGGTATCCTGTACCCAGGCGGCCAATCACATCCAAGGCAGACGTGCCGATAGAACCGGTAGACCCTAAAATAACAATGTTCTTCATAAAATAGCGTAAAGTACCACGTAATAAAATACCGGGGCTAATAATAAATAGGAATCAAAACGGTCCAAAAATCCGCCATGCCCGGGCAGTAAGTTAGAGGAATCTTTCACCCCGGTAGAGCGTTTGATGACCGATTCAGCCAGGTCAGAAAGTTGTCCAATCACCGCTACCAAAAGCCCTAACCAAACGGCTGTTTGCACCGTAAGCAGGGAACTTAAAAATAAATTGCGCATTACCACTGCCCCGCCTACTGCCAGTAACGTGCCGCCAATGGCTCCTTCCCAGGTTTTTTTGGGGGAAACTTCTTGATTGAGTTTATGCCGCCCCAAAAACCGCCCGGAGAAATACGCCCCGGTGTCGCTGACCCATACGGTTACCATCATAAACAAGGTTAAGTATTCCCCATAGTTTGCTATATCGCGGATATTGATTAAATGTGCCAACGACCAGGGAATTAAAAACACGCCGGTAAACGTGTTGCACACACGTTCCCAACTGCGTTTGGGGGTTAAAATTTCAAATACCAGTACGCCCACCAGTACCGTGCTGATTGTCATAGGGTACAAATTATCCGGCAGCGTAAGCCCTTCGGGGTGTGCCCGGCCCAACAGGGCCACCGCCGCCATCACAAGTCCCCACAACATCAGTGAAACCGTATGTACCGGGCGTTTGCCGGCGGTAAGCACTAAACTGTATTCGTATAAGCACAGTAAAATCACACAACCTACAAAAGCCATATAGGCGATGCCGCCAAAGTGAATCGCGGCGATAATTACAGGGATGCCGATTAAGGCAGTTAATATTCTAGGTAATAGCATAATTTTATTATACCATTTTAGCGGGGGGTAATTTCTGCCTAATTAAACAATGGGTGCTTCCGTTGCACAACAAAGTTATAACCCAAATTGGGCCGAAAGCAACTTGACAAAATTCACGCGTGAGGAAGCAAGGTGAGGGCTTTCAACCAATTTGCGTTAGAACGCGACGTGAACTTGCGAAGTATACTGTGCTAATCCGCCCGGAGGGCGGAGGTATTCGAGCAAGTGAACAACAAAGTTATAACCCAAATTGGGCCGAAAGCAACTTGACAAAATTCACGCGTAACACTATACTATTAAGGAAGAATTAAGAAGGGGGAAACTATGAAACCGTTTTTTGTAGTAAGTATGATTTTTTGTTCTGTGGCGGCGTTTGCTTATCAAACTGGTCCGGCCAACCGCACCAATTTTGGCCCTGGCCAACAACAAGGCCAGCAACAGTACCGCTCGTTTAGTAATTACAACAACCGTTCCTGGGGCCAGGGGGTTCAAACCCGCGGCGTACAAACCCATGTAGCCGGAACTGAAGTGACCGATTTTGAGTCCCCCGCCAAGCCCAAAAAGGCACCTACGGTTGGTAAAACGGCCGTTGCGGCTCCTGCTGCGCAAAAAAATACTACACCGGCCGCCGCGGCCCCGGCTCCTACTCAACCATCTACGGCTCCCGCCGCTATGCCGGCTGAGGCCGCCGCCATGATGCAACAAGTGCAAGGGATGATGAATATGATGGGCGGACAGGGCCAGGGCAAACCCGGCCAACCCGCCGCCGTGCCTACCGGCATGCCGGATATGTCAGCCCTCATGGGGGGAATGATGCCCGGCGCACAGCCGCAAGCACCTGCTAAAAAATAAGTATGAAACAGGGCCTGGTTCTTTTACTCACGTTTACCGTTGTGCCTGTATGGGCGCAACGCCCGGTTACTCAAGGGGGTGCGCAACGCCCTTCCACTTCTGTGTCTGTACAATATCCGCAAACGGCTGTCGCGGCGCAATATCCGCGTACGTCGGTTGCTATTTCTCGTCCGTCTACGGCGCAAACCGCTTATCCCCATACTTCCGTATCCGTCACGCATCCCTCAACCTCTGTTTCCGCACAGTATCCGCAAACAACGGTTTCTGCCCAGTACCCGCAAACCACCGTGTCGGCGCAATATTCCACTACCGAGGTAGTTGTTTTCCACCCGCAAACCGAGGGAGTGAAATCCGCCCCACAGGTGGAGAAAGGGCGCGTATTTTCCCAGCAGGGTAGCACAGTCCCTTCTTCACAAAGTGCTACTACCATGAGTGATTTTAAACCTAAAGCTGCCAAAGATTTTACGGCCGAAAAGCCCCAACTTGGCGGCGGCAGTTTGCAACTGGGTAATGATACCGCTGACGAAGCCGAAAAAAATGCCCTG
>JAZNXF010000002.1:0-97318 GCA_045593745.1 Elusimicrobiaceae bacterium | reverse complement strand
GGGCTAACGCCCAACCTATAAGAGCGGGCGGAGGACCCTTTATAGGTCGGGTGCGAACCCAACAATTTCCTAGCATTGCGCTGTACGTTTTCATTCTCTCTTGCAACTTCTGTTGGGCTAACGCCCAACCTATAAGACGAGGGGGCGGAGTACCCTTTATAGGTCGGGTGCAAGCCCGGCAATTTCCTAGCATTGCGCTGTACGTTTTCATTCTTACTTGCAACTTCTGTTGGGCTAACGCCCAACCTATAAGACGAGGGGGCGGAGGACCCTTTATAGGTCGGGTGCGAACCCGACAATTTCCTAGCATTGCGCTGTACATTTTCCTTCTTACTTGCAACTCCTGTTGGGCTAACGCCCAACCTATAAGTATTATTTTTGGTTTTATGTGCAACTGCTTGCGTTTGTCCCCGCCGGGATTGTTGGTTATTCATAAGTTTTGTCTCCTTATTTTTGTCAGGTTTCACCTGACCTATATTTCCAATTCCTCTGCTTAGGAAACCAACAAAAACGGCTGAATTTATTTGAGGATAATTCACATGCCCAAAACAAAACAGCCGCGGTCCCTCATAAAAGATGAGAAACACTCGGCATAAAACAATGGGGTTATAAGGCCCATCATTTTATGCCTGAACGGACTGATTTTGGAGTGAATTATCGCTTGTAAAAGCCATCCGTTTCTTAAACGGTTCCAAAAACAGATAAAATTGTAAGGATATTATAATATAATTACTCCCCTCTGTAAACGCCTTTATAGATTAAGTACAATATATATATGGATCAGTTTAAACTTGTTTCCACTTTCAAACCCGCGGGGGACCAACCCAAAGCCATTGATGCGCTAGTCAAGGGCGTATTAGCGGGGGACAAACGCCAAACCTTGTTGGGGGTTACGGGCTCGGGCAAGACGTTTACCATGGCTAACGTAATTGCCCGGTTAAACCGCCCCACGCTTATTTTATCCCCCAATAAAGTGCTTGCCGCACAATTATATGGCGAGTTTAAACAGTTCTTCCCGGAAAATGCCGTAGAGTATTTTATTTCTTATTATGATTATTATCAGCCCGAAGCATACATTCCGCAAACAGATACATATATTGAAAAGGATTCTGCCGTTAATGAGCAAATTGATAAACTGCGCTTAAAAGCCACTACCTCACTACTGACACGGCGGGATGTGGTAGTGGTAGCATCTGTTTCGTGCATTTATAACATTGGTTCGCCGGATAGTTTTAACGAAATGCGGATTTACGTTAAAAAAGGCGGAGAAATGACCCGCGGGCAACTTTCCGGGCATTTGATTAAAATCCAATACCAGCGTGACGAACTGGAATTTACCGCCGGCAAATTCCGCATGCGCGGCCCGTTTACCGATATTATGACGCCGTATTCCCAAAATGCAATCCGCGTGGAAATTGCCGGCAAAACAATCGCCCATATTTACGAAATTCACCCCATTACCGGTAACGTAATTATGGAGTTAGACGAAGCATGGATTTACCCTGCCAAGCATTTTGTGGCTACTGAAGAAGACACCCAAAACGCGCTTACCCAAATTGAACATGATTTACAAAAACGTCACGCAGAACTGATTGCCCAAGGCAAAGAAATGGAAGCGTACCGCTTAAAACAGCGCACGGAGTATGACCTGGAAATGATCCGCCAGGCCGGGTTTTGCAGCGGGATAGAAAATTATTCCCGCTATATGGACGGACGACAAGCGGGCGAGCGGCCCGAATGTTTGCTGGATTATTTTAAACGGTTTGATGATTTTTTGATGTTTGTGGATGAATCCCACGTGGCCTTGCCGCAAGTGCGCGGCATGTTTAATGGGGACCGCGCGCGCAAACAAATGTTGGTGGATTTTGGGTTCCGCTTGCCTTCCGCGTTAGATAACCGCCCCTTAAAATTTGATGAGTTTGAACAACTTTTACCGTCTTCTATTTTTGTGTCTGCCACGCCGGGGCCGTATGAACTTACCGTCAGCGGTAACCATATTGTAGAGCAAGTTATCCGCCCCACCGGGCTAGTGGACCCGCGGGTTATTGTCCACCCCACCGCCGGGCAAATTGATCATTTGATAGAAAAAATTAACGAGCATAAAAAACGTGGGGAACGCACCCTGGTGCTAGCCCTTACCAAAAAAACAGCCGAAGATTTAAGCGAGTTTTTTATCAGCAAAAAAATTAAAACGCGCTATTTGCACAGTGATATAGATTCTTTAGAACGTGTGGAAATTTTAAAACAGTTTCGGCAAGGGGATTTTGATGTGCTTGTCGGCATTAACCTATTGCGCGAAGGGATTGATATTCCGCAAGTAGGGTTAGTGGCTATTTTGGGGGCGGATAACGAAGGGTTCCTGCGCAACACAACTACGCTCATTCAAATTTCCGGCCGGGCCGCACGCAATGTGGGGGGGGAAGTTATCTTATACGCAGACCGCAAAACCGATTCTATGAAATACGCTCTAAACGAAATGAACCGCCGCCGGGAAATTCAAGAAGCGTATAATAAAGAACATCATATTACCCCCAAAACCATTCAAAAAACGGAAACGGATTTAAAAGAATTTGAGCGCAAAACGCAAACCAGTGCCTTTGGTATTTTAAGTGAGACGCTCCCGGTTCCCACGGTAAAAAACATTAAAAATTTAGAGAAAGAGTTAGAACAGCAAATGCGGGATGCCGCCGACGCGCTAAACTTTGAACTGGCTGCCGAACTGCGCGACCGCTTATTTGAACTTAAACAAATGAAATTAAAATAAAGAAAAGGACCTAGATTTTTGTGCTGCAAAATAGGCCTTTTTTTTATCCGTAATTTTCTATTTAAAAGGTATAATATAGTTTATGGAAAAAACATTCACCTTTAAAGCTGTACAAAAAGTTATCTTTTTAGAAGAAATTGCCAGCACCCAAATGTTGGCCCGCACCTTGTCTGCCACAGAATCAGACGGTACGCTTATCTTGGCCTGCCGCCAAACAGGGGCGTTAGGTAACAAAAATTCGTCTTTCTACGCCGGGGAAGGCGGCATATACTTTACGCTTATCTTAAACCCGGCTATTAAATTAAGTGCCAAAAAATTAACCCTGGCTATGAGTAACGCTATTTCTGATACTATTTCCAACGTGCTAGGTCTTAAAACCAAAATCACCAGCACCGGAGATATTTGCTTGTATGATAAATCCTCCCGCACGTGGAAAAAATGCGCTGGTATCTTGGCCGAACAAACCGAAACTGGTGCGTGGCTGTTAGGCGCGGGGATTTATTTAAACAACCGTTTGCCAGTGGGAATGCGCACCACCTCTACCAGTATTAAGAGTATTTTAGGTAGCGAAACGAGCAAAGAACTATTCTTAGATGAAATTTTAACCAACTTTTGGAAAGAATACGCATTTTTGTAAGGAGGTCGCTCCCATTACCTTAATTACAATTTGATGATTTGTTGGAAGTAAGGGGCAAGCCCTTGCTGCGCCGGGCGGTACGTCCGCAAGGCACATGCGAGTCCGCAAATATCGTTTGCTATTCACCTGCCTTTATGGGCAGGTGAGCGACGATTTGCACAGGTTACTCGCATGGCTTAGGCAATATCGTCGTTTTTTTGTCTAAGCCCGGATAAAACATACATGCGAGGTGCTTTATGCACATGTTACACACCCGGCGGGGTTTTACGCTTATTGAGTTGTTGGTTGTTGTACTGATTATTGGCATATTGGCGGCGGTAGCGTTGCCGCAATACCAAAAGGCCGTAGCAAAAGCGCGGCTGACAGAGGCATTGTTGGCCATAAACACAGCCAAGAAACAAATAGATCTATATGTGTTGGCAAATGGATTACCCCAAGAATCTGTTGACTTGCAAGAGGAAAGTGATATTGAACAAAAACGTATATTAGATCAACTATCTTGTTCTTGTGATTCCTGTGTTACTTATTTCACACAAAAAGATGGCGCAGGGAATATATTATATGTTTTAGATGTTTATGGATATGTGAATGTACCGGAGGATTGTCCAGGAATAGAGTGGGGTTATACTAAAACCGGACCCTGGTACCAGGGTTGCTGGACGAATAATACCACAATCGGGAAGTATATTTGTAAATCGCTAGAAAGCCAGGGTTGGAAAATGATGGATGAGGAATGGTAGCGGAAAACACCGGGGTATTTAAAACCCCGGTGTTACGTGAATATATTTTAATAATTTGCTATTTCTTTTTGACGGCTAAATAGCCCATTAAACGGTAGATGAGTTTAGAGACGTTAAACTCCGTAATCGTGTCTGCCTTGCGCGCACACGCTTCCACTACGTCAATCGCCACAATTTTTTTGTGTTTAATGACTTCGCGGAATAAGTCCAACGCTTCATACCACATAAACCCGCCGGGTTGCGGTGTGCCCGTGGCCGGGATGACAGAGGGGTCAAATCCGTCTACGTCAATGGTAATATAAACAGTATCCGTCAATTTTTTAAGCACTTGCGGGATGAGTTTTTTCACGTCGCGGTGTTCGTGCATTAAGTAAGTGGTCACGTTACCGGCGTTGCAGTATTGTTTTTCTTCGCTGGCCACACTGCGGATGCCCACTTGCACCACTTTTACCTGGCGGGAAGCCGGATATAAAGCACACGCATGGGACTTGGGGGTTCCTTCAAACGTTTCGCGCAGATCTGCATGGGCATCAAAATGCAAAATACTTAAATTTTTGTAAGTATCAATATAAGGTTGGGCCAATGCTTGCGTAACCGTATGTTCTCCGCCGATATAGAACGGAATGGCTTTGTACTTCATCAGGTTGCGCACGGTTTTATCAATATTTTTAAAAACCGTATTGGTAGACCCTTTGCAGTTGATAGCGGGCTGGGTGTTAATGCCCAATTCCCAAGTTTCGGTTTTGGTTTCTTCGTCCCACAGTTCAATTTGGGTGGAGGCCTCTATAACGGCCGCCGGCCCTTTGGCAGTACCATGCCCATAACAAACCGTTTTTTCAAACGGTACCGGCACGACTACGAACTTACAAAGGTCTAGAGAACTGTTTTTGCTCTCTAGACCCATAAACTTATCAGTTTGTACGTTATCGCTCACAAAAAATTCCGTGTTAATTAACTTACAAACACCGCGGCGGCGATTACCGTCGTCCATACCCCATTGGCGCACACGGCCGACTGGGTAATGTTAGAAGTGCGCACAATTTTACCGCTCATTTTCCAAATTTCTTCTTTTTGGTCCCAGGTGGTGTCGTTATCAAAGTCCACCCCTAACGTGGTAGATAACATCAAAGCGGCCAAGTCCTCGGCGTAATCCCCGGCTTGTTTGTCGGTTTCCCCAAAACTGTGATGCTCGGATAAGTAACCATGATGGGTGCGGTCTTTGGGAATAGCCACCCCAACCGAGGCCGCAATCATACGGCGGTATTCATTGCTGGTGTTGCGGCTAATAACGCAGTGCAAAATTTGGCCTGCGTGTAATTTTTTTAGTCCTTTTTCCACCGGAATGGTTTTGCAACCGGGAGGAAAAATACTGGAAACAGGTACCAAATTGAAACTGGCAATTTTCGCATCGCGCAAGGCCTCTTCAAAACTTGCGAGTTTTTCTTTATGACGGCCGATTCCTTTCGTTAGGAAGATTTCTTTCGGTACAAACGCTTCGTACATTATGTTTCCAACGCTCCTTGTTAAGTGATTTTTGAATATGTATATATTATAACAAATATGCTGGTTTGTAAACTGTTATTTCCTGCAGCGTGCCAGTGCGGATTTTGTGTCTCATGCGGGAAAAACATCGTTCCACCGGTGAAGAACCCCCGGACTTTAGAAATTTACCCTAAAATCCGGGGAAGTTTGACAAATGTTTAATATTTCGCCAGCACCTTCTCTTTTTCAGATGTGGAATAAACAGAATAGTCCATTTGCTGAAAAATAGAATCGCGCTGTTCTAGGTTATACACGTACCCTTCATCAATGCGGTTGCCGGTAATTTGCTCGTAGAGTTCGTTAAACCGTTTAATGTGGTCTTTGGTGCGTTTGGTAGAGTATTCCTTAGCGGTTCCGGTCGTCATTAAAAATGCCCAGTCCGACGACTGCATCAGCACCAGTTCGCGCGCCAGTTGGTTTAAAGCACGGCGCAACAGCCCTTGCGCATTTGGAAAGCGGTTCGCCAGTTCCATCATGCGTTCCGAGGCCTTAATTAAGTGGCGGTAGATCCAGTCATTTCCGCTGTTAAGCCATACGTCATGATACCCCTTATCCCCCCAACTGGACATAGACGGCTGTACGACTTGGTTTTCCGGGTACATTTGCATGTATTCCATGGGGGTAATAAGTTTAATTTCGTTCTGGTCGTAATAGATTTTTTTGAACAGAAACTCCAAAAAATCAATCCCTTCATACCACCAGTGTCCGTAGAGTTCTGCATCGTACATAGATACTACCAATGGTTTACGGTCAATAATGGTGCTTAAATATTCAATTTGTTTTTGGCGGTTAAACATAAAGTTCCCGGCGTGTTGGGCGGCCACTTCGCGGGCTTGCCAGGGGTTGTAGGCCTGCTTTTGGTTCAGGGCTACTTTGCCGGTAATTTTATGATACTTCATGCCGATATTGCGGCGTACACCGTCGGAATGTAAGTAAGGTTTAATATAGTCGTAATCGCAATCGTATCCCAAATCGCGGTAGAATTCGCGGTAGCGGTGGTCCCCCGGATAGCCGGACTCGGCACTCCACACCTGTTGGGCCGATTCCATATCGCGTGCAAACGCGGCCACGCCTGTTTCCGGGCAGTATACCGGCGCATAAATACCGTATTTCGGACGCGGAGTTCCATGCAAAATGCCGTGCGATTCGGTAAAGAAAAAGCGGATGCCTTCTTCCCGCAAAAACTTATCATCCCCGGGGTTATAGGCACATTCGGCCAGCCAAATCCCGCGCGGATTCTTGCCAAAACGGCTGCGGTAATCGTGCGCGGCCAGTTTAATTTGGGCATTGACACTTTCTTTATGCACCATTAAGGGCAAATAGCCGTGCGTGGCACAACAAGTGATGATTTCTAACTTGCCCATATCTTGAAATTTTTTAAAACCTTGTAGCACGTGTTCGTGGTAGCGGTTTTCAAACAAATCCTGGTAGCGGCGGAATTTATCATAATACATTTTCGCCACGCCTTCAAATTCAGTGCCGCGGGTGCGGTCAATTTCTTTGGCGGAAAGTTCTACGCGCTGGTTTAAATAATGGCGGAAGCGTTCAATTAACAGCGGGTCCTCCATCATGTTGCACAAGGGCGGCGTCAAAGACATGGTTAAACGGAAGTCACACCCCTCTTCGGTCAAATTTTCAAACACGTTTAAGAGGGGAATGTACGTCTCCACCATGGCTTCATAAAACCAATCTTCTTCTAAAAAGTCCGGGTATTCCGGGTGTTTAATAAACGGCAAATGTGCATGTAAAACAAGTGCTAAATAACCCTTTTCTTGTCCCATATTATTTCCCCTGTTCACGCAGTGCTTTGATGGTTACGTTACGCGTTTTGTCCCCTTTAGCATTACGCGCATGAATGGGCAAGTCCACCACGTCTCCGGCGGATAAGTGGCGGTGAATAGTAAATTTACCATCTTTAAGTTCAATTTCTTTTCCATTGATAGATACGATGGCATTTTTGGAAGCAGAACCGTAAATAATAATTTCACAATCGGCATTGAGCCAAATATCTTCGTCTTCCTGTACTTTATCTAAATGAAGTGCAAACGAAGACCACGAACTTTGCGGCGCGCCCGATGTGGTCAGTTCGGTCAGTTTCCACCGTTGGCCTACCACCTGCATTAGTTCACTGGCCCCCAGGCCAATGTAATCAGCCCCGGAAAGTTTGAGCAGTTTTTGAAAATCCCCCTCCACAATCATCCATTTATCGTCAATAATATTGGAGATTTTACCAGGCGGTACAGAGGTCATATTACTGCGGGTCACTAAAATAAATTGTCCGTCGGCAGTGAGGTAGCCCAAATCCGCAATATAAGCGCGTCCGGACTCCGGCGCGTTAATATACCAACTGCGCGCCTCAAAAATAACCGGCATATCATAGTATTTTACAGAGTTAGAACCTGTAAAATACGCCACATCTGTTACGTCGTGCAAGCGGATAATGGTGCGCGCGTGTTTTAATACATCCGGGTTATACTGGCTTTTAATATAGTCCAGTGTCCCTTGGGTAATTTCCCAAAATAAAAACATCCATGCCGGATCCTTCGGTAATAAATAACTTTCCGTTTTGCCGTAGCCGGACGGAATATCACTTTCCGTTTGGCGGTCCCGCACGAGCGGTTTTAAAAGCGAACCTGATGATAAGTTTTGCGCCATCTCCCTTTCCCCCCTGTATTTTATAGATAAAAATGCGTAAATTCTACCAAATACATTGTATCATATTTAGGCAGTTGTACAAGCGGGAAAATTAGTTAGTTTGTATAGTGCGTACAAATTACTGGTTTTTGAATAATTTTTTTATTATACTATAGGTACAATTTCATCTGTTTTTGGAACCGTATGCAGAATACGGAGGCACTGAATAAGTGATCTTATGACGCCAAAAACAGCCAATTAGGCGCAAGAGAGCGGCTTCGAAACCCGCTTTCTTGTGCCGAATGTTTTCCGTTTATATGGGGAACTACGGCTGTTTTATTTATACCTGTCATAAGATTATGGATAAACCAGCCGTTTTTGTTGGTTTCCTAAGCAGAGGAATTGGAAATATAGGTCAGGTGAAACCTGACAAAAATAAGGAGAGTAAACTTATGAATAACCAACAATCCCGGCGGGGACAAACGCAAGCAGTTGCACATAAAACAAAAAATAATACGTATAGGTTGGGCGTTAGCCCAACAGAAGTTTCAAGTGAGAATGAAAACGTACAGCGCAATGCTAGGAAATTGCCGGGTTCGCACCCGACCTATAAAGGGTACTCCGCCCCCTCGTCTTATAGGTTGGGCGTTAGCCCAACAGAAGTTGCAAGAGAGAATGAAAACGTACAGCGCAATGCTAGGAAATTGTCGGGTTTGCACCCGACCTATAAAGGGTCCTCCGCCCGCTCCGTCACCCCGCAGGGTCGGTATGCGGGGTATAGCGGGCGTATAGGATTCACCCTCATTGAACTGCTCGTCGTTGTTTTAATTATCGGCATATTAGCCGCCGTGGCCGTGCCGCAGTACCAGAATGCTGTGAGGAAAGCCCAAGGAAGGGAAGGGCATGCCGTCATTGATGCCTTGGACAAAGCATTAGCGGACTATTATTTGGAACATGGAAGTTATCTGCAACTGCAAGCAGGGACTTCTGTGTTCGTATATGAACCAGTAGATACAGAAAGATTAAATATAGAAATTCCTACGCTGAAACATTTTTATTTTCGTCAAAATGATGGTACGCTTTCTTCTTCATTGCCAAAGATGCAGATTGGAACAGATGGATATGCTTGTATGAACTTACAAAAAACAAACACGGGTATTCAAGTAGGGACTAACCCAAGTTCTAGCATAGAAGTAAGGGCTTGTTGGAAGGATGGAAGTTTGCAAAGTGCTCTATGTTGGCCAGCAGAAGCATGCAGTAAATACTTTAACGGAGAGGAAATCCAGGTTGGAACTGTCAGAATCAAATAAGGACTAGTAAAACGTTTTAATACTGTCACAGAAAAGAGGAAAGAACAGGTGGGACTGTTTTCAATCCTCTTGCGGTGTGTCGGCCTATTTTTGTATTGCTTTTCTTCCCGCTCTGCCGGGAAAAGGGCCTGTTAGGGCCGGGGGGATTACAAGCGGTTTCTCTAAAAGCACGGCGTAGCCGGGTTAAGCAGGTTTTTCTGTAAAATCCCCTCTTTTTTCGCTTGCACCTCTTTTGGATTGCAACCTTATGGGGCTAATGTTTTCCCCACAGGGCAGACAAGAAATCAACCTCTTAAATTAGCCAAAATTGGTTCTACTAGCCCCCAAAGGGGTGGGTTGTATTGGCAAGGAACTATTTGGCATGCAGATCGTGGCGTTTTGTTTTTAGGAATATGACATGTTCGTGCTAATTCCCGCATAATAGTAGTGTGCTAAAACCGTCCGCCTACTTTAAAGCCCACGTGGTGGCTACCGTCGTTTAAGTTATGCGTAAAATTTAAACTAATCGGTAATGGGAAACGCCACAGGCGGTACGTAAGTGTGGCCCCGGCTCCCGCGTGCGGCTCGTAAGAAGAACCCACGGCGCGGATATAGGCCTGTTCGTAAAACGGCATTACGCTAAGTAGGCCAGTTTGGTTACGCAAGATAAAGTATGTAAAACTAACCCCGCCGGATACCCCGGTGGAGCCGCGCTGTTCCCGGTCGTAAATCCCCATGCCAAACAGTAAATCGCCGGAGCGGATTAAATTACTAAATGGGGCATGGAAGGCACGCTGGCCTTTTGCAAACACGGCGAGGATGTGATGCCCTTTTAGTTCCCACATGAGCCCTCCCCCCAGGGAGAGTTTTTGGATGTTGTAATCACTGCCGGACCAATGACCGCCGGTGGTGTAGGAAATTTCTGCTAATTTTCCGGTGCGTACGCGCGGCAGATCCCGCAAGGCATGGGCTTTATCCGATAGTCCAATCCCCGATAATGCCCCCATATTCATATCCGGGCGAATATCATCTGCATATTGAAATCCAAACGACAGGTGGGAATGTTTACCGGTATCTAACGCGCGGTTTTTGTACCAGTAATACTCGTATTGCGGGGTAATAAATATACTCCATACGCTGGAAAATTTCCGGCGGTAAGTAAAGGTTAAATCGTCTTGTTTTCCATGAATGGTCCCCAATAAAAATTTATCGTGGTTGCCTTTATCATCTGCCGCCCCAAAGACACCGGGGGAACTCATCCAGCCCCCTTCGTAGAAACTTTGTTCAAAGTTCACATGGGAATATCCCAAGAAGAAGGAATCATCCCCTAGCATGAGGCCGCCGTGGGTTGCAAAACCGTCGCGCCCGCCGCCTAAAAAGAAAAACGCGCTTTCCCCCTGTTTAAACAGGTTCCCGCTGGCAAGCGAAATGCCTGCCGAACGTTTTTTGCCGCTCATGGCAAACGCCATGGGGAAAACATACCTGCGGTCGTCTGCTTTAATGTGAATATCTACCCCTTCTTTGCGTTTTTTTTCTATAAATTCCAGCGTTTTAAATACACGCAGTTTGTGCAGGTCCGCCTGTGCTTTCTGGTATTTTTCTTCCGTAAATTCCTCCCCTTCTTTTAAGTGAAAGCGTTTGATTAACGTATCTGCTGACATATGGGTAGTTTGAGCAGTGATACGGTTCACCTGCTCGGTAGCCA
Source organism: Elusimicrobiaceae bacterium (assembly GCA_045593745.1). Classification (GTDB taxonomy): domain Bacteria; phylum Elusimicrobiota; class Elusimicrobia; order Elusimicrobiales; family Elusimicrobiaceae; genus Avelusimicrobium. The sequence goes on along the minus strand of JAZNXF010000002.1, from coordinate 86,007 downwards.
GGGCCCAGGTGGGCACAAGTAACAAGATAAGAATTAGAAACTGTTTCATACCATACATTATAGCGTATAGTGCGTCTTTTAGTAGCATAAAAAAATAATTATGCTATAATAAATCAACAGGAGAAAACTATGGTTAGACGCGATAAAATCAATTATTATTTGGATTTAGCCGATATCGTTTCCCAACGCGGTACCTGCTTGCGCCGCCGCTATGGGGCCGTCATTGTAAAAAACGACGAAGTCATTTCCACCGGGTATGTGGGGGCTCCGCGTGGGCGTAAAAACTGTTGTGATTTAGGCACCTGTATCCGCCAAGAATTAAACGTTCCCCGCGGGGAACGCTATGAACTTTGCCGCAGTGTGCATGCGGAAGCCAACGCCATTATTAGCGCATCGCGTGATAAAATGTTAGATGCCACCCTCTACCTTTCCGGGCGCGAAGTAAGCACCGGGGAATTTATTAAAAATTCCAACTCCTGCAGTATGTGCAAACGGATGATTATTAACGCGGGCATTAAAAAGGTAATCGTGCGCGATACCGATACCCAATACCGCGAAATTGACGTGCAGGATTGGATTGATAACGACGAATCCCTCTCTGGCACCAAAGGGTATTGAACTAGTTGTTTTCTCTACTAAGAATTGTTGTAGATATTCCGCTGATTTATAGACCGGCTATAAATTTGCTGGATAGAGCCATTCTGTATATCCAATTCCATAATCCCCTCCGGAAAAAAGTCGTGCTTTGAAATTGGTACGGTGGGTTTCTTGTTTGCATAATTTGTTTGCTACGCTATTTAGATCGGTGGAATATGCTGTACATACTTTGGTCCCTGGGGGTACATAGTGACCATCACTGTATTTCAAATAAACTTGATGGAGATTTAATGCCCCCTTGTCGTAACAAAAAACAGATTCTGTGGTCAGGTGGCAAGTTCCCCAATCATAAACGCGTTTTTCTCCTCGTGCTTTTGGTGTAGAAATATAGTCCCCAGGGAAGGAAATATCTAGGTTATCAAAGTGTGTGCTATAGGTGCCATGTGCAAGATAAAATCTTTCCTGTGCTTCCGCTAACAGGCGGGCATAATGCATGCTTTTTGCATATTTCGTTTTTGCCACCGCCAGTTGATATTGTGGTAATGCCACCGCGGCCAATATGCCAATAATCAGCACGACGACTAATAGCTCAATAAGCGTAAATGCCTGTTTGTTTTTTGTTGTTTTTTTCATGTTTATTTCTCCTTACTTTGTAATTTGCCCAACAAAAAAGGCGGCAATTCTGTTAAAAGCAATTCTCAGTAACCTTTAACAAATAATCGCCGCCTACCCAATTCTTAATTAAAGAGAAATGGGTAAGACAAAGCGACTATTTGTTGACTGAGAATTTGCGCCGGAAAGTTGTATCCTTCCATTGCTCGGCACGGGCTCTCCCCGTACTTCAACAAATAATCTGCAATAAAATTGTAAGCCCTTTGTTGGGTTAGTTTTATTATATCAAAATAATCTACCATCTACCGTTCAATTTTATATACTATATGTATACCTGTCGCTAGGCAGGATTTTTTCTTGCAGGAGTGTTACGCACACTATGGATTGGAGTTTAATTGTAAACTCGTTTATTGGTATTATCGCTATTTTAAACCCGATTGGTAACGTACCGATTTTTTTGGAACATGTAGAAAACGAAACCCCCAAAGTGCAACGCGCCGTTGCCCTTTTAATGGCGGGGGCTATCTTTGGGTTATTGCTTGTTTTCTTTTTGTTTGGTAACCGCATTTTAACCATGTTTGGCATTACAATTCCGGCATTTAGGTTGGCGGGTTCTATCATTATTTTACGCGTAGGCCTACGCATGTTGCAAGGGAAAAGCAAATTTGAAAACAGCGGCATTGAAACAGCCGCTTCCTCAGGCACTACCTTTGACCAGGCGCGCAACAGTTTAAGCCACATTTTGGTGCCGGTTGCTATGCCGTTATTTATTGGCCCCGGCTCCATTACCACTGTTATTTTATATGCTGAAAAAAGCACCACTTTTGCTATGACCATGAGCATGGTGTTGGTGCTGCTGGTCAGTGCCTGCGTGGTGGGGGGATGTTTAGTGAGTGCGCGTTGGATTTTTAGTAAAATCGGTCACAACGGTACGCAAATTGTCATCCGTTTTATGGGTATGATTTTGTGCGCGATTGCCATGCAATTTATGATTGACGGTATCGCCCAGTTACTACCCGGCACGTTAAATGCGGACTTCATCCACGTGCATACGAATTAAAAGACAAAATATCCGTAATATGATATAATATTACGGTAGTAATGATTTAAGGGCAGTTGGCGCAGCGCAAGTAAAATAAAGCACGTCCGCAACGCGGACCGCGCAAAGCAAAGCCAACGCCTAGGTAGTAAAAAGAAAACTAAAGATTTAAGGGCAGTTGGCGCAGCGGTAGCGCGTCCGCCTCACACGCGGAAGGTCACAGGTTCAAATCCTGTACTGCCCAAATTTAAAAAGCACCCCATTAGGGGTGTTTTTGTTTGGCAGTAGCGCATAAACTGCTTTATGCGCGGCAGGATTTGAAAGGCATTGTAACCTATTCATCTTTGCGAAATAGCCCTTGTATTAAAAAAAGGCAGAAATAAAGGTTAGGCGTTGGACTCTTGCTCACTAGCTAGTTGCATAATTTGTTGAAGTAATATAGACATACTATGTAACAGCGGAGCACCTAATTTATCACTAAACATTACCTTGTCCGGCCCTTGCCCTAAATAAATATCACCATTCACCAAAAGGGTAATTCTTACATTTCCCGGAGCAGGAGGGGGTAAGCGTTTCTTTTCCCACGGCCCTATTACTTGAGCTAATTGGTGGGCTTGTTCAAAAATTTCCTTGATAGGTTGTTCAAATTGCGAAATAGGAGTATCTCCACTAACAAAAGCCATTTTACCTGTATAGTTAATATAGCGAATATTGCCATCCGGGTAAACCGCTAACGTATCCAACCCTTTGCCGTGATTTTTACGCTGATTATACTCCACAATGACACCCAATACCTCCTTGGTATCAGGGAACACCTGCATTTCTTTTAACCGCCGATATGCCAAAATACGGATGCGCGTTTCTACCTCTTTATTTTGGGCAAGTTTAAGCAATGCTTCTTTAGAGGGATTTTCCGCAAACAAAACAGGGAAATTGTCTTTCATTGCATTGTATAGTTGTATATTATCACAAAATAATAGTTCATAGATTTGAACCACCGTTGTGTCATATAATTTTGACACCGGAACAATCGGTAACCCCTCTTCACTTAATTGTGGACGGAATTTGAAAAACACTACTATTACAACTGCTACTACCAATATAATTATTAACTTTAACACAACGCGAATCTCCTTTTTATATAGGGATTATACGACATAATTATTCTTAGTACGTTCAAATTTCTTGCCGTTATGGAATATAAAACCGTGCTTTAAAACAACTTACTTACTAACCGGTCAAAATGATTTTGCGGAATATTCATGCCGGGGGCTGAGGTGCGCCCGCTGGAGGGACCGTGATAATCAGACCCGGCGGAGGCAAACAAGCCGTATTTGTCGGCTAAATATAATAATTCCTGGCGCATGGCAAAACTATGCGCCGGATAATATACCTCTATGCCGTCTAACCCGGCCTCTGTCCACGCGGGGAAATTCCACTGCTCTGTTACCATGCCCGGGTGGGCAATAACAGCCAGACCGCCCGCCGCTTTAATGTGGCGTATGGCCTCTATGGCCGTTACGCCGATAGCGGGTACATAACCGGGTTGCCCTTCTACTAAATACTGGCGGAAAGCCGCCTGGCGCGAGTGGGCAAACCCTTTCGCGCGCAACGCATCTGCTACGTGTGCGCGGGAAACAGTATTTGGGGCGCGGGAAAAAACATCTTCTTCACGCAAATCCACCCCCGCTTTTTGCAGTTGTTGAATGATTTGACGGATACGGCCTTTCCTGGCGGTGCGGTTATTTGCTAAAAATTGTTGAAATGCCGCGTTGTTTACATCTATATTATAGCCGGTAAAGTGCAAGTGGTCATGCTCACAGGTGCTGATTTCCACCCCATACACAAAGCGCAAGTTGCGTTCTTTCGCCAAGAATTGCGCGCGGGCGGTTCCGTCCATGGTGTCATGGTCGGTCAGTGCAAAAATTTGCACGCCGCGTTTTAGAGCCGCATGCACCACTTCTTCCGGCGTGGTTGTACCGTCGGAAAAAGTGGAGTGGGTATGTAAATCAACAGACGGCATTTTATACGCGTTCTACGGCGGTTACACCGGGAACCACCGCTTTGATGCGGCGTTCTACCACGGCTTGCAATGTCATTTGTGCATGGGGGCAACTGCCACAATGCCCGCGTAAACCAACGGTTACAATACCGGTTTTTTCGTCTACGCTTACTAATTCAATATCCCCGCCGTCTGCTTGTAAAATCGGGCGGATTTCGTTAATTACTTTTTCTACGGCTTCTTTCATGGTGCTTACTCCTAATAATGGGTTTTTTATATTATAACTTTTTTAGCACCCTTCCAAAAAGGACTTGCAAAGGGTTGCCCAGTATTGCTATACTTTTAATGTGGAATTTTGTATTTATACTGTAAGGAGAAATATGAAAAAAGTAATTGTATTGTTGATGTTCGTGCTTTTAGCCGCGCCTATTTTTGCCCAAAAATATGCCAGTGTTAATGCCAAACGTGCTAACATCCGTACCTGCGCCGGAACGAATTGTGCGGTTAAATTTTATGCGTGGCGTTATACGCCGGTTATTATGTTGCAAACCAACGAAGATAAGGATTGGGTACTTGTTAAAGATTTTGAAGGTTACCAGGGGTGGATTTCTGCCTCGCTGTTAAGCCCTAATGGGGGAATGTCTGCTAAGTTAGATGTCAATGTGCGTGCTAATCCGTCAGCCAGTTCGGACATTGTCTGCACCGTTGAAAAAGGATATCCGTTTAAATACCTCTCCCGCAAAGGTAAATGGATTCAAGTGAAAGACGAACCTGTTAACGCCAGTGATGGGGTTTGTAAGGGGTGGATTTACAACGCCAACCTGTGGGGGTTTTTTAAACAATAAATCTAAGTAATTTTACCAAGGGGGAAACGAAAGTTTCCCCCTAATTTTTATGAGTGGCCGTCTTTATATGGGTTCTTTCAAACAGGCAACTTAAACGTATTTCAGGGAACCCCTGAAGTGGAGGTTAGTGATGAAGAAAAGTTGGACTAATGAGCAAAAAATTAAAAATGCCCGGCAAATTCCTACGTGCAGTATTGCCGATGTCACAGTTTATAAAAATGATTATTCGGAACCGGGGTTGTCACACACACTACAAAAAAATAAGAAAAGATATCAAGGTGAGCGTAAAGGCGGGTTTACGCTTATTGAACTATTGGTAGTTATTGTAATCGTGGGTATATTAGCCGCAGTGGCGGTTCCCCAATACCAAAAAGCAGTTACGCGGGCAAAAAACCGGGAAGCAATCTTGGCCCTGCGTATCATTGGGCGTGGGATTGAATTTTATGATTTGGCTAACGGTCCACTGCCTGAAGAAAAATCTAATAATTTTGCTCTTTTGGATGTAACTGTGCCGGATTCTTCCTATTGGGATTATTCTTTTTATTGTTATGATGAGTTTAAGTCATGCTTTGTAAGTGCTAATTCTAAGTATGATCTAAACGAAGGGGAAAGTAAGTATGGTTTGCGGTTATGGATTAGACAAGGCAGTATGGATACGGAAATTAAAGTAAACGAAACAAAGTTAGTTTCTGTAGTCAAAAATGAGCAAGGGGAAGAAATTGGGAGTAATTGGACATCCGGCGAAGCGAGCGAGCAAGTGTGTGCGCGTGCGGGTGGAAAACGCAAAGAAGTTACGGATGGGCACGTGTGTGTTTTGGAATGATGCGCCGTTTGCGTGTAACTAAAAAATTTGCTAAAATATAGTATCAATTTATGGTGGATGTAGCTCAGCTGGTTAGAGCGCCGGTCTGTGGAACCGGAGGTCGCGGGTTCAAATCTCGTCATCCACCCCAATCGTTTTTGCTACAATTTTTGAAGTTTCCTCACAGTTATGTAAAAAAGCCCTTATAACGAGGGCTTTTTTTACTCCGCCGGAATACCCCGGGCAATACCCGGGAAGTTTCCTTGCTATTGTTCTGCCTCGGTGTAATTTGGGGACATGTCGCACCTACTGTTTACCATAAATCCAAGGGGGAAATAGGCCGGTTACTCCAAAGGTTTGGCAGCACCTTTTTCGTTGGAAGAGGAGGGTGTTTCCTGCTGTATTTCGTCTTCTTTTTTATCTTTTGTAAAAAGACCAAAGAAGCCCTTAATGCCCTTGCCTACTTGCCTGGATACCACGTTCTTCGTAATGCCTTGTGTCACCAGGGAAGACATGGAGCCCAACAGTTGCATATCTCCTTGAGGGTTATCAATGGTTCCGCCTATTTTTAAGGAGAGAGGCATCATACCATCTACCTCGTGCCGGCCTGGGGCGGCGTGCACGGTCATATCAATTTGCTGGGTATTAAAATCCGTTGTTCCGTCTAGGCGCAATGACATCATAGGGGACACAAAGGTTCCTTCTTTAATGGTGGCCAATCCCCGCACAAAATTTACTTCCGTGTCAAATTTATCATACTCCATTTCACCGGATACTTTTTTATCTGTTTCTACCACATTGATTTCCAGGGGTTCGCCGTCCGGCCCTAAAATGGTTTGGGTTTTAACAGTGGCCTGTTGACTTTTATCTTCCGCTTCTTCGGCGGAAATTTCGTTTCCAATGCTACTCAGTACGCCAAATACATTAAGGGCGTTAAATACTTTCCCGGTAACATTTAGCGATAAGAATAATACCTTTGTAAGGGGGGTAGCATCCGTTAGTTTGTAAATATCTTGTATAATCCCGGCCCCGGTTTGCAAGCGCATGGTTCCATGGGCTTGTTTTAAATCGGGGGTGAGATCTTCTAAATTGGCGGTGAAAGACACATTATTTCCGTAGAAGTACGGAACATCTACCTTGCCCAGTTGAATATTTGCTTTTACGTCTATGGGTGGTAAGGGCCAGGGAGTGGCCTGTGCCTTTTCGGCGGTGGAGGATTGCGAGGGAATGTTGTCCGTCGGCAAACGGAACATCACTTCTTCTGCGGTTACTGTAAGATTTGTTTCTATTTTTTGGGAAGTTTGCTTGGCTACAGCATCTATGATAAACGGACGTCCGTTTAATTTGCCAGCGATATTTGCCGCAAGATTTCCCTCTTTAAGGTTCATCGTTTCCAGCCCTTTTAGGGTTGCATCAATATCAGAAAGATTTCCCATTTGCGGTACTTTACCGCCAATGCCTTGTAGCGTAATTTCTCCATTTATCTTTTCTTGTGTAGCATGCAAGGTGCTTCCTATGGTTCCTACTAGCCGGTATGGTTCGGCCAATGCAGTAAACCAACGGCCTACTTCTCCTAAAATAATATTACTTTCAACGGTGGCATTGTACTTTAATTGTTGTGGGTTGGCGTAAAGGAGGCCTCCTTTGGCCTGTGTGGTAAGCCCGGGGGCTTCCAGGGAAAAATGGTGTAGCGTAAGAGCGGACTTTTCTAAATTGGCCGCCAGTTTTAAAGAGGCGGTAGCCGTTTTCAACATAAATGGCGGTACTGTGACAATAGGAGTTAAGGTATCTGCTGAAAAGTTGCGCAAGTGAAATTTTAAATTTGCATGCGGATTTTTAAAGTTTTCTACATCTGCTATAATTGTTAAAGATGCATTTTGGTAAGAAGCTGTTAATGGCTTAATATGGGCGGTAGCTTTATTCAAATCCATGTTTTTTAAATCCACCGTTGCGCGTAATGCAAGCGGAAGGTCAAGGGGGGCCTTCTGTACGGTGGGGCGGATGCGGGCCTGCAAATAGAATGAAAACGGTTCACGCATATTAAAATGTTTTACACCTATCATCAAGTTATCTATATCCAGGAAGCGTGAGTTTACAAAATCCGCATACATCAAACGCAAATTTTCTAACTGAATATGTTGTGCGGTAAGGTAGAATGCGGATGGGCCGTCCTCCGGTTCTTGGGAAAGGGTTGCATCTTGTGTTGTTATTAAGTCAGCCCAACTGGTAGTGCCGTCCGAAAACACAGCCACACGTGCGGTGACATTAGTTAGTATCAGTTGCTTTACTTTGGCATGCGCATGCAGTAAATGAAATAGAGAAAATGAAATCCGTAAATGTTCTGCTTGCAAAAAAGTGCCTTTTTCAAATCCTCCCTGTTCGGCTACTGCTAATCCTTCCACGGATATACCGCGAAAATTGGCCGCTATTTTGCTTAGTTTGACATCACGGTTGAGGGATTTCTCCAAGAAGGTACGTACCTGTGTATTAAACCAGGCGGTGCGCGAAACTGCATGCACTACTATATCTAACAAGAGGATTGCCAATATACCATATACTGCAATACGTACCAAACGTTTGAACCATTTCTTTTTCATACGTTCCTCCTACTGTATTTGCACCCGCAATAGGTTTGGTTGTACATATTAAACTCTTTCACCAGTGCTTGGCGAAGTTCTTCTAACCCGCCTTTTCTCCAAGAGGTGGCTAAATAGGGGGTTCCTTCTTCATACCACACGCGCAGGGCAGCACGGTTTACCTGGTCAATATCTTTATAGCGGGACGTTCCTAATACCGAGGTAAACAAATCAAAATGATGCTTACGTGCGTAGCGGGCGGCCTGTTTCAGGCGGATATAAAAACATTCACTGCACCGCTTGCCGCGTTCGGGTTCCTGTTCCAACCCCTTCACGGCTTGTTCCCATACGGTGGGTTCATAAGGAAGTTGTGCGAATGTTGCTCCCAGTTCTCGGCAAATGCGGGCTTGTTCATCCCGGCGTTTATCATATTCCTCGCGCGGGAAAATATTCGGGTTATAAAACAATACCGTCACATGGTGGCCCTTTTGAACGAGATGTTTAATAGCCCCACAGGAACACGGCGCACAACAAGATAAAATAAGTAACTTCATACATATAGTGTACTAAAAAAGGTTTCTTCTGCACTTGAAAAAAATTGTTTACTTTGATAAACTAAATAACATAGTGTAAGGGCCCCCTGGGCTAGTGCACTTCATTTTTTTTATTTAGAGGTTGTTATGGTGATAAAAAAAGAAAATAAGGACATGCTTACCGCTGCCGAAATTAAAGAGATCAAAAAACATTTATTGGAACTGAAAGAAGATGCCACCCGCCGTTTACAAAACACGAAACAAATGGATATGCCCGAAGCGGAAGTGGGGGACCCCATTGATGATGCTAGCAAAAGTTTGGATAAAGAAATTTTATTTGAACTTACCAGCAACGCTCATAATACTATTGAGCAGATTGAAGCCGCCTTACGCAAAATGGATAAAGGTATTTACGGAACTTGTGAATATTGCCGCAAGCCCATTGGAAAAAAACGCATGAAAGCGTTGCCGTTTGCGCGGTATTGCATTAACTGTCAACACACCAATGAACACCACCGCCGTTAGTTAGACGTGTATTTTAATATAATACTCTCCTCACACACCCTGGTAAGGAGAGTATTATATTGGGGTCGTACTCACCATTTCTTCTTTTAACCTAACATACAATTTTTTGGTCTTATGGGAAAAAAGTTGCTATTTTAGGTTTATTTTTTGTCCCCTTGCGGGGAAAACGTCGCGTAAGTGACAAAGAGGGGGTTCTATGAAGCAACCCTATTTATACCCGGCTACGCGGTACTTCCCCAAAGAGGTAAAGTAGTACAATGATTAGTTCCCGCGCAATTGTTTGAGTTTGCGTTCAATGTGTTTATCTTGGATGACACGGTATAGCAAAATTGTGCCACTCGTCAAAAAGCCGATAGCCAGTAACAAAAACATTCCGCTCATACTAATTCTGAAAGAATCCTTAAAACCAAACGAAAATACTAGGCATAAACTTCCCATCCCAAACGCTAAAAACAGCAAACTGCCTAGTATCATAGTAAAATAAGCGCGGTAGCGACGATGTAAACCGTAGCGTATTTGGTTTTGCATTTGTTCCTTTAAAAAGGCCGCCAACTCTTGTTGGTGTACATCGTAAGAAGAAGATAATTGGCAGGCAAATGAAAAAGATTTGAAGTAAGCATGTAAATCTGCCAATTGGTAAAGGCATTTTAGGGTAGTAAGTTTGTGGCTTACCTTTATGCGGTGGCCTTGGGATAAAAAGAGAAGTGTAAGGGCATGCAGAGCCGCATGCGAACTATTTTTGGTACGCACCGTTACCAGTTCCGCGGTCATTTTAAAATCGGTCTCTTGATAGGGGAAAAAAATAGTATTTTGATGCCTGTAGGCCGTTACCCCTTCCGGGCCAAAGTCCAACGCAAATACATTGGTAGGATCTGCCCATTGGGTACGTTTTTGCTTCCATTCCATAAAGGTGGCTATGATTCCCACAGGGATCATGAGTAACCCAAAAATACAAAACACTACAGTAAATACCCCTTCTTCTTGTTTTATATAACGAACAAATTCCCGGGTTCCTTCCCACACGGCACTCATACTGCCGGAAACGAAGGTAAAAATAATGCCTATCGCCAATATTACAGCCAACACCAAAACCAAGGCCCCTAATTGCATCAATAGCGTGTAACGCGTCGGATTTTTGATTTTAATATACATAATTTCATTATAAAAATTACATGTATGAAAAACAAGTGAATGGTGGGGTATAAAAGGAGATTGCCGCACAAAGACGTAAAATATATTCGTGCATTTGAGTGAATAGATCAAGAAAAACGCGTTGCTAAATAATCCGTCGGTAAAGGATTTTTTTATCAGCATACCTGAAAGCATTCACCAAACCATGCTTAATCCCGCCAAAAAGTTAATAAATACGAACTAACCAATTTGTTGCTTGATATAATCATTTTATGTTAGATTATAAATGAGGTGGGCCCAATAAGGTTTTATCTGGGAAACCAAAAGTATAATGCTTTTGCAATCGTAAAATAGATTTAAAATTTGGCATGTTTGAGGAAAATAACTATGAATGAAACTAAAATGTTTACTTACCGTTTAGGGATTGATTTAGGTACTTCTTCTATTGGAACGGCAATTTACAGAACGGATGAGGACGGAAATATAATTTCTTTGGAACATGTAGACAGTTATATTTTTGGCGAACCGGTTGCCCCCAAAGAAATGGTTACGCTAAATACGGCCCGCCGTTCAGCACGTTTAATACGCCGCCAAGTAGAGCGCAAAGCCGCTCGTCTTAAAAAAATGGGATATATCGCACAAAGCATAGGTATTACCAGGGAGGATATACAAGCAGATAAACAAGATGTAATTGAATTGCGTGCCAAAGCGGTAAATGAAGAAATTTCTTTACCACAACTTATTAAGGTCTTTTGTCATATTGTTAAAAATCGTGGGTATAAGGGGGCTTTATCGCAAGAGGAGCGAGGCACAATTGGGAAAAAACTGGCTCAAACTTCTACTTTGTTAAGTGATAATAAAACACTAGGCCAACTTTTATGGGAACAAAAACAACAAGCAGACAAAGGGCAACCCTGGAGAAAAATTGAGGACGACGGAACGTTTATTTACCGCCAAAAAGTGGAAGAAGAATTTGAACATATTTGGCAGAAACAAGCCACCTTTCACCCTGAATTAAATGGGGAATATGCGGTGTGGGGACAAAATATGTTTCCGGATTTCCCCAATCAAGAGGTTATCGCTTTAAAAGACGCGTTCCATTCGGCGTTATTTTACCAACGCCCTATCAAATGGGAGTTGGAATCAGTAGGGAACTGTCCCCTTTTCCCGCAAGAAAAAAGAGCGGCACGTGCCCAAATGGCTTACCAACACTATCGCCTCGCAAGAGAAATTAGTAACCTAAGAACCTGTACAAAGGGGCGCAGAGATTATAAATCTTTACCCCAAGAGATTCAAATCAAATTATTTGACTTTGTAGATTCCCATACAGAATGGTATACAAAAGAGGATGGAATTATCCCCTTCTCTAAAATTTATGAGTTTCTAGGGTTTGAAAAAGATGTTTCTTTTACCATTGACCGCGGCAGTAAAAGAGGCATTAAAGGCAATAGTACCCTGTTTGAGTTTGAAAAAGTGGGATTACTTAACCAGTGGGCCGAATTGACGGATAAAGAGCAAGAGTTAGTAATTGAATTCTTGTCTAATATCACTACCATGTCAGATTTAATTGACAATAATCCCTCCTATATTTTAGAGAAGATTACCGGTAAAGAACGCTTAACCAAAAATATTTCCGCCCGTGTAGAAGAGTTAGAACATGCGGCTGATTTTGTGTTAAAACACCGGGAACAACTGTCTACGTTGTCGCTAGAAAGCGGGCGGAGTTCTTATAGCGTAAAAGGCCTTGTAGATTTAACGGATGCTGTTTTCAAAGGGGAATTGACTGATTCCAATGAAGAGGAATATATCAATGCCCGCGTGCAAAAACACAAAGTGTATACGGGCAAACTGCGCACGCTTGATACGATATTAAAGCAAGAATCTATTAACGATCCTGTTATTAGCCGGGCGTTGGCTGAATTTCACCGTGTAATGACATATATTTTGCATAAATATAGAGAGCCGCAAGAAATTGTAGTAGAACTTTCCCGCGAGATGAAGAATTCCTTGCGTCGTCGTCAATTCTTAGAGGGACAGGGAAAATTACAGGCGGAAGAACGGAAAAAAGCCATACAGCAACTGCAAGCAAATGGCGTTTTGATAAGTCCTCGTAATATTGAGAAATGGTTATTATGGGAAGAACAAAACCATACTTGTCCCTATAGCGGACAAAACATCTCTTTTGCACAAGCGTTTGATGAAAAACAAACGCAAGTGGATCACATTATACCGCAACGCGGAGAAATAGCCGGCCCTAACGTATTTGAAAATAAGGTACTGGTGTTTACGGATGAAAATAAAGACAAATCCAACCGTTTGCCGTATGAATGGAAATTTGCACAAGATATTGAGGACTATCATGCTTTTAAAGCGGCCAAGAAATCTACACGTAAAAAAGGCGAAAAGATAGAACGTGCTTTTGGTAATCATAGTCCCCTAATCAACTTTGTACAACATTTGCAGGGATTATACGCGAAGGAAAAGAAGGGGTACTATTCTGCGCGGGATCATAAATATAAGCCCACACAAAAAGGAGCAAAGATCCTCCGTAAAATCAGCAATTTATTAATGACTCCTTCCCAACTGAAATCTGATTTTGAGAACCGCCAAAACCAAGAAACGGCTTGGATTGGTAAAATTGTATTAGATTGGTGCGGCGATGTGTGTCATAAGGTTACCCCTTCGTATGGGGCTTTAACGTCTTATCTACGTCACGAACTGAAATTTGATGAAATCTTGCCCACTATTCGTGTTATTGAACATAAACCGCTGTATGACAAAGAGGATAAGGAAATTGATTCTAAAAAGTGGGAAGAATTATTCACCATTACAGACCTAAAATACAACCAAGTTGGCTCTGTAAAAGATGATTTTGAACGCTATTGTGCTTCTTTGTCTCACCCACCTGTTACGGAATCTGATAAAGAACGTGCTTTTAGAGATTTCTGCCGGGAGCAAAGAACCCAACTGCAATTTAATAAACGCTGCGATCACCGCCACCACGCGGTAGATGCGGCTGTTATTGGGTTATGTACTCGTTCTTTGGTACAGCGGGCTTCTACCCATAACGGCAAATATGGTACGTTGCACAAAATAGAATGGCTCAATGCGGACGGCACACGCGATAAATCCAAAGATATTGCCGGTTTTACGGTAGAAAATATCCCGCAATATGCCACCTTGCGTGAGGAAGTGCAAAAGCGTCTCACAAACTATGTGGTATGGCACAAGCCGGACCATTTCCCTAGTGGCAAATTGTTTGATGAAACTGCTTATAATGTACAAAAAGATAAGGAAGGAAAAGAGGTACTAGTTCATCGGGCTCCTTTAAGTAAGTTCTTAAAAACGAATGCAGCACAAACAATAAAAAATTTAGAAAAATTATTATTCGCAGATACTATCAAATCTGTCATTATTAGTGAATTCCAAAAGCGGCTTGCCCAAGGCATGACGCAAGAAGAAGCCCTTTGTGGTAAAAAGGATGACCCCCAAGATGGAATTTATTACCGTGGCAATAAAGTTAAACAAGTGAAATATATGTATCTGGTAGGCAAAGGGATCCGCGAATTTGACAACAATGCTGATAAAAAAATTAGAAACGAAGATGGCAAAGAATATAAGGCATATCAAAACGGAGGTTATGCCTGTATGGATTTTGATGCTAAAACCGGCAAACGTGTGGCCCTTATCCCCTTATGGAAATACGAACAAAATAAACAAATTCCAGCGGGCATAACGCGGGTATTTATTGGGGATATATTATTTGATAAAACGACACAGCGGTTTTATAAAGTACAAAAATTTAGTGCCGATGCAGGGTTACAGGCATTACCAGTTACCGAAGTTAAAGGGAAATTTAAAAGTATATCTGCACTGCAAAATGAATATATTTTAGTAACCAAACGTGAGGAGATTGCAAAACTAAAAAATGAGCATACAACATCTAATTAGTATAGACCGGGAAGCAAAACTCTCCATAGATACAGGGCGGCTTAAAATTGCGTTTATAAAATCAGCCGAAACTCATTATATTGCCGTGTGTGATATTGCTGTGCTTGTTGTGGCTCATCCTTGTATTAGCATGTCCCTTGCGGTTACTCAAGAACTTGCCAAAAATGGGGCATTGCTTGTAACAGCGGGGGAAAAATATTTGCCGTGTGCTGTGTCGCTCCCGGTTGCTACCAATGTGGACGGAGCGCGCCGCCCATTTCTGCAGGCCAAATATTTGGAAACAGAAACCGCTGCTAATTGGTGGGCGCAACTAATTGAAGCCAAAATAAGAGGGCAAGCATTATCCGCTGAAGCATTTGATACTGAACTTGCTGAACGTTTGCTCGTAATCAGCCAACATATTGAACCCGGAGATAAAACCGCGCGCGAAGCCCAAGCCGCTGGCGCATATTGGGCGGAGTATTTTCACTCCTTAAATGCTTCCATAGATTTTAGGGATAAACAGGGGGCCACAGATCCCATCAATATATCCCTTAATTATGGCTATGCGGTACTGCGTGCCATTATTGCCCGCAGTTTGGCAGGTGCGGGGCTTTGCCTAAATTTTGGGGTAGGCCACTACCGCAAAGATAACCCTTTTAATTTGGCAGATGATTTTATAGAGCCGTTTCGGTTTTTGACAGACCAAATTGTATGGAATATTTTCAACAATCATTTTTATGAAAGGTTTGATAAAGAAGTCAAAAAGCAAGTATTGTCAAAATTACTTGCAAGCACGATTAAAATTGCCGGCAAGCAATACCGTTTGTTTCATGGAATAGATTTTGCGGTAAACAGTTTTTGCTTAAGTTTAGAAGATCCCCGCCGTAAACTTCTTCTCCCAAACCAACCGCCGCGTGCGGGCAAATTGCCTGAAGCACGCTTATGGCATACTACCCAATTTACCAATGAAACCGAATAGTTGGCGTATTATGTGGGTAGTAGCGGTATTTGATTTACCAACTCAAACAAAAATCCAGCGCAAGCGATACGCTGGCTTTCGTAAGTTACTTCTTCATAACGGTTTTAGCATGCTCCAATATTCAGTATATGTGCGCAATATGCCAACCTTGCATCAAGCACAAGCACTTATCAAGCAATTAGGGATGCAAACCCCACCGCAAGGAAAGTGTGCGTTTCTCTTGATTACTGATAAGCAATACGGCCTAACCCAGAGTTTTTATGGGCCGGCTTTACGGCCGGACAAAATGCCACCGAAGTATGAGCAGTTAATATTATTTGATGATTTATAACACAAAGGACCATTTTGTTGATCGGACAAAACGGCCCTTTGGTAAAACGATTTAAGTGGGAACTAAATTCCCTTTTGTGGTCTTTAATGACCTTGTTACCTAAGTTGAGGCACAAATAAGAATAAGGTTTTCTGAAATTATTGTAACAAATTATCTTATTTTTTAGCAACTTTTTATAGTTGAATATATTTTACCTTATTCTTCGGTGCCTAATAGGAACAGCGCAAGTAACGGGCCAAAGTGCTTTTGCTATATTTTACCTTATTCTTCGGTGCCTAATAGGAACTTTGTGGACCCAGTGCCGGCAGGCCTGGTTTATATTTTACCTTATTCTTCGGTGCCTAATAGGAACTGCGGGCAATTGTTCAAAAAGTTCTTGCGCTATATTTTACCTTATTCTTCGGTGCCTAATAGGAACAAGGTCGTTTCATAGGCGGTAAGTGCTGAATATATTTTACCTTATTCTTCGGTGCCTAATAGGAACCAGGTTTAGGATTTAAGCAAACCATTTTTTTATATTTTACCTTATTCTTCGGTGCCTAATAGGAACGTACGCCTTCGGCAGGTGGTTCTGCAAGTCTATATTTTACCTTATTCTTCGGTGCCTAATAGGAACGCTAGTTGTCGTATATGTGCAAGCGGTACGTATATTTTACCTTATTCTTCGGTGCCTAATAGGAACACGCGCTTGGCACGGCTCCCCTTTTGATTTTATATTTTACCTTATTCTTCGGTGCCTAATAGGAACACAATTCGTATTTATAAAGAATTTTTGCTATATATTTTACCTTATTCTTCGGTGCCTAATAGGAACCCAGCACAAAGTCATCCACGTAGCGCAAATTATATTTTACCTTATTCTTCGGTGCCTAATAGGAACGATGAAATCGTACTAGGTACAAAAAAAATTTATATTTTACCTTATTCTTCGGTGCCTAATAGGAACCGGCAGATACCAAGCGGCCTTTTTCAGCGCTATATTTTACCTTATTCTTCGGTGCCTAATAGGAACGCTTGTGCGTGAGACAAGAACACTCCTACTATATTTTACCTTATTCTTCGGTGCCTAATAGGAACAACCAAATTCCTGCCATGAGCCCAAAAAGCTATATTTTACCTTATTCTTCGGTGCCTAATAGGAACCAGGTTATTAAGGGGTGCCCTGCCGTAAGGTATATTTTACCTTATTCTTCGGTGCCTAATAGGAACAACCGCTGAAGAACAAGCAGAGATTAAGGATATATTTTACCTTATTCTTCGGTGCCTAATAGGAACATAAAAAACTGAATACGTTCTGCCAACCGTTATATTTTACATTATTCTTCGGTGCCTAAAAGAAACGGTGAGCAGGAAGTGCTTAACAAAGAGATTTATATTTTACCTTATTCTTCGGTGCCTAATAGGAACAATAGTAGCAATCTTGTGAATCAGCTTTTTTATATTTTACCTTATTCTTCGGTGCCTAATAGGAACCGGGGCTTTCCCTATCTTCTAGCCACTCAATATATTTTACCTTATTCTTCGGTGCCTAATAGGAACCGAGATAAATAGCGGATACAACCGCCGTTATATATTTTACCTTATTCTTCGGTGCCTAATAGGAACTTTCGGTTTCTTCTTGTTTTTTGCGTTTTTTATATTTTACCTTATTCTTCGGTGCCTAATAGGAACCCACGACGGCAACTAGTCCGCAGGGTAATATATATTTTACCTTATTCTTCAGTGCCTAATAGGAGCGACATTGTTGGCGGGGTTTAATCATGGGGCAGACGAAAGATTGTAACCAGTGCGCGTACGGAAATTTAATCATCACATATATTTCAAAGAAACAACTACCTAAACAATTATGAAGACCTACACGAAAATAGGTAGTTTAATTGTTCTTATGTATGTTGATTTTTACCGAAAGGAAAAAAATGAATAAGGACTTTATTTTGTGAATGAAATAAAAAATATTAAGAAAGTTATAAGTATGTTTTCGTGCAATAAGTATGTTGTCGCAGCCGTTTTGTTTCATATTTACAAGATTGATGGGTTTTAGATACAATAAAACATATTTAATACAAGGGAAATCATATGAAAATTGCACATATCGCTGATTTGCATTTAGGGAAGATAGTTTATAACTATTCCATGTTGGAAGATCAAAAAGATATTTTGGCTAAAATTACATCTATTCTTGAAAAAGAAAACATAAAAACATTGCTGATTGCGGGGGATGTTTATGATAAATCCGTGCCGTCTGCCGAAGCCGTTAAAATGTTTGATGCGTTTTTGGTCGGTTTATCCAAAGCGGGCGTAGAAGTATTTATGATCGGCGGAAATCACGATTCAAGCGAACGGATTTCCTTCGGGGCGGATTTAATGGCCGTTAGCGGGGTGCATATTGCAAAGGCCCTGACCCAGAGTACAAAAGATATTAAACCGTGCATGGTGTCGGACGAGTTCGGCAAAATCAATATTTATATGCTCCCTTTTGTAAAACCGGTGCACGTTAAAGCGGCTTTTGAAACGGAAGAGGTTCTCTCTTATACGCAAGCGGTAAAAACTGTCATTGATCATATGCAAGTGGATAAATCCGTAAGAAATATTCTGATAGCCCACCAATTTGTAACAGGGGGAGAAAAGTGCGAATCCGAGCAGATATCTGTAGGCGGTTCCGACAATGTGGATAGCGGCGTTTTTGAGGCGTTTGATTATGTGGCTTTGGGCCATTTGCATGGGCCGCAACATATCAAGCGGGAAACGTTGCGTTATTGCGGCAGTCCGTTAAAATACTCGTTTTCGGAGGTTAACCATAAAAAAAGTTTAACCGTCATTAACTTAAATGATAAAGGGGATACGCAATTAGCGTTTATCCCACTGGTCCCCTTGCGTGATTGGCAGGAAATAAGGGGCACTTATCATGAGTTAATGGCTAAAGAGTTCTACGCTAAACTCCATGTGCAAAATTATTTCCGCGTTACGTTAACCGATGAGGAGGATGTGCCCAATGCCCTGGAAAAATTGCGCACGGTTTACCCGAATATATTGGAATTGAAGTACGATAATAAACGTACGGCCGCTCATACGCAGATAGGCACGGCGCAACAGGCCGAAAACAAAACCCCTGAGGAGATTTTCAGCGAGTTTTATAAAAAACAAAATAATCAGGATTTGAATGCAAAACAAGCCCAATATATGCGTGAACTTATAGAAAACATTTGGGAGGGGGAATAATGCGTCCTTTAACGTTAACGTTAAGTGCTTTCGGGCCTTATAGCAATAGTACCGTTTTAGATTTATCCAAACTGGGCAAAGAAGGTATTTATTTAATCTGTGGCGATACGGGGGCCGGAAAGACCACCATTTTTGATGCCATCACGTATGCGCTTTACGGCAAACCATCCGGTGAAAGACGCAATGCGGAAATGTTGCGCAGTAAATATGCTGCGCCGGATACGGAAACTTTTGTAGAACTGGTATTTGAGTACAAGGGGAAAACATACAAGATTAAGCGCAGTCCCAAACAATTTCGCCCAAAGAAAAAAGGAGAAGGATTTACGGAACGCGGTGCCGAAGTAGAATTTATCTATCCCAATGGCGGCCCCATCTATACCAAAGAAAAAGACGTAGAGAACGCCGTTAAAGAGTTATTAGGTTTTTCGTGTGCGGAATTTTCACAAGTTTCCATGATCGCACAAGGTAGTTTTCTAAAATTACTTACCGGTGAAACAAAAGACCGGCAAGGGATTTTGCGTAACCTATTTAAGACGGAAAATTACCGCAAATTGCAAGAAAAACTCAAAGACGAAGTAAGAAATAACAGATCTGAAAATGACCGCATTGACGGGGAGCGGAAGGGTATTGTGGGCAGTATCGTGCGGCCGGATGATCCCAAATCTGCAGAAAAATTAGCGGCGTTGGATGTTAATATCTGTGAGGTGCAAACACAATTATTGCCCATACTCCGGGAAATTATAGCGGCCGATACCGTGCAAGACACCGCTTTGCAAACGAAAATAAATGAAATGGAACAAGGGATAAACGCGCGTACGCAAACGATCACCCAAATACAAAATGCCCAACGGCAAGCGCAACAATTAACCGCAATTCAGGGGCAGATTGCACAACAAGCGCCGCTTGTTACCGCGGCGCAAGATGCGTTTGATGGCAAAGCGGCCCAGAGGCCTCAAATAGAGCAATTACAGCGCGAAATAACCGGTTTGGAACAAGACCGCAACCGGTTTGTGCAAATTGAGCAGAAACGCGGGGAATTGAACGAATTGCAGAAAAGTTTAAGCATGATTGATATTTCCGCAAAACAAACCGCCCTTGAACGGTTAATTCAAGAGCATGCCGCCCAAACCGCACAAAGGAACCAATTAGCCAATGCTCCCATAGAAAAGAAATCGCTAGAAACCCAACTGGAAAACAACCGGCACTCCCTGGAAAATGCCAGAAATTTGAAACAGGAAATAGCCACCCTGCATATCTTATCCGGTAACGTTGCCCAAACGCAACAACAAGTTGCCCGGCATCTTCAAAATGAACAAATCTTAAATACGGCCTATACAAATGCAGAGTACCTTTTCCGGCTTGGACAAGCCGGTATATTGGCAGAAAAATTAACGGATAATACCCCCTGTCCTGTATGCGGTTCTCTGCATCACCCGCAAAAAGCGCAAAAACCGAAGAACACCCCCAGCGAAGAAGAAGTAAAACAGGCCAAATCAGCATGGGAAAATGCGGCTAATCAAGCCCATCAACACGAACAGGAGTTAGCCGCATTAAAGGGGCAATATGATGAAAAATTAGGTGCTTTTATGGCGAAAACCAGGCAAATGCTTGCTCAAGAAGATATGCCCTTTGAGCAGATACCGCAACGAATGGGTGCTTATATCAGCCAGTTAGAGCAAGAAAAAAAGGAGATTATAGAAAAAATAAATCTAAAAACCTCGGAGATAACCCATTTGGAATCCGTTAACGCGTGGTTGCAAGCGTTTGAAACCAAACGGACGGAATTAAATAACGCACTCAACGCGGCTGTACGGAATAAAGAAGTGTTGGAAACACGGATAAAGGGTATGAACGATACTCTAACGGAGTTAACAGGGCAATTGCACGCTACCGATAGAACAGCGGTAGAACAATCTATACATGCTAAAAATACCCAAATACAATCCTTTAATGAGGCATTAACCGCGTTGCAAAACGACTTTAATACGAAAAATGGGGAACTGCAGCGTTTGCGCGGGCAGGAAACGGCACTGATGCAATCCTTACAAAATAGGCCACAGGGAAATTTAGCCGAACTGGAGCAACAACAACAGGATTCCACTGAAAAATTAGAAAAATACCGGCACACAAAAAGTATGCTTATGGCTCGCCTGGAAGCAAATAAGGATGCAGCCCATCGGTTATCTGTGTGGGACAAGAAAAAAAGGGCTTTTGACGAACGGCACCAATGGTTGTTATCCCTTTCCAAAACGGCCAATGGGGATATAAGCGGAAAAGAGAGAATAGACCTTGAAACGTATATCCAAGCCGCTTATTTTGACCGCATTATTCAAAGAGCCAATATCCATTTGCTTAAAATGACCGGCACGCAGTATGAACTGGAGCGCGTGGCGGCCAATGACGCAAGACGCCAAATCGGGCTGGATTTGAACGTGATAGACCATTATAACGGCACGAAACGCTCGGCCAATAGTTTGTCTGGCGGAGAGAGTTTTAAGGCCTCACTTTCTTTGGCGTTGGGCCTTGCCGACGAAGTTCAGGCCAGTGCCGGCGGAATAGAGTTAAATAGCATTTTTATTGACGAGGGATTCGGTTCGTTGGATGAAACTTCACTGGAGCAGGCCGTCAATATTTTGGTGGGCCTTACGGAAAAAAACCGTATCTTGGGTATTATTTCACACTTATCCGAACTCAAAGAGCGCATAGATAAGAAAATTATTATTTCTAAAAGTAAATCTGCGGGTAGTTGTGCCGAAATCGTGGCATAAATACTGGCATGAGCAGATACTACTTTGTTTAATAACAGTGCTACGTTGCTGAAAATAATCAAACAGCCCGGTGGTGGCCAGTACGACCACATTTTGCGCTGTGTGTTGGGCAAACTAGTTTAGAAGGGTGGTTTTCCCGGTACCGGCGCGCCTGGTAATAAACAACAGCAGACGGACAAGCGGCCTGCTTTCCAATAGGGCCAGGGCATCCTTAAATTCATCCGTTATAATGGGACCTTGTTCGGAAGGCATATTTTTATTATACTATAAATACAATTTATTCTGTTTTTGGAACCGTATGTGGAATACGGGGCTCTGTGCAAACAGACCTATGACCTTCAAAAACAGCCCATGAGAGGTGCAAAATAAACGGACTAATTACCCGTTTGTTTTGTGCCGAATGTTTATCGTTTTGTACGGTAAATTACGGCTGTTATTGGTATAGGTCCGGTCATAGGCGTGCCAGTAATAGCCGTTTTTTACGTTTCCGCAGGGTAAATTGAATACAAATCGTAAGGAGATGAATTATGAAATTACAAAAAGCAAGAACCGGGTTCACGTTAATTGAACTCTTAGTAGTGGTATTAATTATCGGCATTTTGGCCGCCGTGGCACTGCCGCAGTATCAAAAAGCCGTTTACAAAGCACAAGGAAGGGAAATATTAAACGCAGTTCACACGTTGGATAAAGGGTTAGCGGCTTATTATCTGGAACATGGAAACTTTTCAAAACAGATTGGCACTGGTAGTTGGAGATCAATATACCCAACTGATTTGGATATAGAAATTCCGGAATTAAAATATTCTAAATATGTAACACATGCCGATGAAGGATCTCCTGCGCAAATAGAAGCTAGCAAATTATCAAAAACACATTCCCTCTGCTCCCAGTTAACGTCCCTTTATGCTTTTTGTTCGGTAACATTTGTATTACCGGATGGAGAAACCGAGTTACAAATCAGTTGGAACAAGGCAGAACGCCAACAGCCCTATTTTAGAGGAGATATCGGTAAATATTTTCCAACAAAAACCGTATCTGCAGGGACATCCACCGCTCTTGTATTAGATGAACCGGCACTGGCTACCGGTTATTAATTACCCCACACAGAATGATAGGTCAGTTTTCCCCTTAATACGCATAAAGTTTTTATGTAATACCGGGTGAAAAACTGACCTATATATTGCATGTAACCAATATTTATTTTCCTGCACCGCAACACTTTTTGTATTTTTTACCACTGCCTTGCAGGCATCCTCTCCAAAGAGGAAGTTCTTTATAAACCCCCTCATCCGGCCTAATGGCCACCTTCTCCCTTCAGGGGCGAAGGCGAAAAAGGCACAACGCCCTAAAAATCTTGAGGGGAGAGGAAAACAACCATCCCCCTCACCTGTCCTTCGGACATCCTCTCCCTCCAGGGAGAGAAAATCCTTCCCCATGAGGGGGAAGGGAACGGCGAGGGGGGAAAATGAGGAATATCTTTCGTCTATAAAATTTTAGGCCGGGTCAAATAAGGTAACTTTATTGGCTCCGGGTTTGGCACCGCGGGCGGTTAGCCAATCCCGAAATTGCTGCGCCGCTTTGACCTCTTCTTCGTTATGATATTTGCTTCCTTGCGGATGCCGGGTATATCTATCCAACCAATAGCAGGCCCAATCTAAAGGAGTATTCCCTTGTGCGTCCTTTTCATTAACACAGACCCCTTTCTCAATCAGCAACCGGGCATGTTCAAAAGCGTGCCGATGTAAACAGCCAAATATAGCTTGCTCTTTTCCCCCCGGCATTTTATCATGCGGATCGGCGCCTTGTGCTAATAAAAGCTGAATAAGGGCCAGATCCGGCGTGATGCGAGTAGGCCCAACCCACCCGTCACAACACGCCCCCAATACGCCGGGAGTAACCTGTGCGCCATGTGCTAAAAGTAATTTGACTAATTCCAAATTCCCATCCGTACAGGCATAATATAAAGCGGTCTCGCCGTCTTTGGTAGCCAGATTTACGTCCGCGCCTTGTTCTAACAAATCAGCCACTTGCGTTTCATCGCCCCATTCACAAGCAACCATCAGCGCCGAGCGGTTAAAACTAAACACGCAGGCATTCTTGTCTAGCTCCCCCGAGAATACTTGTTCCATTAAATCTTCATCCGGTAATTCAAATCGTTTCGTCATTTTATTTCCTCTTAAAAATCGGGGGCCAGAATTTATTACTTTCCCGCACCGCAACACTTTTTGTATTTTTTACCACTGCCGCAGGGGCATGGGTCGTTGCGGCCAATCTTCGGACCGTCGTGCACCACGGTTTCAATGTGGTGCTGTTCCGGGTTACCTTCGGCGCGTAGTTCTGCTTCGTGGTCTTTCATCCATTTTTTCATCTGGCGGATGCTTTTAAAGTTTACGCCGTCGGCCTCCATACGCCGGGCGATACTGATAAACCGTTCTTTGACCGCCGGGTCTTGCAACTGTTTTTTAAACACTTCCGGCAGGGCATCAATTTCTTTTTCCAGTTTTTCGGCAATGGATTTAGGGGCCGTTTCATTCGTTTCTTTTTTCTTAAAAGGGTTCCACATAGTTACTCCTACTTCATTAAATTTTCTACAAAGTTTTTGATAATTTCCGCCTTTTCAAAATAATGTTTCTCCCGCGGAACAACCAAGCGGTTGGGGTGCTTGGCCCAGATAGCTAAAATTTTATCGTCAATTTCAAAGGCCTGTTGCAGGTTTTCGGTACGCACATTGGTGGCCTGGTAAAAATCCTTCTCCGGCGGCGGGGAGAGGTGAATGACCGCATCATAGCGTGCCAGTTCGGCCTCTAAAGAGGACTGCATATTTTTAAAGAAATCTTCCGGCCCATACGGCCAATAGACAGCCCCGTCAATCGTGCCGCGGTCACACACCATCACGCTGGCGTTGGAGGTTTTTTCAGCCAGTTCTTCCAACTGTTTCACAGTATAGTAAATAATTTTTTGCGCATGCACAATATGCACCGGGGAATTATCCGTACGCGGGAAACCGCCGCTGTAGATGAGCGTGGCTGCCTCTTGCACCAGGGCAATTTTTTTGCCGAAGGTTTCCTTTAAAATAGACAGCGCAGTAGTTTTGCCGCCGCTGGGTCCGCCTGTTAAAACGATTTTTTTCATAATTTATCCTTTAATAATTTTTTCTACAAAATTTTTAATAATTTCCGCTTTTTCAAAGAAATGCTCTTTTCCTTCCACAATTAAGCGGTTGGGGTGCTTGGCCCAAATGTTTAAAATTTTATCGTCAATTTCAAACGCCTGGTGCAAACTTTCCGTGCGCACATGGGTGGATTGGTAAAAGGCCGGGTTGGTGGGAGGAGACAGGTGCAATACCGCATCATAGCGGGCCATTTCCGCTTCTAAAGACGTGCCCATTACATTAAAAAAATCTTCCACGCCTTTGGGCCAATATACGGCGGCATCCACCGTGCCGCGGTCACACACAATTAAATCTGCCTGCGAACATTCTTCCGCCAGGGCCTCCATTTCCCGCGTGGCTACAAAAATAATTTTTTGTGCCGCTTCAATGTGCGCGGGGGAATTATCCTGCCGCGGAAACCCGCCGCTAAAAATCATGGTGGCGGCTTCGCGCACCAGTTCCACTTGCGGGCCGAAGGTTTCTTTTAAAATAGTCAGCGCGGTGGTTTTGCCGCTGTTGGGCCCACCGGTTAAGGCAATTTTTTTAGGTTGCTTCATGGGTACTCTCCCCGGCGGGCGTTTGGGTGTCCGCCTGTTTGGCTGCGTTTAATTCTTTTAAATACAGTTGCACCAGTTCATTAAACTCTTCCCGCTTTTCAGCCGGCACATCCCGCACGGCAGAATTGCGGTTTTTCATTTTTAAAAAGTCCAAAAATTTTTCTTTTTCTTTGATGCGAAAATCCAAATGCGGCCCGGTGGAAAGCCCGGTACTGCCCACATAGCCCACGGTGTCGCCTTGTTTCAGTTTGGCCCCTACTTTGACCCCTTTGCCAAAACTCTTTAAATGCCCATACATGGTGGTAAAATTGTTGGCGTGGCGGATTTCCACAAAGTTGCCAAACCCGCCTTTCCAGCCCGCAAATTTCACCGTACCGTCGGCCACGGTTTGCACCGGGGTGCCAATGGGGGCGGCAAAATCGGTCCCTAAATGGGGGCGGCGGATTTTTAAAATGGGGTGCATACGCCCGGGGTTAAAGTGTGAAGAAATGCGGTAACTTCTAAAACTAATTGGGCTTTTTAAAAACATTTTTTTGCTGACTTTGCCGGTTTCGTCGTAAAAATCATCTTCAAAATAAAACGCATAGGTGGGTTTGTTGGCATTGACATGTTTGTAGGAAGCGGCCAACAAATCCTGGCTGACAATTTCGCCGGACGGTGCAAAATTTTCTTCCCACAGGGCGGTATATTCGTCCCCATTGCGGGTATCGGTATTAAAGTCAATCGTCCAGGAAAACGCGTCTGTAAAATCCAAAATAAGCGGCACTTGCAGGCCGCCCGCCAGCATGGTATTAAACAAAGAGTGATGAATTGTTCCCGCGGCGGTTTTTATACGCGTATTGAGTTCCACCTCGCTTACGCCGGCTACCAGGGTTTCCTCTACATTAGCCACATAATAGCGTTTAAAGCCCTGTTTGAGCAGTAGCAAAATAAAGTGTCCGTTTTCTACCGATAGCGAGTATTCATCCTGCGGTTGCAGGCGGCGGGTGTTGACCACGCTACCCAGTTTGGCCACGATTTGCGCAACCTCTTGCTTGGCCAGGCCGGATTCTGCCAACGCATTATAAATGGGTTTTTGTTTAATGGTATATTCCACCACCGGGATTTCCCGCTGGCTTTCTAATAGTTCCTGTTCGTGTTTTCGGCGTTCTTGCACTACATGCATAGCCGCGTACGTACTCACCCCGATTAGGGCCAGCACCACCAGATAAAAAACTACGTCATGGTAACGCAAATAATGCTGTTGTAAAAACGCAAAAATCTTCTGTTTCATACGTCTAACAGGGGCGGGTGTATGCCCGCCCCCTCTATTCTATTTAGCGTCTTTTAAAAAGGAACACAAGGCAATAGCGTTTAGTTTTACCTTCGGGTCATCGGCGCGGGAAGGTAAAATCACCGGGATTTTCGGCCCCACCAGTACCGCGGCGGCCTCCATATCTGCGCCAAAGAAGGCCAGTGCTTTGTAAAGCGGGTTGGCGGCATCCAAATCCGGCAGCATCAAAATGTCAGCATCCCCGGCTACTTGTTTGTCTTTAATGCCTTTTTCGGCGGCGCGCTGGGCAGACATAGAAATATAGAAATCATACGGTCCTTCCACCACACAGCCGGTAATTTTGCCCTCTTTATTCATTTGTTCCAACGCGGCGGCATCCACGGTGCTGGGGATTTTTTCGTTTACTTTTTCCACGGGGCATACGCAAGCCACTTTCGGGTTTTCCAGGCCCAATTTGTGCATGGTGTTAACGGCATTTTGCACAATTTTTACTTTTTGCTCTAACGTGGGGGCAATCACAACGGCAGAGTCCGTCACGGCAAACGGTTTTTTGTATTTAGGCGTGCTGAAAAGCACAAAGTGCGAAAGTAGTGCGCCTTCCGGCACCAGGTGGGCTTCTTTATTTAAAATGGCTTTCATGTAGTATTTGGTATCTACCAGGCCTTTAATTAAAAAGTCCCCCTTGCCGGCTAAAATTTGGTCTACCGCCAGTTTGCACATGGTGGGCACGTCTTCACAATCAATAAACTCAAACTTGCTTTCATTGAGGCCCACTTTTGCCACCATTTCTTTGACAGCGGCAACCGGCCCGATTAAAATTCCATGGGAAATAAGTCCGTTTTCATCAGCCATTTTAATAGCGGTGAGGGCTTCTTTATTGTTAGCACCCGGCACAACGACCCGGTTGGACTTTCCTTTTACTTGGTTAATCAAATCAGCAAAACTACTAAACTTCATGGTATTACTCTCCTTAATAATAAAATAAATCAGTTATATTGTTTTACAATGTTGGGGTGATCTAACGCGCGCTTAGCGGCATCACGCAGGGCATCTTTTTCTTCACTGCCCGGGAACACATACACCGGGGCTATCCACCCCACATAACGGCTGATTTCCTGCGGGATATGCTCGCTATACATCACCCCGCCGGTAAGCGCAATAAAGTCCACTTTCCCTTCTAATACTACGGCCATTTCTCCAATAGATTTAGCCATTTGGTACACCATAGCATCCCGCGCCAGTTTGGCTTCACTGCGCGTGCAAGTAATTAAACTGCCCGGGCGTTTTTTGCCGGTGTTAATGTATTCTTCCAATTCTTTTACGTCGGACGTGCCGGTATACGCCACCAACCCGCCTTTGCCGCGCAGTTTTAGGCGCATATCACGCTCGGTATATTTACCGGAAAAGCACATTTTGACCAGTTCTGCGTTGGGGGTTAACCCGCTGCGTTGCGGGGTCATGGGGCCGTCTCCCTCGTAACCGTTGGTAACATCTACTACTTTGCCCTGTTTATGTGCCCCCACGGAAACGCCGCCCCCGCCATGGCACACAATGCAGTTCATTTTTTCGTAGGGTTGGCCTAATTTACCCGCAATTAAACGTGCCACGCGCTTTTGGCTGAGCGCATGGAAAATGGACAGGCGTGGGTTTTCCGGCATGCCGGATAGACGTGCAACAGGTTGCATTTCGTCAATAACCACCGGGTTGGCAATAAAACTGGGGCAGCTGGCAAACTTGGCAATATCTTTGGCCAAAATTCCCCCCAAATTACTGGGGTGACTGCCGTACTTGCCGGAAGTTAAATCCGCAATCATCAGGTCATTTACGGCATACACGCCGCCTTCCACTGGGTGAATCAGCCCCCCGCGGCCGATAACGGCATCAATTTCTTTTAAAGGTACTTGGTGATCTAGCAAATAATCTAAAATGAGTTTACGGCGAAGCGGCAACTGGGCGGTAACATTTTTACCTTCGTATGGTTCTAAATCAGCCATGGAATAGCGCACAGTTACTTCAAACACGGGTTTATTGCCGCGGTAGTAACCAATATCATCAGACATAGAGCCCGGATTAATAACCAAAATGTTATATGCCATAGTTTCTCTATTTTATTGTAGCAAATTATGGTAAATATGCGAAACCTGACTACTCGTCCTGATTCGATACGGCATATTGTAAGGAAAATGCATAGTCCTATATGGGCATTATACCGGGAATATTGCTTACCTACATTGGAAGAATTGCTATAATAAAATATATGATGCACTTGACCTTGCTTGTTCCGGCCTATAATGAGCAATCAGTACTGCCTCTTTTTTTAGAATCAACCCTTCCTGTGGTGCAATCACTAAAGGGAGTGAAAACCTCGTTTCTATTTATCAACGACGGTAGTACAGATGGAACCTTAAATCTACTTAAAAGATGGGCCGCCCAATATTCATTCGTGCAAGTCATTTCATTGGCGCGCAATTTTGGGAAAGAAGCCGCCGTAACTGCGGGCCTGCAACAAGCATCTAGGGCCGATGCGGTAATTATTATGGATTCAGATTTACAGGATCCGCCGTCTTTAATCCCCCAATTTATAGAAAAGTTCAACGCAGGGTTTGATTCGGTCTATGGCGTACGTACCAACCGCCAGGCAGATACATGGGTCAAGCGCACCACAGCCCATGCGTTTTATAAAATTTACAATTTCCTTTCAGACCGCAACATGCCACCCAATGCCGGGGATTGCCGTTTACTCAGCCGCCGTGCGGTGCAGGCCTTGCTCCAACTGCCCGAAAGGGAAAGATTTTTAAAAGGAATGTTTAATTGGATTGGGTTTAAGAGTGCGGCTGTGGAGTTTACCCGTTCTGCGCGCCGGGCCGGGCACACCAAATGGAACTATTGGAAGTTGTGGAATTTTGCCTTACAAGGTTTGACGGCAAGCAGCACGTCGCTACTACGGTTGTGGGCGTATGTGGGAACGAGTGTTTCCTGCGTTTCTGTACTGTATGCGGTGTGGGTGGCATTCAAAAAAATAGTGTACGGAAACCCCGTAAGCGGATATACTTCTTTAATGGTAGCCATTTTATTTTTTAGCGGCGTACAACTCCTTTCCTTAGGAATTCTAGGGGAATATGTAAGCCGTATTTTTATAGAAGTAAAACAAAGGCCGCTTTATATTATAGACGAAAAAATTAACTGTTAGATTTTCTGTCCACCTTTGTGCGGGCGCGTGCAAAGCGTTTCACATAATCCATGGCATAAGTAGGATCTATTTGTTTCCCGTCAGAAAACAAAATAAAGCAAGTGTTTTCGTGCCGGGCAAAAATTTTTGCCTCACGCCCAACTTTATGGATCAGTTTTTCCATTTTTAACGGACTGCAATTTGGCATCCAAAACACGCCCTCTTGTTGGCGTTGCACCAGGGCTTGCAATTCGTGCGCAGGTAACTGAAAAACCTCCGTCACCGGTTTTTGCATGTGAAAATAATAATGCGGGTAAAACCCATACATGGGCGTCATAGAAGGGGCAGGAAAGGCCTCTAATGCAAGTACAAACAGTTCTTTATCCGGGAAGGCCTCCTTATACAGTTCCATAGCCCTACGCACTGGGAAAAATACCCCATGGCGTAAGAGTGTGCTTAGTTGCCACGTGGTCTTGAACGAGAAAAACAAAAAGCAAATAATCAGTAAAAATACCCATTTATACTTATGCATCAGTGGCGCAATCAACAAAGACACCGTTAAATACAAGGCCGGCACAAACGGAATAAAATAACGCCAAATCAGCCAAAAAATTTTGACCGACATCACTAGCGCAAACATCCCGGCGCATGCCATGGGGAGGATTAGCAACCCCAACTCTATTCCATACGGCCACGTATACTTTTTGTGATACAGCCGCCAACTGAAAAAGGTGCCAGCTAGTACGGCTGCCAGCAAAGCCCAAAAACCTTTTAAAGAGGTGAAGAAAAACTCAATCCACAAATTGACTAAACTCCATTCCAATTCCCGGTTTCCCCACCAATTGCCGCCAAAACGTTGTTGGCCTACATTTTCTACTAAATTAGGAATCATCCACGGCAAGAAACAGGCCAGTACCAAAGCACAGGTATAGGCAAGCGGTTTAAAACTACGTTTATGGTAAAGAGTCAATGCGCCCAATACTGCCGAAAACAAGCCAAAACATAAAGCCCCAAAATAGTGGCTCCAACATAAAACAGCCGCCAGCATGCCATATAGATACCACCATTTTGTAGCAATGGGGCGGTGTTTGAGAATACGCCGCGCCAACCTTAAATACAAAAATGTAAACGGCACAGCCGCACATAAAATTAACGAGTAGGCACGTGCATGCTGGGCATATAAGATGAGGTAAAAATTGCAACTGAGGAGCAACAGGAACAACCAACGTGCCGTTTTGCCCAAATGGCGCGGAAACAAAACATACGCCTGTACCAGTGCCCCCAGGCCAAATACCAAACTAGGCAACCGTAAAGACCATTCCGGCCCATAAGGGGCAACGTGATTGTATACCCACAGCAAAAAATTATGCAGAGGGGGATGTACATCTATCATCAAATAGTGATTCCACAAATAAGAAAAGGGAACAGAAGGGTTAGATGTAATAGCGGTAAATAATTCGTCATATTCAAAGGAAATGCCAATAAGATAAAACCGCCATGCAAGGCCAACAGATATTGCTAAAAGAGAGCATGCCAACAACATTCGTTTCATGCATATATTTTACTATATTTATTTTACTCGCCACCAAACATATCCAAAAAATTGATGGAGAAGCGGATGAAGATTGTGATGACTATGTTTGCGGTCCTTCCACTAAAGATTTTTCCTTTAGCGTAGATGAGTTTCAGGTGAATGCAACCCGAAAATCTTGGACAGAAAGATATCGCTTACGCTTTGATCTTACCGATTCTTCTAATGATATCTTTTGCTCTAATGACGATGCCAACACAAACTGGTGTCAAATAGTGGGAATACAGCAATAGCCCAACAGACACAATACGGCCCCTCACAAGCAGGGGCCGTACAATATTTCGGGGTTACTTCACCAATTTGTCAATTTCCACACTCACCAGTTCTTCCATGTTGGGGTTGTATCCTTCCCACACTTTGACGGA
This sequence comes from Elusimicrobiaceae bacterium, assembly GCA_045593745.1. Taxonomy (GTDB): domain Bacteria; phylum Elusimicrobiota; class Elusimicrobia; order Elusimicrobiales; family Elusimicrobiaceae; genus Avelusimicrobium. The sequence continues at coordinate 54,009 of JAZNXF010000002.1, read as the reverse complement.
TTGGTGCTTTTTGTCAAACAATACCGTATGCGGCAGGCCGCTAACCCCCACGCCTTCGGCCAGTTCGCCGGCATTATATAAGGCCTTGGCGGTAAAGCCGTGTTCTTTCACCGCATCTTTTACCGGGCCGGGGGCGGGGTCCATAAATGCGCCCACAACTTCCACTTTTCCCTTGTATTTTTCATGCAAAGCATTCACAGCCGGCATGGTTTTTTTGCACCAGGGACACCAGGAACCCATAAACACCACCAGCACCGGTTTGCCATTGTAATCCGCGGCGGACCAGGTGATGTCTTCCTCGGCTACTACCGGCAATTCTGCCTGGTTCAGTGTCATTACGGGGGGCAAGTCCGGCAGGCGCGGCATACACGCCGCGGCCAACAGGCCCAGGGCTACCAGCGTAAGTAATTTTTTCATAATTTCTCCTTAGTGTAATTTTTTTCCCGCAAGGGGTTTATATATGATAGAATACAAAAGATGGGTAAATTTATCAATGCTTTGGCCAGTATCTTGGGCGAGCGGGTAGACATTTTAATCATGCCGCGCAAAGGGGCCAGTACCAAGTTTAAATTGCGCCGTTTTACGCTTATTATTGCGCTAGCCGTATGGGTGTGTATGACGGGGACAGGGTTGTTGTTTTTTGTCCGCGGGTACGATTATACCGTTATAAAAGCCGATAATAACCTCATGCGCATGAAGCTGCAGTTAATTGCTGATGAATTAGAACGCGGCCGCAAATATCTGGAACTTACCCGCACGACTGAAAACCAAATGCGCCAAATGTTAGGCATGCCGGGCGGAAAATTTATCAATTTGCCCAAAGGGTGGAAGGAAGAAAAAGCCCAACAGGATGCCCGCGCCCAACAACTTTTTGAAACTGATTTGAAAGATATTGACGAGGAAGAATTTGAACACTATATTGACGAGTTGGAAGAAAGTGCCAAAACGCACCTGGCGGCTTTTCAGGAGATTGCCTGGTTTTTTGCCAACCAAAAAGGGGGCGGCAACTCCACGCCGTCCATCCGCCCTTCTAACGCCAAAATCAGTTCCAATTACGGCTACCGGTTAGATCCGTTTGGCCACCGCACCGCCAAAAAACATAATGGGGTGGATTTTGCCGGCAAGCCCGACAGCCCCATCGTCGTCACTGCAGACGGCGTGGTACGCCACGCGGGGTGGGTTCCCAGTTATGGGCAGGCCATTTTGGTGGACCATGGGTTTGGCTATTCCACGCTTTATGCACACACAACAGGGATTGTGGTGAAAGCCGGGGATGTGGTGAAGCGCGGCGATAAAATTGCTACAATGGGTTCTAGCGGGCGTTCTACGGGAACGCATTTACATTATGAAGTGTGGAAAGACGGCCAGGCCGTTAATCCGCGCAATTATTTTAAGTAGTACAGAAGGAGAGTTGTATGGGATTTTTGAAAAAAGATTCTGATTTTTCTTCCGGCGAACATTTCTCCGTCGTCAGTGCGGAGTGTTACTTTCAGGGAACGCTCAATGTGCAAGGTTCTTTGCGGGTAGATGGTACGCTGGAAGGGTCAGTAGATAACGCGCGCCACGTGATTGTGGGTGACGGCGGGAAAATTGTCGGGGATGTGACCGCGGAAATTGTGGTTTGCGGCGGGGATATTGAAGGCAACGTCTGCGCCGAGATGTTAGAGTTGACCGGCAAGGCCTCCATTACCGGGGACATCCGCGCCAAAAAAATGATTGTAGAAGAAGGTGGCCGCATTGACGGACATTGCAAAATCGGCGAGGAAAACCCTGCCGCAGATTCAGACGATAACGACTAACGGAGCAACTTATGATATCCTTTTTTATTAAACACAAAAAATCTATTCTCATTATTACCCTGGCGTTTTTCCTGGGCAGTATTATCTACATTGGGTTAGATGCCTATTCCCGCAGTAACTACAACCTAAACGCCGCACAGGTAGGCCGGGAAACTATTTCCTACCGGGACTTGTACAAAGTGGCGGACCGTCAGGCCAACCACTTGCGCGGACAAGGAATTGACGTGGATGAAGATATGATGAAGTTTCTTCAACAGCAGGCCTTAAACGGATTGGTAATAGTGGAAATTTTAAACCAGGCCGCCCAACGCGCGGGGTTACACGTGTCTGACTATGAAGTAGCGTATGATATTAAAACGTCGCCGTTGTTTGTAGGTAAGGACGGCCAGTTTGACAAAAACCAATATGCCTATGCGCTACGCCAAATGTACCAGGTTTCTCCGGCGGAATTTGAAAAACAGTACCGCCGCCAAACGCTGGCAGACCGCTTCCGCCAAACGCTGTATTCCATTTATAAATTAACGCCCGAAGAAGTAAAATACTCTTACCAAGTGCAACACGGCAATCTGAATGATTTTGACACCAACAAACAAACCTTTGCCGCTGCTTTAATGGAAAGCAAATTAGAGACGGCCCCTGATGCGTTTTTTGACGATTTTACCAACACCGTAAAAGTGCAAAACTTTTTAAATTAACTATGAATACTGAAATGTTAGTTGTCGGCTCTGTGGCCTTTGACACCATTGAAAACGCCAACGGCCGCGCCGAGCGTGTGCTAGGCGGGGCGGCCAGTTACGCCTCTATCTGTGCCAGTTATTTTACAAAACCGTCTGTGGTGGCGGTAGTAGGTACGGACTTTACGCAAGAGTACCGCGCGCCGTTTATTAAATGCGGGGTGGATATTTCCGGCGTAGAAGTAAAAGACGGTCTTACCTTTCACTGGGGCGGCAGTTATGACGCGGATTTTAACACGGCGTTTACCAAATTTACGGATTTAAACGTATTTAAAGATTTTAAGCCCGTGTTATCCAAAGAACAGCAAAACGCCAAGGCCGTGTTTTTGGCCAATATAGACCCGGAGTTGCAACTTTCTGTTCTAAAGCAAGTCAAGCACCCGCGCCTGGTGGCGTGCGATACCATGAACTACTGGATTTCTTCCAAAAAAGAAACCCTGCTCAAAGTGATTAAACAAATTGATATTTTGTTTTTAAACGAAAATGAAGCGCGCCTGCTGACCGGAATTTATAATTTAATCCAGGCCGGCAAGTGGCTACTTGCTAAAGGGGTCAAATACGTAATTATTAAACTGGGTTCTAACGGATCCATGTTAGTTAGCCATAAAGGAATAGCCCAACTGCCGCCGTATATTTTAGAACACGTACACGACACTACCGGCGCGGGCGATACGTTTGGCGGCGGGTTTACCGGGTATTTAGCCAGCCAAAAAAACTGGAACAGCGTACAAGCCATTAAACGCGCCATGATGATTGGCAACGTGATGGCCTCGTTTACGATTGAGTCCTTTAGCGTAGTGCGCCTGGCGGGTTTAACTCAAAGCGTGATTAACAAACGCCTCAAAGAATATACGGACATGTTACGGTTTGATTAAACCGGGAAGTATTTTCCGCTTATTTATAATATTCCCCCGGTTGTTAGTAGACCGGGGGAGTTTAAAATTATCGCGAACATCCCTGAAACCAAACTCCACTGCCATGTTTATTGGGAAACCCTAATTTTTTGCAATGGTTATTACAACCAAACATTCCTTGACAATAAAATCCATGAACTGTTTCCGTTACTTCTTCGGAATTGCCAGAAGAAAAATCTATTCTTGCTGATGTGGGTTCATAATAATACATAAATAATTGCGTATTGCCATTTTTTGCAATAACATGTGTGGCCTGGACTTGGTAAGTACAGGTCGTTGCGTTTTCTACTATCCCCGGGATTACGTTACATTCCGGGATGTCTATATCCAGTTCACCCATAGTGCAAGCACTCCCTTTCTGCAGTTTACACACGGCAGCGGCATCTCCAATTGCTTTCATAGTTACTTCATATTCTGCTACGCGTGCTTTCAGGACCGCTTTTTGGTATTGTGGCAGTGCCACCGCGGCAAGTATGCCGATTATCAAAACTACAACTAACAACTCTATAAGCGTAAACGCTTGTTTATTTTTCATATTTCTTTCCGTTAATAAGATTCGTCCGTACCCGGAAACATCAAAAACGGCTGATACACCGGGTTACGGAAAGGATACCCAAGCATACAGCCGTAGTTTCCCGCTTGAAGCGGGAAACATTCAACACGCACAGGTGGCCGCCCATACGTGTTTTGATCGGCTATTGTTGACTTTCCGTAAGATTCATAAAGAATCTATCCCATATGCTGTATATGGCTCAAAAATAGTTAAAAATTGTCAGTTAAGTTAGAAATACCTCCTACCAAAATTTAGATTATTATAGCAAAAAAAGGCCCTTTGCGTGAGAGAAACAAGCGAAAGATGCCCTGCTAACAGCACCATAGGGTTGACTTGAAGTAAACTCCAAATTGTATAATAAATATATATACAGTTAGGAGGATGTTACATGAAAAAAGCAGTTAGCATATTGTGCGGGGCGGTACTCATGGCGGCGTGCCAGGCCACCAAGCAACCACAAAACATAGCCGCCAAACCCGCAGACAAAAACAAAGCCGTCGTTTATTTTACGCGGGATATTAGCCCGGAAGGCCTTGTTAAAATTTACGATAAAATTTCTAAAAACATTGATGGTAAAGTGGCTATTAAATTTCACACGGGCGAACCGCATGGCCCGAACATTTTGCCGGTCCCTATGGTAAAAGCGTTGTGGGAACATATTCCGGGTAGCCGTTTGGTAGAAACCAATGTGTTTTATGATTCCCCGCGCAAAACCACGCAAGGCCACCGGGAAACCCTAAAAATTAACGGCTGGACTTTTACTGAAGTGGATATTTTGGATGAAGACGGAGCCACCATGCTTCCTGTAAAAGGGGGAAAACATTTTAAAGAAATGTCTATGGGTAAACACATTTTAAATTATGATTCCCTGGTAGTGCTTACACACTTTAAAGGGCACACGATGGGCGGCTATGGCGGCAGTATGAAAAACATTGCTATCGGTATAGCAGATGGTAAAATCGGCAAAAAAATGCTCCATCAAAAAGGCGATGAACAATGGGGCTATACCGGGGCGCGCTTTCAGGAAAATATGGCGGAAAGTGCCAAAGCCACGGTGGACCACTTTGGTGACAAAATTGCATTTATTAACGTGTTACGCCGCATGTCGGTAGATTGTGACTGTGCTGGTACGTCAGCCGCTGAGCCCAAAGCGCGCGACATTGGCATTTTGGCATCTACTAACCTAGTAGCAGTGGACCAGGCCTCATTAGATATGGTCTATGCGTTGCCGGAAAATGAACGACACGATTTAAAAGAACGCATCGAATCGCGCGAAGGAACACGCCAAATTTCTTACATGAAGGAACTGGGCATGGGATCCGGTGAATATACCCTGGTAGATTTGGATAAATAAACTTGCGCTAAAACATACCCCTTGCCCTAGCAGATCTGTTGCAAAGCAAGGGGTAAACTTTGTGTTCGCAACACACACTTACAGAAATACCTCGCACCATGTAAAATGGCTGTGTTTGTACACAATCCGGTACTTCCTTTGAAGATTTCCCTGCTTAAGCGGAAAAAATTATCAAGGGCTACAGGGCCCAAACAAACGGCTATTGTGCCTGTTATGAATGCTAAATAAGAGAATGTATCCAAGTAGCAGGCCCCGGTTCGTTGAAACAGGGGCCTGTCAATAAATGGTCCGGGATGACTACCTATAATTCGTAAACTGTAGTTCTACGCCAAAGTCGCGCCCTTTAAGCAGGGTAATTACTTCTTGCAGTTCATCTTTGGATTTAGAGGACACACGCAACTGGTCCCCCTGGATAGAGGCCGATACTTTAAACTTGGCTTCTTTAATGGCTTTGGTAATTTCTTTGGCTTTATCGGCCGGGATACCTTGCTGGATTTTGACCGTCTGTTTGGCATTACCGCCCAGGGATTCTTCTATTTTTTGCGCGGCAAAGTTTTTAAGCGGCACGCCGCGTTTGGCCATGCGGGTAAAAATAATATCGCGCAGGGTATTTACCTTGTACTCATCAGAAGAAGCCAATTTTAATTCGTTGTCTTTTTGTACCAGTTCAATAGAGGAGTTAGTGCCTTTAAAATCGTAGCGGTTGGTAATTTCTTTATTAGCGGCGGATACGGCCTCGCTAATGACGTTTAGGTCCACCTTAGATACTACATCAAAACTATAATCTGCCATAATTATTCTCCTTATTTATATAGGGTACGCTGGTTGAGCCATACCCGGCAACAATTTTCCAAAATCTGCCCATTTTGCGGTTCCTTGTGCCTTACGTACTTGCCGCGCTGCGCGCGGTCCGGCGGACGTACGCTACGGCCCAACTAGCCCCGCAAACTGCTTTGATTTTGAAAAATCAGCCTACTTTGGGTTGATACTACGCTACGGGTACACTGGTTGAGCCATACCCAGCAACAATTTTCCAAATTTAAGTCCTAAACTGCTGCCTTTCGCTTACGTACTTGCCGCGCGTGTTTGCTGCTTTTCTACATTATACTTTTTTTGTAAAATACTTGTAAGGCAATCGTTGCGTTTGCCAACTTAAAAGGAGGAAGTACGTATTGTGCTGGCGGGAAAACCCGCATACTTACTATGAACATCAAAGTACGTTTGACAGTGATGAACTTCCTGGAATTCGCCGTGTGGGGTGCCTATTTAACGTCTATGGGCATTTTCCTGGCGGGGGCCGGGTTTGCTGATAAGATTGGTTGGTTTTATGCGACACAAGGTTTTGTGTCTCTTTTTATGCCTGCGGTGATTGGTATCGTGGCGGACCGTTGGGTTCCTGCCCAAAAAATGCTGGGCATGTGCCACCTGTTGGCTGCATTATTTATGGCCGGGGCTGCCTGGTGCGGGGCACAGGCCTCTATTGATTTTTGCTGTTTGTTTACTTGCTACACGTTAAGTGTGGCCTTTTATATGCCCACGCTCGCGCTGTCTAACTCGGTAGCGTATACGGCCCTTCGCCAACAAAATTTTGATACTGTTAAAGCGTTCCCGCCGATCCGTGTATTTGGTACGGTAGGGTTTATTATTGCCATGTGGACCACCAACTTTGCCCACTTTGCCGGCTCGTATGCGCAGTGGTATTTCTCGGCTATTTTGGGGGTCATCTTGGGCGTGTACTGCTTTACGTTACCCAACTGCCCCACTAGCACCCAAAAAGCCCGCACGCTTAGCGAGGCCCTGGGCTTAAAAGCGTTTGCTTTATTTAAAGAGAAAAAAATGGCTACCTTCTTTATTTTCTCTATGCTCTTAGGCATGAGTTTACAAATTACTAACGGCTTTGCCGGGCCGTTTATTACCGGGTTTAACACGTTAGCCGGGTATACGGGCTCTTGGGGGGCTAACAACGCTACGGCGTTAATTTCGCTTTCCCAAATTTCCGAAACCCTGTGTATCCTTCTCATTCCGTTCTTCTTAAAACGCTACGGAATTAAAAAAGTAATGCTTATCAGTATGCTGGCCTGGGTACTGCGTTTTGGGTTGTTGGGGATAGGAAATCCGTCTACTGCAGTGGGGATTTTACTGCTCATTGCATCCATGATTATTTACGGAGTTGCGTTTGACTTTTTTAATATCTCCGGCTCGCTCTATGTAGACCAGGAAACCGACCCAGCCATCCGTTCCTCGGCGCAAGGGGTATTTATGCTCATGACAAACGGTTTTGGCGCGGCAATCGGTTCGTTAGCGGCGCAGAAGGTGATTAACTGCCTAGTCAATGTGCATGTGGACCCCTCTAAAATGGTGGACGGTGTATACCCGGCAGGGATTTCACAACTCATCATGCACGGCTGGAGTGAGGCCTGGTTTGTGTTTGCGGGGTTCTCGCTGGTGGTGGCGGTGCTGTTTGCGTGGTTGTTTAAATACAAACATGTAGCGCAACAATAACTTGTATTTTATCGTGAAAAAGGGCCGTCAAAACCGGCCCTTTTTTATATGCGCTAATACAATTTCAAAAGGGCTGATAACATTACAAAATCATCATGCTGTCTCCAAAGGAGTAAAAGCGGTACTTTTTTTCTACGGCTTGCACGTACGCCTCATAAATAAAATCTTCCCCTGCAAAGGCACTCGTCATGCACAGGGGCGTAGAGTCCGGAAAGTGAAAATTGGTAATTAAGCAATCAATGGCTTTAAATTGGTAGCCGGGATAGATAAACAAATCGGTCCATTTTTTGCCGGCATGGGTGATGTGGTCATCACCGGTAAAACTTTCCAACGTGCGCGTGGAAGTAGTGCCGCAGGAAAACACCCGCTTGCCCGCCGCGCGCACCGCGTTTAACGTGTCTGCCGTTTCTTGGGAAATTTCGCCCAGTTCGGCTAACATTTTGTGCTGTGCGGGTTCCCCGCGCAAGGGCTTAAAAGTCCCCCATCCCACGTGCAAGGTAATGTAGCAGATGTGAACGCCTTTATCCCGCAATTTTTGCAACAGGTGCGGCGTGAAGTGAAAGCCCGCCGTTGGCGCGGCGATAGAACCCTCGTACTTGGCGTAAACGGTTTGGTAGCGTTCTTTGTCGGTTTCTATACTGGCTGTTAGCCCGCTATGCTTGCGCGCTTTTTCAATATATTGCGGCAAAGGCATCAGCCCATGTGCATGGCAGAAGGGCAAAATATCCTCACGGTTAAACTCCAGCAAAAATTCCCGGTCATCTGTAGTGCCGAGCATTTTACCTTGTAAACCGTCACCAAAATCCAACGTCATGCCTTCTTTATAATCGTGCGTAAGTACCGCCCATACACGCGGATTTTGCATGGGGCGCACCAGCAAAATTTCCACTTTTCCCCCCGTGGGTTTGTGGGCAAAAAGTTTGGCGGGAAATACTTTGGTGTTGTTAATGACCAGGGCGTCGCCGGGATTGAAATATTCGTGAATATCGCGGAAGAAACGGTGTTCAATGGTGTGGCTATCCCGGTGCAAGACCATTTGGCGCGAAGAATCCCGCGGGGTGGCGGGTTGTTTGGCAATTAAAGGGTCTAAATCTAATTTTTTAAAGCGTTCAAACGCCATAGTTACCTCACTTGGGAAAGGGTGCTTCCCGGATAATACTGTTTTAAAATTTGCTTATAGGTGTAGTTTTGTTTGGCCATACCGTGTGCGCCGTCCTGGCACATACCAATACCGTGCCCATAGCCGCGCCCTTCCACATGCACTTTGGTGGCCCCAACGGTAATTTTGGTAATTTTGCAACTGCGTATGCCGGTAGCGGCGCGGAAACTGGCACACAAAACGGTTTTACTGCCAGATGACGTTTTTAGGGTGAGATTCACCGCGCGGCCGGAGGAAGTTTTTTTGGAAACGCGGATACTTTTTAGCGTTCCTTTTAACCCTTGGGAGCGGGCGAATTTTTCAGCGGTACTTTTGGCAATATCCTGCTTATAGGTATAACTTTTTGAGTGGGCATCAAACTTGCAGGAAGCCCCGGCAAGCGGTTTAATGTTGGGGGCTTTTTGGTTCCAAATGTTCACGTGGTCGGTACCGCCGCCGCAGTTGCCGTGATAGTAGGTAAAAAACAGTTCTCCTTTATAGGTAAGCACTTCGCCGCGGGTCTGGTCCACCGCTTGTTTCACGCTATCGTACACCTGTCCGCCGCCTTTATACATCTGGCTGCGCACGTCACTGTAGAGGTCAAAGGGTTCCTCCGCCTTTTTTTCAATGGATTTAAGCGTATACGTGCGGGCGGCTACGGCTTGTGCTTTTAACGCCTCTAACGCCCAGGTGTGGTGCATTTCATACGGAAGTACGCCGTAAAGGTATTGCTCCAGCGGCACATACTCTATGAGGTTAAAGGTGTTTTTGGCAGGCATAATCAGCAGTTTGCCGGTATATTTGTTTTTATCTATTTCTACTATCACTCCGCCCACCGGCTCAAGGATAATGGGCTGGGAGGCAATTAAAGTGCCGGCTTGCACTTGGCTATTTTTATGGACTTTAACAGCAATCGTACCGGGTTGGGAAATTTTGTACTTTTTGGTTTTATCTTGCGTGTACACATTGATGCGCCCGGAATGTTTAATATATACCGATTTGGCATTCTCCGCAATAAGTACACGGACCGTTTTATCTTGCCGGGTGGTAGTTTTTTTGGCAGGAAGCGCAGCAACGGCAGAAACAGGTTCTTCTTCTGCCAGTACCGAGGGAGCCGCTAACGGTTCGCGCGCGGGTGTTTCGCTACGCACCGCGGCGGATGACACCGGGCGGGGTGTTTTAGCAGACGGAACCGCACACGCGCACAATCCCGCTACTAAGAAAACAGATAAAAAGCGGGACACGCGGTTCATACTAAAAAAGCAGTTCTTGCGCCAGTTTTCGGCCCAAGTGTTCGTAGGCCTTGCGCGTGGCTACGCGGCCGCGCGGGGTGCGGGCAATAAAACCCGCTTTAATTAAAAAGGGTTCAATGACATCTGTCAGCGTGTCTACCGATTCACTAACGGCTATAGCCAGGTTTTCCACACCAACCGGGCCGCCGGAAAAACGGTCAATTAACGCCTCTAAAATGCGTTTGTCTACACTGTCCAGCCCTTCGCTGTCAATGTCTAAACTGTCCATCGCGGTAGTAGCAATTTGGTGGGTAATCACCCCCTGGCCTTTTACTTGGGCAAAGTCCCGCGCGCGGCGCAGTAAGCGGTTGGCAATACGCGGGGTTCCGCGGGAGCGTTTGGCCAGTTCGGTGAGGCCGGCACGGTCCGCCTCAATGTTTAGCAACCGTGCGGAGCGGGCCAAAATATCGGTAATTTCGGGTACTTCATAAAACCCCAAATTAAACACAATACCAAAGCGGTCGCGCAGCGGGCCTGTTAACAACCCGGAGCGTGTGGTTGCGCCCACCAGCGTAAAGTGCGGCACAGCCAGTTTTAAGGTGGTAGATCCCGCACCTTTGCCGGTGTTAATAAAGAAAGTAAAATCTTCCATCGCCGGGTAAAGGGCCTCTTCCACTGCTGGGTTTAAACGGTGAATTTCATCAATAAATAAAATGTCTCCTTCGGCTAGTTCGGTAGTGAGCATAGCCGCCAGGTCGCCGGGGCGCGCCAACACCGGGCCGGAAGTGACTTTAATATTCACTCCCAACTCTTTGGCTAAAATGTTAGCCAGGGTGGTTTTGCCCAAGCCGGGCGGCGCATAAAACAAACAATGGTCCAAGGCCTCTTGGCGGGATTTGGCGGCCTGGATAAAAATGCGTAAATTTTCTTTCAGTTTTTCCTGACCGACAAACTCATCTAACGAGGTGGGGCGCAAAGCGGCCTCTAACCCGGCGGACTCGTCGGGCAGTTGGGTGACGTTAAATACTTCGTTTTGGTTACTCATTTGGTTAATACCCGCAGGGCCTCTTTGACAATATTTTCCAGTTTTTCGGTGGGTTTAACCCCCTGGGTGTGCAGTTTTTCAAGGGCGCGGCGCGATTCACTGGCTGAATACCCCAGCGCAGTTAAGGCCTCCAACACGCCTGCCATGTAGGGCATTTCACCCGCTACTTTAATTTTTGCCTGTCCTTGGATGGATACACTGTCCATTTTGTCTTTAAGCGAGTTAATTAACTTTTCCGCCGTTTTGGACGTAAACCCGAAAATACCGGTTAAAATTTTAGGGTCGCGCGACACAATTGCCTGGTGAAAGTCCGCCACCGAACGCAACGCCTTATTTAAATACTCCATTGCCTTTTTAGCCCCGGTGTTGGGGATAGCGGTTTTAAACAAATACCACAGTTCTTTGTCCTCTCTATGGGCAAAACCGTACAGTACGGTACCATCGTAGGGGGAAATGGACTCCGCCACGTAAAACGCGGCTTGCGCCCCTTGTACCAACTCTTGCGCGGTGCTGGCAGGAAGGTTAATTTCATACCCCACCCCGCCGCACACTACTACAGCGTTATCTTCCCCGGCTTCTAGCACGGTTCCTTGCAAATAGGCAATCATACAGGTATTGTAGCATATTCTGCCGCGGCTATTGAATAATTGGCATATTAGAAGCACAATTGATTCTGTTTTTGGCTGAAAAAATACGATTAAATCATTTCTAGGACGGTATTATCCTCAAAAAGTTCTAGTAGGCCCCAAGTGGGGAACGTGGATAATTTGCAAAGCGCGGTAAAGCGAGGAAAAATACTTTCAAACAAGCGGGAAATGCTATTTTAAAAGTTGAAATTGAACATAATGCTTGACAAATAAATAATTTATTAGTAAACTATTTATATGGAAATAAATAAAACGAATTTGCGTCCTTACGGTATCAATCCGGAAAAAGGACGTGCGTATGAAAATATTACGTATGTGTTAGCGTTGGTTTATAACCTGTTACAAGCCCATGTAGAAAAATATTTGCTTCCGCATGGTTTGTCGGCGGTGCAATTTAATTTACTGATGCTTGCCGCTTATCAAAATAATGGCAAAGGGCTTATCCAGGTGGAGTTATCTAAGCGGCTTATTGCCTCTGCCAGTAACATTACTAAACTAGTGGAAAAATCGGTTCAAGCCGGCTGGATCACACGCCAAACCAATCCGCAAAACCGCCGCGAAAATATCATTTGTATTACGCAAAAAGGGCAGGAGTTGATTGACGAAATATGGCCGGGTTACGATGAGCTCATGCGTGGCTTAACGGGGAAAATCCCGGGTAAAGACCGACCGCAGTTAGAACGAATTCTCAATAATTGGTTTACCTCTTTGCAACAGGAGAAATAACATGGTATCCCTACTTAAAACTTTCTTTAACCGTTCTTTTTTTGCTTTGTTTTGTACCCAGTATTTAGGTGCGTTTAACGATAATTTCTTCCGTACTGCCATGGCTACGTTTATTACTTATAAAGTAACCAGTATGTCGGCTGGAAGTAAATCGGTAGTAGTGTCGCTAGCAGTAGCATTATTTATGTTGCCGTTCTTCTTATTTTCGGCACTAGCCGGAGAACTGGCGGATAAATATCGTAAAGATATTTTGATTAAAGCCACCAAAGTGCTAGAAGTTGTCATTGTATCATTAGCCGGAATTGGTTTTTTAACTACAAACGTTCCGCTCTTATTAAGTGTGTTATTTCTCATGGGGACGCAATCTGCCTTTTTTGGGCCTGTGAAATACAGTATCTTGCCCGATATGTTAGAGAAAAAGCAACTTATTGCCGGGAACGGTATTATTGAAGCAGGTACATATGGTTCTATTCTGCAAGGTACTATCTTTGGCGGGATTATTATTGTTGCTAATGAATGGTGGTTACCGGGTATTATTTTAGCAGTAGCCATACTGGGATTATTTGCCAGTTTATTTATTCCACTGCAAAAACCGGCCAACACGGAGATAAAGATAGATAAAAATTTCTTGCGAAGTACGTGGAAAAATATGGCGTTTGCCAAACAAAATCATGATATTTTTCTATGTATTTTGGGTATCTCTTGGTTTTGGATGTTGGGTACGGCTCTTGTTTCCCAAATGCCTTCTTTTGCGCATGACATTTTGAACGGTACGCCTGGGTTATTTACCTTTTTACTTACACTTTTTTCTTGTGGAATAGGAGTAGGGTCTTTGCTCTGCCAATTTTTGGTTAAGGGCGAAATTACCAGTAAGTACGTGCCAGTAAGTGCCATTATTATGACCCTGTTTTTAGCAGATTTAGCGTGTGCTGCGTCGGGGTATGTGCCGTCCCTTGCTGCGGTGGACTATAAATCTTTTTTGATGACGTTTGCCGGCAAACGCATTGCACTTGATTTGCTTGGCTTTGCTGTGTGTGGCGGGTTGTATATCGTACCGCTTAATGCCATGCTCCAATGTTTGGCCACCGAAGGAACCCGCTCGCGTGTGATTGCTACCAATAATATCATCAATTCCCTATTTATGGTAGTGGGTAGCGGGTTTTGTGCGCTCCTCTTGGCTATGCATGTTACGATACCGGCCGTCTTCGGTATCATTGCTTTTTTAAACGCATTGGCCGCCATTTACATTTGCGGATTATTACCCCAGCATATTATTCGTATGGTTTTAACGCGGGTGCTTAATTTTGTGTATGGTGTAAAGGTAAATGGTCTAGAAAATTGGAAAAATCTAAAAGGGAATGTACTTATTATTGCCAATCATACTTCATTTTTAGATGCGGTGTTATTGTGGGTGTACTTGCCGGACAATTTATATTTTGCCATTGACACGTATGTTAGCCAAAAATGGTGGGTTAAACCTTTCTTACACTTGGTAAAATACTTTCCGATTGACCCCACAAACCCGATGGCCGTGAAGTCCATTATTGAGGAAGTAAAGTCCGGTAAGCCGGTTGTTATTTTCCCGGAAGGACGTATTACGACCACCGGGGGACTTATGAAAATTTACCCCGGCCCGGCTATGATTGCCGATAAAAGTAAGGCCCAACTATTGCCTATTTGTTTAGAAGGGAGCCAATACTCATTGTTTTCCCGGTTTGGTACGCAATTTAAAACACGTCCGCAGAGTAAAATTACAATTACTATTCAAGCACCTAAAACCCTACATATTGATGAAAACGTAAAAGGCAAAGCACGCCGTTTGGCGGCGGCCCGCGGTTTGTATGACATTATGGTCAATATGAAGTACGAGGCGGGCAATATCAGCGAGACGTTGTTTGATTCCCTCATTGATGCTTATAAATTAGTGGGCCGTAAAAAACGTATTATCAATGATGCCACGCGCAAGCCGCTTAACTTCGGCCAATTTTTAACCGCGGTTTTTGTGCTGGGCAAACAAATCCAAAAGTACGCCAACCCGGGCGGATATGCCGGATTTTTACTTCCTAATATGACGGCTAGCGTAGTGGCCTTTTTTGGAATGCGTGCCTTTAACATTACGCCGTGTATGCTCAATTTTTCTACCGGTGTAAAAAATATGCTCGCGTGTTGCAAGGCCTCCAAAATTTCTACCGTGTTTACTTCCAAAGCATTTTTGGAGCAAGGGGGACTCTTAGAAATAGCCGCTGCACTTAAACAAGCGGGGATTACACTCGTTTATTTGGAAGATCTCAAAACACAAATTACGCTTTGGGATAAATGGGTGGGTTTGGCGGCCTCTTATTTCCCGCGTCGTTATTATAAGCGAGTGCGCGGTAATGTAAGCCCCAAAGATCCGGCCGTGGTGCTGTTTACGTCCGGTAGTGAAGGTACGCCTAAAGGGGTGGTGCTTTCCCACGAAAATATACAAGCCAACCGTTTACAATTGCAGAGTATTTTAGATTTTGGTATCAAAGACCGTATGTTTAATGCCATGCCTATTTTCCATTCATTTGGTTTAACGGCAGGTACCTTAATGCCGCTTTTGTGCGGGATGCCGGTATTTTTCTATCCGTCACCGCTACATTATCGTATTGTGCCGGAACTCATTTATGATAGCAACGCTACGATTATTTTTGGGACGGATACCTTTTTCAATGGGTATGCTAAAATGGCGCATCCGTATGATTTTTACTCCGTTCGCTTGGCTGTGGTGGGGGCAGAAAAACTCAAGGAAGAAACTATTCGCAAATACTACGACCAATTTGGTTTGCGCATTATGGAAGGATACGGAGCCACCGAAACTGCGCCTGTTATGGCTGTCAATACGCCCATGTACTTTAAGCGCGGAAGTGTGGGGCGTTTACTCCCCGGCATTGAATATAAGTTGGAACCAATCCCCGGCGTGGAAGATGGCGGGAAACTGCTTGTCAAAGGGGCTAACATTATGGCCGGGTATTTGCGTGAGAGTAACCCCGGCGTATTAGAGCCGCCGCCAGACGGTTGGTATGATACCGGCGACATCGTGCGCGTGGATGAAGACGGCTTTGTATTTATTTTAGGCCGCGCCAAACGCTTTGCAAAAATTGCGGGCGAGATGATTTCTTTAACGGCGGTGGAAACGGAAATCAATGCGCTGTGGCCTAACAAAATGCACGCGGTAGTCAATATCCCGGATGCGAAAAAAGGCGAGCAGCTCGTACTGTTTACCACCGAACCCACGGTGGAACGCGGCGCATTACTGACTGCTTTTAAAGAACGAGGATTCAGTGAATTGGCTGTTCCTAAAACCATTCGCGTGGTGGACCAAATCCCGCTTATGGGTACGGGCAAAGTAGATTATGTAAAGTTAAAAGAGATGGCGTTAAAAAAGTAAATGAAATATTACAAGTTATGTACCCTTATTAGTACCTTAGCGGGCTACTTAGAAGTAGTGTGGTTCATTGTGTGGTATGTGGAAGAATCGCATCACATGCTTAGTATGCTAGGTTTGTATGCTATTCTAATTCTATCCGGCGTATTAAACCTACTTCTTTGGGGCGGATATGCAATTGAAAGAGGGTATGCTAAAAAACATGGAAGCAAAGGTTGTCCGTCCCCGGCGTGGGCAGTAATTCCAGGCCTTGTATTAAACATAATAATAACTATAGTAGGAAGCGGATGTTTCCTTTTATTCTTATATTGGCTTTTTTGAACCAATAAACAGGCCCCCGGTTGGGGGCCTATCTTTGTGTCTAGGTAATTACTGTACTTTTTGTTTCTTTTGATACCAAAACGAGGCCACAATCAGCAGTACCGCTAGGCCAAATAAACCTAAAATGCGGTATAGTGCTTGCAACTGCCAAATGTCGGATAGGAAAAATTTAGCCAATGTAAGCCCCATGATGCCCACCCCGACTTTAGAAACCACATTTTTTTGCAACCGAAGGCCCAAGCCAATGGTGCAGAAGGCAAATACCCCCCACGCTAGCGTGTAGGTGAGGGCTTGGGCTAACTCTCCGGTAAAATTAAAGGACAAGTATTTGCCTGTATTAAACCAATGGGCAATTTCAATGTTCAGCAACCAAAATAGCATACATCCGCCTAGCGTGTAAAACGCATTTTTCCAACCGGTTGGTTTGTCCCACCAATAGGCCACTGTAAATAATGCCCCGGCAGTAAGCCCATAAACCCACAAATACCAGTTCCAAATACGCACGGTTGGCAATGGGAAGAAATCCCCGCTTAATAGTAGCCAGGAAGATACCATACACAATAAACCGGCCGTAGCAATTTGCCACCCCCGGTAAGGCACTTGTTTGTGTAAGCAAGTTAAAAAAACTGCCTCGGCCGCCCATGCTACACACAGCCAATGATTATGGATTTGCAAGGGGAAAATGACGGTTAAGAATAGGAGCGCGGCCCCGCTCATAAAACCTATGCTGATTGGATGGGCAGTTCCCCATATCCTTCGTAACAAAAGGGCGTAAATCCCCAGCAGTGCGGCAGGGATGAGCCCCAATAAATTACATTGCCAGTAATCTGCCAAGAGCAAACATTCTATCAAGCAGGTGCTTAACCCGGCTAATGCACACGCAATCCAGGGGCCGATTTTATCCCAAAAATGCTCTTTGCTTAAAAAGGGAACCCCTATGAAAAATGCAAGGAAAATTACTGCCCAAACAGACAATGTGCCTGTAAAAGCGGAGGCATTTTCAAAGGTTAAACGCCCCCATAGGGCTAGTTGTACCAGGCCGGCCCCTACGGCGGCGGCCGGGAGTGTAAAGGTAGTTTTGTATAGGCGGGCAGTCAGCGCGGTCAACGTACATACCACAAAAGCCGTAGCGAATACCCAATTTACCAAGAGCGTATGCCCTGTCTGGGCAATGACCGTTAAAATGAGTACAAACGGCGTAAGTGCGGTTACTGCACCCACGCCTTTTTCTTCTACTGAAATTCCAGAGAGTTTACCGCAACGGCGCAATGCAGAAAATATTCCCGCGCACAAAAATAGTGGAATAAAACCGGTTAGTAAGACCCCATAGGTATTTGTATAGCCGCCCAGGTCTACAAATAAGTTTATAAACAAGAACAGGAATAACACGCCTAGTGCAATAAAGGATACCCACAATGTACCGGCCAGTACAGCAAGCAGCAACGTCCCGGCTAGCAGTAGTGTCAGCATACAAAATAAACTGATAAAATCAAGCGTGGCCGCCTGCCCGGGTAAGAGGGATAATACAAGTAGCCCCAGCATCGTGGCAATTGGGTAAAATACGGAACACCCATCTGGCTTTTCCCCATTACGGCACAACGCCAGTTCCACCCCGCTGTTTAATGCCGCAAACAACATACAAGCCCCTAATGTAAGCCACAGCGGCAAGTGGGAGGATTGATTCATCATCCATGTACATAAAATGAGGAAGGATAGCACTTTGGCAAAGCGCGCAAAGAAGTACGATATATATTCTTTTCCGGCCCATACTAAAATAAGGCCGTTTACCAGTAATGTATATCCTATTAGTTCTAACGATGATAAAATCGTATTAGGCACGTTGGCTACTACCGGGGCAGACAGCCATGCCCCTACCGGCAACATAAGAGCCAGTCCCGCGGTTAAAAATCCTCCCACTGCATGCGAAATAACACGAGGAGTTTGGGGCCTGCGTGCCAGCCATGCGCTGGCTACTGCGTAAAGAGAGAAAAAGGTTACTACTCCCAAGAGTTTGTAATTTTCTAACGGGAATAGCCAGGCCGCTTGGCTAAGCCACGTAAAACAAAGCGTGCAAATAAGAAGACCGTTCCAACCCTTTTTGACGGCACTGTAGGCCGCGGCGGCATTGATACAAAATACGTAGAGGAAAAATGCTACCCACGCATCCGTGCCGTTACTAAGCAAGATTGGTGTCAAAAACGCAATGATAGCCCCCAGATAGCCCACATATTTAGCATCTTTTTGAAGGGAAGCCCCCAACGCCGCAAAAGAAGTAATTGCCATTAACATAAAAGCGGGCGTTAATCCGATGAAATGATAGAAGGTATGGGCACAGAATACAGCCGCGTATACAATGGCTAGCCCACTACCTAACAACGTATGGGCTGTAACGCGGTATTTTTCTTTTTTGATGCAGTAGCCAACTAAAGCTAATACAATCCCCATTAGCGTAGTTGACGTAATGCGCATGGCCGGGGTAAGGATGCTGTTTTCCACAGCGTATTTGATGCCAAATACCATTCCTAAAAAAAGCATAAATCCACCAATCCACGAGAACAACTTGGCTGCCGTAATTTCCACCCGGGGTTTGGGCGGTTCCTGGGAAGTGGCGGTATATATTTTTGCCGGTTGTGCTATCTGGAAGGCCGGGCCCTTTCTTTCTTCGTGTCTTTCCAACTGGGGACTTTGCGGGCCTTGCTCGGGGGTGGATTGAGCCGTTGGTAGTGGGGCTTTATCAGGTGTATTTAATGGGGCGGAATCTTCTTTTTCTACAGAAGAATTTTTTAAACGATCAATTTGTTCCTGCAAACGGTTTACAGTTACCTGCAACACGATTAGCCATATTAAACCTACAAATGCCACTAAAACCATACATTCCTCCTAGCAACTATATGCTTCATTATATAATAATAAATCTATGATAGAGATAAATAAGTTATAATGTGAACGTTGTATGTATTTGAAGGAGAACTTATATGCGTGTAAATCAAATGGTATTAAGTATATTGATAGGATTGGGGCTTATTTGTCTGTTTTTATGCTTTTTAGCGATAAAACCAGCCCTAAAAAGTTTCCATAAAATGTTCGCTTCCCAGGCAACTATTTCTACCCAGGTAGTACAACAAGAAAAACCAGTCAATCTGCAACAAGAACTTATGGGGGGGAACAGTTCATCAAATGGGGTTCGCCCTTTAGTTGCATTAAGTGGGGCTTCTAAACAACAGGTGTTTGAACTGCGCAAACAAGCGGTAGCATCCTCTCCGTTTGCGCGTGCGGATTATGAACCATCCGCGGAAGTGTTTGGCCAAATTGTGGACGGTAAACCTTGGATGGCGGCCACATCCTGTTCCAACCCGAAAACCCGCAAACATTATACGCAAGGCCCTTCCGAAGAGACCCGGTTTATTAATAACCCCACGGCTCTTGTAATGTTGGAAATGCCGTTTGTTTTCCCTTCAAACGCCAGTTGGTGTACGCAGGAGGAGGCCAATTTAATACCTCAAAAAATTACGCATGATGATGAGCGGGGGGAAATCACTGTTACCTATTTGGACTTGCCGTTTCAAACGCGTAAAGATAAAATTTTCTATGCGTTTAATGGTCTTAATGCGCGCGATTTAGGATATCCCTATATGTATGTGGACTCTGCCCGCTCTACCTACAATTTAGAGTTTTTAAATAAAGACAACGCTTCTACCGAAGTTGTAAAGTTGCAAAATTATTTGCATGTAGGCCCTTCGTGCGGCGCAAAAGGCGGATGTAATAACGGTTCTCCTCGTCAACCTATGTTAGAATTTCATGAGGATATGTCCCCCGAGGCGCACGGCGGGGAAATATATATTAAATTGTGGAAAGAAAAGCCGGAGCATGTTAACGCCCCAGCCGATATGGTGGAGCGGATTATTATCGGTACACCTGTGGAATAAACAATCTTCGTGATAGATAAGTCCTATATTCCACGTGGCTTTTTAAGTGGCGCAGAAAAATCCCCATCGGGCAAAGTGCCTAACGGGGATTTATGCTATAAACTCAAAACTAAAATACGGTGGGTGTAGTTTGGGTAGCAAAGTGCTTATTCTTTATAAGAATTTAGCATTCTTATTTTGCCCCATGCTGTTGCAATATTTTGATAGTTTGTTTTTGCTTAAAATCTTTTGCAAATTGAAGGGCTGTCTTTCCGGTGGAAAAATCCTTAGCGTTGATATCAGCTCCATATTCTAATAATAAGTTAATTAACTCTTGGGAATTTCCCATGGCAGCCAACATTAGCGGCGTGCGTCCAAAAGCATCTGTGGCATTGACGTCAGAACCTTGCTGTAATAAATCCTTTACTTTTTTGATGTCTCCTACTGGTTTTTTATGTAATTTGGGGCGCAAATAATCAAAAGCGGGCCTGGTTTTTTCACATGAACAACGCGCACCTGGAATAGTGCACGGTTTTACACAGACAACCGCCGCGGAAGTAAATATTATAGCCGGTTCATCTACTAGATAGTAAGTAATCGCATCAAATATAGGGTCTATTTGACGGTTCACCCATTGTTCTATTGTAGCGGCAGTATCATCTTGTTCTTGGATTTCTGTTGAAGCTTCTGGGGATAACTCAGTTGTATCGTCTCCTAATGTTTGGGGTGGGATAGGGTCATATACACAACCTTCGCAAGTTGGTTCAGTTGCTGCCATGACTTTTGCTATGATGGCTTCGGCCTCTTGTTTTGACATTTCGGTGGGTTCTGACGGTTTGGAACAGGCAACAATAAAGGCAAATGTCAATAAAATTCCAAAACATTTTATGTAATATTTAAACATGGGGTTTCTCCTTATAAAATCTATTAACTTTCATTTTCCCCATTATAGAATATTTGTATTGAGAATTCTATTCAAATAATCGCAAGTGCACGACTTCCTGCCCAGTCCCGTCAGCATAAAAACAAAAGATTCTTCACAATACCCCAAAACCCGCCAAAATCCCCATGCTATCAGTGGCGCACAAAAATCCCCATCGGGAGTTAATCCTAACGGAGATTTATGCTATAAACTCAAAACTAAAATACGGAGTCGACGAGAGTTCGTCCTGCATAAATTTCCTGACGGTGTAATCCCTTGCGGGATTAACCTTGCCTTCGGCAACGCTTATTGATACGCCCGCAAGGTTTTGCGGGCTTTGGCCCGGAACCGCCCTCGCGGTATTCGCCTTTCGCGGCTTACGCACGCTCAAACAAAAACATCGCTCCGGGCCTCGAATCTCGACGCGGCATAAAGCAGTTTATGCCGCTCGATACTCCACAAAAATTAAAACCCCCATAAAGGGGGTTCAAATTTTTACGGAGTCGACGAGATTCGAACTCGCGGTCTCTGCCTTGACAGGGCAGCGTGTTAACCAGGCTACACCACGACTCCTTAACTACATATATATTATATCTTAAATTGGGGGATAGGTCAAATTTATTTTTATAAGAGGAAAATTATTCAAATTTTCCCCACAAAATTTGTTCCAGTTCCAACGTTACGCCAAATTTTTCTTTCACTTCCGCGCGCACCCGGTCCATTAGTTGTTTAATATCTTGCGGCGTGGCACGATTGAAATTAACAATAAACCCGGCGTGTTTTTCAGACACTTTGGCCCCGCCCACGCTTAGTCCGCGTAGCCCGGCCACGTCTATCAGGCGCGAGGCATAATCCCCTTCCGGGCGTTTAAATACGCTCCCGGCAGACGGATATTCCAACGGTTGTTTGGCTATTCTACTTTGCTGAACTTCACGCCGTACTTGTAGCAATTCTTCCGCCGCAGTGGGTGTTAACTCAAACGTGGCAGATAAAATCACTCCTTGCGGTAAACCAACGGCTTTTCGGTAGGAAAACGCCACCTCTTTTTTAGTAAGTGTGTGCAAATTTCCCTGTAAATCCAATACGTCAAAGCGGGTCAAACAATCCGCCGTTTCCTGCCCGTATGCGCCGGCATTCATGTAGACGGCTCCGCCCACACTGCCGGGAATCCAGGATAATTTTTCCATACCTCTTAGCCCTTTCTCGCACGCGCGCAAACACACCTGGTCCAGCGCGGCCCCGGCTTGGGCAGTAATTTGGTTGCCGTCTATCGCAATAGCATTCATCTGGCGGGTGGAACAGGTAATCCCTTCCACCCCTTTGCCGCTAACTAAAATGTTAGAGCCGCACCCCAGCACCCGCAAGGGCGCACGTGTTTCTTTAGCCAGTTGGAAAACAAATTTCCACTCGTCAAGCGTAATGGGGGAGACGAACACTTCCGCCGGGCCGCCGGTGCGGTACGTGGTATGGGCAGACAACGGTTCGCCCAATACACAGCGGCCTTTAAAAACTTGCTGAAGTGTTTCGCGGTAAGACATATTTAAAAACTAACGCCCAACCCGCCGGTAAAGCCGTGGCTGTCTTTGGTAATGGTATAGGCCACAAAGCCGGTTAATAGCGGGAACGGATGCACATTCACGCCCACCATACCGCGCGGGGTGCCGTTGGAAGCGGACTCATTGTGCGTATATCCGCGGGTTTTTAACTTGCCATAGTCATATCCCACGCCGATATAAGGGGTTAAAAAAAGCACATTGGTAGAGGCAATCGCCGAGGCAGAATAGTGGTCATTTTTGTACCAATCGGTGCGGCCGTTATCGTAAAAGGCCCCAAAAGACAGGTTCAAAAATTCCAACATACTTAATTGATAGGTTAACCCACCCCCTAACGAACGGTACCCGCTTACGTCGGTACCGCGGGCTACCACCCCCACGTTAATTACCGGGATTTTCGTTTCCGCTACTAAAAAGGGCAATACCGTGTAACTATCGGAGGAAATATCGTTGTTAGAAGACCGCTTAAATACGCTTAAGTTTGCCCCTAGGTTTACAGCGGGGAAATTTTTGGCCCGCCCGGTATGAAAGTCCACCATCCCTACCAGGCCGTTTAAATCCCGATTGTAGGCCTTTAGGTTAGAAACACCCGGTACATAATGGTCGTGAAAGTCGTCGCCTATATTTCTCGCGTCGGCGGCCAGCGGGGCCAAGGTTAAAAAAGCCAGTACATAAAACAGTTTTTTCATGTGTTCTCCGTTTGCAAAACATTAAGATATATAATATCATAGAAAATGACAGCACACCTTGCAACCCTACCGCCGCAACTATAAGGAGAAAGATTATGCCGCATGAATTAGCCGGAACACTTACCCAAGAAAAAATGGACGTAGAAAAATTCCGCCAGGAGTTTTTTCATCCTTCTGCAACGCCCGTTCCGGTAAAATTTGGCACTTCCGGCCACCGCGGCCAACTGGGGGCCGGGTTTTGCGCGTTGCATGCCAAAGCCATTGCGCAGGCCGTTGCCCGGCTTCACCAAGAAGAAAACCTTACCGGCCCTATTTTGGTAGGGGGGGATACGCGGCTCATGTCGCGCGAAACAGCGCATATTTGTGCCGAGGTGCTTGCGGGTAATGGGTTTACGGTTATCTTGCCGGATATCCCGGTTCCTACACCTGTATTTTCCTTTGAAATTTTAAGCGGGCGTGCATGCGCGTGTTTAAACGGCACCGCCAGCCACAACCCGCCACAGGATATGGGGCTTAAATATAATCCGTCTAACGGCGGCCCGGCGGGGGCAGAACTGACAAAAAAAATTGCCCAATACGCCAATAAGTACATGGCTCACCCGCAACAAATAAACGCGTTACCGTTGGCAGAAGCCCGCGCCCGGGGCCTTGTCAAACATGTAGATATTATTACGCCGTATGTGGAGGCATTATCCAAGCACATTGATTTTAAAAAAATTGCCTCCGCGCCTATTAAATTTGCGGTGCATCCATTGGGCGGGGCCAGTTTGGCTTTTTATCAGGCCCTGAAAGAAAAATATCAGTTGCACAATGTGGATATTGTCAGTACCCAGCAGGACCCTACCTTTTATTTTATTCCCCTAGATCATGATGGTAAAATCCGCATGGACCCCTCTTCCAAATACCCCATGTCCCCGCTGATTACGTACGTGCAAACCGGGCAGTATCAGTTTGCCGGAGCCAGTGACCCGGATGCCGACCGCTTTGGTTGTGCTACGGCGAAGGGGGGGCTGATTTCCCCTAACCATGCGTTGTGTGTGATGGCGGATTACTTAATCCGTCACCACAAAATTGAGGGGGCACATACCCTGGGGCGCACCCTGGGAACCACCTCTTTATTGGACCGTATTTCCCAAGCCCAAAACCTAGGGTTAGACGAAGTAAATGTGGGTTTTAAGTATTTTGTAGATGGTCTGTTGCAACGCAAGTATGTACTGGCCGGGGAAGAAAGTGCCGGCATGTCTGTAAGCGGTTGGACGACGGAAAAAGACGGTATTTTTGCCGTGTGTCTGCTGATGGAAATTACCGCTACGGAAGGGGATATTGCGGACTTATACGCTAAACTTACCAAAGCGTACGGTACGCCGTACTATACGCGTGTAGATATTCCTACCGATGAAAACACCAAAGCACGCGTAAAATCTCTCAAGGCGGCGGATTTTGCCACGCTTACCCACGTGGCGGGGGAAAAAGTCACCCGCGTGCGCGACACAGATGGCATTAAAATCTATTTGCAATCGTCCTGGTTATTGGTGCGCCCCTCCGGCACGGAAAACATCTTAAAAGTATATGCCGAGACGTTTGTGAGTGAAGCGCACTTGCATGCGCTGATTGAAGAAGCGCAAAAATTGCTCAACTAAAAAAGTCATTATTGGTGTAACAAAATCCCCGGTTTATTACCGGGGATTTTAGCCTCTATTTACTCTACTTGTCCAAGGATTTTTAACCCCTCACATAGTGCCTTCATATCTATGTCATTTCCTGTACAGGTTCCGCTCCACTGAGAATTACTTTCACTGCGTGATAAAAGAAATCCATTGGAACCATACAAGCAACCTATATAACAATAATAACTATCATTTTCGTCAGTTGTGCACCCAACATCAGACGCTGCGTAGAGTGGATCACTATCAATAAATTTTCCACATTTTTGGACGTATGTTTCTGGCGCATAGTCAACAGTTGGTTCCCAATTGGCACCTAATACTATTTCGGAATATCCATTTTCCAATATTTCAATGTCTATTGCTTTTTGTAACGTGCGGATCAGCGTTATCATTTCCGTAGCCCTTGCCTTGGCTACTGCTTTCTGATATTGCGGCAAGGCCACCGCGGCTAAAATGCCAATAATTAAGACTACAACTAACAACTCTATGAGGGTAAACCCTCTTGTTTCTTTGTACATCATAGTTACGTCCTCCGTTTATGTTATTCAATTGACCCATTTCCGGAACACGCAAAAACGGCTGGAATAGTACAGAGTCAGTTTCAATGTCTCAATACAACAACAGCCGTAATCTGCCATTAAAAAATGGCAAACATTCGGCAAAAACAATTCTAGGAGCGACCTATCCTTGTTTTTGCCTCATTCGGCTATTTTTGGATTGAAACTGAACCCTTGTTTCCAAGAATACATCCGTTTCTTAAACGGTTCCAAAAACAGAAAAAATTGTCTGTACTTCTTTTTTATTATAACATAATTTTTGGGAAGGTAAGATACCCATACTTTACTACACAGAATATAGTACAATAGTATTAAGAGGCAGTTTATGTGTTCTAAACTTTTTACCGCCCATGCGGAAAAAAGTGGTAGTGCTTGCTCCAGTCCTCGCAAAACTAAAACCTATTTGTCTGTTGCCAATGCTGCGGATACAGGGGAAAGCGCACTGCTGACGTATGGGATGGCGTATTATCATACGGTTATATGGTGGGGAGTGCCTTTCGGACGGCCCCAGGTTTTTCGCGCCTGTGAACCAGGTCTATGCCGGAAATTGGCTCAAGCACAAGGGTTACATGCACACTACTTGCGCCAAGTGCAGGCCAGCGGGCAGTTGTGCCAATATGAATGGACCATGCAACACAATAAAAAAACCCGAACGCACCAAACCACATTAATTCCTTTGACTGGGGCAAACGGACAAGTCAATAGTATTATTTCCGTTACCGGGGATATTTCTTCCTGGGGGCAAACTCCGCTAGCGCATACGTTAAAAGACCACGCCATGCCCGCCCGCACATTCCCGCAAATTTTACTTTCTGCGCGTGAAACGGAAAAGCGGGAAGTTGCCAAAGCATTACATGATGAAATTGGCTCTGCTTCGGTTATGTTGGCCGCGCTAGTGTGTATTGCCAAGCAAAAAATAAAACAAGGCAACCCCCAACAGGCCCTTACGGATTTGGATTGCTTACACCAACAACTCCAAGAAAGTATGGAGCGGCTGCATGCTATTGTGGTGACGTTGCGTCCGCCCAGTTTAGACACGGAAGGTGCCTTGCGCGGCAGTGTGGAAGAACTGATTAAAAACGTTTGTAAATTGGGAGGGGTGAAATGTACCTTTCACTGTAGTGAAAATTTTCAGGAGAAAGGCATTTGCGACAGTGTAAAAATTCTAGTATACCGCATGGTGCAAGAAGCATTAAATAATGTCATTAAACACGCCCATGCTACGCAGGTGGTAGTGAAGTTAGAACGGAAACCAAATTCTCTTTTGGCTGTAACTGTGCAAGATGACGGAGTAGGTTTTAAGAGAGAAAAACGTCTGTCTGTTAAACATGTGGGGTTATTGTCCATGCGGGACAGTATCCGCTGCATTGGGGGA
The DNA here is from genome assembly GCA_045593745.1 of Elusimicrobiaceae bacterium. Lineage (GTDB taxonomy): Bacteria > Elusimicrobiota > Elusimicrobia > Elusimicrobiales > Elusimicrobiaceae > Avelusimicrobium. The sequence goes on along the minus strand of JAZNXF010000002.1, from coordinate 26,967 downwards.
ACGCTCACCATTACTACCGCTCCCGGGAAAGGGACTGCCATTCGGGCTGTTTGCCCTTGTTTTGTATATGAGGAAGACCATGAAGATAAAAATTGTATTAGCAGATGATCACACACTGGTGCGCCAGGGGGTGCGTTTATTGTTGGAATCTTATCCACAAGAATTTGAAGTGGTGGGGGAAGTATCTAATGGAGAGGAATTGCTGCGTTTTGCCAAAAAAAAGCAGGCCGATTTGTATGTGGTAGATATTTCCATGCCGGTATTAAACGGATTAGAGGCCATTACCAAACTGCTTAAAATTCAGCCCCAGGCCCATGTGTTGGTGATGAGTATGTATGATGACCGGGTTTCTGTAGAAAATGCCCTTAAAGCCGGGGTAAAAGGATATATCGTGAAGGTTTCCTCGGGGGAGGATTTACTAAATGCCGTGCGGGAAGTAGCCGCCGGGCGGTTTTATTTTGGCGGGAAAATTTCCAAATTTTTAGTACAAGGGTTTTTAAATAAAAACCACGCTAAAAAGAAAAACGGAATTCTTACTTCTAAAGAGAAAGAAGTCCTGCAACTGATTGCGGAAGGATATAGCAGTAAGCAAATTGCCAAACATTTTACCCTGTCGCTTAACACCATTCATGTGCACCGTAACAACATTATGCGTAAATTGGGGATTCATAAACAAGCCGAACTGGTGCGCTACGCACTTAAAGAGGGAATTGCCCAACTGTAAGGAGGACTATGCGTATTATCGCCGGAACTGCCCGCGGGAGGAGAATTTTTTCTGTTTCTAAAAATTTACCCGTAAAACCTATTTCGGACCGGATGAAACAATCCCTGTTTGACATTTTGCGCCCGCGCATTACCGGGGCTAAATTGTTGGATTTATTCGCCGGAACGGGCAACGTTTCTTTAGAGGCCCTTTCCCGCGGGGCCTTAAAAGCCGTGATGGTAGAAAAAGAACCCGCGTGTATTAAAAATATCCACCGCAACTTGGTCCACCTGGGCTTTGTAGAGCGTGCTACCGTTTTGCGCGGGGACGTGTTAAAACCATTAGATTGGTTATTGGCTTATAGCGATAACGACGGCTATGACATCATCTTCATGGGGCCGCCTTACCGTGATATTAACAACAAAATGTTGTCTTTCTCGGAACCTTCTTTAAAAAACGTAGCCGACGCACGTTTGTTGGCCCCCAAAGGAATTTTGGTCATTCAAACCCATAAAACTGAAGTATTTGCTATCCCTGAAGGGTACGAAGTATTCCGCACGGAAAAATACGGCGATACGCTGGTGCGCTTTATCCGCGCTGTGCAAGGAAACTGATTATGTATCATGACACCCGCGAACTAAACTATTCTAAAATTAAAACTTATCAAGAATGTCCTCTTTTGTATAAGTATAAGTATATAGACGGACGGCGCGAAGGCCTCGTGCCGGCCTCCTCGTTGGGGGTTTCTATTCACCGCGCGTTAGAGGCCTACCACGCCAACAGTAATGACCCGTCGGAACTGCTTTCTTATTATGATGATTGTTGGATGAGTGCGGGGTATGCCAGTGCCGGTGAACAAATGGAATGGTATCTAAAGGGCCAGCGCATGTTGGAAGCGTACGCGCAAGCCGAATACCAACGCAAAACCACTGTAGATAGTACCGAGCGGGAATTTATCTTTGAAGAGGACGGTTGGAAATTCCGCGGGAAAATTGACCGTATTGATAAACACCCGGACGGTTCTTGGGAAGTAATTGATTATAAAACCGGAACAGATGTGGATTTATCCTTGCCGGTGACGGACTCCCTGCAACTGGGTATTTATTCCGTCGGTGCGCGCCGCGCTTGGAACATGCAACGCGGCAAAGTAACGTATTATTTTACGGCCTTTAACCAAACGCAAAGTGCCCCATTTGAAGCGTTTGACGAACGCAAAATTTTAGACACATTTATAGAAGTGGGGCAAAAGATAGAAGCGGGGGAATTTTCCCCCAAGGTATCCCATTGTGTTGCGTGTGCGTTTAAAGACCGGTGCGAATGTTCTATCTGCTCCGAGGAAATCCTGTGACCGCACCTGCCCAGTTACTCAAAAAGGCCAAACGGATTGTATTTAAATTTGGCACCAACGCCCTTACGGCAGATAATGGAGAGTTGGCCCTCTCCCGCCTGTACTCATTTATGGAAGATTTGGTTTCTTTGCACCAACAGGGGAAAGAAATCATTGTGGTTACTTCCGGGGCTGTCGGCATGGGCAAGCGCGTACTGGGTCTTACGGATGCAGACGGTGTGTCTATCAAGCAGGCCTGCGCCGCCGTAGGGCAAATTGGCCTGATGAAATTTTACGAACGCGGATTTAAAGAACTAGGGGTTGTGTGCGCGCAAGTGTTACTTACGGAAGATGACTTTTCCCACCGGGCGCGTTATTTAAGCGTGCGGGATACTTTAAACCGCCTGTTGGAGTTGGGGTGCATCCCGGTAATTAACCAAAACGATACCGTGTCTACCAATGAACTGCGGGCGTATCAGGAAAAAGGGGTCAAAGTTTGTTTTAGTGATAATGACAAACTAGCTGCTCTGGTTACTACGGGGTTAGAGGCACAACTGCTTTGTATTTTAAGTGATGTGGACGGCCTGTATAATGCCGACCCGCGCAAAGATAAAAATGCCCAACGCTTGGAGGTTGTTTCTCATATTACGCCGCAGATAGAGGCCCTGGGTTTTTGTGCTTCTTCCCGCGGACGCGGCGGTATGAAAACTAAGTTAGAGGCCGCCAAAATTGTTACGCGTTCCGGGGCCGCTATGATCATTTCATACGGCAAACGCGCCGGGGCTATTTCCCGGTTGTGGGGGAATGATTACCAGGGGACTCTTTTCTTACCGACGGCCGATCTTCCCAGTAAAAAACTTTGGCTGGCATACGCCACAAATGTGGCGGGAGGGGTGCGTGTAAATAGGGGGGCGGCAGAAGCCCTGGTAAAGCAAGGGGCGTCGCTACTTCCTATTGGAGTGATAGAAGTAAGCGGAAAATTTGAACGCGGGGACGCTATTTCTGTTGTAAGTGAGCAAGGGCAGGAAATCGCCCGCGGTCTTACCAATTATTCCAGTTCGCAATGTACCCAACTAGCCGGTTGTTCTTCAGCAGATATTGCCCAAAAAATCGGTTCCAAAAATTATGATGAAATTATCCACCGGGATAATATTGTTCTCTTATGACAGTTAGTGAATTAGCCCACCAGGCCAAAAAAGCATCTTTTATTTTGGCCACCTTACCCACGGACATTAAAAACCGGGCCTTGTCGGCCATAGCCGTAGCATTGCGCACGCACCAGGCGGAAATTTTGCAAGCAAACGCGCAGGATTTGGCACAGGCCCAGCAAGAAGTAACCGCGGGAAGGATGAAAAAGTCCCTGTATGAGCGTCTTCATGTAACGCCCGAAAAATTAGAAACTACCGTACGCGGCCTAGAGGAACTTATCGCGCTGCCGGACCCGGTGGGTACTATTTTAGAAGAAACCGAACTGGACAGCGGACTTATTTTACAAAAAATTTCTTGTCCCATTGGGGTACTGGGAATTATTTTTGAAGCACGGCCGGATGTAATTCCCCAGATTTGCGGTTTGGCAGTTAAATCAGGGAATGCCGCGTTACTCAAAGGGGGCAAAGAGGCCTTGCACACCAACACAGTTTTAATGCGTGTAATTACCGAAGCCCTGGCCGATGTGCCCGGTTATCCAGCGGGTTCGCTTGCCCTGTTAACCACGCGGGAAGAATCTGCCGATATGTTACAACAAGACGGACTTATTGATTTAATTATTCCCCGCGGCAGTAATGCACTTTTATCTTACGTCAAACGCAATACACATATCCCGGTACTGGGGCATGCAGACGGTGTATGCCACCTTTATGTGGCTCCGTCGGCGGATGTGCGTATGGCGTGTGAACTGGTGGTGGATAGCAAAACGCAATATCCGGCGGCGTGTAACGCGCTGGAAACACTTTTATTGGATGAAAACTGGCCCCGCCCTTACCAACAACAACTTCTTCAAACCTTGCACCAACAGGGGGTTGTTCTGTATGGAGATGAACAGGTGTCCGCCCTGGCCCCGGTAGCCGGCCCGGTGAGCGATTGGCATACGGAATATGGGGAGAAATCACTTTCTGTCGGGTTTGTAAATGGGGTAGACCAGGCCATTTGGCACATTAACACGTACGGCTCTCATCATACCGATGGCATTGTTACGCAAGACGTTGCGGAAGCGGAACACTTTTTAAACGCGGTGGATTCTGCCGGGGTCTATCACAATGCTTCTACCCGCTTTGCAGACGGCTACCGTTACGGATTTGGGGCGGAAGTAGGCATTAGCACCGGCAAAACACATGCCCGCGGCCCGGTGGGGCTAACCGGGTTAACCATTTATAAATACAAATTGCGCGGAAGCGGGCAGGCCGTTGCCCCATATGTGGGGCCGCAGGCGCGGCCGTTTACCCATAAAAAACGGAGGTAATATGAAACTAGGTTTTATTGGCGCAGGAGAAATGGGCGGTGCGTTGATTCGCGGCCTGTTAAAAGCCGGGTATGATAAAAATGACATTTTGGTCTCAGTGCGTACGGTGGAAAAGGCCAACTTGTTATCCGCTACACTTGGGATTGCCGCGTATACGGATAATCAACGTGTGATCGCGCAGGCAGACCGTTTATTTTTGGCGGTAAAACCGGCCCAAATGCCACAAATTTTAGAGGAAATTTCCAAGGCGGGTGTTGCTCCCAAACCGCTTATTAGCATGGCATTAGGATGGACCGTGGAAAAAATTCAGCGGACACTTCCTAATTGGCCGGTCATTCGGATTATGCCCAACATGCCCCTGTGTATGGGTAAAGGCATTACGCTATTGCAATTTGCCGGGCAAGTTTTACCAGAAGTTCGGCAAGCGGTTTCTTCTCTTTTTAATACGATGGGCCGCACGTATGAAATCCCCGCCAGTATGTTTGAAACGGCTACGGCACTTTCCGGTTCCGGCCCGGCGTTTGTGTATCAGTTTATAGATGCATTAGCCCGCGCGGCGGAGCAGAACGGCCTGGACACGGATACTGCCCGCGCGTTGGCTATTTATACCGTGCAAGGAGCAGCGGAATTGGCGGCACAGGCCGCTGTTACGCCCGCGCAGTTGGTTAGTCAGGTGGCTACGCCGGGGGGATGTACCGCTGCCGGTATGGACCTATTAAAAACCAGCGATTTTGACCAGGTGCTTGAACAGGCCATACGGGCTACTGCCCAAAAAGCGCGGGAAGTGTGTAATTCTTAAATTTTCACGCACATAAAAAACCCCCGGTATAACCGGGGGCAGTTTTTAACAAAAATACATTTTATTTTTTATTGGTGTAATAGACCGGGGTTTGGTGCGTGTCTTTGGCGCGGGCGGAAATGGTGTACGTGTCCCCTTTGACACCGATAGCAATACTGTTTCGTTTAGAAAATACTTTATTCATATCACGTTGCAGTTGCACCGGATCTCCCGACAGTAACGCCAGACGCAGGAAATCTTGTGTGTAATATCCGTAACGCAAGAAATGCCCTTCCTGTAAAATAGCAATTTTCTGCACAAACGCATCGGCCTGCCGTACTTTGTATTTATTTTGCCAATCTCTTCCGCCAAACGATTGGTATAAACTAAACACAAAGGCCGCCAGCAATAGCGTGCCTACCGCGCGTACGGCCCACACTTCCCAGGTATCCCTCTGGCGCAACTGCACCACGGAACTTCCGCCAAAAAAATCATGTAAAGCGCGTTTTTTGTCATCCACTAATGCCAACATAAAACCGCCAAAAAATAAAAATGCGCTGATGTAATATCCTATGGCCCGTAGCAGTGCCCGCGGAAAAGAAATCGGGCCGGATAAATCTTTTTTAACCACCGCAATCCCAACCAGATTTTTACCAATGCTGATGCGCCCGCCGGAAGAAAATACGGCTTCATACAACACAAAAACCACATTCATACCAATAGCCATGGAAACCACTTGCCAAAGTTCCAAATAATGCCCGGCCACTTTGCAAATAATCCATACTAAACATTGTAGCGGCAGGAAAACAATTCCGTAATCAATGACCAGTGCCACAAAACGTTCGGTAATAGAGGCATATTGGGGAGTTTCTTCTTGGGGCTGCGCCGGGGCCTGTTCCTGTAAATCTTGCATAATGTTAATGCGGTTTTCTTCCATAGTTATTCTCCATTACCCTTATTATAACAAGTTTTTAGGCCAAAAGAGTGAAAAATAAACAGAGGATGCAATAGAGTAAAAAATATACGGCTCACATAGGGGCTTATCTCAGGGTGAATTCATATCTTTCTGAACCCGAATACAGGGCTTGTTATTGCATTGTTTTTTTATTATACTATGAATGTAATTTCTTCTGTTTTGGAGCTGTAGGCAAATACAGCGAGCGGAGGATTTCCTTCGCACAAATCTCGTCTAAAATAGCTGAAAAATTCATAACAGGAGAAAGTATGAAAAAACGTCAAAAACGGGCATTCACGCTGACCGAACTGTTAGTAACGGTTGTTATTATCGGCGTATTGGCGGCTGTTGTACTGCCTAAGTTTAATAAAATCATGGAAGGCATGAAAACCGGGGAAGCCGAACGCATGCTGACTGCGGTACGCACCGAACAGGAAGCCCGCTGTACCTTGGGGCAAGATTACCTGGCAGACGGCGCAAAGGTACGTGCCTTTCCGGGCAATACCAGTAAAAACTACACCTACGCTTTTACCGGAAACGGCATGAGCGCGCAAAGCAAAACCAGCAATTACACCTTGCAAATGCCGTCTTACATGGATGGGCGTATTTGTTGTGAAGGCACTGGCTGTGCCGGGCTCAATAAAGATTACCCGACGTGTGATTCGTTAAAAGCCCAGGCAAATTATCAGCCGGGTACGGAATGTGCGGCCGCGCCGGTACCACCACCGCCGCCGACAGGGTGCGGGGAAAAACCGACACAACCGGCAGATAAACCCTGCGGATGTAATAACACCGGACACCAATCTTACACGTGGAATGAAGAATCTTGTGAGTGGGAGTTAGGTACTACCTGTGAAGGGGAAGATACTAGCGGGTGCGAAGCTTGTACATCAGACGCTGTGAAACAGCAAAACTGTGAACAAGGGGACCAATCAGCCAATTGGACACCTGGTACTTGGGATAATGATACCTGTGATTGTATCTGCCCGGAAGGATACCCTAAAAATGCAAATGGGGCATGTGTGGGCAGTTGTACATCAGACCCTGTGAAACAGCAAAACTGTGAACAAGGTTCCCAGGATATGGAAGAAAAGCTCAATGGGTATTCTCCTTGGTATGATATCATACATTGGTATCCCGGTACTTGGGATACTGATGAATGTAAATGTAAATGTCCAACTGATAAAAAACAGAATTGTTTATACGGCAGTCAGGAACATCCTACTGATTGGGTCCCGGGTTATTGGATAGAAGGAGACGGCTGTGCATGTTATTGTCCTACTGTATCTGGAGCTAAAAAAGATAATTCAGGGGGATGTTACCGTCCGGATTGTCATACGGTGACGGGTTCAGAAAGGCCTGCAGCCGGCTGGGACGAAGCCCAACGAATGTGTGAAGTACAGGGCTTTACGGCTTGCTCGGATGGAACTTATGTGATGCAAGGACAATCTTGTTCTAAAAAAACCCGATATGTGAAGGGCAAGTGGATAGATGAAAAATGCCAGTGCGACTGTCCGGTCGGTTCCGTGATGCAAAAATGGTATTGTTTGACTTCTGACCCACGCAAGGTGGATGATGACCATTCCTACGGAGATTATGCCCCTGATGCCGAAGAAGGACCAGAGTATGACCCGGAAGATGTTGAAATCGATGATGATACTATGGAAGGAGGTTGGGATGATTGGGCTTGGGTGCCCAATATGGAAGATTTTAGGAATGGGATGGAAGACATAGACGACTATGGTATGCATGATGATGCATTTGGAGATTCAGTATAATTCTTATAGCTAGTGAATAGTTGTATATGAAAAAATGGGGCCGGAGGGTTAAACCGGTCCCATTTTTTCATACTATAAATTGCTATAATATACCCATGCAAGAGCCGATTTTAGCCGTGCAGGATTTGTACATGAGTTTTCAAGGGGAAGAGGCCCCGGTGTCCGTACTTTGCGGCCTTTCCTACACGCTTGAGAAAGGCAAAATTTTAGCCGTGGTGGGGGAGAGCGGCAGCGGCAAAACCGTGCAGGCCCTTAGTATTTTGAACTTACTGCCCCCCAACGCACAAGTAGACAGCGGGAAAATTCTATACCGGGGCCAAAATCTGCTCACCTTGCACCCCGGCGAACTGCGCCACATTCGCGGGCAGAAAATCGCCATGATTTTTCAGGACCCTTCCTCCAGTTTAAACCCGGTGCTTACCATTGGCCAGCAACTTACCGAAACCCTGCTTGCCCACACGAAAATTTCTAAAACGCAGGCATGCCGCAAAGCGGCTGAACTGCTCAGACAAGTGGGTATTTCCGATGGCGAAAAACGCCTAAACGAATATCCCTTTCAATTTTCCGGCGGCATGTGCCAACGCGTGATGATTGCCATGGCCCTGGCCCTGGAGCCGGATATTTTAATTGCAGATGAACCCACCACCGCGTTAGATGTTACGGTGCAAGCGCAAATTTTGCAACTGCTTAAAACCTTGCAACAACAAAACGGCATGAGCGTTATTTTTATTACGCACAATTTAGCCGTAGCTGCCCAAATTGCTGATGAAGTGCTTGTTCTCTACGCCGGGCAATGTATGGAACACTCCCCCGCGGCCGAACTTTTTAAACACCCGCTTCATCCGTACACGCAAGGGTTGTTGGGCTCACTGGCTAGTGTGCAACAAAAAGTGGACAAACTGCCCGCCATTGCCGGAAACCCGCCGCGCCCGGGGGAAAATTTACCCGGCTGTCCGTTTGCCCCGCGTTGCCCGCACGTAATGGAAAAATGCCAACATGCCTGCCCGCCTTTATTCACCCAACAAACGCGGCAAGTGCGTTGTTGGTTGCAGGAGGAAAAATGACCGCGCCGCTAGTCATTAAACACCTTTGCAAAACCTATGTCCGCACGCCCTTTCTAGGCAAACGGACTCAAAAAACAGTGCTTAACGGCATAGATTTAACCGTACCTGCCGGAAAAGTAGTAGGCCTGGTGGGGGAAAGCGGTTGCGGCAAAAGTACACTTTGCAAAATAATTTTAGGTATTGAGCAACCCACGTCAGGCAGTGTGGAAATTAACGGGCAAAATACCGCGCGTTTTTCTGCCAAACAGTGGCACACCTTGCGCCGTAACATGCAGGTTATTTACCAGGACCCATACGCCAGTTTAGACCCGCGTTTTACCGTGCGCCAGTTAATCAGCGAACCGTTAGACATTCACGGCCTATATACTTCAAAAGACACGCGCGAAAATTACTTGCACCAATTACTTCAATCGGTGCAGTTAGACCCGGCGTTTTTAGACCGTTACCCGCATGCTTTTTCCGGCGGGCAACGCCAGCGTATTGCTATTGCGCGCGCGCTTGCTTTGCAACCGGAAATTTTAATTGCCGACGAGCCGGTTTCTGCGTTGGATGTTTCCGTGCAAGCGCAGATTTTAAATTTACTTAAAGAAATTCAGCAAACGCGCCGTTTGTCTATGCTTTTTGTCACGCATGATTTTGCTGTGGCCCGCTTTTTATGTGATGAAATTGCCGTGATGCACCAGGGAAAGATTGTAGAGCATGCCCCGGCAGAAATTCTTTTTACAAACCCGCAACAGGATTATACGCGGAAATTATTGGCGGCTGTTCCGTCGGTAGAGAGGGCGGCTTTATGATGCGCTATTTGTTACGCCGCCTTTGTATGTTGCCGCTCGTGGTGCTAGGGGTTACGTTTGCATTATTCTTTTTGACCCAACGCTTAAGCCCGGAAATGCGCGCCTCTTTATATGTAAAAGACCCGCGCCAAATGGGCGCATTGGAAGAAGTCATCCGCCAGTATGGGTTACGCGATAACGTGTTTAAGCAATACGGCCGTTGGCTAAAAAACGTAGCCCATGGGGACTTGGGCTATAGCCCAAGTGCCAACATGCCTGTTGCAAAAGCACTCAAGGAATATTTGCCTGCCACCATCCAACTGGCATTAGTGACTATGCTTTTTGTCGTATTTTTTGGCGTGTGGTTGGGGGTGTTATCTGCGGTTTATAAAGATAAATGGCCGGACATAGTAGCGCGGTTTATTTCGGTGGGGGGGTTTTCGCTTCCTATTTTTGTGTTAGGGCTAATTCTGCTAATGGTTTTTTATGGGCAGTTGGGGTGGTTTGCCCCGGGCGGGTATTCGGTGCAGACGGATTTTGTAATTCACAGTCCCGCATTTAAAACCTATACGGGGTTTTTGCTGATAGACAGTTTGCTCAATGGTAATTTGCATGTTTTCGGGGATGTGCTTTCTCATCTGGTGCTTCCGGCCGTGACCTTGTGTATTGGTTCGTTTGCACTCATGGTGCGCGTGATGCGCTCCTCTATGTTGGAAGAATTAAATAAAGATTACGTCCGCACCGCCCGCGCCAAAGGCCTTACCGAACGCCAGGTGATTTATAAACACGCGGGCAAAAATGCCATTATCCCGGTAATTACCTTAGCCGCTATCCAGTTTATCCGATTGTTGGGCGGAACGGTGATTGTGGAAACGATTTTTGACTATCCCGGCATTGGCCGTTTTGGGGTACTGGCCGCACAACAATTAGATATTGCAGGTATTTTAGGGTTTTCATTATTAGTGGCAGTGCTGTTTGTGCTGGGTAATTTAATAACGGATCTTTTATATACCGCGGCCGATCCGCGGATTCGGTTGGAGTAAATGATGAAACAATCTTGGTGGAAACGGATCCTTCGTAACAAAACATCTTTAGCGGGCCTGGTGCTTGTCGCTTTGTTTGCGCTTACGGCCTTGCTGGCCCCTGTTTTAGCCCCAGTTCATAACCCTGGCAACCCCTACCAAATGCCGCAACACAGTTATCAAATTGCCCCACAACCCCCTTCCGCCCAGCATATTTTCGGCACGACAGAGCAACAGTATGACTTGTATTATGGCGTAGTGTGGGGGGCGCGGTTGGCTTTTAAGGTGGGTATTACGGTAACGGCACTTGCGTTTTTAATTGGCCTATTGGTGGGGGGCGTGGCGGCCTATTTCGGCGGCAAGGTAGACGAAATTCTTATGCGCCTAACGGATGTTGTGTTTGCCGTCCCTTCGCTAGTGCTTGCCATGGTGATTGCGGCTATGTTGGGGCCGGATTTAAAAAATATGATGCTTGCTTTAACGGTAGTTGCGTGGCCTTCCTATGCGCGTTTGGTACGCGGGGATATTTTAGCCGTTAAACAGCGCAATTTTGTAACAGCCGCCCGCACGCTTGGGGCTAGCGGCCCGCGGATTTTTTTGCGTCATTTGGTTCCTAATTCTATTTATCCGTCTGTAGTGGTGGCCAGTTTGGACATTGGATACATGGTGCTGACGGCGGCCTCTCTTTCCTTTTTGGGGTTAGGCGCCCAACCGGGTACGGCTGATTGGGGACAACTGATTGCGCTAGCACGCAACTGGGTGCTAGGTACTGCGGGACATCCTTTTGCCTATTGGTATACGGTGGTAGTGCCGGGAGGAGCCATTTTCTTATTTGTACTAGGGTGGAATTTGCTGGGGGATGCCTTCCGGGATATTTTGGACCCGCGGCAAGGATAATGCTACAATATACACATACTGATTAGAGAGGTGCTTATGATTCGCCGCAAAGATTTGTATACTTCACTGGCTGACAGTGCGTTTCGCTATCCTAATAAAATTGCACTGACGGAAGCCGGCACCGATAAAAAAGTTTCCTATCATGAACTGTTAATGCAGGTGGACCGTGCCGCCGATATGTTTTTTGAACACGGCATCCGCAAAGGCGACCGGGTGGGGATTGCCCACCGCAACTCCATTGATACGGTAGTGGCTAACTATGGGCTTTATAAGTTGGGAGCGGTAGCCATTCCTATCAATTTTATGGTAACTAAGCCCGAAGAAATTGAGTATATTTTAAATGATGCAGGGGTGAAGGCCGTAGTTACCCAGGCCGAATTTTTACGCCATTATGTAAAATGTTTACCCAATACCCCCACCGTGCAAACATTATTTACTACGGATGAAGTTCCCTCTTCTGCCCAAGGGTGCAATAACATCCAGTTTTTTTGGAAAGAAATTGAAAAATCCGTTTGCCACGAGGAAACTTCCGCTGCCGGGGCTACGTTAGATGATTTGGCTTTTATCTTATACACGTCCGGCACGACAGGCCTTCCCAAAGGGGCCATGATTACCCATGGAAACCTGGCCGCCAACGTAATTTCCTGTGCGCAGATTTTTAAAATTAACGATGACGATGTGTTTTTGTGCTTACTGCCTATGTTCCATTCGTTTGCGTGGACCACATGTGTAGTGATTCCGCTTTATTTAAATTTAAAAGTAGTCATTGTGCCCAATGTCATGCCGGCCAGCAAGTGGTTGGGGGCCATGGGGACCGAAAAAGTAACGCTGATTTTAGCCGTGCCGCAAATTTATGCGGTGCTTTCTAAAGAAGCAAAAGGGTTAAAACAATTATATTTACGCTTTTGGCCGTTTAAAAATGTGCGCTTTGGTATTTCCGGTGCGGCTCCCTTAACGCAAGAAATCAAAGACCGTTTTGAACAAAAAATAGGAGTACCGATTTTAGAAGGTTACGGCTTAACTGAAACCAGCCCTGTGGTAAGTGTAAATACCGAGCAACTGCAAAAAATCAAATCCGTAGGTCCTGCTATCCCGGCGGTGAGTACGCGGGTAGTGGACGATAACGGTCACGAAGTTCCCCGCAATACGGAAGGCGAATTGTGTGTCAAAGGGCCTAATGTGTTTAAAGGATATTGGGGGAAGGAAAAGGCCACGCAGGATGCGTTTACACAGGATGGTTGGTTTAAAACCGGGGATATTGTGGAAATAGATGATGACGGATTTATTTTTATTAAAGACCGCAAAAAAGACATGATTATTGTTAAAGGCCTTAAGGTGTTTTCTGCCCAGGTAGAGGCCATCATTTGCCAACACCCGGCTATTGAAGAATGTGCCATTATCGGCGTGCCGGACGGACGCGGCGGGGAATTTATTAAACTGTACGCAGTGAAAAAAGAAGGAGCCGAAATCTCCCCGGTAGAGTTCCGTAAATTCCTAAAAAATAATTTAGATAACTACAAACGCCCGCGTGATTTTGAATTTGTAGCAGAACTTCCTAAAAACGCCTTGCGTAAAGTGCTTAAACGTGAATTGCGCAAAGATGCTGTAGAAAAACTAAAAAAGGCCGTCGCCGCTGGAGAAGCCGTGGCGGTAGAGGACTAACACGTGCAACACTTGGCGGAAATTTTAGCAACGGCTGTCCCCAACGGGTATTATGTAGGGGGGATTGTCCGCAACAGTTTATTAAAACGCCCTTCCGGGGATATTGATATTGCCCTTCCGTTAGCGGATATGCGTAAAGCCGTCGGCACGTTGGCTAAAACATTAAAGGCCGCTGCTTTTGAAATGGATCCTGAACTGTGCGTATGGCGGTTGGTTACCCATCAAGATAAAATCCAAATTGACTTAACGGCTTTTCAGGGGAAAGACCTGGCGGCTGATTTGCGTCGGCGGGATTTTACGTTTAATTCCTTGGCTTACCCGGTATCGGCAAAGCCGCAAATTTGTGTTACCCCGCGCGAAAATGACACGGCCCATATTACGTTAAAAAGATTGCGCCGCGCCAAAATTATAGATGAAATGGGCGGCCTGGCGGACATACAAAAAAAGCGTATTTGCGTGAATGGGCCTACTCAATTTCAAGAAGACCCTTTGCGTATGTTGCGGGCCTTTCGGTGTGCGGCGGAACTGAAATTTGCCATTGAACCGGGCACACTTGCCCAAATCAAGCAAGATAGGCAACTTATCTGCCAACCTGCCGGGGAGCGCGTTCGCGAAGAATTAGAACGCCTGTTCGCCGTACCCAATGTTACGTATGATTTTTTGCAACAAATGGACAAGTGCGGTTTGTTAACGGCTCTTTTTCCGCGGTTAGAAGATCAGCGTACCTGCGCCGAAGTATATTATGGAAAAGGGGGGGTACTTAAACACACCTTACTGGTATGTAAGCGTATGGATTATTTATTAGAACACTTACCCAAGGCCTTCCCGCAATATGCTGAGAAATTGCGCCCCTTTACGGCCAATAAACCGCTTTATAAAATGGTGGCACTCTTGCATGATATTGCCAAGCCCGCTACTGCCAAAGAAAAAAAAGGCCGTCTGCGCTTTTTCTATCACGAGCAGGTAGGGGCCAAAATGGCTGAAAAAATTCTCACGCACTTGCATTACAGCCGCACAGACATCCGGCTGATGCGTGTGATGATTGGGGAACATTTACGCCCTTCTAATTTAGCCAGTAACGAAATTACCGACCGCGGCATTTATCATTTCTACCGGGACTTAGGGTCCGCGGCCATTCCGCTGTTATTATTGTGCTGGACAGATTACACCAGTTACGTGAGTGATGCACAACTAAAACGCATCCTGCCCAAAAGCACCCAGCGCATGATGACGATTGGGCAAGCCGAGCGTTTGGGAAATATCGGTAAAACGTTGCGCCATTTGCAGTTACTTACGTTTATGCTAAACCGGTATTTTGACAGACCGGCTACGGTTAAACCTGTGCAGATTATTTCCGGTTTAGACGTAATGCAACACCTGCATATCAAACCTGGCCCGGCAGTAGGGGCCGTGTTAGAAGCCGTGGCAGAAGCGCAGGTGGAAGGCAAAATAAAAACGCGCCAAGAGGCCTTGGCGTTTATGAAAACGCTAAACATGCCGGCCACTACTAAGTAGCCGGCACACATGTTTAGTGAATCTGTTTTTAGTCCATACGGCAATCACTTCCAAACCGGCAAGTGGTTTGTACAAAACCTTCTGTAATTACGTCTGCCGGGGTGTTACGCACGGCACGGAATATGTTCTTTTTATCTTGCAGAGTGGTTTGTTCATTTAAAGGTACGGTAAGTGCGAGGATAAATACATCTTTCTCCACTTGGATTAGCCGGTAGACAACATACGAATCCTCTGCATCACTGGAAGCAATCACGTCATTTGCATTACGGGCATCAAGTGTTGTGTAATCATCCACGTCGGCATCTTTTAGCACATCCGCACTGGTCATATCTTCTATTTTAATAATGGCAATGAACTGTTCCTCGTTTGTTTCTCCTTCTAACGTATAGACGTTTGTCCAACCCGTATGCTCGGAAAATTCATCCGGTTCACTTTTAAATAATAAGTAATTTTTACCTAACACAGTAAGAACCGTGGGGTCTTGTGCATTGCGGGTGATTTTCAGTGTAGACGCGGGGTCCGGTTTTTTACGCTGGGTTTCCGCAAAGGCCGAAACTCCTGTTAGTAACAACCCCGCGCATAGTAACAACGTAAGTAATTTTTTCATATACGCCTCCTGTAGTGTGTTACTGATAGTGTAATGTAAAAAAGCAAAAAAACCAGGGGTTTTAATACCTATGGGCAGGTGGGCCTTTAGACCTATTTTTAAAAATAATTGAGTTCAGTTTGAAATTTTGCTACAATAAATTATCAGTTAGTAATGCGGGCGTGGTTCAATGGTAGAATGGAAGCTTCCCAAGCTTTAGACGAGGGTTCGATTCCCTTCGCCCGCTTTCTCCAGGAGTTTGTATGACAAACGAACCGTCCGAATTTGAAACCCCTTCCGCTCCCAATAAAGATATGTGGTTGTTCTTAATTGTGTTGGATGTTATTGTCTTGTGCGTGTTGGGTTTTTTATTATACAATCATTTTTCAGCGCGCGTGTTTCAGGCACCCTCTTTGCAACAAGCGTCTGTGCAAACCACGCCGGATAAGCCCACAGTTTTAGAAGAAGTAGTTGTCACCGAGCAGGAAGTGTTGGCCCCTGCGGTGCAACCCATTTCTAAACCGACGGAAAAATCTATGGCGGCCGAGAAACCGGCCCTAGCAAAAGAACCGGCCCCGGTTCACACGGAACCTGCCGTTGCTAAAGAAGTACCTGCCTCACCGCAACCCCTTGCGGAAGAAAAAGAATCTCAAACAGATGCCAAGCAAAGCATTGTAGTTACCCCGGTAGCCGGTAGTAAATACCGCCGCGTTACATTTAAATGGTTTGCCCCGGCCCAGCGGGTGGCTATTGTCAGCGGGTTTACGAACCGCCAACCGCAGGCCTTGCGCCAGACAGGGGACCATTGGCAAACTACCCTGGCTATTGCCCCGGGTACGTATAAGTTCTTATATATTGTAGACGGCAAAAATACGCTGGATCCGTATGCTGAGCAAAAAGACGGACGTTCCGTATTAGTTGTAAAATAACATTCGTTTATTTCTATAAAAAGCCCGGCAGAAAAGCCGGGCTTTTTGCGCGTGAAAAACCGGGGTACGTTTTGACGGCGTACCCCGGTGAGGTTACAACTAATTGCCCAGCCGGAGATTTCGGCTTTCTCCTTCGGGCAGCAGGAAAGTGCTCGCCGCACGGGCGTTCCCGCGCTAACAGATTGTTTTTACTTTTCTTTCTTCCGTTGACCGCGAGGGGCAAGGTCCTTTTTATATCTTTAGTAAAGTGCTCGCCGCACGGGCGTTCCCGCGCCAACAGATTTTTTTTACTTTTCTTCCTTCCGTTGACCGCGAGGGGTAAGGTCTTTTTTATATCTTCAGTAAAGTGCTTGCCGCACGGGCGTTCCCGCGCCAACAGATTTTTTTACTTTTCTTCCTTCCGTTGACCGCGAGGGGTAAGGTCCTTTTTATATCTTCAGGAAAGTGCTCGCCGCACGGGCGTTCCCGCGCCAACAGATTTTTTTACTTTTCTTCCTTCCGTTGACCGCGAGGGGCAAGGTCCTTTTTATATCTTCAGGAAAGTGCTCGCCGCATGGGCGTTCCCGCGTCGTTTTAGCAACTTACGTTGCGCTTAATGATACTTCTTACAATCCCTTCCACATGAAAAGACGTTCGGTCTGCAACAATTGGGTTGTAAGACGGATTTTCAGATTGCAAAATTACATTTTTTCCGTCTTGCGTAAAGCGTTTGACCATTACTTCCCCATTATTTACGCAGACCACAATATCTTTATTTTTGGGGGTGTGGCTTTGCTCCACAATCAGCCAGTCATGCGGGGCAATCATGGTTTGCATAGAATCCCCAATTGCTTCCACCATAAACCCTTTACTGGCCGGAAAGTAAATCATACTTGGGTCCACCGGAACCACGCGGGTGGGGGAACCGTCCAAAATCGTTCCTTCCGGCCCGCATTTTGCCATGCCGTACATATTTAAATAAATGACGTTACGTTCCGGGTCTTTTAGCACAATGTAATCGCGCGGATTGGCCGGATTACGTTTTAAATAGCCCTTTTTTTCCAACTGGGTAATATGGTGAAACACGACACTTTTACTGCTTACATTTAAACGCGTTGCCAGTTCTTCCATGGTAAGCGGATCCGAGATATTCTTTTTCAAAATTTCTAACAGTTCGGTTTGTTTGGGGTGCAGGGCTTTCATGGGATGCTCCTTTTATAACTTTTTATCTTGTTCTATATTTTATTCTATTAAATTTATAACAAAATGTCAAGGGTTTCTGGAAACGTACGTCCATAAAGGCCTGGCAGAGCGGCTCCCTTGTGTCTGTAAACCACGCCCATAAATGCCCCCTTGTCTGAAAAAATAACACACTGCTAATCAATCCACGCTGTCACAGTGGCAGGTTCCTCCCTGTCTTATGTAGGTGGGGGCAGTATACTTGGTTAGTATGGCTCTTGTCCGTTGTAAAGAGTTGTTTAAGAAACCTTGGGTTTCGTGTCAAGGCCTAATTTTTAAAAAATACTTGCAAATTTTTAAAAATTTGCTAAACTATATAAGGACGCTAACCACGTCCAAATTAAACTTGTAGGACTTAAGGAGATTAACTTATGAATAAAGGTTTTACGTTAATTGAGTTACTCGTAGTAGTGCTCATTATCGGTATCTTGGCGGCTGTTGCTTTGCCCCAATATACCAAAGCAGTGGAACGCTCCCGCACTGCGGAAGCAATTCAACGCTTAGGGGACTTGGCTACCGCTCAGCAAATTATTTACATGCAGAACGGTACTTTTGCCAGTGCTTCTAATGTACAAACATTGGGCGATATTACGTTTGCGACCTTGAATACCGGTAGCTATACCATGGATAACTTCACTGGTAACGCCAATGGTGTAACCATGACCATGGGCCGCAACAGCGGTCAATATCAAGGTTCTACCTTGGCCTTGGCTATTTCTACGGATGGTAGCATCAGAAAGAAATGCACGGGCGCAGGTACCAAATCTACTGAATTCTGCCCGTTAGTGGGTGCTGCTGGTTATACTTCCAACGCTTGGTAAGTATCGCATAAGCAAACTTTACCCCGCCCTTGGTTAAGGCGGGGTTTTTTTATGCATTTTTTATGCAATAGGGGCAATAAAAATACGGCTAGAACTCTATTACTAGCATGCCGGGCGTAATTAAATACCAAAAATTTACCAGTGCGCCTAAACTTAAAAACGGCCCGAAGGGGATGGCATCCCCGCCTTTTTTACCGTGGCGGATCATGGCGTATACGGCGTAAACAAGCCCAAAGAAGGACCCCATCACTACCGTGGTAATTACCCCTTGCCACCCAATTAGCGCGCCGATACCGGCCATCAGTTTTACGTCTCCGCCACCCATGGCCTCTTTCTTAAAAATCCAGGTGCCGATTAGCGCAATAGCCAGCACGCCAAACAGCCCTACGCCCGCGCCTAACAAAGACGCTAACTCCTTTTGCCACCACAGGCCGGAGAAATTCGGGTTGCACCACGCAAACGCTACGCCCAGTACAATGAGCCCCAGGGAAAAGCGGTCCGGGATGATCATCAGTTCTAGGTCTATAACGGACAAAATGATAAGCGCGTACACTGCCGCTAATAGCACAAAACTCCACAAACTAAGGCCGTTTTTCCACACAAAAAGCACCGTCAGCACCGCGGTTAACAGTTCTACTAACGGATATTGTAAGGAAATAGGTGCTTTGCATTTGCGGCATTTGCCCAGTAAAAATAAATAACTAAACAGCGGAATGTTGTCATACCAAGCAATGGGCGTATTGCACTTGGGGCAGAAGGACCCCGGCCACACGATGGACTTTTCCCGCGGGATGCGGTAGATACACACATTAAAAAAACTACCAAAGACCAGCCCAAATAAGCCGGCAAAAATCAAAATGAGTGTTTGCATAATCTGTTAATGGGAAGCCCACTCCTTGCCGTAACTGTCCTGGCCGTTTACATTGACAAACAAATCCCCAAAGCGCGGGTCTTGCGGGTCATTTACATAGGCCCAGCCCCCGGTTTGGGTGAAGGCCTGCTGGTACGTGCCGGCAGATACATGGGCAGTGGGCGCATAGCCCGGCACACGTACTTGCGGAATTTTTTCAATATACTGCGGCACTAAACTGGACAAATCATCCGTCGGGTACATGCCCTGGTGCTCGCCGTAATAGGCGGCAATGGCACTGCGCAGTTGGACCAGTTTGTGTTTCGTGCTGCCCTCTTGGGCTTTATGCACTAAAAGCATAAATTTGGGGATGGTAAACCCCAGTAAGCACGCCAGTACCACCAGCATGACAATCACTTCAGTAACAGTAAAACCTTTTTTCATAATTCCTCTAGTTAAAATGCAGGGCAATGTGTACAAATACTTTGGCATCCCCCAGTGTGTTTTTAATGCTGCTGTACTCGTTGGGTTGGTGGGCCATGTCGTCTAATTTAGAAAACACGACGGTATCATACCCGGCGTTGCGTAAATACGCCCCCACCGTGCCGCCGCCTACCCCCATGGGGCGCGGGTTGTTTTTATACACGGCTTTGGCGGCCGCCGTAGTAAGGGCTACAATACGTGCTTTTTTATCCGTAGGCAAGGAAGCGTGTTCCTGCACAATGTCTAATTTAATTTTGGCTTTAAATTGCTTTTCTACCCCGGCCATAATTTTGCGGATTTCTTTTAACACATCCGCATTTTTATAGCACGGAAGTACGCGGCAATCCAAATAAAACACATCTGTGCCCGGAATGGTGTTTACGTTGGGCACATTGGCCTCTTTTTTGGTGGGTTCAAAGGTAGAGGCCGATTCCGGCGCAAAGAGCGGGTTTTTCTTGTTAAATTTTTTGTATAAATCTTCCAATTTCACAACCAAGTGTGCCGCAATGCGGTGGGCATTGTTGCCGCTGTGCGGGGTGGAAGCGTGGGTTTGTTTGCCGGTGACGGTAAATTTAAGCCAGAGCATATTTTTCTCGGCAATTTCTACCATGGTTCCTTGCGGGTTGCCGCCGTCCGGCACTAAAAACGCATCTTCTTTACTAAATAATTTTTTGTGGTGTTTTAAAATGTCTACAATACCGTACGTGCTGCCGATTTCTTCATCTGCGTTAAGCAGCAGCGCATAGTTGCACGGCGGGCGGATGCCTTGCTCCATGAGGGCTTTAACGGCTAACAGGCCCGATACCAACCCTTGCTGGTTGTCTTCACTGCCCCGGCCGTAAATTTTATCCCCTTTTACGACGGCTTGAAAGGGGTCGGTTTTCCACAAATTGCGGTCCCCGGGGGGGACAACGTCCATGTGTGCCATGACCCAAAGGGTTTTATTTTTGTTCTGCCCATAATATTTGGCTACGATGTTGGGGCGGTAGGATCCCTTGGCCTTGGGGTCTTTGGCTTTTAAAACGGTAATTTCATCAAATTTCAGTTGTTTGAGTACGCTTAACAAATACTCGGCCTTGGCGTGTTCCCCTTCGCCCCCTTCATGCGGGGAGACCGCCGGACAGGCAATCATATTGGTTTGCCAGGTAATCACGTCTTGCTTATACGAGTCAATTTTTTTAAACAATTCTTTTTCCATAATTCCTCCGGGTTATAACGGATTGTCAATTTCTACAAATTCGGTTTCTACATCAAACTGTTGGGCCGTACGGCGCATCAGGGCCTCTACCCCGCACTTTTCCGAGCGGTAATGCCCCAACGCTAGGCAGTTTATATGCCCTTCGCGGCACCATTCTTGGGCGGGTTCATCTAAAATGCCGGTTACGTATAAGTCCAGTTTTTGCTCAATGGCTTGGGGCAGTAAACTCTGCGCCCCGCCGCTAACAATGCCTACTGTTTTTATTTCTGCCGGGCCGTATGCAAGCACGTGCGCGCGGGTATGGCAAAAATCTTCCAGTGTTTTTTGAACGCGGGCCAACGGCGCGGGTTCAATTTCCCCGGCAAAACCAATATCTATTCCGTGGTAATTACCAAATGGGCGGATGTCTTGCGCACCAAGCGCGCGCATGAGACAGGCGTTGTGGCCCAACTCACTATGTTTATCCAGCGGCAAATGATACGCGGCCAGTGCCAACTGGTTGGTAAGTAGGTATTGCACGCGCTGTTTAAACAGCCCGGTAAGGGGTTGTTCTTGCCCCCACAACAGCCCATGGTGTACACAAACCAGTTGTGCGCCTTGGGCGTGGGCACGCTCAAACAACGCTTGGCAGGCCGAAACCCCAAACACGATTTTATGAACGGCGGACGGTCCCTCTACCTGCAAGCCGTTATAACTGGCATCAGGGATGGTATTACTTTGTAGCAGGGTGTTCCAAAAGCGGATGATTTCGTCGCATTGAACCATAAAATTATGGTATCATTTTAGAGTATGAAAAGAAACCTTTTTTTTAGTTTATGTTGCTTGCTGGCCCTTCCGGCCGTAGCGCAGGAAATCCCGATAGCCCCTTATTTACCCAGCCAACAAACGCTTGCCAAACAGATGCAAGCCCCCATTACAGTGCAGTTCCCTTATGAAAATATGACCATGCCCGCCCATGCGCAACACATTTTTCTTCATGGGCAAGTGCATCTTCCGATGCCGGTTTCTTTAGAAATTAACGGTGAAAAAGTAAACGTATTTAAAAATGGCGCGTTTGTTACCTATTTGCCGGTAAAAGAAGGAAACTTTACCTTTGTATTACGTGCTACGCACGATGGAAAAACCTACCAGGCCGTGCGCCATGTGCAAGTGCCAGGCACGCCGATTAGCCATTTAACGGCCCGCGCTACGATAGACACGCAAGAAATGGCCCCCTCCCACCCGGTATTTTTACGCCCGGGGGCAGCACTTCCCCTGCGGGTGCGTGCCACGCCGGGGGCGCATGTAACGGCGCGGTTACCGGGCCTTAAAAAAGGTAAAAAAATTGAACTCACCGAAGACCCCAAAACCCCGGGTATTTACCGGGGCACATTTACGGTGGATGATAAGCAAAAACCCAAAACTACCCATGTCTTTTACACACTTACCCAAGGGCCGCGCAACACCCGGGCGCACGCTAAAGTGCCTGCGCCGGTTACGGTACTGGCTAAAAATCCGCCCTATCAATTTGCCAAAATAAATACCGACGGTATCAAACTGCGCAAACTGCCCACACCTACAGGCAATTTGTATCCTGATTACCGCGCCTACGGCGTGGTACGCGTATTAGGGGAACGAAACGGACAGTATTTGTTACAACTTAGTGAAAACAAAACCGCCTGGTTGGAAAAAAACCGTTTAGATAAGGTAGCAGATTACACGGAAGAACAAAATACACTTTCTTTTATCCGCCAGGTAACCAACCAAAACCTGACTCGTTTTACCTTTGATTTAAACCGCCCGGTCCCCATTGAAATTCACGAATATCCGGACCGGTTAGAACTCACACTTTATTATGTGGACAATGTGGAAGAAAACTTTAGTTTAGATAGCCAAAGCCCGGTGGTGGCTAATGTGCAGTGGGCTGAACCTGCCGAACAGACGGTGGCTTTCCGGGTGATGTTTCCACACAACACGCTTCCTTGGGGATATGGCTACCGCTTTGAAGAAAACCAACTGGTACTGGATTTACATCATAAGCCCATTTTGCCCAGACAAAAAGGTAAACCGTTGGCAGGCGTGCATGTGGTGCTAGATGCCGGGCATAGCCCGCGCAAACAAATTCCATACGATGGGGCCGTCGGCCCGACCGGGTATTTGGAATACCAGGCCACCCTGGCATTGGCGGAAGAATTAAAACCATTGTTAGAGCAAGCCGGGGCAACGGTATTTATGACGCGCTGGGCAGACAACCAAATGTCCCTGCAAAACCGTTATGACTACGCCAAAGAACATCATACGGATTTGTTTGTCAGTTTGCACTATAATGCCTTGCCGGAAACCGCGGACCCGCTGGCAAGACCGAGGGGGTTTTCGGTTTATTACACGTATCCGCACAGTTTAAAACTGGCCCAAAGTGTGCATCAGGCGTACGCCAAAAACGTACCGCTTACCGATAGCGGGCTAATTGAAAATGATATTTTGTTTATTCCGCGGATGAGCGAATTTCCCAGTATTTTAGTGGAAAGTGCGTTTTTAATCTTGCCCGAGCAGGAACAACTGGCCCGCACAAGCGAAGGCCGCGCACCGTTTGTAAAAGCACTTTATGAAGGAATTTTGAGGTTTTATGGGGGCACCCCGGCGGATGTAGTATCCAATCCCGCCCCGCGCAGTAAACCTAAAAAATAACAGGAGATGTATGACTTCACCTTTTACTCTTTTAGCCAAAGACCCGCACTCCCGCGCCCGGACCGGGGTGCTGTATACCAAACACGGAGCCGTGCATACCCCGGTATTTATGCCGGTAGCCACGCAAGGATGCGTAAAAGCACTTACCGATGAGGATTTAACAAATGCCGGGGCGGAGTGTTTGCTTTCTAACACGTATCATTTATATTTGCGCCCGGGTACGCCGCTACTGAAGCAACTGGGCGGCCTGCATAAGTTTATGCACTGGGGCGGCAGTATTTTGACCGATTCGGGCGGGTTTCAGGTATATAGTTTGCCTAAATTTCGCAAAATTAAAGAAGAAGGGGTTACTTTTCAATCCCACCACGACGGCAGTAAACATTTGTTCACGCCGGAAAATGTAATCCAGTTTGAAAGTGAAATCGGCTCAGACATTTGGACCATGTTAGACGTTTGTATCCACGCCAAAGACCCTTCCAAGCATGATGCGCGCGAAGCGTTAAACATAACCAAACGCTGGGCCGAGCGCGCCGCCCGCGCGTATGAAAATACCGTTCCCGCACAAGAGATTGTTGCCCGGCCAGACGGCAGTTTTAGCGTAGGAAATTCGTTATTATTTGGCATTATCCAGGGGTCCATTTTCCCGGATTTACGCAAAGAGGCCGCCCAACACATGGCTAGTTTGCCCACGCACGGCTACTGCATTGGCGGGCTATCGTTAGGGGAAACATTAGAGCAGATGAATGGGGCCGTATCGGCCGTTACGGAAAATTTGCCCGAGGAAAAACCGCGCTACTTTATGGGGTTAGGAACGCCGGTAGAAATGCTTAACGCCATAGAGCGCGGGGTAGATATGTTTGACTGCGTATGGCCTACGCGCGTAGCCCGCAACGGCATGGTGATGACCTCTACCGGGCGGGTAAACATCAAAAATGCGCAGTACCGCACGCAGGAAATTCCGCTAGACAGCCAGTGTGATTGCTTTACGTGCCGCCATTATTCGCGCGCGTATTTGTGCCACTTGTTCCGCGCCCAAGAACTGACCAGCCACCGCTTGCTGTCCATCCACAACATCCGTTTCTTAATCCGCCTGATGGAGCGCGCCCGCATGCATATTGCCGATGGCACATTTCTTGCTTTTAAAGAAAATGTGATTAACCAGTATTTAGGGAAATAATCCAACATATTCTCCATTGGTTATTTGATTGGGCAAGTATCATGAACGGTTAAGGCGTGGCCTGACTGCCCCTGCCGGGCATTACGCCCTTGCTAAAGCCGGGTTAAATAAAGAGTATAGATATACTGGCTGACTTTCTCTGTGCCATTTCCAAACAGTTCGTTGCTGATAGAAGTTCTGTCCGGGACGTCGTCGTTAACACCCAGTTGACAGGCAATGCAGGTATCTGTCCGGCAGGGTTGCGACGTGTGGTTGTACCTGTCTTGTACCCCTTAATTTTCCAGCTGTTTTTTGTCGCGCAATTTGCGGTGGTAGGTAATGGCAAAGCGGTGTACTTCGTCGCGTATTTCCATCAGCAGATTCAGGGCCGGGTCGCCCACCGGCAGTTTGATGCTTTCGCTTTGCCCGGGGATATAAATACCCTCGTGTGTTTCGGCCAGGGAAATAAATGGAATATACATTTCTGCGCGCTCATACGCGTTTAAGGCGGCGTGAATTTGGCTTTTTCCGCCGTCTAACAAAATTAAATCGGGCGTTTGGGCGGGGTCACGCTTAATTTGGCGCAGGCGGCGGTATACGCTTTCTTCCATCATGGCAAAATCGCTGCCGCCTTTATCGGGCATGGCAGTTTTAATTTTAAAGCGGCGGTAGTGTTCGTGGTTTTTCTCTCCGTTAATAAAGCACACCATGCACCCCACGGCTTGCCGCCCGAATAAGTGGGAGTTGTCAAACGCCTCAATATGCGCGGGCAATTTTTTAAGACCAATTACTTCAGCCAGGCGTTTTAATTTGTCCGTATTTTGCATGGCGGTGGTGATTTTGTCATCCTTAAACCGCCCGACAATCACGCGTTCTTTCATGTGGTCTAACGCATGCAAAAAGTTGCGGTACACGGCGGCTTGTTCATATTCTAATTTGTCGGAGTGTTCACGCATAAGCCGGGTGAGTGTCTCTGCCAGATTTCCAAAATTTCCGTCTAAAAAATCCGCCATGCGTTGGGCGTTTTGGCGGTAATCTTCATACGAAATTTTTTCCGCGCATGGGGCCGGGCACTGGCCGGTGTGGTAATAAATACACGTGTTAATTTTAAGGTCTTGCAAGTGTTTTTCGCGCGAGAAATTCCACTTGCATGGGCGCAAGGGGGCGTATTTGCTGCGCCACAAAAAACGCATTAAACTTTTAATCATGCTGGATTTGGGATACGGCCCATAGTAAAGGTCTTTGCCCTTAATAACGCGGCGAGTAAGTTGCAGGCGGGGGAAATCCTCCCCCATGGTTAATTTTAAATAGGGGTAACTTTTGCCGTCTTTTCCCAGGGAATTAAAAAACGGCTGGTACTGCTTGATGAGTTTTTCTTCCAATACCAATGCGTCACGCTCGCTGGCGCAGGTGATGTAGTCAATCTTGGCAATCAGCGGAAGTAAACTGGGCAATTTCCACCCGCGGGAAAACAGGTTGGACTCTTGAAAATACTGCTTTACCCGGTCGGACAAATTTTTTGCTTTACCGATGTAAATAATGGTTCCTTCCCGGTCCCGCATGATATAAACACCGGGGGAACTGGGTAAAATATTGATGCGCGAGTCCATATTCTTATTATATAACAACCCCGCGGTGTTGCGCTAGGTAACGGTAGTATAACAACTGTCGCGACGTTGCGCAAGGTAACGGCAACCATTTTCCAAATTTAAGCCCTAAACCGCCGATTTTCACTTGCGTACATGCCGCGCTGCGCGCGGTCCGGCAGACGTACGCCGCGTTCAACTTACAGCGGTTTATTTTCTTAAATTTGAAAAATCAGCCCACTGGGAGCGTGTTTCGGTGCCCCTCTGCACGGCACTTGCCAACGACACAACGGCTGGCGCGACGTTGCGTAAGGTAACGGTAGTATAACAACTGGCGCGAGGATTGCGATTTACGCACAAAATTTAAAAACAGAAGATTTTTAAATTTTGTTGCTTTCCCGCGATACAATTTTCCACATTTGGGCACCTTCGCACCGACTTGCCCTTGACGTACCATCCAGGTACGCCTATGCGGGCAACTTAACGGTGCTAATCTGCCTCAAATCTGAAAAATCATCTTCTCGTCTAACTTTTTCGGTGC
>JAZNXF010000001.1:0-1837 GCA_045593745.1 Elusimicrobiaceae bacterium | reverse complement strand
GCAACACAAATAAAAAGGGGGTGTTGCAAATGTGGTATTTTAAGGCATGGCACGCTTACGTAGCAGTTGCTCTTGCTTTGGGTACAATTATTGCCCATGTTCTGGGGGTGTGTTAGCGTGTGGTTTGGTCGGCTTTGGGTTCGCTGTTCCGTATGTGTACAACGTGCGCAAGGCTTTTGGGGTGGTTTGCAAAAGTCCAAAACGCTACGGGGCGCAGTTTCTGGGGTAGTGGCTTTTGCAATCGTGCAAACGTTCGTTTCTGGACAAGGAGTTTTTCTTTTATGACGGAGGAAGTCTATTTGCAAGCAATCGGGCTTTATAGCCAGTTAGCTAATGCAAAAGAAATGCAAAAAACTTTGGGTTACTTTACAGTGTCTCCGTGCGACAATGGCGCGGTAACTTTGGAACAGGGAGCAAACAAAATAAAGGTAAATTGCACCCCGGATTTTTTAAAGGCGGTTCATCTTATGTTGTGTGACCGTGCAGAAGCTAAGATACAAGAAACGCGCGACAAAATTGTCGCTTTGTAAAGTTTTTTTGGGGTTCGGTTTGTGGGGTGGGTGTCTCCAACACTTTTTGGAGGTAAAAATATTTTCTGGAAGAAGCGCAAATATTAGCGCAAGGAGTAATTATGGTTACTAAAACTTTTTTGGATAGGCTTAATCCGTTAGACGTTGTTTCTATTCATGCAGAGACGGCAGGAGGCTTAGAGCATTTGTATTATGGTACAATCTACGGTATCTCAAAAGGGAATCGGGAAGTATGGGATTATACAAAAATAGTTGGGGTTTGGCAGTGGGGCGGTACACTTAACATTGTACTTGCAGATGAAGATAACGCTATTATAATTCCAAAGCGCATTTATAAAGCCGTTCGCGAAACACAGAAACAGCTTGCAAAGAAAGAAAAGGCGAAAACATTCTAGCCAAAGAAGTATAAAAACCTTTTTGGGGTAATCGTGCAAGCGCGGTAAAACGACAGTGTTTTTATGTCGTTTTACCGCTTTTTTTATGCGTTTTACAACGTTTTGTAGAGAGAAAATTATGTAAAAAAGAGAAAACTCGACCATCAAAACAATTTTGGGAATCATTTTGGGAAGTGGAACGCAATCATATGCTTAATACAACAACGGGCAATGTATGAATCTGGAAGCGTGGGACACCCTGTAAAAGTTTCCAAGTAATGAGCCGAAATCCGCAGCTGATTCCGACAGACCCTTAAAAATACCCAGAATTGACCAAAGAACGCAAGAAAACACCCTCTACAAGCCGAAAAAAGGGCTTTTTACAGCTCATGGCAGATAGCTTTTTACACAGGGCACTGGTGGGCAAGTACCACCCAAATACACGGAGGCGGTACGGACAAAACACTTAAAGTAGGTACAGCATAGCAGAGCGGCCAAACACTCCCAAAAACCCCGGCAATGTGTGCAAAAAAGTAGACGCTCCCAAAACCGCACGGACACGAAAACGCAGTTACCTTCCTTTGTTAGCACCCATTACAGGGAGCCATTTTGACCAAACCGCCTTTTGGGGCGGTTTGTGTCTGGCTCCCGTCTCTGCCGATTTCGCGCATTTTAACCGCGCCCTTTTGGGGGCGCGTGTTTGCGCGTGTAGGCGATTGCGCCTTTTTAGCAAGCCCCTTTTGGGGGGCTTGCGTTGCGCAATTGCCGTTCTTATTATTATGACCTGTTTGATTTACCCATGTTTTTGATTATGGGTAACTGCGTTTTCGTGTCCGTGCGGTTTTGGGAGCGTCTACTTTTTTGCACACATTGCCGGGGTTTTTGGGAGTGTTTGGCCGCTCTGCTATGCTGTACCTACTTTAAGTGTTTTGT